>NZ_VFTP01000002.1:0-676037 GCF_006439455.1 Mesorhizobium sp. B2-9-1 | reverse complement strand
CCCCCTCCGCCACTGCCCCCGCTACCGCCTCCCCCGCCTATCGGTGCAATGACAGGCGCGGTTTCGGTCTGAACGGGCTTGATCAGTTTCTTGGCGGTGACCTTCTTGCGCTCGACGACTTTTGGCGCGGTCGTCGTGCGAACGACTTTCGTCCTATGCTTCGCCGTCGGAGCCGGCTCGACCTTGGGCGTCACGGTCGTGCAGCCTGCGACCGTGAGAGCGCCGGATAGGATTGTTGCGACGATTGCGTGTTTCGATGCCCAGCCCACCACATTGCCTCCTGTTGATCAGAACAAGTCCCGGCGCGGATTGGCTTGTTCCCAGACCGCCCTGGCTGTCTTGACCAGCTGATCGTCCAACGAGCCATCCGCCGAAATCTTCGATTTGAGTTCTCCGCGCATCTGTTTCAGGGCCGCTGTCTTCGCCTTCGCCCCGAATTTCGCCAGCGTGGTCCTTGCGTCCGGAATTTCGTTGCGAAGATCGAGCGCGGCCGCGAAGGCAAGATAGCGCGCGGCCACGGCCTGGTCGGCCTTGTCGCCTCTTTGCATCTCCAGAGCCGCGCGATCATACGCAGCCGACTGATCGCCGCGGTCGGTCGCCAGCTCGAACAGCCGTCGCGCTTCAGCCAAGTCCTGCTGCACGCCGACGCCATCCCTGTACATGCGTGCGAGACTGCCGGGAGCATAGGGCTGGCCGAGATCCATCGATTTCTGGAACAGCGAGAGCGCGGCCTTGGGGTCCTTCTCGACCCCCGTGCCAGCGAGATAATTGCGGCCGAGCAGGTTCATCGAATACATATCCTGCCGCTCGACGCCAGCCTTGAGGAAGGCCACGGCGCGAGCCGGATCGGCCGGCACGCCGTTGCGGCCTTCCGTAAAGATCGCCGCGAGGTCGTTCATGGCATAGGTGTGCCCCATAGCTGCCGCCTTGAGCAGCAGGTCAAGCCCCTTGCCGGTATCGCGATCAACACCGTATCCGTTGAATAAGGCGCGGCCCCAGGAGGTCATTCCATAAGGATCGCCCTTGTCGGACGCGGCCGCGTAGAACGTGTTGGCCTGCTTGCGGTTGGCGGGCATACCCGCCCCGGTCGCGTTGAGGTAGCCCAGCTCGAACACCGCGCGGACATGTCCCTGGTCGGCGGCCTTCTGGATGGACTTCTTGGCCTCCTCGACCTTGCCGGCGGCGAGCAGCGCGCGCCCGAGTTCGTAGTGGAACCGCGCGACATCAGGATACGCCTTCACCGCCGCCCGGCAGGCCTCCACCGCCCCGGCACCGATCTCGTTCGGCAACAGGCCAGGAACGACGCCCTGCAGGTCCAAGGGTTCGCCTGCCTGCGTGTCGCACGGGTCGACACTCGGCGACAGCTTCATCGTCGCCGGCTTTGACGGTGCGTTGTCGGCCCTGATTTCGACGCCGACTATCAATGGCTTGACCGCGCCTATCTGCGGTTCGTAGCGCAGTTTATCGACCTCGTCGGCCATCAGGCTCGATTGCGGCGATAGGGTCCGGTCCGGCAGGGACAGCGTCCCGGTTGCCGGATAGCTCGCAAGCTTCACGCTTACGGCCGGATCCTTGGTCGGGAAATCCAGCTTCAGCGGCACCGGGCCGACACCGACCGGAATCTTGACGTCGCGGTTCTCGATCGCTTCGGCGGCGCCGGTGATGTGGATGCCGCGCTCAAGCACCTGTTGCTTCTGCTCGGACTCCAGCGAGGCCACGAGCTGCTTGCCCGCGGCGCCATCGCCATTCTTGACCCGGAACACCAGTATGCCCTGCGATCCACCGCCCCACTCGTCATGTGTGGCATAGGCCAGCATGTCGACCTGGTCCTCGGCGGCGGCGCCCTTCGGCACATCCATCGCGAGTCGCGGCAGATCCTTGCCCTCTATCGGCTCGCCCGTCGCGACCGGCTTGCCGTCCAGGATCAGACGCCCCAGCGCCGGCGGCCTTTCGATGCTGATGGTGACCGCGCCGCCATCGACATCGACCGGCACCGGCAGGTCAAGCGCGACCGGACCGACGCCCGACGGCACGGTCTTTTCCAGCACCGGTGGCAAAGCCGGCCGGCTGGCGCGGCGCATCAGCACCACCTCGTCGATCAGCGAGGAATTCTCCCAAGGGACCTGCGCGCCCTTGGTGGCCTCGACCACGTCGCGGCGGACGGCCGCCATGACCGAGCGTATCTCCTGGTTCGGCGCCAGCGCGCGGCGGGAGAAGGCGGATGAAAACGGGCTGAGATCGCCGGACCCGTCATAGGCGACGGCGCCGGGTTCCGTGGCGAAGGCGATCAGCGTGTTCAGCGAGCTTTTGACCTGCGCGAGACCGGTGCCGCCGGCCGCGATCAATTGGTCGCGTAGCCAGTAATCCTTGCGGGGGAACGGGTTGTTGCGGCAGGCATCGAGGATGATCACCTGGATCTTCGATTTGGCGCGCAATTGCTGCAGGACGTCGTCGAGCTTGACCGCCTGGACCTCGATGTCGGCCGCATCCTTGAGCGACGCATCGACCGGGATCAGGAAATTCTCGCCGCCGATCTGAAAGCCGTGACCCGAATAGTAGACGACCGCCAGATCGGCGCCGTCCGCCGCCGCGAGATAATTGCGGAACTGCTTCTCGAACTGGAGCTTGGTGAGATCCTTGGCGACGAACACATCGAAGCCGGCCAGCCGGAACGTGCTCGACACGTCGTCGGCATCCTTGTCCGGATTTTTCAGCGCAGGGATTTCGCGATATTCGGAATTGCCGATGACAAGCGCAACCCTTCGATCGGCGTGCGCCTGCACCGTCGCGAGGCCCACGAGGATCAAGGCTGCTATCAGCGCGCAGCATCGCAGCATGGTAAAATCCCTAACTGCTGTCACCCGTCGGCCACAAGAACGCAGCTCGCGGCATCGCGGTCTGTTAAAGACTTCACAATCTGCCAAGACGGCAAGGAACGCGGCTGCGATGGCAAGGCAGATCGCGCATTCAATCAACCGCTAAAATAACCCAGAGACCTCGGCGCCGCAATGACCTGGGTAAACGCGTCGCCGTCTGTCGATGCAGGATCGCCATCGGCGAGCCACGCGTCCGCGCAGCGCTGCGTGTCCGTGACGCCACAGCGTTTCATGGAAACGGCGAAAACGTCCTATCTCTTTGCTTTTACGCAATTCCGGACGGAAGGCTACGGCGAACCGCCGAGCCCGAGCCGGCCTCTTTCCTGGTCAGGCGCCGATCCACATCGCGTCCGGCACCACCACCAGCTTGCCGACGAAGTCCTTGGCCATGAAGTCGGTCTGGGCGCGGTGGAAATCCGACAGTTTGTAGACGCCGCCGACCAGCGGCTTGATCTTCTTTTCCTCGATGTAGCGCACGATGCGGCGGAAATCCGCCCGCGTGCCTTGGCTCGAGCCGTGGAGTTGGAGCTGCTTCAGATACATGGTGCGGAGGTCCAGCTGCACCACCGGCCCTGCAATGGCGCCGGCCGTGGTGTAGCGGCCTTCGGGCCGCAGGATACGTAGGAGGTCGTTGAAGATGGCGCCACCGACGAGGTCGGCGACCACGTCGACGGGCTCGCCGCCCGTCGCTTCGTTGACGGCGGTGAGCAGGTCGGCCACGCCGCGCGTGATCACTTTCTCGGCGCCGATGTCGAGCACGGCCTGTTCCTTGCCCTTGCCGACGACGGCGTAGGGGATGGCGCCCCGCGCCCTTGCCAGTTGCACGATGCCGGAGCCGACACCGCCGGAGGCGCCGGTGACCAGCACACGCTCGCCAGCCTTCAGCGCCGCCCGCTCCAGCATCTGCTCGCCGGTGAGGTAGGCGCAGCAGAAGGTGGCGAGCTCGAGATCGCTCAGATCGGTGTCGACGACATGCGCGTTCTCGGCCGGCAGCGCCTGGTATTCGGCATAACCGCCGTCACGGCCGTGGCCCATATAGTCGATGTCGGCGAGCGAATCGTCGTCGCGGTTGTAGATCGAGAAGTCGACCATGACGCGCTCGCCGATGCGGTTCGCGGACACGCCGTCGCCGACGGCGACGATCGTGCCAACCGTGTCGGTGCCCTGGATGCGCGGGAAGGTGAGCGTGTTGCCTTGCCGGCGCCAGGTCGACACGGCAGCCGCATCCTCTTCAGTGCCATAGGCGCCCTGGCGCACCCAGACATCGGTGTTGTTCATGCCGCAGGCGCTGACCTTGACCAGCACCTCGCCGGCGGCAGGTGCCGGCACCTTCACATCGGTGCGGTAGACGAGCTTCTCAAGCCCGCCATGGCCCGTAAGCTGCACGGCCGCCATTGTGGCGGGAAGAGTTCTTGTCATGGCATTCATGTCGCTTCTCGGATGTCACTTCTCAGATGCTGGCCAATACGCTGTTCACCGCGTTGGCGGTCTTGGCGACGATGATGTCGGCTTCCTCGCGCGTCAGGCAGAGCGGCGGCGCGAAACCGAGGATGTCGCCCTGCGGCATGGCGCGGCCGATGACGCCGCTTGCCGCTAGCGCGGTGGCGATCTGCGGCCCGACCTTCAGAGCCGGATCGAAGAAGACGCGGTCGTCGCGGTCCTTGACGAACTCGATTGCGGCCAGCATGCCGTCGCCGCGCACCTCGCCGACATTCCGGTGGCCGCCGACGGCCTTGGCAAGCTCAGCGCGGAAGTAAGCACCGGTCTCGCCGGCGTTCCGGACCAGGTCCATCTCGTCGATCAGCTCGAGATTGGCGACACCGGCGGCAACGCAGATCGGGTGCGCCGAATAGGTCCAGCCATGGCCAAGCGAGCCCAGCTTGTCCGAGCCCTTGACCAGCACCTGCCAGACCTTGTCGGCGACGATGACGCCGGAAAGCGGCGCATAGGCCGAGGTCAGGCCCTTGGCGATGGTGATCAGGTCCGGCTTGATACCATAATGGTCGGAGCCGAACATGGTGCCGAGACGACCAAAGCCGGTCACCACCTCGTCGGCGACGAGCAGCACGTCGTATTTGTTGAGCACGGCCTGAATCTTTGCCCAATATCCGGCCGGCGGCGGAACGATGCCGCCGGTGCCGAGGATCGGTTCGCCGATGAAGGCTGCGACCGTGTCAGGGCCCTCGGCCAGGATCATCTCCTCAAGCTTGTCGGCGCAATATTGCGAGAACTGCTCCTCGCTCATCGAGCGGTCGGCGCGGCGGAAATAATACGGCGCTTCGGTATGCATGATCGGCGCGCGCGGCAGGTCGAAGGCATTGTGGAACAGCTCGAGCCCGGTCAGCGAGCCGGTCATGACGCCCGAGCCGTGATAGCCGCGCCAGCGCGAGATGATCTTCTTCTTCTCGGGCCGGCCGAGAACGTTGTTGTAATACCAGATCAGCTTGATGTTGGTCTCGTTGGCATCGGAGCCGGAGAGGCCGAAATAGACTCGGCTCATGCCCTTCGGCGCGCGGTCGATGATCATCTTGGCAAGCGTGATCGAGGCTTCGGTGCCGTGGCCAACATAGGCGTGGTAGTAGGCGAGGTTCTTCGCCTGCTCGGCGATGGCATCGGCGATCTTCTGGCGGCCGTAACCGACATTGACGCAATAGAGGCCGGCGAAGGCATCGATGCTCTTCTTGCCGGTGTTGTCCCAGATGGTGACGCCTTCGCCGCCGGCCATGATGCGGGCCGGCGATTCACCGCGCGCGTGCGTGCCCATATGCGTCGAGGGATGGAAGAAGTGGTCGCGATCCCAGGCGGAGAGTTCGTTGGACTGTTCGAGCATTTTTGACTCCTGACGAGAATGAGGCCTACGCAGCTTAGGCTACGTCGAGGCAGAGGTATTTCAGATCGGTGAAGGCTTCGAGGCCGTGGCGCGAGCCCTCGCGGCCGATGCCGGATTGCTTGACGCCGCCGAAGGGGATCGGCGCGCCGGTGATCTTGACCCGGTTGATCGCGACCATGCCGTACTCCAGGGCGCGGCCCATGCGCGCCTGCCGCGCGCCGTTTTCGGTGACGACATAGGCAACGAGGCCGTATTCGGTGGCGTTGGCGCGGGCGACGACTTCCGCCTCGTCGTCGAACGGCGTCACAGCCGCGATAGGGCCGAAGGTTTCTTCGCGCATGATCAGAGCGGCGTCCGGCACATCGGCGAGCAGCGTCGGCTGGTAAAACAGCGGGCCGGCCGCGTGACGCTTGCCGCCGGTCAGGCAGCGCGCGCCGTGGGTGAGCGCATCGGCGACTTGCTCCTCGACCTTCTTCACCGCGCGCTCATGCATCAGCGGCCCGATATCGGCGTCAGCGGATAGGCCGTTGCCGGTGCGGAGTTGCTCGATGCGACGGGCGAAAGCGGCGCAGAAGCGATCATAGATCGGCCGCTGCACATAGATGCGGTTGGCGGCGAGGCAATCCTGGCCGGAGGTGGCGAATTTGGCATCGAGCGCGATCTTGACGGCCTTGTCGATATCGGCGTCGTCGAAGACGATCAGCGGCGCGTGGCCGCCGAGCTCCATCACCAGCCGTTTCATCGTCGGCGCGCTCTGCGCGGCGATCAGCCGGCCGACTTCGGTCGAGCCGGTGAAGCTCATGGCGCGGACCCGCGCATCGGCGCACATCGCGCCAACGATGGTGCGCGCATTACCGGTGACGACGTTGAAGACGCCTGCCGGCAGCCCGGCACGCTCGCCGAGCTCGGCCAGCGCCAAAGCCGACAGCGGCGTTTCCGAGGACGGGTGCGCCACGATGGTGCAGCCGGCGGCGAGCGCCGCAGCGGCTTTGCGGGTGAGCATGGCCGACGGAAAATTCCAGGGCGTCACTACGCCGACGACACCGAGCGGCTCGCGGCGCACCGACATCTCGGCATTCGGCAGATGGCTGGTGACGCTTTCGGCGTTGAGGCGTTTCGCTTCCTCGGCATACCACTCGACAAAGGACGCGGCGTAGTCGATCTCGCCAAGCGATTCCTTCAGCGGCTTGCCCTGCTCGAGCGTCATCAACAGCGCCAGATCATCCTTGGCGGCGATGATCAAATCGAACCATTTTCGCAGAATTTTCGAGCGCTCCTGCGGCAGCGCCGAGCGCCAAGCGGGAAATGCGCGTGACGCGGCATTGATCGCCTTTGTCGTCTGGTCGGCATCGAGCGCGGCGACAAAGGCGACGGTAGCGCCGGTGGCCGGATCGGTAACCTCAAAACTTGCCGCCGCTTCGCTCGCCGTCCAGTGGCCGTCGACATAGGCGAGCGCGCGCAGCAGCCGGCGATCGGCGAGGCGGTCGAGCGCGTCATGGTGGTTCGTACGGGCAAAATGCGCGGACATCAGTCGGGTCTCCCGGTGCCGAGGCGATATGGAGAGACTAGTCGCACGATCGAGACAAAGAGGCTGTTTCGGCAGGTTGACAGAGAGAGATTGTCTCTATTGGCGTGCGGAAGCAGACGATCTCTCTGGCTGGCCAGCCGCCGGATGCCACCAAACGGTGAAATTGGCCGAGCCTCCACAACTTCGTCATCCACGGGCGGAGCGGAAGCGAAGCGGACGCGGCGTAGACCCGAGGATCCATTCCGTGACCTTGATCGAAGGGCACAGCGGAGCAGAATTCTGCACCGTTGCAACGCCTCAAAGTCACGGAATGGATCCTCGGGTCTGCGCCGCGTCGCTTCGCTCCTTGCTCCGCCCGTGGATGACGAAGTAGCGGACATTTCGGCTAATCTCCACGCTGATCGTGGGACCGACTCACCCTTATTCCGGCAGCAGATCGGCCACCGGCAGCACGGTCTCGTCCTTGACCGTCTTGGTGACGATGTAGGTGAAGTAGCGGTCGATGCCGATCTCGCGCTCAAGCAAGCCGTCGACCAGCCGCTGATAGGCGTCGATGTCGCGCGCCATCACTTTCAGCACGTAGTCGACGCCGCCGCCCACCGACCAGCAGGCAACGATCTCCGGGATATCGCGCACCACCCGCTCGAAGCGGTCGAAGTCCGCCTGGCGGTGGTTGGCCAGGGTCACCTCCATCAGCACGGTCGCCACCGGCGCGATGACACGGATGGCGATCGCGGCGTGATAGCCGGAGACGATGCCGGCCTTCTCCAGCTTGCGCAGCCGCATCCAGCACGGCGTCGGCGACAGGCCGACCTTCTCGGCCAGCGCGAGCTTGGTGATGCGTCCGTCGCGCTGGATGGCGTCGAGAATCCTGAGGTCGATCGGGTCGAGTTTCGCTGCCGCCATGCGGGTCCGCCTTTTGTTGCGGACACCATGACGATGCATTATTTCGATTGTCAATTGCACTGATTTCGATCTCTAATAAGTCATGACATCATGGCAGCCAGATCCTGCTCTCATCCGCCGACCGGCCTATCTCTCGCTGGCCGACCAGTTCGCGCGCGCCATCCATGACGGGCGGCTGGCCAACGGCACGCGGCTGCCGACGCACCGCCGGCTGGCGGACGATCTGAAGCTTTCGGTGCAGACCGTCAGCCGCGCCTATGAGGAGTTGATCCGCCGGGGACTGATTTCCGGCGAGGTCGGCCGCGGCAGCTTCGTGCAGACGCAGCGCCGCGAGCCCGAGCCGCCCTATATCCCGGAACGGCTGGGCGAGGTCATCGACCTCTCGATCCTGAAGCCGGTCTGCGAGCCGATGCATCTGGAGAAACTGAAGCAGGCGCTGGGCTGGCTGGCCGAGAACCTGCCGTCGAGCTCGGCGCTATCGTTCCGGCCGAACATGGTTTTCCCGCGCCACCGCGCGGTCGCGGTCGAATGGCTGAAACTTTGCGGCCTTGAAGCCTCGCCGCAGAACATCAGCCTGACCAACGGCGCGACCGCCGGCATGACGGTGGCGCTGATGAGCGTCGCGCCGCCCGGCTCGACAGTCGCTACCGAAGCGATCGGCCACCACACGCTGATCCCGCTTGCGCGCTATCTCGGCTTCAACCTCGAAGGCCTGCCGATCGACGGCAACGGGCTGGTCCCCGAAGCGCTCGACGCGGCCTGCCGCCTCTCGGACATCCGCGCTGTGTTCGTTCAGCCGTCTGTGATCAACCCGACGGCGACGCTTATGGACGCCACAAGGCGCGAGCAGATCGCGGCGGTTGCCCGCAAGCATGACGTCGCCATCATCGAGAACGACGTACTCGGGCCGCTGGTTGAAGGCCGGCCGCCGGCGGTTGCCGCCTTTGCGCCGGAGCGGACACTCTACGTCACCTCCTTCACCAAAATCGTCGTGCCAGGCCTGCGCATCGGCTATCTCGCGGTACCGGACCGCTATGTCGCGGCCGTCGCCAACCGCCATCTCGTCTCGAACTGGATGGCGACGCCGATGGTGGCGGAAATCGCCACCCGCTGGGTGACCGACGGCACCGCGATGGAACTGGTCAACTGGCAGCGCGGCGCGCTGAGGCGCCGGCAGGAGATTGCTGCGGAAGTGCTGGCCGGCGTCGACTATCGCTGTCACCGCGACGGGCTGCATCTGTGGCTCGAGCTGCCGGGCGACCGGGCCGAGGAGAGCTTTGTCGCGCAGGCGCGCCTGCGCGGAGTGGCGATCGCGCCGGGCACCTCGTTCCGCATCGCCGACACGCCGTGGCATCCGGCCGTGCGCATCTCGCTCGGATCGACCACCGAGGGGGAACTGCGCGCCGGCCTGAGCGTTGTCGCCAAGCTGTTGCTCGGCGATCCGGAGCATCTCCTGCTCGCCATCTGATGCACAAGTGGAGCCAGATTGCCCTGAAATTGTGCGGCGCCGAAAAATATTGTCATGATATTATTTTCTCAATTGACATGATTTGGCGCGTTTCGCATCGTTAAGGGCATAGGCTTCTCCAGAACGGGGACATGGATTGCCCGCGCCCATCATCAAGGTTGATGCGATTTCGAAGAGCTTCGGCGCCTTCAAGGTGCTGGACGGCCTATCGATGCAGGTCATGCCCGGCGAGAAGCTGGCGCTGATCGGCCCGTCCGGCTCAGGCAAGACGACGATCCTGCGCATCCTGATGACGCTGGAGAAGATCGACGGCGGCCATATCCAGGTCGACGGCGAGCAGCTCTACCACATGGAGCGCAACGGCCAGTTGCTGCCGGCCGACGAGCGGCACCTGGCCAGGATGCGCCAGAAGATCGGCATGGTCTTCCAGCTGTTCAATCTCTTCCCGCACAAATGCGTCATGGACAATGTGACCCTGGCGCCGATGCTGACCAAGGGCATCGCGCGCGCCGCCGCCGAGAAGCGGGCGATGGAACTGCTCGACATGGTCGGACTAGCGGACAAGGCGAAGGCGATGCCGGCGCAGCTCTCCGGCGGCCAGAAGCAGCGCGTGGCGATCGCCAGGGCATTGGCGCTGTCGCCCAAGATCATGCTGTTCGACGAGGTCACCTCGGCGCTCGATCCGGAGCTCGTCGAGGAAGTGCTCAACGTCATGCGCAAGCTCGCCGCCGAGACCGACATGACGATGCTTCTGGTCACCCATGAGATGGGCTTCGCCCACGACTTCGCCGATCGCGTGCTGTTCTTCGACCGCGGCAGGATCGTCGAGGAAGGCAAGCCCGATGAGATTTTCCGCCATCCCAAACAGGAAAGAACGCAGAGCTTCCTGAAGAAGATCATCGCGGCCGGACATCGCGTCTGACCGCAATGCAAACGGGCGGCGCAAGCCGTCCAAGGGCGGCCAAAGGCCGTCCCGAACCAAGGCAAACCAAGAAGACAAAACAAGGAGTTGGGAACAATGAAGAAACTTGGCATTCTGGCTGGCGTCGCCGGCCTCGCGATCACCGCGATGCTGCTCGCCCCCGGCGCGCGGTCGGCGGATGACGCCAAGCTGGAGCAGCTCAAGCAGCAGGGCTTCGCCCGCGTCGCCATCGCCAACGAGCCGCCCTATACGGCGGTCGCCGCCGACGGCAAGGTGTCGGGCGCGGCTCCCGACGTGGCGCGCGAGATCTTCAAGCGTCTCGGCGTCAACGACATCGTCGCTTCCATCTCCGAATACGGCGCGATGATCCCCGGCCTGCAGGCCGGCCGCTTCGACGTCGTCACCGCCGGCCTGTTCATGAAGCCGGAGCGCTGCGCGGCGGTCGCCTATTCCGAGCCGGTGCTTTGCGATGCCGAAGCGATGCTGGTGAAGAAGGGCAATCCGAAGGGCTTCAAGAGCTACGAGGACATCGCCAAGGACAGCTCCGCCACAGTCGGCGCGCCGGGCGGCGGCACCGAGGAGAAGCTGGCGCTCAATGCCGGCGTGCCGCGCGATCGCGTCGTCGTCGTGCCGGATGGCCAGAGCGGCCTAAAGATGGTGCAGGACGGCCGTATCGACGCTTATTCGCTGCCTGTGCTCTCGATCAACGACCTGATGAAGAAGGCCAACGACCCGAACCTCGAAGTGATCGCGCCGGTGCAGGGCGCGCCGGTCTATTGCGATGGCGCGGCCTTCAAGAAAGGCGACGAGGCACTGCGCGACGCCTATGACGTCGAGCTCGCCAAAATGAAAAAGTCCGGCGAGTTCGCCAAGATCATCGAACCCTACGGCTTCTCGGCCAAGGCGGCGATGTCGACGACGCGCGAGAAGCTCTGCGCGGCGAAGTAGGACGCGGCCTTTGCCTTCTCCCCGTTAACGGGGAGAAGGCATCACGAAGTGACGGATGAGGGGCGGCGCCAGCATTTCAAGGTTGGCGCTGCCCCTCATCTGCCTGCCCATCCTACGCAGCAGCTGCGCTGCAGCTACGGAGGGTAAACCGGCATCTCCCTGTCGATGGTAGGCGCCAAGCACATCAAATGTTGGGAAACTTCTAGTTTTATGACCCAGTGGTCCGGCTATCTCGGCCTGATATTGCAGGGAGCGCTTGTCACCATCGAGCTGACGCTGATGGGGTCGGTGCTTGCGCTGATCATGGCCTTCCTGGCCGGAATGGGACGCGTGTCGCGCTTCTTCATCATCCGCGCATTGGCGACGACCTACATCGAATTCTTCCGCGGCACCTCGATTTTCGTGCAACTGTTCTGGGCCTATTTCGTGCTGCCTTTTGCCGGCCTGTCGCTGACGCCGCTGCAGGCCGGCGTGCTGGCGCTGGGCTTGAATGTCGGCGCCTACGCGGCGGAAGTCGTGCGCGGCGCCATACTGTCGGTCGGCCGCGAGCAATACGAGGCCTGCACGGCGCTCAATCTCGGCCGCTGGCAAGGCATGCGCTATGTGATCCTGCCGCAGGCGCTGCTGGTCATGCTGCCTACCTTCGGCAACAACGCGATCGAGCTGCTCAAGGCAACCTCGGTCGTGTCGCTGATCTCGCTTGCCGACCTGACCTTCCAGGCGCAGGTGGTGCGCTCGCAGACCGGCAGCACGTTGATGCCCTTCCTCTCCGTTCTCGTCATCTATTTCGCGCTGGCGCTGATCATCTCGTGGGGCATTCGCACGCTGGAGCGCCGCATGGCGCGCGGCCTAGACGGAGTGCGCGTCTGATGGATTGGGATTGGAACTTCGTCTGGGAGATCATGCCGACCCTGATCCAGGGGGTGAAGATCACGATCCTGGCGACGGTGCTCGGCTCGGTCCTGGCGGCGATCGTGGGGCTTGGGATCGCGCTGGCGCGGCGCTCGGAGAACCGCATCGTCGCGCGCAGCGTCGGCTGGTTCGCCGAGTTCATCCGCGGCACGCCGCTCCTGGTGCAGCTCTATTTCATCTTCTACGTGCTGCCCGACATCGGCATCCTGCTGCCGCCGCTGGTAGCGGGCGTCATCGGGCTCGGCCTGCATTACGGCACCTACACGGCCGAGGTTTACCGCGCCGGCATCGACAATGTGCCGCGCGGCCAGTGGGAAGCTGCCAAGGCTTGCAATCTGGGTGGGCGCCACACCTGGACGCATATCATCCTGCCGCAGGCGATTCCGCCGATGATCCCGGCCCTGGCCAACTATTTCATCGCCATGTTCAAGGAGACGCCGCTGCTGTCGGCGATCACCGTGCTGGAACTGATGAACCAGGCCAAGAGCGTCGCCAACACCTATTACCGCTACATCGAACCGATGACGTTGGTCGGCGCCTTCTTCCTTGTCATCAGCCTCTGCTCCGTTGTGCTGTTGCGCTGGCTGGAGCATCGCTACGGCAGGATCGAAAGATGAAAGTCATGAACCCATTGCCCGACATCCGCCTCGAAACGGCGCGTCCTGCGCTGGACTCGCGTCCGCTGGAAAAGCGCGTCGGCCTGATCGCGCTTGCGACCGACCACACCAGCGAAGTGGATTTCCGCCGCATGGTGGCGAGCGAGCGGATCGGCGTCTATGTCGCGCGCATTCCCTACGCCAATCCGACGACGCCGGATAATCTGCGCAAGATGCAGCCGTCGCTTTCGGCGGGCGCGGCGCTCATCCTGCCGGACGAGCCGCTCGATGCGATATGCTACTCGTGCACCTCTGCGTCGGTGGTGATCGGCGACGCCGAGATCGAGCAGGCGATCCATGCAGCCAAGCCCGGCGTGCCCGTCGTCACCCCGCCGATGGCCGGCGTGCGCGGCCTGAACGCGTTCGGGGTGAAGCGTATCAGCATCCTGACTCCTTACACCGTCGAGACCAGCCGGCCGATGGCCGCCTATTTCGCCGCGCACGGCTTCGATATCCAAAGCTTCACCTGCCTCGGTTTCGAGGACGACCGCGAGATGGCGCGCATCACGCCGGCGTCCCTGGTCGAGCTGGCGCGCAACGTCACCCATCCGCAGGCCGATGCGCTGTTCGTCTCATGCACCGCGTTGCGCGCCGCACTGGCGGTTCCCGGCATGGAGGAGGCGATCGGACGTCCGGTCGTCACCAGCAACCAGGCCAGCGCCTGGAACTGCCTGCGGCTGTGCGGCGACGAAACGCCCCGGCCCGAATTCGGCCGGCTGTGGACGAAGCCGCTGGCCCAGTGAACGAAATGTCCGTGATCGAAATGATTGTTGAGCTTCAGCATATTCGCGCGGCGCGCGAGCGCATTGCAGGCAAGGTCGAGCGGACACCTATTGTGCTGTCGCAAAGCCTCTCGGACCGCGCGGGCCGTCCTGTTCATCTCAAGCTGGAGCATCACCAGACCACCGGCGCGTTCAAGCTGCGCGGCGCTTCCAATGCGATCGCAGCATTGAGCGCGGAAGAAAAATCGCGCGGCGTCGTCGCCGCCTCGACCGGCAATCACGGCCGCGCGCTGGCGCATGCGGCGAAGCTCGAAGGCATCCGCGCGGTGATCTGCATGTCTAGGCTGGTGCCGGAAAACAAGCTCGACGCCATCCGCCGCCTCGGCGCGGATATCCGCATCGTCGGCAACAGCCAGGACGACGCCCAGCAGGAAGTCGACAGGCTGGTGGCGGAAGAAGGGCTGGTCATGCTGCCGCCCTTCGACCATCCCGACATTGTCGCCGGGCAAGGCACGCTCGGATTGGAGATCATGGAGCAGGTGCCGGATGCCGCGGCCGTGCTGGTGCCGCTCTCCGGCGGCGGGCTGGCGGCCGGTGTTGCGGCCGCCGTCAAAGGCGTGAGCCCGCGCACCAAAGTCATCGGCATCTCGATGGCGCGCGGCGCTGCGATGAAGGCCAGCCTCGACGCCGGCCGGCCGGTGCAGGTCGAGGAACTGCCGACGCTGGCGGATTCGCTCGGCGGCGGCATCGGGCTCGACAACCGGCTGACCTTTGCCATGTGCCGGGGACTGCTCGACGACGTCGTGCTGCTTTCGGAGGAGGAGATCGCGGCCGGCATCCGCCATGCGTATGAAGAGGAGCGTGAGATCGTCGAAGGCGCTGGCGCCGTCGGCATAGGCGCGCTGCTTGCCGGCAAGGTCGAAGTGAACGGCCCCACTGTTCTCATCCTCTCCGGCAAGAACATCGACATGGACCTGCACCGCCGCATCGTCTGCGGCGAGACAATCGCGGAGCGCGCAGCATGAGCCGCATAACCATTCTCACCGAAAGTGATCTGCGCAAGATCGTGACGCTAGATCTGGACGCCGTTGCCTGCGTCGAGAACGCTTTTCGCGCTTTGGCCACGCTGCCGGTGGCGATGCCCCCGATTCTGCGGCTCGACATTCCCGAGCATCGGGGCGAGGTCGACGTCAAGTCCGCCTATGTGCCGGGCATTGACGGTTTCGCCGTCAAGATAAGCTCCGGTTTCTTCGACAATCCGACGCTCGGCCTGCCGAGCGGCGGCGGCATGATGGTGTTGCTTTCGGCCAAAACCGGCGTGGTCGAGGCGCTGCTGCTCGACAATGGCTATCTGACCGATATCCGCACGGCCGCCGCCGGCGCAGTCGCGGCCAGGCATTTGTCGCGCCAAGACTCAAGCGTAGCCGCGATCTTCGGCGCCGGCCTGCAGGCTGGGCTGCAGCTCGAAGCTCTGCGTTTGGTCCGGCCGATCGCAGAGGCACGCATCTGGGCGCGCGACGCCGCCAAGGCTGAAGCCACCGCCGCGCGCCTGCGCGAGAAGCTCGGCATCATCGTGCGCGCGGAGCCGGATGCGGCGAACGCGGCAGCGGGCGCCGACATCATCGTCACCACCACGCCGTCGACCGAACCGCTGATCAAGGCCGGTTTCGTCTCCGCCAGCCAGCACATCACCGCCATGGGCTCGGACGCCGAGCACAAGAACGAGATCGCGCCGGCGATCCTGCGCATGGCCGATCTCTATGTCGCCGACAGCGCCAAGCAGACGCGGCGCCTGGGCGAGCTCCATCACGCCATCGAGGCGGCGGTCTTCGCCGCCGACGCCGAGGTCACGGAGCTCGGCCAGATCATCGCCGGCAGCAAGCCGGGACGGCGCTCGGCCAGCGACATCACCATCGCCGACCTCACCGGCACCGGCGTGCAGGACACCGCAATCGCCACTTTGGCTCGCGACCGTGCACGCGCCGCCAATGCCGGGCTCGATTTCGAAAGTTGATGCTGGCCGCCAGGCCCAACAAACGAGGACAACAAAATGCAGCCAAATTTGAAATTCTCGCGCGGCGAATATGCGGAGCGCCTCGCCAAGACACGAAAAGCCATGGAGGCTAAAGGCGTCGATCTGCTGATCGTCAGCGATCCCTCGAACATGGCCTGGCTGACAGGCTATGACGGTTGGTCATTCTATGTGCATCAGGCCGTCATCGTGCCGCCTTCCGGCGAGCCGGTCTGGTACGGCCGTGGCCAGGACGCCAACGGCGCCAAGCGCACCGCCTATCTCGCGCATGACGACATCATCGGCTACGCCGACAATTATGTGCAGTCGACCGAGCGGCATCCGATGGATTACCTCGCCAGCGTGCTGGCCGAGCGCGGCTGGGACAAGCTCAGCATCGGCGTCGAGATGGACAATTACTGGTTTTCGGCCGCAGCCTTCGCGGCGCTGCAGAAGCACCTGCCCAATGCCCGCTTTGCCGATGCCACAGCGCTGGTGAACTGGCAGCGCGCCGTGAAAAGCCCGACCGAGATCGAGTATATGCGCAACGCCGCTCGCATCGTCGAGGCCATGCACCAGCGTATCGTCGACAAGATCGAAGTCGGCATGCGCAAATGCGATTTGGTCGCCGAGATCTACGATGCCGGCACGCGCGGCGTCGCCGGCATCGGCGGCGACTATCCGGCGATCGTGCCGCTCTTGCCGTCGGGAGCGGACGCCTCGGCGCCGCATCTCACCTGGGACGACAAGCCGATGAAGGTGAACGAAGGCACGTTCTTCGAGATCGCCGGCTGCTACAATCGCTACCATTGTCCGCTGTCGCGCACCGTATTCCTCGGCAAGCCGACGCAGGCATTCCTCGATGCCGAGAAGGCCACACTTGAGGGCATGGAAGCAGGTCTGGCCGCCGCCAAGCCGGGCAATGCCTGCGAGGACATCGCCAATGCCTTCTTCGCCGTCTTGAAAAAGTACGGCATCGTCAAGGACAACCGCACCGGCTACTCGATCGGTCTTTCGTATCCGCCGGACTGGGGCGAGCGCACCATGAGCCTGCGCCCCGGCGACCGCACCGAGCTCAAGCCCGGCATGACCTTCCATTTCATGACCGGACTGTGGCTGGAGACGATGGGGTTGGAGATCACCGAGTCGATCCTGATCACCGACGCCGGCGTCGAGTGCCTGGCCAACGTGCCGCGCAAGCTGTTCGTGAAGGACTGAGCCGATGTCCGCTTTGCGTCCCTCGCCGATCGCGCCGACCGTCGACTTCGAGCGCGACGGCGTCCAGCACGGCTTCCTGCGCCTACCCTACAGCCGCGACGATTCCGCCTGGGGATCGGTGATGATCCCGGTCTGTGTCGTGCGCAACGGCAAGGGCTCCACGGCGCTGCTCACCGGCGGCAATCACGGCGACGAATATGAGGGGCCGCTGGCGCTCTTCGAACTCGCCCGCACGCTCGATCCGAAAAATGTCTCCGGCACGGTCATCATCGTGCCGGCGATGAACTATCCGGCGTTCCGGGCCGGCACGCGCACCTCGCCGATCGACAAGGGCAACATGAACCGTTCCTTCCCCGGCAGGCCGGACGGCACGGTGACCGAGAAGATCGCCGACTATTTCCAGCGCGAGCTGCTGCCGCGCGCGGACATCGTCTTCGACTTCCATTCCGGCGGAAAGACGCTGGACTTCGTGCCGTTCTGCGCGGCGCATACGTTGCCGGACAAGGCGCAGGAGAAAAAGGCCTTCGCCGCCGTCGAGGCTTTCTCGGCGCCGTTCTCGATGCGCATGACCGAGATCGACGCGGTCGGCATGTATGACACGGCCGCCGAGGAGATGGGCAAGGTCTTCGTCACCACCGAACTCGGCGGCGGCGGAACCTCGCGCGCCGAGACGGTGCGGATCGCCCGGCGCGGCATCCTCAACGTGCTCCGCCACGCCGGCATCGTCGATGGTACGGTCGAGAAGGGCAGAACTCAGTGGCTGGACATGCCGTCGGGTGATTGCTTCGCCTTCGCCGAGGATGACGGCATGATCGAGACGATGGTCGACCTCGGCGAGCCTGTGGAGAGCGGCCAGGTTGTCGCGCGCATCCATCCGGTCGGGCGCACCGGGCAGGCGCCGCAGGAGATCAGGGCAAGGATGTCGGGGCTGCTCGCCGCGCGTCACTTCCCGGGCCTGGTCAAGGCGGGCGACTGCGTCTCGGTGCTGGCCGTGGCCGTTCGCGAATAATCTTGGTGCGGCGCCCTACTGCACCACGCGCTTCTCGAGCTTGCGGGCAAGCGTGCGCCGGTGCAGGCCGAGCCGGCGCGCGGTTTCGGAGATGTTGAAGCCGGTCTCGACCAGCGTTTCGTGGATACGCTCCCATTCGAGGTTCTTGATCGAGGTGGGGCGGCTGGTGAGCGGCACCGAAACGTCGCCCTCGGCGCGGCCGAAGGCGGCTTCGATGTCATCGGTGTTGGCGGGCTTGGCCAGATAATAGCTGGCGCCGAGCTTGATCGCCTCGACCGCCGTGGCGATGCTGGCAAATCCCGTCAGCACGACGATGCGCATCGATGGATTGCGGGCGCTGAGAAGCTTGACGCATTCGAGACCCGATCCCGATCCGAGCTTGAGATCGACGACGGCGTAGGCCGGGACGGCCGTTTCCAGCGCGACCAGCAGCGCCTCGCGGTCGTGGCAGATCACGACGTCGTAGTCGCGCTTTTCAAACGAGCGTTTGAGCGTGCGCGCGAAGGTCGCGTCGTCCTCGACGACGAACAAGGATCGATCAGATTTCACGATCGTCTCCATAGGTCAGCGCCGCCAGCGGCAGCGAAAGGGTAACACGGGCGCCCTCGGCCATGTTGCGCGCCGAAACGTCGCCGCCAAGCTTGCGCACCACGTTGAACACCAGGAAGAGGCCCAGGCCGCCGCCTGGTCGCCCCTTGCTCGACATATAGGGCTGGCCGAGCGCGTCCAGGATATCCTTGTCGAAACCCGGTCCGCGATCCTCGACGGAGAGCACCAGCTTCTCATCCTGCCGCCCGGCGGTGACGCCGACCCAATCGTGCGATGCTTCCTGCGCATTGTCGAGCACATTGAAGATCACCTGCTTCAGCGCCGTGTCGGACACGATCTGCTCGTCCGGCTCGAAGCCGTTGCTGTAGTCGAGCTTGAGAGGCTGACGGCTGACGCGCCATTCCTCGACGAGATCGTCGAGGAAGCTGCGGATCGTGGTGCGGATCGTGCCCTCGCCCCGCGCCTGGCCGGAGGACATGAGAATGCCCGTGACGATGCCTTTGCAGCGTTCGATCTGCGCCTGCATCTCGGCCACGTCGTCGGAAAGCTCGCGGTTGCGCTTGACGCCGCGCATCTGGCGCCAGTCGGACAGGATGACCGATATTGTCGAGAGCGGTGTGCCCAGTTCATGCGCGGCACCCGAGGCCAGCAGGCCCATGCGCACGATGTGATCTTCCTCGGCCGAACGCTGGCGCAGGTCGGCGAGATAGGCATCGCGTTCGCGCAGGTTGCGGTTGATTCGCGTCATGAAGATCACGATCAGGCCCGCCGCGAGCACGAAGCAGATGAACATGCCGCGCAGATGCAGCGCCTGGAGGTCGCTGCCGCCGTGATGCGGAATGGCGATCGGCTGGAAAACGAAGATGAGGAAGACGAAGCAGGCAGAGGCCGTCACCACCAGGAGCCAGGTCGACCATGGCGCCAGCAGCGCGGCGCCGAGCGTGATCTGCAGCAGGTAAAGCGACACGAACGGATTCGAGACGCCGCCGCTCAGGTAGAGCTGCGTCGTCAGCGCCGCCATGTCGAAAATCAGCGCGACGAGGAGCTGCGCGTTGGAGATCCGGCGGTTGCCGCGCAGGGCGAGCAGGCTGAAGATGTTGAGGCCGACGAGGAAAAGCACCACGCCCGCCATCTCGGCGAGCGGCAGCGGGATGGCGAACCAGTGTTGCGTGGCCAGGATGGTCAGCACCTGCCCCGCCACCGCCAGCCAGCGCAGCTGGATGAGCAGGAGCAGGTTCTTCCTGTTCGTGACGTCGGCATCCGAGGCTGCGCCTCCCTGCCGCGTTGGAGGAAGCGTCAGGAACGGCTTGTCGTGATGGGGCCACGCGATATTCATCACGCTACATCCCAGTTCCGGCGGCCGGCGAGGACCTGGCTGGCAAGCGCCATCGCCAGCATCCCTGCCAGGGCAAACCAAGTCAAAGCATAGACGAGATGGCTGTTGCGGAAGGTGACGACGGTCAACCCGCCGCGCGGCCAGCCAGCAGCGCCGGATGCCTCGGCATCGATGAAATAGGGCGCGACATCCGCCAGGCCGCGCGCCTTGGCGATTGCCGCGACGTCGCGCGAATACCAACGATCGGCAACCGGATCGTTGCTGCGCAAGAAACCGCCGCCGGGCTCGCTGATGCGCAGCAGCCCGTCAACCGTCGCCGGCGCGGCGAGCGCGGCCTTCTCCCGCTCGAACTCCACCTTGCGCTCCTGCGGGATGAAGCCGCGGTTGATGAGGACCGTGAAACCGCGGTCGTCGCGCATCGGCGTCAGCACCCAATAGCCGCCGCCAAGCTCGGTCACCGCCTGCACCAGCGTGTTGGCGCCGCCCTGCCAGCGCCCGGCCAGCCGCACATGGCGATATTCGTGATCCGGCGCGCTGAACCCGCTCCAGTCCTGCGGACCGGGCGCATCGACGACGGGAGCGTGGATGCGGTGGTCGACGCGGGCGATCAGATCGAGCTTCCAGACCCGTCTTTCCAGCTGCCAGACGCCGAGCCCGAGAAACACCAGAATGCCGAGAAGCCCAAGCGCCACAGCCAAGAATCGCGACGCGGAGCCCTTCGAGCCCGCATGAGAGCCGGTCATGTCCTTTGCCTCGGCTTTGGCCCTCCCCGCGCGCCACACGCCCACGCCCGAAATGGGGCTCATGGCATCTCCCGCATCTCGTGGAGCCCGGGCATCATGTTGGCGTTGAGGTGGTACATCACCCAGAGCGAGCCGCTCAGCACGATGACGACGAGAATCACTGTGAAGATGAGCGCCAGCATCGACCATCCGCCTTCCGACGCAGGGGTCATATGCAGGAAGAAGACCATGTGCACCACGATCTGCACCACCGCGAAGGCCATGATGATGATGGCCGCGGCCTGCTTGTTGTCCATGGCGCCGGTCATGACCATCCAGAACGGGATGGCAGTGAGGATCACCGACAGGACGAAGCCGATCAGGTAGCCCCTCAGCGACCCGTGCGCGGCGCCGCCATGGGTGTGGTCGCGATCGGCATGATCATGAGCGCTCATCTGAGCATCCCCATCAGGTAGACGAAGGTGAAGACGCCGATCCAGACGACGTCGAGGAAGTGCCAGAACATCGAAAGGCACATCAGCCGGCGGCGGTTAGCCTCGATGAGGCCGTGTCTCGCGACCTGCACCATCAGTGTCACCATCCAGACGATGCCGAAGGTCACGTGCAGGCCATGCGTGCCGACCAGGGTGAAGAAGGACGACAGGAAGGCGCTGCGCTGCGGCGTCGCGCCTTCATGGATCATGTGCGCGAATTCGTAGAGCTCGATGGAGAGGAACGCCAGGCCGAACAGGATGGTCACCACGAGCCAGGCTTGCGTCGCGCCGACGCGGCCCTTGTCCATGGTCAGCATGGCAAAGCCATAGGTGATCGAGGACAAGAGCAGCATGGTGGTGTTGACCGCCACCAGGCCAAGATCGAACAGATCCTTCGGCGCCGGACCCGCCGCGTAATTGCCGCCGAGCACGCCATAGGCCGCGAACAGCATGGCGAAGATCAGGCAGTCGCTCATCAGATAGAGCCAGAAGCCGAGCATGGTGCTGCCGCCTTCGGCGTGCGCGTGCTCTTCTTCCAGGTGGAAGACCGGTTCCGAGCCGGCCGTGATCGCGCTCGATGCCATGCTCAATTCCTAGCCCTGGGCGGCGAGGAGCGTCGTTCTCGCCTCTTCCGTTTGCGCGACCTCGGCAGCCGGAATGTCGAAGTCGCGGTGGTAGTTGAAGGTGTGGCCGATCGCGGTTGCGATGAGGCAGACGAAGCTCAGTGCCGCCAGCCACCACATGTACCAGATCAGGCCGAAGCCGAGCGCGACGCTGAACACCGCCAGGACGACGCCGGTGCCGGTGTTGCGAGGCATGTGGATCGGTTTGAATCCGGACAGCGGGCGCCGGTAGCCGGCCTTCTTCATGTCGAACCAGGCGTCGTTGTCGCGAATGACCGGCGTGAAGGCGAAGTTGTAGGCCGGCGGCGGCGAGGAGGTCGACCATTCGAGGGTGCGGCCGTCCCAGGGATCGCCGGTGTGATCGGCCAGCGCTTCGCGCTTGCGGATGGAGACGAATATCTGGACCAGGAAGGCGGCGATGCCGCAGGCGATCAGCACGGCGCCGAAAGCGGCGATCACGAACCAGATCTGCAGCGAGGGATCGTCGAAGACGCGCATGCGACGCGTCACGCCCATCAGGCCGAGAATATAGAGCGGCATGAAGGCGAGCCAGAAGCCGAGCACCCAGCACCAGAACGAGACCTTGCCCCAGAACGGATCGAGCCTGAAGCCGAAGGCCTTGGGCCACCAGTAGGCGATGCCGGCGAACAGGCCGAAGAGCACGCCGCCGATGATGACGTTATGGAAATGCGCGATCAGGAACAGGCTGTTGTGCAGCACGAAGTCGGCGGGCGGCACGGCAAGCAGCACGCCGGTCATGCCACCGACGACGAAGGTGAGCATGAAGGCCACCGTCCACATCATCGGCAATTCGAAGCGGATGCGGCCGCGATACATGGTGAACAGCCAGTTGAATATCTTCGCCCCGGTCGGGATCGAGATGATCATCGTGGTGATGCCGAAGAAGGAATTGACGCTGGCACCGGAGCCCATGGTGAAGAAGTGGTGCAGCCAGACGAGATAGGACAGGATGGTGATGACTATCGTGGCGTAGACCATCGAGGTGTAGCCGAACAGGCGCTTGCCGGAGAAGGTAGAGGTGACCTCGGAGAAGACGCCGAACAGCGGCAGGATGAGGATGTAGACCTCGGGGTGGCCCCATATCCAGATGAGGTTCACATACATCATCGGGTTGCCGCCGAAGTCGTTGGTGAAAAAGTTGGTGCCGACATAGCGGTCGAGCGCGAGCAACGTCAGCACCGCCGTCAGCACCGGGAAGGACGCCACGATCAGCACGTTGGTGCAGAGCGAGGTCCAGGTGAAGACCGGCATGCGCATCATGGTCATGCCGGGGGCGCGCATCTTGATGATGGTGCATATCAGGTTGATGCCGGACAAGGTCGTGCCGACGCCGGCAACCTGCAGCGCCCAGATGTAGTAATCGACGCCGACGTCGGGACTGTAATTGATGCCGGAGAGCGGCGGATAGGCCAGCCAGCCGGTGCGGGCGAACTCGCCGACGAACAGCGAGGCCATGACCAGGATGGCGCCGCCGACCGTCATCCAGAAGCTGAAATTGTTGAGGAAAGGGAACGAGACGTCGCGCGCGCCGATCTGCAGCGGCACGACGAAGTTCATCAGCCCGGTGACGAAAGGCATCGCCACGAAGAAGATCATGATCACGCCATGGGCGGTGAAGATCTGGTCGTAGTGGTGAGCGTTGAGATAACCCTCGGAACCGTTGAAGGCGATGGCCTGCTGCAGGCGCATCATGATGGCGTCCGAGAAGCCGCGCAGCAACATGACGAGGCCGAGCGCCACGTACATAATGCCGATCTTCTTGTGGTCGACGCTGGTGAACCACTCGCGCCACAGATAGCCCCAAAGCTTGAAATAGGTGACCGCGCCGAGCACCGCGAGGCCGCCGAGCGCCACGACGATGAAGGTGACGACGACGATCGGCTCGTGCAGCGGCAGCGACTCCAGAGTGAGGCGGCCGAAGATGAATTTGGTCAGCGTCTCAGGCATCCGCCATCCCTCACAATTCGAAGCGCAGCAGGCCGAGCGACGGCGTCTCGGCGTCGGCACGGCGGATGCCTGCCCCCGGACTGAGCAGCCCTGCCCCGCGCAGCGGGGAAAGATCGCGCACCGGCCAATATTTCGCGCCGGCATCGCGGGCCGCGCGCGAAGCGGCGGCTGCCTCCTCCGCCGTGCAGATGCTGGCGACATAGGACGGATCGTTGCCGAACACCGCGCCGCGCCGGGCAAGCTTGTCGTATTGCAGCGGCAAGGCGTTGCGCACGCCGGCCAGCCCAAGGCCGCCCTTGGCGTCAATCGACATCATCTCGTTCATGCACATCTTGCCGCGCTCGACGCACAGATTGAGGATCGCGCCATAGAGGTCGGGATCGACGGAGGCATAGTGGCGGACCGGCTCGTTCTCGCTCGGACGCTCGAGATCGAGATAGGTCTCGCGGCTAAGCGTAGCCTGCGCACCTTTGGTCTGCGTAACCCACTCGCCGAAGGCCTGATCGGAGAGCCCGTGGAACGCAAAGCGCATGCCGGAGAAGCCGGCGCCGCTGTAGTTGGCCGAGAAGCCGGAATAGGTGCCTGGACGGTTGATGACCGCGTGCAGCTTCGTCTCCATGGCGGGCATGGCGTAAATCTGCCCGGCAAGGGCCGGAATGTAGAAGGAGTTCATCACCGTCGAGGAGGTGATGCGGAAGTCGATCGGCTGGTTGACCGGCGCCGCCAGCTCGTTGACGGAAGCAATGCCGTAATCCGGATAGATGAAGAGCCATTTCCAATCCAGCGCGACGACGTCGACCCTAAGCGGCTTGTGGTTCTGGGTGACCGGCTGTCCTGGTTCGATCCGGTCGATGCGCCGGTAGGGATCGAGCAGATGCGAGCCGAGCCAGGTGAGCGCGCCGAGGCAGATGATGACGAGCAGGGGTGCCGCCCAGATCACCAGCTCCAGCTTGGTCGAATGGTCCCAGTCCGGCGTGTAGATCGCCGTGGTGCTGGATTGCCGGTAGCGCCAGGCGAACAGCACGGTCAGCGCCATGACCGGCAGGATGATGAGCAGCATCAGCAGGGTCGAGACGACGAGCAGGTCGCGCTGCTGCACTGCCACGTCGCCCGCGGGCGCCAGCACGACCAGATCGCAGCCGCTCAGCAGCACGGCGAGCGGAAAAAGAAGCAAGGCTCCGGATCGTCTCATCAAACGCTGCCCTCGATGGCCCTGCAGCAGGATCTGTGCAGGTTGCGATGCGATATGGACCAACGGCTACTGCCGCAGGCACGGCGACGACATTGGACAATTTGTCCAATGCCCAGCCGGTATGGCTTTCGCGAAAGTGTGCACGCATAATGGGATGACGACAACATCGCATCTGGATGACGACAGCGTCGCATCTGGATAACGACAACATCGCGTCTGGATAACGACAACATCGCGTCGGGACGGCGACAATCGCGTTCCGAACTTTAGCTCGACGGAAACGATGGCTGAAACTTCGACTTCCGAAACGGACAGCAGACTGATCGGCTCGCATCACGGCCAGGTCAGCGCTGGCGATATCGCGGTCGGCGTGATCATCGGCAGGACGTCGGAATTCTTCGATTTCTTCGTCTATGCGATCGCTTCCGTGATCGTGTTCCCCAAGCTTGTGTTCCCAACGCACGACCCGCTGGTCGGAACGCTTTACTCCTTCGCCATCTTCGCGCTGGCCTTCATCGCGCGCCCGTTCGGCACCGTGCTGTTCATGGCGATCGACCGCGCCTATGGCCGCGGCGCCAAGCTGACGATCGCGCTGTTCCTGCTCGGCACCTCGACGGTCGCCATGGCGTTCCTGCCCTCCTATGAGGATGTCGGCGCGGTCGCCGCCTGGCTGCTGGCGCTCACCCGGTTCCTGCAGGGCCTAGCGCTCGGCGGGACATGGGACGGACTGCCCTCCCTCCTGGCGCTGAATGCGCCGCAGAACCGGCGCGGGATTTATGCGATGATCCCGCAGCTCGGCGCGCCGATCGGGCTCATCGTGGCAAGCTCGCTGTTTGCCTTCTTCGTCGCCAACCTCTCGGCCGACGACTTCTTCGCCTGGGGCTGGCGATATCCCTTCTTCGTCGCCTTTGCCATCAACGTCGTGGCGCTGTTTGCCAGGCTGCGCATCGTGGTCACGCCCGAATTCTCGAAACTCTACGAGAGCGGCGACCTGCAGCCGACGCGCATCAGGGAGATGGTTCGGACGGAAGGACGCAACGTTGTCGTCGGCGCCTTCGCGCCGCTGGCGAGCTTTGCCCTGTTCCATATGGTGACGGTGTTCCCGCTGTCCTGGGTGTTCCTGTTCACCAATGAAGGTCCGGAACGTTTCCTGGTCATCGAAGCGGTGAGCGCGCTGTTCGGCATCGCGGCGATCGTTGCATCGGGTCCGCTGGCCGACCGTGTCGGACGCCGCGCCCTGCTCGGCGGCGGCGCCGTCGCCATCGCAGCCTTCAGCGGCTTTGCCCCACAACTTCTCAACGGCGGCACCGTCGGCGAGACGGTGTTCATGGTGCTCGGCTTCATCCTGCTGGGCTTGAGCTTCGGGCAATCCTCGGGCGTCGTCGCATCGAGTTTCTCGCGCCGGCACCGCTATACCGGCTCAGCGGTGACATCGGACCTGGCCTGGATGTTCGGCGCCGGCTTCGCGCCGCTAGCGGCGCTGCTCCTGGCCGGAAATTTCGGCCTCATCGCCGCCGGCGCCTACCTGCTTTCGGGCGCCGCCTGCACGCTGATCGCGCTTTGGATCGACAGGCAGGCACGCCGGGCCGACTGAACGAGCGGCGAGCTCGGATAGTCGCCGCTCTATCCCTTTGTTTTTGACGTAGTTCCAGACGGAAGGTTACGGCGAAGGCGCCGAATTCAACCGCTCACACTTTTCCTGGAATTGCTCTGACCTGCAATCAGACCTGGTAGAAATCCCGATACCATTCCACGAAGCGCGGGACGCCGATCTCGATCGGAATCCTGGGCTTGAAGCCGATCACCGCCTCGAGCGAGGCGACGTCGGCATAAGTCGCAGGCACATCGCCCGGCTGCAGCGGCATCAGGTTGCGGATTGCCTTGCGCCCGAGAGCGTCTTCCAGAACGTCGATCAGCCGGCTGAGCTCGACAGGCGAGCTGTCGCCGATGTTATGGATCCTGAACGGCGCGGTGCTCGTCGCGGGGTCCGGCGCAGCGCTTGTCCAATCGGGATTGGGCGTCGCTGGATGCTGCATGACGCGGGCCACTCCCTCGACGATGTCGTCGATGTAGGTGAAATCCCGTTGCATGTTGCCATGGTTGAAGACATCGATCGGCTGGCCTGCGAGGATGGCCTTGGTGAAGATGAACAAGGCCATGTCGGGCCGTCCCCACGGACCGTAGACGGTGAAGAAGCGCAGGCCCGTCGTCGGCAGCCCGAACAGATGGCTGTAGGTGTGGGCCATCAGCTCGTTTGCCTTCTTGCTGGCGGCATAGAGGCTGAGGGGATGGTCGGCGGAATCATGCACCGAGAACGGCATGCGCGTGCTGCCGCCATAGATCGAGCTTGACGATGCATAGACGAGATGGCCGACCGAGGCCTGCCGGCACCCTTCCAGGATGTTGAGGAAGCCGTTTAGATTGCTTTGCGCATAGACATGCGGATTGACCAGCGAGTAGCGGACGCCCGCCTGCGCGGCGAGGTTGACGACGATCTGCGGCGCGACCGACGCAAAGACCCCCGAGATGCCATCGCGGTCGGCGAGATCGACATGCTCGAAATGAAAGTTTGAGAACGCCTTCAGCCGCTCGAGCCGCGCCTGCTTCAAGGTGACGTCGTAATACTCGTTCATGGAATCGAGGCCGACGACCTGCCGGCCTTCGGCAAGCAGCCTCTGGCAAAGGTGAAAACCTATGAAGCCGGCTGCGCCGGTGACCAGGATCGGCCTGCTCGACGTCAATGCATACCCCTAACGCTGCAGTCAGACCTTGCAGGCCATCGAGAACTTGCGCCTTTTACGGCAGAGCTGCAATGAATTCAACGACACGCGTTCTCTCGCCGTCGTCGCCAGCGTGAGGCCAGCGGCAAGATCGGCCGCCAGATGTCTGTATTGCCGAGGCGCACGCAGCCGCCGCCGGGATCCGACAGCGGAAAAGCGATCTCAAGCCAACGCTGATATGCGAGCGTGATCAGCGGTCGGGCACTTCCGTGCGGAACAAGATTGCGCGTACACTCCGGATCGGGAATTTGGTTTTCTTGGTGATCCCTGTTCCTTGGGGCAAACTGCTGGCGGGCTGTCAGGAGGAGAAATGAGAGCACGCGCGGCGACGGTCGGAGACCTGGAAGATGTTTTCCGCGGCCTGTCCAAGCGAATGTCGGACGAATATGTGGCGGCCGGCAAGGACAGCAAAAGCGCCTATGACAATCTGATGATGAACCTGAAGGAAGGCCGGGCGCATGCGCTCGTGCAGGACGACAGGACGGTGGCGATCATCGCCTGGCATGAGCACGCGGACGCCGCCGACACGCTCTTTGCCGCGCGGGAGGACTTCTTCAACGCCACGACTGTCCGCTTCTGCAAGCGCCACATCCGCCATGTCCAGGCGCTGGCCGGCAACCTTCCCGTCCATTCGCGCAGCTGGCTGAACAGGCCCGACGTCGCGAAATGGTTCCGCGTGATCGGTTATGTCGACCGAGGGCGCGAGAACGGCGCCACCTTGTTCGAACTGCCGTCGGCCGCCAATAGCTGACGGAAGCGAGGGCGATCCGTTACGGCGCTCCGAAAACGGGCGCTTGCGCGAAAATCCGATTGGAAAGATTGTACGCGCAGGCACCGGGCAACCCGGCACGCCGGATCGGGGATGGCTGCTGGAAATCGAGATGCTGCGCGTCTGCCTGGCCCTTGTCGCCATCGCTGCCCTGACGAGGCCGTCAGGGGCGGAGTTGCGCGCGTCCCACCTTTTCGACCGACCCGGCCTCGCCGCGGCCTATTCGGGCCAATCCGATCTTGTCACCGCATACACGACCGGCATGGCGCGCTACCGGCTTCAGTATTCCGGCCCCGCGGCGCGGGCCGGTTTGGCCGCCCCGCTCGAGCCCCGGCTGCTGCGGCCCGAATTCCAGCAGCGGACATGGCGTTCCTCGGATGGCAGCCTGCTGCAGGGCTTTGCCGGCAAGGGCGGTTTCCGGCTGACCACAGGCAATTGCGTGAGCCGCATCTGCATGGCCAGCGAGTGCAGCGAGGCCGGCTGGCCGCTCTATGCCTGCAGCGACGGGCGCAAACGCAAGATGTCGGTCAACAGCTTCGTGACGGCAACATTCGACGGCGTCACCTACCGGCGGCTGAGCGCGCCGCAGGAGTGACGTTGGACGACCCGAAGTAGGTGACGGAGCCGCTTGCGCCCATCTCGCCAAGCGTGGCATCGGTTGCGGCGTTTTGAGACGTTCGAAGACAAAGATAGTGGCACGCCAACCCGACAGACGATCCATCGTCGCCAAAGTCAACCTCGCCCGAGCGCTGTCCAAGCTTGGCTTCTGCTCGCGCACGCAGGCCGAGCGTCTCGTCATCGAGGGCCGCGTGCAGGTCAACGGCAAGACGATGCGCGATGCCTTGCTGCGCATCGATCCTGACGGCGACCGCATCACCGTCGACGGCGAGCGCGTCATCGCCGAGCGCAAGGTCTATCTGATGGTCAACAAGCCGCGCGGGCTGGTCACCACCCGCGACGACCCGGAGGGCCGCGGAACCGCCTATGACTGCCTTGCCGATCTCGACCTGCCCTTCGTGTCGCCCGTCGGCCGGCTCGACAAGGCGAGCGAAGGGCTGCTTTTGATGAGCAACGATACGCGCTGGGCAAATGGACTGCTCGACCCCGCTTCGCATGTTGCCAAGACCTATCACGTGCAGATCGCGGCCGCGCCCGACGAGGAAATGCTGGAGCGCTGTCGTCAGGGCGCCGTCGTCGACGGCGAGTTGCTCAGGGCAAGCTCGATCGCGCTGTTGCGCAGCGGCGGGCGGACAGCCTGGCTGGAGATCGTGCTTGACGAGGGACGCAGCCGGCAGATCCGCAGGCTGCTCGCCGCTTTCGACATCGAGGTGCTGAGGCTGGTCAGAGTGGCGATCGGGCGGCTGCAGCTTGGCGAACTTGCCAAGGGCAAGGCGCGGCATTTGACGGCCGAGGAGCTGGCGATGCTTTCAGCGTAGGCGTCGACCCCAATGGCTGCGCGCGAACTTCGTCATCCACGGGCGAAGCGGACGCGCAGACCCGAGGATCCATTCCGTGACCTGGCGCAAAGGGTAAAGGCGGTGCAAGACAGGGGTCGCTCTGCACCGCGGCAACGCTCATTGGTAACGGAATGGATTCTAGGGTCTGCGCCGCGTCGCTTCGCTCCTTGCTCCGCCCTAGAATGACGAGGCTGAGGGGTTTCGCCTAATCTCCCGAGACGCCTGAGCTGCTATCGAGCTGCAGCTATTTCCGGTTCCACTTCCGAATGACCGGCTCGGTCAGATCATGCTCGTAGCCCAGGATGCTAAGGCTGGCGGTATCGAGCACAAAGTGCTCGCCGCCTTCCGGCGGCAGGCCGACCCAGCGCGCTGCGAAGACACGCAGGAAATGCGAGCTGGAGAAGATGAGCACATTGCCTGCAATCGCGCGCAGCCCGGCAATGATGGCATCGGCGCGTGCGCCGACATCGGCCGCCGTCTCGCCGCCCGGACAGCCGTCGCGGAACAATTGCCAGCCGGGTCGCTTGGACAGGATCTCCTTGGTCGTCACGCCTTCATAAGCGCCGTAGTCCCATTCCTGCAGGTCGGATTTCTTCACCGCGCGCTCGCCGAAGCCGGCGAGCCGGCAGGTGTCGAAAGCGCGCTGCGAGGGGCTTGACCAGACCGCCTGGAACGTCAGGTCCTTGAGCCGATCGGAGATGCCGCGCGCGGCCTCTTCGCCTTTGGCGGTCAAGGGGATGTCGGTGCGGCCGGTGTGCCTGCCCGATGCGCTCCACTCCGTCTCGCCATGGCGAACGACGTAGATCTCGGGAAACGCACTGCTCATCGACCGGCCCTGAATGCAACGGGAATGCACCGGCAGGAGTGCGGCGCCGCGCCACCCTATGCGGCAGCCGACAAAAAGAACAGGCCGCGGCGCTTGCCGCGGCCTGCTCGGCATCGGGAGGATGCTGGTCGGCTAGGCGGGCTGCAGGCCGCCCGAGAGCGCAAGGTCTGCCTCTTCCGGCAACTGGCCGGCCATGGCGGCGGCGAATTGCTTCTGGTCGAGCTCGCCTTCCCAGCGGGCCACGACGATGGTCGCGACCGCGTTGCCGACAAAGTTGGTGAGCGCGCGGCATTCCGACATGAAGCGGTCGACGCCGAGGATCAGCGCCATGCCGGCGACCGGCACCGAGGGCACGACCGAGAGCGTCGCGGCCAAAGTGATGAAGCCGGCGCCGGTGATGCCGGCGGCGCCCTTAGAGCTCAGCATGGCGACCAGCAGAAGCAGTATCTGGTCGCCGAAGGTGAGCGGCGTATCGGTCGCCTGGGCGATGAACAGCGCTGCCAGCGTCATGTAGATGTTGGTGCCGTCGAGGTTGAAGGAATAGCCGGTCGGGATGACCAGGCCGACCACCGAGCGGTTGCAGCCGGCGCGCTCCATCTTGGCCATCAGGCCGGGCAGCGCCGCCTCGGAGGACGAGGTGCCGAGCACCAGGAGCAATTCCTCCTTGATGTAGCGGATCAGCGCCAGGATGGAGAAGCCGTTATACCATGCCACAGCCCCGAGCACGACGAGCACGAAGAGCAGCGACGTCAGATAGAAAGTGCCGATCAGCAAGGCGAGGTTGGCGATCGCGCCGATGCCGTATTTGCCGACGGTGAAGGCCATGGCGCCGAAAGCGCCGATCGGGGCGGCCTTCATCAGTATGGCGACGAGGCGGAAGACCGGCGCGGTCAGCGCCTGCAGGAAATCGACGACCGGGCGGCCACGTTCGCCAACCATCGCCAGCGCGATGCCGAACAGCACCGAGAAGAACAGCACCTGCAGGATGTCGCCCTGGGCGAAGGCGCCGGTGATGGTATCCGGAATGATGTTCATCAGGAAGCCGACGATCGTCGTGTCATGCGCCTTCTCGGTGAAGGTCGCCACTTTCGATGGGTCGAGGGTCGCGGGGTTGATGTGCATGCCGGCGCCGGGCTGGATGACGTTCGATACGACGAGGCCGACGATGAGCGCCAGCGTCGAGAAGACGAGGAAATAGATCATCGCCTTGCCGGCAACGCGGCCGACCTTGTGCAGGTCGGAAACGCCGGCGATGCCGGTCGCCACGGTGAGGAAGATCACCGGCGCGATGACCATCTTGACCAGCTTGATGAAGGCGTCGCCAAGCGGCTTCAGCGAGGCGCCCAGGTCGGGATAGAAATGGCCAAGCAGGATGCCGGCGGCGATCGCCACCAGGACCTGGACATAGAGATGCCGGTAAAAGGGAACCTTGCCGCGCGGTTCGGCGGCGGCGATTGCTGTCTGCATGATATCCTCCGTTCGGCCCCCGATCGAAACGCTCGACCTCCCAGGGGGCTGTTGACCTCCACAGCCTCGCGGCTGCTGCGGAAGCATCTGCAACGCGCGTGCCAGATGGTGCCGGGTGTCTCTCTTTGTTGATTTTGTTGGATTTTTCGATTCTGCGACATGCGGCCTCGGAGAACTCTCGTGCGGTTATCCGCATAGGTCGAATTGCGCTTTGTGCGAAATCATGCACAGATGCGGCATGCTGCAACGCCCTGCCGCTGTCCTTGCTGCCACGCCCGAACTGCTTGCCGGGCGGGCGCGTCGCGCCTGGCTGCTGTTCGCGGCGGTGGCGCTGCTGATCGTGCTCGCGGCGCTTTACGGCGCCGGCCTCTACGGCCGTTCGACCGAGATCGAGGCTTTAGCCACGCAAGGGCGCACCGACGCCAACCTCAAGGTCGCGCTGTTGCGCGCTGTGTTGGAAAATCCGCGCGCGCTGCCGCTGCTTTTGTCGGAGGACCAGCAGGTGCATGACGCGTTGAGCGAGCGCAGCCCTGCCGCGATCGACGTGCTCAACCGCAAGCTCGAAGGGCTGGTGTCCGGCACCAAGGCCTCGGTGCTCTATGTCACCGGCACGGACGGCTTGGCGATCTCATCAAGCAATTGGCGCGAGCCGGTGAGCTTCGTCGGCAACGACTACGGCTTTCGCGCCTACTTCTCGGGCGCGATGCAGTCCGGCACGGCCGAATATTTCGCGCTCGGCAATGTCAGCAAGCGCCCAGGCCTCTACATCTCGCGCCGTGTCGACGGCGCTTCGGGGCCGCTCGGCGTCGTCGTGGTCAAGATGGAATTCGACCAGCTCGAGGCCGACTGGCACGAGGCCAACCGCCCCGCCTATGTCAGCGACGAGCATGGCGTGGTGCTGATCACCAGCGTGCCCTCCTGGCGCTTCCTGACGACAGAGCCGCTCAGCCGGCCGATGCTCGCCGGTATCCGCACCAGCCAGCAATTCGGCGATGCGCCGCTGGTGCCGTTGCCGGTCACGAAACCACAACCGCTCAGCTCTGACGTCGCGCTGGTCCATGCCATCATGCCCGGGGGCAGCGACGCCGAGTATCTGCGGCTGTCGACCGCGGTGCCGTCGACGCCGTGGCGGCTCGACTATCTCGTTCCGGCCGACGCGCCGATCGCGGCGGCGCAGCGCGAGATGCGGCTGCTGACACTGGGCGTCCTTGTCCCGCTCCTTGCATTAGCCGCCTATCTGTTGTGGCGCAGGCAGTCCGCGCAGATGCGGATCGCCGCCGAGCAGGCCGCGCGGGCCGAGCTCGAGCGCCGCGTCGTCGAGCGCACGCAGGATCTCAGCCTGGCACGCGACCGGCTGCAGGCCGAGATCGCCGACCATCGCAGCACCGAGGCCAAGCTGCAGGTCATGCAGCAGGAGCTGGTGCAGGCCAACCGGCTTGCCACGCTTGGCCAGGTCGCGGCCGGCGTCGCGCATGAGATCAACCAGCCGGTGGCGACGATCCGCGCCTATGCCGACAATGCGCGCGTCTTCCTGGAGCGCAAGCAGAGCGCGTCGGCCGAAGAGAACCTTGGCGCCATCGCCGCGCTGACCGAGCGCATCGGCTCGATCACCGAAGAGCTGAAAGCCTTTGCCCGCAAGGGCCGCACCGCCGCCGAGCCGGTTGAGCTGCGCAGCGTGATCGAAGGCGCCGTGGTGTTGCTCAGGAGCCGCTTCGCCGGCCGGCTGGACGCGCTGGCGATCACGCTGCCGCCGCCGGCGCTGAAGGTGATGGGCAACCGGCTGCGGTTGGAGCAGGTGCTGATCAACCTTTTCCAGAACGCGCTTGAGGCGCTCGATGGCCGTGATGGCGCGCGGGTCGAAGTCTTCGCCACCGAAACCACCGAAGACGTGGCGCTGGTCGTTTCCGACAACGGACCGGGCATCCCGCCTGCGATCCTGAAATCGCTGTTCACGCCCTTCACCACCTCCAAGGAAAAAGGCCTCGGGCTCGGCCTCGTCATCTCCAAGGACATCGTCGCCGACTATGGCGGGCGCATCGAGGTTTCGAGCAGCAGCCAGGGAACACGCTTCACCATCCATCTGTCGAAAGCCGGCGCGGCATGACGAAGCATGATCCGGCACCAGTGATCCTGATCGATGACGACAGCGATCTTCTCAAGGCGACTAAGCAGACGCTGGAGCTTGCCGGCTTTGCGGTGTCGCCCTACGCAGTGGCGAGCGAAGCGCTGGCAGCGCTCGACAGGAATTTCGCCGGCGTGGTGGTGTCGGATATCCGCATGCCGGAGATCGACGGGCTGCAGGTTTTCGACCGCGTGCTGCGGCTCGACCCCGATATCCCCGTTATCCTGGTCACCGGCCACGGCGACATCGCCATGGCGGTCAAGGCGATCAAGGACGGCGCCTACGACTTCATCACCAAGCCTTTCGCCGCCGACAGGCTGGCGCAGAGCGTTGCGCGCGCCGCGGAGAAACGCCGGCTGGTGATGGAAAACCGCGCCCTGCGCGAGGCGGCCGAGCAGGCGCAGGAGGGATTGCCGCTGATCGGCCAGACGCCGGCGATCGAGCGGCTGCGCCGGACGCTGCGGCAGATCGCCGACACCGATGTCGACGTTCTGGTGACCGGCGAGACCGGCTCCGGCAAGGAGGTGGTGGCGAGCCTGCTGCACCGCTGGAGCCGCCGCGCCAAGGGCAATTTCGTGGCGCTCAACTGCGGCACGCTGCCGGAGACGGTCATCGAAAGCGAATTGTTCGGCCACGAGGCCGGCGCCTTCACCGGCGCGCAGAAGAAGCGCGTCGGCCGTATCGAGCATTCAAGCGGCGGCACGTTGTTTCTCGACGAGATCGAAAGCATGCCGGCCTCGACACAGGTGCAGATGCTGCGCGTCTTGGAAATGCGCGAGGTGACGCCGCTCGGTACCAATGAGGTACGGCCGGTCGACCTGAGGGTGGTCGCGGCAGCCAAGGTCGATCTCGGCGATGCCAGCCAGCGCGGCGCTTTCCGTGAGGATCTCTATTACCGGCTCAACGTGGTGACGCTGTCGATCCCGCCGCTGCGCGAGCGGCGGGACGACGTGCCGTTGTTGTTCGGATACTTCGCCGAGCGGGCGGCGGCCCGATTCAGGCGCGCCGTGCCGGCAATCTCCGCCGCGGTCCGGCGTCATCTCAGCGACCATGACTGGCCGGGCAATGTGCGCGAGCTCGCCCATTTCGCCGAACGTTTCGTGCTCGGGCTCGAGGACGTTGCCGGATCGCCTTCCCCCACGGCAACGGAGAGCGGCACCTCCGTGCCCTTGCCTGAGCGGCTCGATCGCTACGAGGCCGAGATCATCCGCGAGACACTTGGCCGCAATGACGGCGACGTCCGGCGCACCATCGAGGCGCTCGGCATCCCGCGCAAGACCTTCTACGACAAGCTGCAAAGGCACGGCATCGTGCGCAGTGATTTTTCCAGGTAGATCAGGGCCAGAGATGGAGCTGATATCGTCGGAAAACCGCTTCGCACCTTTCGGCATTATGCTGTGGGAACCGCAACGCCGCTGCGCCGTTGAAACCGACCGGGAAATCGTGGCACGCCGGCATCAGCCGAGCAGCGAATGCATTGCCGTGGCGGTTTTGCCGGGTTGCGCTCGGCAGGCGTTGATGGTTTGTTGCCGCCCAGCGGAGAACGAATGATGCGCGAATCCCTCGGTCAAGACGAATATGGCTCGACCAGCCCCTTCGACCCTGACGACCTGCCCAATCTCAATGCGATGGGGCCGGCGATGGGCGGCGGCAATGATTTCGAGAAATACGCGGTCGCCGTCATCATCGTCTTCGGCGCGCTGATCATCGGCGGCCTGATGGCCGCCTCCATGTCCTTTGGCCACCGCAACGGCTTCCTGTTCGCGCTTGGAGGGGCCACGGCGGCCTGGATTTCCGGCAATGCGTTGCTGCTCGACCGGCCGCGCATCTATGCGCTTTTCGTCGCCATCGCCGCCGTGATGCTGATCGCCTCGACCATCACGCTGGTGACCTGATCAATTAATATCCCAGCGCCTCACCGGCGGCAGCGCGGCTGTCGATGGCGCCGTTGTAGCGCGCGCCGCCGCCTTTCTCGATCTGTGCCAGGCTCTTGCCACCGACCAGGATGCCGGCGGCCTGCCCCCAGATCTGGTCGCTGAGGTCGAGATGGTAGCCCATGCCGGCAAGCAGCTTCTCCGTGTCCGGCGACAGCCCGAATGGTTCGACATAGACCGTGTCCGGCAGCCATTGATGATGGATACGCGGAGCGTCGATCGCCTGCTGGATGTCCATGCCGTGGTCGATGACGTTGACGATCACCTCCAGCGTGATGGTGATGATGCGCGAGCCGCCCGGGCTGCCGATGACCATGAACGGCTTGCCGTCCTTCGTGACGATCGTCGGGCTCATCGAGGATAAGGGCGTCTTCTTCGGCTGGATGGCGTTCGCTTCGCCCTGGACCAGGCCGTAGAGGTTGGGCACGCCCGGCTTCTGGGTGAAATCGTCCATCTCGTTGTTGAGCAGGATGCCGGTGCCGTCGGCGACGACCCCGGCGCCGAAGGAGCCGTTCAGCGTGTAGGTGACCGCAACCGCATTGCCGTCCTTGTCGATGATCGAATAATGCGTGGTTTCCTTCGACTCGCCGAAGCCTTTCGGCATCAGTTCCTTCGACACGCCGGCACGGAACGGATCGATCTTGTCGCGGATGTCTTTCGCATAGGCCTTGTCGAGCAGCCTCGAGACCGGATTGTCGACGAAATCCGGATCGCCGAGCGCCGAGTTGCGGTCGACATAGGCGTGGCGCATGGCTTCCACCATGACGTGAACCGTCTCGGCCGAGCCGGCGCCGAGATAGGAGAGCGGATAGCCCTCCAGCACATTAAGGATCTCGCAGATGATGACGCCGCCCGAGCTCGGCGGCGGCGAGGAAATGATCTCGTAGCCGCGATAGGAACAGGTCACCGGCTTCAGCTCACGCACGGCATATTGCTCGAAATCGGGCTTGGCGAGGATGCCGCCTTTCGCGCCGCTCGCCTTGACGATTTCATCGGCGATGGCGCCGTTGTAGAAAGCGTCCGGGCCTTTGTCCGAGATCGCCGAAAGGGAGGCGGCAAGGTCCGGCTGAACGAGCTTCTCGCCTATGCCGTAAGGCTTGCCGTCCTTTTTCAGGAAGATCGCGGCCGCCGCCGGGTCCTTCGCCAGCCGCTCGGCGCCGCCGGCGAATGACGCGGCGTCGCCCTGGTTAAGCACGAAGCCGTCTTTGGCGTATGCAATCGCCGGCGCCATCAATTCCTGCCGCGGCAGCGTGCCGAATTTCTCACGCGCCATCTCGAAGCCCGCGACCGAGCCAGGCACGCCGACCGCGAGATAGCCGTCGAGGCTGGCGCCTTTGATCGGCTTGCCGTCCTTGTCGAGATACATGGTTTTGGTCGCCGCGAGCGGCGCGCGCTCCCGGAAATCGAGAAAGGTCGTGCGGCCGTCCTTCATGCGCACGGTCATGAAGCCGCCGCCGCCGATATTGCCGGCATTGGGATAGACCACGGCGAGCGCATAGCCGACGGCGACCGCGGCATCGACCGCGTTGCCGCCTTTCTTCAGCACGTCGACACCGACTTCGGTTGCAAGATGCTGGGCAGTCACCACCATGCCGTGCTCGCCCTTGGCGGGAGTTGGCGAAGCGGCGAAGACGATGGTCGGCGTGAAGGCAAAGGTGAGCGAAAGGCTGACGGCGATCAGCGTCCGGCGGGTCAAGGGCATGGCGGTGCTCCAGGCGTTGGGGGACGCCTAGGAAAAACCGCCACAGCGAATTAGTCCAATAACAATTGAAGCAGCGCGCGTGGCCCCTCACCCGGATTGCCGAGTCGAATTGCAAGGGCAATTCGGGCAATCCGACCTCTCCCCAAGGGGAGAGGAGCGTGCGGCGGCGCTGATCTCTTCTCCCCTCGGGGAGAAGGTGGCCGCGAAGCGGCCGGATGAGGGGGAGTGGCGCTGCCTGTCAGACGATCCCGCCGCCGCCACCGGCGACTGCAGGCCGCTCCGCCGCGACCTTGGCACGGTAGCCGGCCTCGCGATAAGCGGCGACCGGATCGACGGCGCCGCCGGCCCTCAGCCGCGCCATGGCGAGGATCGGCTCGACATCGGTGCGGTAGGCCGCCTTTAGCGTCTGCGTCGCCATCAAAGCATCATTGGCCTCCTGAAAGCCTTCCAGCGCTTTGCGATCGACCAGCAGCGCCTGCGCATAGGCGCGCTGCACCTCGACCGCCGACAGCATCAGGCTCTCGATCGGGTCGGTGACGTTGTGGCTCTGGTCGAGCATATGCGCGGGATTGAACCCCTCGGCGCCCGAGAGTTCGGCATCGACCAGTTCGTTGAAGACCAGGAACAGCCGGTAGGGGTCGATCGAGCCGGCATCGAGATCGTCGTCGCCATATTTGGAATCGTTGAAGTGGAAGCCGCCGAGCTTGCCGAACTGGATCAGCCGCGACACGATCATCTCGATGTTGACGTTGGGCGCGTGATGGCCGAGATCGACCAGGCAGAAGGCCTTGTCGCCGAGCTCCTTGGCAATGATGTAGTTGGTGCCCCAGTCCTGCACGACCGTCGAATAGAAGGCCGGCTCATACATCTTGTGCTCGGTGAACAGCCGCCAGTCGTCCGGCAGGCGGGCATAGATTTCGCGCATGGCGTCGAGATAGCGCTCGAAGGCCTTCGCGAAATTGACCTGGCCGGGGAAGTTGGAGCCATCGCCGATCCACACCGTCAGCGCCTTCGAACCCAGCGTCTTGCCGATCTCGATGCATTCGAGATTGTGCTCGACCGCCTGGCGGCGCGTGCCGGCATCGGCATGCGACAGCGAGCCGAATTTGTAGGAGAGCTTCTGGTCCTTGGCGTCGGAGAAGGTGTTGGAGTTCATAGCATCGAAGCCGAGGCCGAAGCGCGAGGCCGCCTGCTTCAACCGGTTCGGATCGGCCTTGTCCCACGGAATGTGCAGCGAGACGGTCGGCGTTGCCTGCGTCAGCTGGGCAATGACGGCGCAGTCCTCGATCTTGTCGAAGATGTCGCACGGCTCGCCGGCGCCTGGAAAACGGGCAAAGCGCGTGCCGCCGGTGCCGACGCCCCAGGACGGGATCGCGACGCCGAATTTCTCGACCTTGTCGCGGATGGCGTCGATGGCGATGCCGCGCCGGTCGAGGCGCTCGCCGAGCGAAGCGTAGTCGCGCTCGAGGTCGGCTTGGCGCGCGGCGTTGCTTTTTTCGACGACGTCAGTCGAGATGATCGTTTCGGACACTGCACTTTCTCCCAGTATTCGTCGGCTGGCGTCGCCCCTCATCCGCCCTTCGGGCACCTTCTCCCCGTAGAACGGGGAGAAGGGAAGTGCGCGCCTAACGCGTAAAGCTCTGCGCGTTGCCGGCGTCGACGTTGACGATGTTCCCCGTGGACTTGGCCGACATGTCCGAGGCGAAGAAGTAGATCGCTTCGGCGATGTCCTCCGGGAAGACCGAGCGCTTCAGCATCGAGCGCGAGCGGTAATGCTCCTCGAGGTCGTCGGTCGACATCTTGTAGGCGGCGGCGCGCTGTTCCTTCCATTCGCCGGTCCAGATTTTTGAGCCGCGCAGCACGGCGTCCGGATTGACGACGTTGACCCTGATCTGCGCCTCCGCGCCTTCCAGCGCGAGGCAGCGGGCCAGATGGATCTCGGCCGCCTTGGCCGTGCAGTAGGCGGACGCGTTCGGCGAGGCGGCGAGGCCGTTCTTGGAGGCGACGAAGACGACATTGCCGCCGATCTTCTGGGCGCGGAACAACCGGAAGGCCTCGCGCGAAACGAGGAAATAGCCGGTGGACAGGATGTCCATGTTCTTGTTCCACAAGGCCAGCGTCGTTTCCTCGATCGGCGCCGAGGAGGCCAGACCTGCGTTGGACACCAGGATGTCGATGCCGCCGAATTCGACCGCAGTCTCGGCAAAGCCGGAAAGCACCTGATCTTCCGACGTCACATCGATCCGCACCAGACGGACGAAGTCCTTGCCGTAGGCTTTCGAAAGCTCGTCATTGGCGCTGGCCAACGCGGCCTCGTCGATGTCGGCCAGCATCACGCAGGCGCCTTCGCGCAGCAGCCGGGTGGCGGTGGCGCGCCCGATGCCGCCGGCGCCGCCGGTGACCAGCGCGATCTGACCGGCGAGTGCTTTCGGCTTCGGCAGTCGCTGCAGCTTGGCCTCCTCGAGCTGCCAATATTCGATGTCGAAGGCTTCCTGGGCGGGCAGGCCGACATAGGACGAGACGGTCGAGGCGCCGCGCATGACATTGATGGCGTTGACATAGAACTCGCCGGAAATGCGCGCGGTCGCCTTGTCGCCGGCGAAGGTGAACATGCCGACGCCCGGCATCAGATAGACCACGGCATTGGGATCGCGGATGGCGGGCGAGTCGGCATGCTTGCAGCTGTCATAGTAAGCCTGGTAGCCGACGCGGTATTCGGCGATGTCGTCGGCCAGCCGCGCGATGACGGCATCGACATCCGGCTTTGCCGGATCGAACTCGATCACCAGCGGCCGGATCTTGGTGCGCAGGAAGTGATCGGGGCATGAGGTGCCGAGCGCCGCCAGCGGCCGCAAGTCCTTCGAATTGACGAATTCGAGCACGGCGGGCTGGTCGTCGAAATGGCCGAGTTTGTGGCTCTTTTCGGAGATGAGGCCGCGGATCCGCGGCATCAGCTTGGCCGCGATGGCGCGGCGCGCGGAAGCGTCGAGCGATTGGACCGCCTCGCCGCCGAAGATCGCCTTGCCCTGCGATTTGCGCTCGAACCAGTCGATCGCTTGGTTAATCACCGAGATCGTCGTCTCGTAGCACTCCTTGGGCGTGTCGCCCCAGGTGAACAGGCCATGGCTTTCCAGCACGACACCCTTGGCATCCGGATTTTCCAGGCAGAATTTCTCCAGCCACAGGCCAAGTTCGAAGCCCGGTCGCTTCCACGGCAGCCAGCCGATGGCGTCGCCGAATATCTCCTTGGTGATCGCCTTGGAATCCTTGGCGGCGGCGACCGCGATGATGGCGTCGGGATGCATGTGGTCGACGCAAGCCTTCGGCACGAAGGCATGCAGCGGCGTGTCGATCGAGGCCGCGCGCGGATTGAGGTCGAAGGTGCAGTGGGGCAGATAGGCCACCATCTCGTCCTCATGCGCGGGCCCGCGATACAGGCCTTTCAGTGCGCGTAGCTTTTGCATGTAGAGGGTGGCGAAACCGTCAAGCTTGATCGAGGCGCTGTCGCCGCCCGAGCCCTTGACCCACAGCACCTCGACCTCCTCACCGGTGAGCGGGTCCTTCTGCCAGACCTTGGACGAGGTGTTGCCGCCGCCATAGTTGGTGACGCGCTTGTCGGATCCCAGCGTGTTCGAGCGGTAGACCAGGAGCTCAGGACCGCTCATCCCTTCGGCCTTTGCATCGTCCCAAAGATTGGCGAGGCGCGAGCCGGAGCGCTTGTCGAGCATAGGTATCCTCCCTTGGAGCGCGATGCCGCGCCCCTCGTTTCTCGACCGGGAATGTCTACGCAAGCGTCGCGCTTGTCAATCACAAACGATCAATATCGATCATATTGCACTGCACAATGAAAATATATGATCGGAAATGATTGACACTGCGCGTTTTCTAAGGCCTGATGCTTGGGCAGGGAGGAACCATGCACGAGAAAGAGCGCCACAGGATCATTCTGTCCGCCGTCCAGGAAAAGCCTGTGGTGACGGTACAGGAAATGGTCGAGCTGACGGACTCTTCCGAAGCGACGATCCGGCGCGACATCGCGGCGCTGCATGTCCAGAAGCGCCTGCGCCGGGTGCGCGGCGGCGCCGAGGCGATCTCGCCGCCGCAGTTCATCGGCCTTGCCGGCCGGCCCTTCTCCGTCAACGAAACACTGAACGCCGCGCAGAAGCGGGCGATCGCCCGCGAAGCGGTGAACCTTTGCACGGACGGCGAGCCGATCATCATCAATGGCGGCACCACCACCTTCCAGATGGTGCATTTCCTGACCGGACGCCGCATGCCGATCTTCACCAACTCCTTCCCGATCGCCGAGCATCTGCTCAAGCACTCGAAGAACACGGTGATGCTGTCGGGCGGCACTATCTACCGCGAGCAGAACATCATCCTGTCGCCCTTCGACAATGACGTGACGCGCAACTTCTATGCGCGGCGCATGTTCATGGGCGCGCAGGGGCTGGGGCCACTCGGGCTGATGGAAGGCGATCCGCTGCTGATCCAGGCGGAGCAGAAGCTGATCGACCAGGCCGACGAACTGGTGGTGCTGGTCGATTCCTCGAAATTCCGCATGCGCTCGAGCCTGATCCTGTGCGGGCTGTCGCGCATCGCAACCGTGATCACCGACGACGGCATCGAGGACCGCGAGGCCAAGATGCTGGAAACAGCGGGCGTGGCGCTAATCGTCGCCCGCAGACAGTCAAGCGACAAGGAGGAATCTTCACTGCAGGCCTGAGGGAAACTCACGCTCGCAGCGGCGATGGAATGCAACGCTCAAGGGAGGATATTCGATGAGCTTTTTGAAGAAACTGCTGGTTACGGCGGCCTTTTCCGCCGCCATGTTCGTGAATGCCGCCTACGCCGAGAACGTCAAGATCGCGCTGGTGGTGAAGTCGCTCGGCAACGGCTTCTTCGACGCCGCCAACAAGGGCGCCGAGGAAGCGGCCAAGGAACTGGGCGATGTCGATGTCATCTATATCGGCCCGACCAAGGCTACCGCCGAAGCCCAGATCGAGGTGATCAATTCGCTGATCGCGCAGAAGGTCAATGCGATCGCCGTTTCAGCCAATGACGCCGACGCGCTGGTGCCGGTGCTGAAGAAGGCGATGGATCGCGGCATCACCGTGATCTCGTGGGACTCCGGCGTCGCCAAGGAAGGCCGCCAGCTCCACCTCAACCCTTCCGACACCGGCCTGATCGGCGAGACCATCATCAAGCTCGCCGCCGACTACCTGCCGGAAGGCGGCGACGTTGCGATCCTGTCGGCCTCCTCGACGGCGACCAACCAGAACGCCTGGATCGAAGCGGCCAAGAAGGTGCTGCCGGAGAAGTTCCCTAAGATCAAGCTGGTCGCCACCGTCTATGGCGATGACGACTCAGCCAAGAGCACGGATGAAGCCAAGGGCCTCTTGAAGTCCTACCCGAACCTCAAGGCGATCATCGCGCCGACCACGGTGGGTGTCGTCGCCGCCGCACAGGTCGTCACCGACGAGAACCTGATCGGCAAGGTCAACGTCACAGGCCTCGCGCTGCCGTCGGAGTTCAAGAAGTTCATCGACAACGGCGCTTCGCAGGCTGTCGCTCTCTGGAACCCGATCGACCTCGGCTATTCGGCGATCTACCTCGCCCATGACCTGGCGGTGAAGAAGGAAGAAGCCAAGCCCGGCGCAACGCTATCGATCGGCCGCGTCGGCAAGGTGACGCTCGACGACACCAACTCGGCCGCGATGGCTCCGCCTTTCCAGTTCGACAAGAGCAACATCGAGAAGTTCTCCAAGATCTATTGATCCTGGAACCAACGGCGCTGCCCCCTCATCCGGCCGCTTCGCGGCCACCTTCTCCCCGGTGGGGAGAAGAGCCTGGAGCCAAGCTCGGAAATCTCCTCTCCCCTCGGGGAGAGGTCGACCGAGCGAAGCGGAGGTCGGGTGAGGGGGAGTCGACACGGAAAATAAATAACTGGGCTCGATACGATTATGGACACGACGGCCCATGACGGCACGGTAAAGGAGCGGCCCCCAGCCTCGGCGCCCCGCCTGACGCTCTCAGGCATCTCGAAGAGTTTCCCGGGCGTGCGCGCGCTGCACAATGTCAGCCTGTCGCTCTATCCGGGACAGGTGACGGCGCTGATCGGCGAGAACGGCGCCGGCAAGTCGACGCTGGTCAAGATCATGACCGGCATCTACCAGCCCGATTCAGGCGAGATCGGCATCGACGGCCTGGCCACGACGCTGCCCAGCGCGCATGCCGCCTTCGGCCACGGCATCACCGCCATCCACCAGGAGACAGTGCTGTTCGACGATCTTTCGGTCGCCGAAAACATTTTTCTCGGCCATGCGCCGCGCACCCGCTTCGGCACCATCGATTGGCGCACCATGCGCAAGAACGCCCGCGAGGTGCTGGAGACGATGCGCGCCGGCCACATCGATGCCGACACGCGGCTGAAGGACCTCGGCATCGCCAACAAGCATCTGGTGGCGGTTGCCCGCGCCATGTCGATCGACGCGCGCATCGTCATCATGGACGAGCCGACAGCGGCACTTTCGATGAAGGAGATCGAGGAGCTTTTCCTGCTGATCGAATTCCTGAAGAGCGAAGGCAAGGCGGTGCTCTTCATCAGCCACAAGTTCGACGAGATCTACCGCATCGCCGACCGCTACACGGTCTTTCGCGACGGCGAGATGGTGGGCGAAGGCCTGCTGAAAGACACCGGCCAGAACGAGATCGTGCGCATGATGGTCGGCCGCAACGTCGACCACATCTTCCCGCAGCGCGAGCCGAAGATCGGCGCGCCGGTGCTGTCCATCTCCGGCCTGTCGCACCCGACCGAGTTCGACGACATCGGCTTCGAATTGCGCAAGGGCGAGATTCTCGGCTTCTACGGGCTGGTCGGCGCCGGGCGCAGCGAGGTGATGCAGGCGATCGCCGGCATCACCCGCACCAGCCGAGGCACCATCTCACTCGACGGCAAGACGATCGCGCCGAAATCGGCGGCGGACTCGATCGAGGCCGGCATCGTCTATGTGCCGGAAGAGCGCGGCAAGCAGGGCGTGGTGATCGGCCTGCCGATCTTCCAGAATGTTTCTCTCCCTTCGCTTGCGCGCACCTCGAAATCCGGCGTGCTGAGGCTGGCGGAAGAGTTCTCGCTCGCCCGCTCCTACACCGAGCGGCTTGACCTGCGCGCCTCATCGCTCAGCCAGGACGTCGGCACACTTTCCGGCGGCAACCAGCAGAAAGTGGTCATCGCCAAATGGCTGGCCACAGCGCCCAAGGTGATCATTCTCGACGAGCCGACCAAGGGCATCGATATCGGCTCCAAGGCCGCCGTGCACGGCTTCATGGCCGAATTGGTCGCGCAAGGCCTTTCGGTGATCATGGTCTCCTCGGAACTGCCCGAAATCCTCGGCATGTCCGACCGCGTCGTGGTCATGCGCGAGGGCCGCATCGCGGCGACCTACGACAACAAAGGGCTGGACGCCGAGACGCTGGTTCGGACGGCAGCGGGGATCGCATGAAGAGCTTTCTCAAATATCGCGAGATCTGGCTGCTTGCCGGCATCGTCGTGCTGATCGGCCTGATCTCGACGCGCTTCCCCGGCTTCGCCGACCCCGCCAATCTGCGCCAGGTGTTCAATGACACGTCGATCCTGATGATCCTGGCGCTGGGCCAGATGGTGGTGATCCTGACGCGCTCGATCGACCTGTCGATGGCGTCCAACCTCTGCTTCACCGGCATGGTGGTGGCGATGCTCAATGCCGCGCATCCGGCGATCCCGATCCCGGTGCTGATCGTGATCGCTCTTGCCATCGGACTGGCGCTTGGCGCGATCAACGGCTTCCTGGTGTGGCGGCTGAACATTCCGTCGATCGTGGTGACGCTGGGCACGCTGACGATCTATCGAGGCGCCACCTTCGTCGTCTCGGGCGGCGCCTGGGTCAATGCCGACCAGATGAGCCCGGACTTCATCAATTTCCAGCGCGCCGCTTTCCTCGGCCTGCCAGTTCTGTCCTGGATAGCGATCATCGTGATCGCGCTGTTCTTCATGGTCATGACGCGCACGCAGATCGGCCGCTCGGTCCACGCCATCGGCGTCAATCCGACCGCCTCGGTCTATGCCGGCATCGATGTCGGCCGCACCAAATTCATCGTCTTTTGCATTTCCGGCATGATCGGCGGGCTCGCAGGCTATCTGTGGATCTCGCGCTACGTCATCGCCTCGGTCGAGGTCGCCAACGGCTATGAGCTCAACATCATCGCCGCCTGCGTGATCGGCGGCATCTCGATCGCCGGCGGCATCGGCTCGGTCGGCGGCGCGGTGCTGGGCGCGCTGTTCCTCGGCATCATCTCCAACGCGCTGCCGGTCATCAACATCTCGCCCTTCTGGCAGATGGCGATATCGGGCAGCGCCATCATCCTGGCTGTCGTGCTCAACGCGCGCGGAGAGCGCCGGCAAGGCCGCATCATCCTGAGAAAGGCGGAAGCGGCATGACCGACACCCCTGCCCCGCGCCGTATCCCCGACCGGTTGGACAAGCCGCTGTCGTCGGCGATCTTCTCCTGGGAGGCGCTGCTCGTCATCATCGCGATCCTTATCTTCGCGGTGAACAGCTTCGCCTCGCCCTATTTTCTCGATCCATGGTCGCTGTCGGACCTGACCTTCAACTTCACCGAAAAGGGCCTGATCGCTTTAGCCATGGCGCTGCTGATCATCTCGGGCGAGATCGACCTGTCGGTCGCAGCGATCGTGGCTTTAGCCTCGACGATGATGGGCATGGCGGTGCAGGCCGGCGCGGGAACACCGGTGCTGGTGGCAATCGGCGTCGTCGTGGGACTGGGCTGCGGCGCCTTCAACGGACTGCTGGTCACCCGGCTTGGCCTGCCTTCCATCGTCGTCACCATCGGCACGATGAGCCTGTTTCGCGGCATCGCCTTCATCATCCTCGGCGACCAGGCCTACAAGGGCTATCCGGAGAGCTTCGCCTTCTTCGGCCAGGGCTATGTCTGGTGGGTCTTCTCGTTCGAGCTGGCGCTGTTCCTCGTCGCGGCTTTGATCTACTGGTTCGTGCTGCACCGCACGAGCTTCGGCCGCCGTGTCTTCGCCATCGGCAACAACCCTGTCGCCTGCCAGTTCTCCGGCGTGCGCGTTGCCCGGATCAAGTTCATCCTGTTCTGCCTGACCGGGCTGATGTCGGGCATCGCCTCGGTGCTGATCACCTCGCGGCTCGGCTCGACGCGGCCGTCGATCGCGCAGGGCTATGAGCTTGAAGCCATCACCATGGTCGTGCTTGGAGGTGTGTCGATCCTCGGCGGCGCCGGCAGCATACTTGGCGTCGTGCTCGCCGCCTTCATCATGGGGCTGGTGACGTTCGGCCTCGGACTGCTCAACGTGCCCGGCATCGTCATGTCGATCTTCATCGGCCTGCTGCTGATCATCGTCATTGCGCTGCCGATCGTCTGGCGGCGGCTGCGCGAGGGGCGCTTCGCCTGATGGAGAAATACGCCTTCAAGATGAAACTCAATCCCGGCATGAAGGCCGAGTACAAGCGCCGGCATGACGAGATCTGGCCCGAGCTGGTCGCGCTGCTGAGAGAGGCCGGCGTCTCCGACTATTCGATCCATCTCGACGAGGGGACCAACATCCTGTTCGGCGTGCTGTGGCGCCGCGACGACCACGGCATGGCCGATCTTCCGAAGCACCCGGTGATGCAGCGCTGGTGGGCGCATATGGCCGACGTCATGGAGACCAAACCCGACAACGAGCCGGTGGCGGCGCCGCTGGAAACCGTGTTCCATATGGCATGATCGTCGCCGTCATCGATATCGGCAAGACCAACGCCAAGGTGGCGCTGGTCGATCTCGCGACGCTGAGCGAGATCGCGTTGCGCCGCTTCGCCAACGCGCCAGTGCGGCAGGCGCCCTACCCGCATCACGATGTCGAGGCGCTGTGGACGTTCATCCTGAACAGCCTCGCCGATCTCAACTGCGAACGGCGGATCGATGCGATCTCGATCACCACGCATGGCGCGACCGGCGCGCTGGTCGACCGCTCAGGCGAACTGGTGCTGCCTGTGCTCGATTACGAATTCGACGGTCCCGACCAGCTTGCGGCCGACTATGACGCCGTGCGCCCGCCTTTCGGCGAAACCGGCACGCCGCGGTTGCCCATCGGCCTCAATCTCGGCGCGCAGTTCTTCTGGCAGCAGAAACGCTTCCCGGCCGACTTCGCTATGGCCGCCGCGATGCTGATGTATCCGCAATATTGGGCGCTGCGGCTGACCGGCATCGCCGCCAATGAGGTGAGCTCGCTCGGCTGCCACACCGATCTCTGGAATCCCTGGACGTCCGATTACTCGTCGCTGGTCGACAGGATGGACTGGCGCCGGCTGATGGCGCCGGTGCGACCGGCAAAGGATCGGCTTGGCCCGATCCTTCCGGAGTTGGCGCGGCGGACAGGGCTCGACCCGCAGACGCCCGTGTTCTGCGGACTGCACGATTCCAACGCCTCGCTGCTGCCGCACCTTTTGTCCGACACACCGCCCTTCTCCGTCGTCTCGACCGGCACATGGGTGGTGTCCATGGCGGTCGGCGGCAGGAAGGTGGAGCTCGATCCCGCGCGCGACACGCTGGTCAATATCAACGCGCTCGGCGATCCGGTGCCGTCGGCGCGCTTCATGGGCGGACGCGAGTTCTCGCTGCTGACCGAGGGCCAAAACCAAGAGTGGAGCGAAGACGATGTTGCCGCCGTTCTGGCGCGGCGGGGTTTGCTGCTGCCTTCCACCCAACAGGGCTCCGGGCCATTCCCGCATCGCGGCGCACAGTGGGTGAATGCTGGCGACCTAACCTCCGGCCAGCGCTTCGCCGCCATCTCGTTTTATCTGGCGCTGACGACCGCGACCTGCCTGGAATTGATCGGCGGCGAGGGACCGACGACTGTCGAGGGACCCTTCGCGCAGAACCCGCTTTTCATCCGCATGCTGGCGGCAGCGACAGGCAGGCCGGTCGCTGCCTCGGAGACTTCGACCGGCACCAGCATCGGCGCCGCGCTGTTGGCGTCGGATGGCGCCACCGTCATGGGCAAGGGTGAGCGCACAGAACCACCGACCGATCAGTCTTGGGGCGAATATGCTCGGGCTTGGCGCCGCTCTGCTTGACGGATCAGAGCCGCCCCTCGGCGTTTCAAAATGGAGGCCGGCGTCGCGGCCGGCTCTCTTCTCCCCGTTCAACGGGGAGAAGGTGCCGGCAGGCGGATGAGGGGCAGCGCCGACCTCGGCAATTAGACCTCTCAGCGCGCTGTACCGTACAGCAATCCTTTGGGATCGATCTGCGGCCTTCTGCCGGCGACGACGTCGGCCAGGAACTGTCCCGAGCCGCAGGCCATGGTCCAGCCGACATGGCCGTGGCCGGTGTCGAGATAGAGATTGCGGTATTTCGCCCGGCCGATCACCGGCACCGAATTCGGCATCATCGGCCGCAGGCCGGCCCAGAGCACGGCCTTCTTCTCGTCGAACGCGCCGGGAAAAAGGTCCTTGCCGGTTTCCAGGATGGTCCTGAAATCACCCGGCTTGAAGCTACGGTCGAAGCCGGTGAACTCGGCGGTCGAGGACATGCGCAGGCGATTGCCGAGCCTGGAATAGCCTATCAGCCGGTCCTCGTCGGCGCCGCCCATGGTCGGCCCCTTGCTTTCGTCTTCCAAGGGGATCGTCGCTGTATAGCCCTTCACCGGATAGACCGGCAGGTCGATGCCGTAGCGGCGGCCGAGCAGGCCGCTTTCCGGCCCCATGGAGATGACGACGGCATCGCCGGTGACCGGTCCTGCCGAGGTCATCACCGCGCGCACCCGGTCGCCCTCGATGTCCAGGCCCTCGACCGTCGTGCCGAACAGGAATTTCACGCCGAGCTTCTCGGCTGCATAGGCGGCGAGCCGGTCGGTGAACTGCTTGGAATCGCCGGTCTGGTCGATCGGCGAATAGATGCCGCCGGCGATCTTTTCCTTCACGCCGGCAAGGCCAGGTTCCAGCTCGACCAGACGCTCGCGGCCGACGATCTCGATCGGCAGGCCGTGCTCGCCGAGATAGCGATAATTGTCGGTGCCGGTGTCAAAACTCTTTTGCGAGCGGAAGAAATAGAGAATGCCCTTCTTGCGTTCGTCGTAACGGATGCCGGCTTCCTCCGACAGTTGATTGATGCAGTCGCGGGAATGGAGCGCGAGCCTCAACTTGACATCGGTGTTGGCGCGCAGCCGCGTCACCGTGCATTCGCGCAGGAAGCGCAGGCTCCAGGCATAGAAATAGGGATCGAGGCGCAACCTGACCTTGATGCCGAGATCGTGGTTCCAGAGCGCGCGCAGGAAGGTCTTCAGCGCGGCGGGCGAAGCCCAGGCGGTGGCGTCGCCCGGCGACACCAGGCCGGCATTGGACTGGCTGGTGCCACGCGCCGCCGCTTCATGGCGCTCGATCACCGTCACCTGGTGACCGTCCTTAGCCAGATAATAGGCGGCCGCCGTGCCAACCACGCCGGCGCCGAGAACCAAGACCTTCATGCCGTTCCCTCAAGGATCATGGGGCGGCGCGCCCCCGCGCACCGCTGCATGAGGCTCAATACCGCGTCTATAGGCGCCCCGCGAGCCCTTGGCCCAACAGCTTAGGTTCGAACGGAGTTCTTGGTCGTCAGGATCCGTTCCCAGGCCAGCGCGTCGTTGACGATCAGGTCGAGATCGTCGCGCTGCGGCGTCCAGCCGAGTTCCTTGCGGGCAAGCTCGGAATTGGCGACCACGGCTGCGGCGTCGCCCGGCCGGCGGTCCCCCATGCGCACGTCGAAGTCATGGCCGAAGGCGCGGCGCACGCTGTCGATCACCTCCAGCACCGAATAGCCGTGGCTGTAGCCGCAATTGGCGACGAGACTGCCGCCGCCATCCCGCAGCCGCTGCAGCGCCAGCCGATGCGCGGCGGCGAGATCGCTGACATGGATATAGTCGCGCATGCAGGTGCCGTCCGGCGTCGCATAATCGGTGCCGAAGACCTGCATGAACGGGCGCTTGCCGAGCGCGGTCTCGCAGGCGACCTTGATCAGATGCGTGGCACCGGGCGTCGATTGTCCCGTGCGGCCCTTTGGATCGGCGCCGGCGACATTGAAATAGCGCAGCGCCGTATAGCGGATGTCGTACGCCAGCGCCGCGTCGCGCAGCATCCATTCGCTCATCAGCTTGGAAAGGCCATATGGCGATTCGGGCGCGAGCCGCGCATCCTCACGCACCGGCTCCAGCCCGGCGCCGCCATAGACGGCGGCGGTGGAGGAGAAAATGAAATGCGGCACGCCCTCGCGCACGGCCGTCTCGATCAGCGTGCGGGTCTTGCAGGTGTTGTTTTCGTAATAGCCAAGTGGGTCGGCGACCGATTCCGGCACCACGATCGAGCCGGCAAAGTGGATGATGGCGTCGACCTTGTTGTCGCGAATGATCCGGCCGACCAGATCACGATCGGCGACATCGCCGACGGTGAGCTTTGCTTCTGGGGCGACCGCCCATTCGAAGCCGGTGGAAAGCCGGTCGAGCACCACGACGCTCTCGCCGGCGTCCAGCAGTTCCCAGACCATGTGGCTGCCGATATAACCGGCACCGCCCGTCACCAAAACCGTCATCATCTACCTCGCTGATCAAGATTTATCGGAAACTGTCTCAACAGCCACCGCGCTGGAAAACCCGCCGCAAGCCCACTAGCCTCCCTATGTTAAGTCCGTAACAGTTCGTCGCGCCCGAGGCATCGTACTGAAACCAAGTTGCTTCAAACAGCCAGGAATAGGCCACGATCCGGCATCGTTAGGAACAGGGCACGGGCGTGGCATTTTGACCGGTTGGGCGCGGTGGACGCGGCATGGGGCAGTGATTATGATCCGGCCCAAAATTGGGAAGTCGACATGAACTATCAGCGGTTCTTCGAGGATGCGATCGACCAGCTCCACGCCGAGCGTCGCTACCGCGTTTTCGCCGACCTGGAACGCATCGTGGGCAAGTTCCCGCGCGCCATCTGGCGTTCCAACGGCCGCGCCCAGGAAATCACCGTATGGTGCTCCAACGACTATCTCGGCATGGGCCAGAACGAGCACGTGATTGCCGCCTTCCAGAACGCGGCCGGCAAGATGGGCTCGGGCGCCGGCGGCACCCGCAACATTTCCGGCACCTCCAACCCGCTGGTCGAGCTCGAGCAGGAACTCGCCGACCTGCATGACAAGGAGGCGGCGCTGGTCTTCACCTCCGGCTTCGTCTCCAACGAGGCCTCGATCTCGACCATCGCCAGGCTTCTGCCCAACTGCCTGATCATCTCGGACGAGCTCAACCATGCCTCGATGATCGAGGGCGTGCGCCGCTCGGGCGCGGAAAAGAAGATTTTTCGCCACAACGACGTGGCGCATCTGGAGAGCCTGCTGCAGGCCGCGGGGCGCGAACGCGCCAAGCTGATCGTCTTCGAAAGCGTCTATTCGATGGACGGCGACATCGCGCCGATCAGAGAGATCGTGGAGCTCGCCGAGCGCTACAATGCCATGACCTATATCGACGAGGTCCATGCGGTCGGCATGTACGGGCCGCGCGGCGGCGGCATCACCGAGCGCGAAGGCCTGGCCGACCGCATCGACATCATCGAGGGCACGCTGGCCAAGGCCTTCGGCACGCTTGGCGGCTACATTGCCGGCACCAGCGCCGTCATCGACGCGGTGCGCTCCTATGCGCCGGGCTTCATCTTCACCACCGCGCTGCCGCCGGCGATCGCGGCGGCCGCCACCACCTCGATCCGGCATCTGAAGCGCTCGCAGGCCGAGCGCGATGCGCAGCAGCGCCAGGCGGCGCGCACCAAGCAGGTGCTTGCCGCGGCCGGGCTGCCGGTGATGGTATCGGCCACCCATATCGTGCCGGTGCTGGTCGGCGACCCCGAGCTTTGCAAGATGGCCAGCGACCGGCTGCTTGGCGTGCACGGCATCTACATCCAGCCGATCAACTATCCGACGGTGCCGCGCGGCACCGAGCGGCTGCGCATCACGCCCACACCCTTCCATTCGGATGCGCTGATCGCCCAATTGCAGGATGCGCTGGTCGAGACCTGGGATGCGCTGGGCATTCCCTATGCCGGCTCCGGCCGTCCCGCCGTTGCCAAGAGTGACCGGATCATTCCGCTGCTGGTGCCGAAGTCAGGCGGCTGAAGCCGCCTTTCTCACACCGTCTTCATCCACCTCGCCAGGCGATGCGCCGCTTCCTCGAGCTGATCGAGGCGGCGGTGGAAGCATAGTCTGAGAAAAGCCTCGCCGCCGGGGCCGAAGGCGGTGCCAGGCGCCAGGCCGACATTGGCATTGTCGACGATGTCGAAGGCGGCGGCTCGGGAATCGGTGATCCCGTCGACCCTGAAGAACAGATAGAACGCGCCCTGCGGCACGGTGAAACGCGCCTTGCCGGTCGCGCCGAGTATGGCGCGGACGAGGTCGCGAGCGGCGCGTGCACGCTCCACTTGTTCGGTGATGAAGCCGTCGCCCTCGTCGAGGGCAGCAACCGCGCCGCGCTGCATGAACTGGGCGACGCCGGAGGTCGAGTACTGGATCAGATTTTCGAACACCTGCTGCAAGGCTGGATGGGTCTTGATCCAGCCGACACGCCAGCCGGTCATCGCCCAGTTCTTGGAGAAACTGTTGACGAACAGGATACGGTCGTCGGGCGTGGCGACGTCGAGGAAGGACGGCGCGCGGCCATGGCCGTAGTGGAACAGCGAATAGATCTCGTCGGCGATGATCCACAGACCCTTTTGGCGGACGAGATCGAGGATCGCCTGCAGCGTCTGCCTGTCGGCGGTCCAGCCGGTCGGGTTGGACGGCGTGTTGATGAACAACAGCTTCGTGCGCGGCGTGATCGCGGAGGCGATCTTTTCGACATCGCAGGACCAGCCATTGCCGGACTGGTCGAGGGTGACCGGCACCGGAACGGCGCCCGCCACGCCGGCGGCCGCGGCGAAATTCGGCCAGGCCGGCGAGAGATAGATCACTTCATCGCCGCTGCCGGCGATAGCATCGATGGCCAATTGGATGGCGTGCATGCCGGATCCGGTGACGATAAACTCTTCCTCGGCGAAGGTCTTGGCAAAATGCCTGGCGTAGTAGCGGGCGAGCGCCTGCCTGAGCGCGGGAATGCCCTTCTGCCAGGTGTAGAACGTCTCGCCATCGGCCAGCCCCTTGGCGGCGGCATCGCTGATGAAGGAAGGCGTCGGCAGATCGCCCTCGCCGGCCCAGAGCGGGATCAGCCCTTCGCGCAGGCGGCCATGATTGACGACAGCGACGATGCCGCTTTCGGGCGCCGCACGGGCTTCGGCGCGCAAGGTCTCGATCAGGGTCATGCAAGAATCCGTCCGGTTTTTCGCGACTGCTAGCCTCTTTTACGACAGCCGCAAACAGAAAACCCCGGCCGCAAGCGGCCGGGGTTTTGGTCCAGGGCGCCCGTTGAGGAGTTACCTTTTCGCCAGCAGGTCGCGGATTTCGGTCAGCAACTGCACGTCGGCGGGCGGCGGTGCCGCGGCAGCAGCCGGCTTCTCGCGCTCCAGCCGCCTGCGCAGATTGTTCACCGCCTTGACCATCAGGAAGATGATGAAGGCAAGAATCAGGAAGTTCAGCACGACCGTGATGAAGCTGCCATAGGCGAAGACGGCGCCTTCTTTCTTGGCATCGGCCAGCGTGGCCGAATGGACGTTCGATGACAACCCGAAGAAGTAGTTGTTGAAGTCCAGCCCGCCGAAAATCGCGCCGATGATCGGCATGATGATGTCGTTGACGAGCGAGTCGACGATCTTGCCGAAGGCGGCGCCGATGATGACGCCGACGGCCAAGTCCATCACATTGCCCTTGGAAATGAATTCCTGGAATTCTTTCAGCATTCGGCCCTCCTTGCCATGACCGGCCGTGCTGCCGCCCCGGCTCTCCGGCACCGATCCGAAGCCACAATAACAAAAACCCCCGGTTGAAAAACCGGAAAAAGCGCGAAGACACCGGTTTGTGCTTACCTGCCTCGCCAGCCGCATATGCGCCAAAAGCCGCGATGGACTTGGGCTCCAAGCTGTGGTTGCGTCTTAACGACCGGATGAGGAAACCGGCCAGGGAGGAAGTGCGGACCGTGCAAGGCTGGTTCGTCGTCATCATCGCGATCGCCTATGTGACGCTGCTTTTCGCCATCGCCAGCGTCGGCGACCGGCGCTCGGTGGCAGCCGGGCTCGGACGGGCACGGCCTTTCATCTACGCGCTCAGCCTCGCCATCTACTGCACTTCCTGGACTTTCTTCGGCTCGGTCGGCCTGTCCTCCGAGCGCGGCCTCGAATTCCTCGGCATCTATACCGGTCCGGTGCTGGTCTTCGTGTTCGGCTTCCCGCTGCTCAACCGCATGATCAGGCTGGCAAAAAGCGAGAAGATCACCTCGATCGCCGACTTCCTCGGCGCCCGCTACGGCAAGAGCTTCACCGTCGCGGCGATCGCGACGTTGATCGCGACCATCGGCGCGGTGCCCTATATCGCGCTGCAGCTCAAGGCGATCTCGGGTTCCGTCAGCCTGATGGTCGAGCACTATACCGGCTCGCCGCCCTCCTTCGATCCGTTCGTCAGCGATATCTCGCTGGTGGTGGCGATGTTGCTGGCGCTGTTCGCGGTGCTGTTCGGCACCCGCCATGCCGACGCCACGGAACACCAGGACGGGTTGGTTCTGGCGGTGGCGGTCGAGACCGTGGTCAAGCTCGCCGCCTTTCTCGCCATCGGCCTGATGGTGATGTTCCTGATCTTCGGCGGGCCCGGCGACATGTTCGCCAGGCTTGCCGGAAACAGCCAGGTGCGCCAGGCGATGAGCTACAGCACCTCGCTGGCCACCTGGCTGGTGCTGACCGGCTTGAGCGGGTTTGCCGTGCTGATGCTGCCGCGGCAGTTTTACGTCACCATCGTCGAGAACCGCAGCGAGGCGGAGCTGCGCACCGCGACCTGGGTGTTCCCGCTCTACCTCGTGGCGATCAACCTCTTCGTGCTGCCGATCGCCTTTGCCGGCCTGTCGCTGGTCGGCGACAAGACCAGCAGCGACCTCTATGTCTTGTCGCTGCCGCTGCTCAGCGGGCATGATCTGCTGGCCATGGCCGCCTTCGTCGGCGGCCTGTCGGCGGCGACCGCGATGGTGATCGTCGAGAGCGTCGCGCTGTCGATCATGATCTCCAACGATCTCGTCATCCCGCTGTTCGTGCGCCGCGTGCTCAAGACGAGTTCTTCGGAGAACGAGGACTGGTCGACGCTGATCCTCAATGTGCGCCGCGCCTCGATCTTCATCATGCTGTTCATCGCCTTCCTCTATTATCGCGAGAGCACCAATAGCGCGCGGCTGTCATCGATCGGCCTGATGTCGTTTGCCGCGATTGCCCAATTCGCGCCGGCGCTGGTCGGCGGGCTGATCTGGCGCCGCGCCAACGGCCGGGGCGCAGCCCTCGGCATGGTCGCCGGCATCGCCGTCTGGGGTTACACGCTGCTCCTGCCTTCACTCGGCCCCGAATCCGATATCGTCGTCCGCGGCTTGTTCGGCTTCGAGGCGCTGAGGCCGCAGGCGCTGTTCGGCACCGTCGGCGAGCCGCTGAACCATGGCGTGCTGTGGAGCCTCTCGGTCAATGCGCTGTTTTTCGTTCTCGGCTCCCTCTCCCGAGCGTCCGTGCCGCTGGAGCGCATCCAGGCGGCGATCTTCGTGCCGCGCGAGGCCGGCCCGATGCCTAGCCTGCGCCGCTTCCGCACCGCCGTCACCGTCAACGACCTGAAGGATACGATTTCACGCTATCTCGGCGTCGAGCGCACGGAGCGCTCGTTCCAATCCTTCGAGAGGGACGCGAAAGTCTCCCTGCACGGCACCGAACAGGCCAGCATGGATGTCATCCGCTTCTCTGAGCAATTGCTGGCGAGCGCCGTCGGCTCGTCCTCGGCGCGGCTGATCCTGTCGCTGCTTTTCCGCCGCAACGATCGCGATTCCAAGGATGCCTTCAAGCTGCTCGATGACGCCACCGAGGCGCTGCAGCACAATCGCGACCTTTTGCAGATCGCGCTCGACCAGATGGAGCAAGGTATCACCGTCTTCGATCGCGACTTCCGGCTGATCTGCTGGAACCGGCAATACCGATTGCTGTTCGACCTGCCGGACGAGATGGGCCAGGTCGGCGTCTCGCTCGACCGGATCCTTCGCCATCTCGCCGAGCGCGGCGACATCCCGGCCGACCAGCGCGTGACGATGCTCAACCGGCTGACCAGTTTCGCCGGTCCATGGCAGATGGAGCTGAAGACCAGCGGCCGCATCCTGGAGCTGCGCTCCAACCCGATGCCCGACGGCGGCATCGTCGCCACCTATGCCGACATTTCCGGCCGCGTCGAGCAGGACCTGGCGCTGAAGCGGGCCAATGAATCGCTGGAGCAACGGGTCAAGACCCGCACCATCGAACTCACCCGCGTCAACGAGGAGCTGGCGCAGGCGCAGATGCTTGCCGAGGAAGCCAACCTCGGCAAGACGCGCTTCCTCGCCGCCGCCGGCCATGACATCCTGCAGCCGCTCAACGCCGCCCGCCTCTATTGCTCGTCGTTGATCGAGAAGGCGGGCAAGGGACCGGCCGGGAAGGCCGCCGTCAACATCGAATCCTCGCTGGAATCGGTCGAGACCATCCTCGGCGCGGTGCTCGATATCTCGCGGCTCGATGCCGGCGCGATGAAGCCGGACAACACCGCTTTCAACCTGGGCGGACTGCTCGGTCAGATCGGCAACGATTTTCGCCCGCTTGCCGCTGAAAAGAAGCTCGAACTCACGATTATCCCATCCTCGCTCGGCGTCATGACCGACCGGAACCTGTTGCGCCGGTTGATCCAGAATCTCGTTTCCAACGCCATCAAATACACGCGCCAGGGCCGCATTCTGGTTGGGGTGCGGCGACGCGGCGAGCTGGCGGAGATCCAGGTGATCGACACCGGCATCGGCATTGCCGGCGACAAGCTCAGCACCGTCTTCCACGAGTTCACGCGCCTGGACGAGGGCGCGCGCGAGGCCGAGGGGCTCGGCCTTGGCCTTTCGATCGTCGACCGCATCGCCAGGGTGCTGCGGCTCGAGATCCGCATCTACTCCAACCCCGGCAAGGGCACGCGCTTTTCCGTGATCTTGCCGGTCGCGGCGGTCGCCGCGCCGCCGCGCGAGGCTGGCAAGGCGCCAGCCCGCTCCGCCTCGACGCTTGCCGGGCTCAATGTGCTGTGCATCGACAATGACGCGCGCATCCTCGACGGCATGCGGCTGCTGCTCGAAGGCTGGGGATGCCGCGTCGAGACGGCTTCGGGATCAGGCGATCTCCTGAAGCCCGGCGCGCCGAAGCCGGACCTCGTGCTGGCAGACTATCATCTCGACGGCGGCACCGGGCTCGATGCGGTCGCCACGCTGCGCGCCGCCTACGGGCAGGACCTGCCCTGCGTGCTGGTCACCGCCGACCGTTCCAGCGAGGTGCGCGCGGCTGCCGGCCGGCTCGACATTCCGGTCGTCAACAAGCCGCTGAAGCCGGCCGTGCTGCGCTCGATGATGGCGCGCGTCAGGCCACTGGCGCCGGCCGCCGAATAGAGACAAAGCACTGCTATCAGCCGCGATGCCCGAGGCTTCGGAGATAGGCGCAGAACATGTCGGCGAGCGCATCGGAATAGGCTTCGATCTCATCGGCCGTTCGCTCCCTTTCCGAGAAATCCGCTCCCGCGGCGCTCAGCGTCTTGATGATCAACTTGCCGGCCAGGGCGCGGCCGGTATCCGGCGCGTCAGGAAGCGTCTCGCGCATGAAGGTCTCGACGGTCCGGCTCGCCGCCGCCCTCGCCTCCTCAGCCTCCGGCGCATCCCGATAGAGCGGCGCGGCGTCGTTCAGCGCGCCCCGCACCGCCGCCTCCTCGCATTCGGAGCGGATGAAGGCATGAACCAGCGTCCTTATCCGTTCGATGGGCGATAATTCGGCGTTTTCGAGAATGCCACACAAAAGCTCTGTCGTCTGGCGCCACTCGTCGCTCTGCAGCCTGAACAGCAGCGCCGCCTTGTTCGGGAAATATTGGTAGAGCGAGCCGACGCTGACGCCCGCCCTTTCGGCGACGCGCGTGGTGGTGAAACGCTGGGCGCCTTCAACAGCCAAAACCTGAGTAGCCGCCTGCAGAATCGCCGCGACCAGTTCCGTGGCGCGCGCCTGTTTTGGCTGTTTTCGGGTGGAAATTGAAGGGCTTGGGCGTTGGATCATGGTCGCGCGCCGAAATGCGAATTGGAAACCTGAAGGATTATTCGTATTTTTGAAGCGACACAAGAACCCCGCCGGAGACAGCCATGACCACCTTGACCGCAACCCCTTTGGCACCGCTCCTCGCCCGCCTGTTCAAGGAAGCCGACGCGGCGACCAGCCCGGCGATCGCACGGTACTCGCGCGAGGAACGGACGCGCCTGCTTCACAGCAAGACCGAGTATCGCCAGTTCTACGGCAGCATGAAGGACCTTTGGCTCGCGGTCTCGCCGGAGACGGGCACGCTGCTCTACATGCTGGCGCGCAGCACCGGCGCGCGCATCATCGTCGAATTCGGCACCTCGTTCGGTATCTCGACGCTCTACCTTGCCGCGGCGCTGCGCGACAATGGCGGCGGCCGGCTGATCACGACGGAATTCGAGCCGTCGAAGGTAACCCGGGCCAAGGCCAATCTGACGGAAGGCGGCCTCATCGATCTGGTCGAGATCCGCGAGGGCGACGCGCTGGAAACGCTCGCCACCGACCTGCCCGACCGGATAGACCTCCTGCTGCTCGACGGCGCCAAGGCGCTCTATCCGGAGATATTGAGCCTGGTCGAGAGCCGGCTCAGGCCGGGCGCGCTGGTCATCGCCGACAATGCCGACTTCTCGCCCGACTATCTGGAGCGGGTGCGCGGGCCGGCCGGCGGCTATATGTCGACGCCGTTCGGCGACGACGTGGAGCTGTCGATGCGGCTCAGCTAAGGCCTGCTCGAAACTACCTCATGCTGCTTCTGAGGCAGCCGTAGGCGTTTACGTCAACCAACGCGCAATCCCGGCCTTCTGGCTCCGGCCTTCGGCCTTTGACGCGTAGGTGACTCATGACCCTCCTCACATCGTTCTGGCGCGGGCTGCCGCGCCCGGCCTTGCTCGGCCTTTTCCTGTTCTTCTGTGCCGGTTTCGCCGACGGCGCGCTGGTGCCTTTCTTTCCGCTTTGGGCGAGCCGCGAGGCGAATATTCCGATCGGCGCGATCGGCCTTTTGTTTGCCTGCTATGCCGGCGGCGAATTGATCGCCGCGCCGCTGATCGGCGGCATCGCCGACCGGATCGGCCGGCGGCCGGTGCTGGTCCTGTCGTCGCTCGGCGTCGGCTGCGGCTTCGTCGCGCTGTTCTTCGCCCATGGCGTCGCCGCCACCGCGGCCGTGCTGCTTTTGACAGGCATATGCGAGTCGGTGCTTCACCCGACCATCCTCACGGCAATCGCCGATGTGACGGGGCCTTCGGCGCATCCGCGCTGGTTCGGCATGGCCCGAGTCAGCTCAAGCGCTGGACAGATCCTCGGCCCGGCCTGCGGCGCGCTGCTGGCGCTCGTTTCGCTCGGCAGCGTGTTCCTGGCTGGCGGCGGTATGCTGCTTTTCGGCGGCATCGTCATGCTTGCCGCATTCGCCGAGACGCGCGGCCATGCCGCAGCCGACCATGGGGAAACGGAGGAAGAGGAAGGCCTGTCGGCGCTGCTGCCGGCCTTCCGCGACGGCCGCCTGGCAAAGCTGCTTGCCTGGGTCATGCTGTTCGAGATTTCCGGCAACTGGATCGAAGCGGTCATCCCGCTCTATGCGCAGGATGCCGGCACGCTCACCCCGTCCGGTGTCGGCGCGCTGTTTGCCTATGCGGCCGCTCTGACGGTCGGTTTGCAGATGCTGGTCAGCCGCTTTGCCGAGACGCGATCGGCACTTTGGCTGGCAGCCGGCGCCGGCATCTCGACCATCGCCGCCTTTGCCCTGCTGGCGACCTCGCCGGCGATACTTTCGCTGGTCGCGGCGGTCAGCCTCTGCTCGGTGGGACAGATGCTGGTCGGGCCGCTCGTGCCGACCGCCGTCAACGCGCTCGCACCATCGCCGCGACGCGCTTCCTATATGGCCGCCTCGTCTGTGGCGGTCGACCTCAAGGACTCGCTCGGACCGTCGATCGGCACGGCGCTCTATGCGCTCGCGCCGCGCCTGCCCTGGATCGCCGGCATTCCGCTGGTGGCGATCGCCTCGCTGGGCCTCGGCGCCGCGATCGGGCGGGCGCGAAACTCCGCGGACACCGCCGACGACGATGCGATGCCGGGCTCGGCCGTCGAAAACTATCGCTGAGCCTTCAGCACTGCGGCCAAGACCGCACCGGCCGGCAGCTTCAGATGGAGCTGTCGGCCATTTGCGAATTGCGGAACCGAGGCCTCGCGCCATTGGCCGCTGGACGGTGCTCGCGAAATGCCATGGCAAGGGTGCGCAGCGCCTCGCGCGATTGCGGATCGGAGAGCGTGGAAAGCAGCAGGATTTCGGTCGCCGGCAGCGGCGGCAAGCCGAATTTGCGGCTGACCTCGATCGTGCCCGGCGGGGCGAGCCGACAGGAGAAGACCGCCGTGGCAAGGCCGGCCGAGACGGCTTCCGCAACCGCAAAGGAACCGCAGCCCAGGAAAACCTGCGTCCACGGGATGCCGACCGCGTCGAGCGCACCGGTGACGATGTCGCGGATGCTGCAGGACGGCGAGGAGGCGGCAAGCCGCAGCGGCTCGCCGGCGCGGTAGACGAAATCCGGTGTCGCGTACCAGCCGAATTGCTCCGGCGCCAGCACCTCGCCGTCGCGGCGGTCATCCTCGCGACGCACGATCGCAGCGTCGAGCTCGCCGCGATCGAAGGCGGCCAGCAGGTCGCGCGTATCGTCGAGCCGCACCTCGATGGTCAAAGCCGGATCATGTGCATTGAGTCGCGCCAGCAGGGTCGGCACTTCGGCGCCGCCGACATGGGTGGCGATCCCTAGCCGGAAATGGCGGCGGACGGCGGTGAGGCTGGCGACGGCGCGGTCATGCGCGGCAAGCAGCTCGCGCGCGGGCTCCAGGAACACAGTGCCGCGCGCCGACAGCCGCACCAGCCTCGGCGTTCGCTCGATCAGTTTTTCGCCGATCCGATCCTCCAGCCGCTTCAGCTTGACGCTGATCGCGCCTTGCGTGCTGCCGAGGGCCTCGGCCGCGCGCGTGAAGCTGCGCAAGTCGGCGACGGTGACGAAGGCTTTCACCGCATCTACGTCCAGCGTCATGTCAGCTATCCCATTTTGTTGTCACTGAAATATCCAACCATGTAATTTTAAAATGATCAAGCCTGCGCTAACTTGGGTTGAGCGCGCAGCGGCGAACGGCCATCCGGTTGCGCCCTGCCCAAGAAACTCAAGAGGTTTGACCATGGCACCTGTCCTCACCCGCCGGGGCATCGTCGTTTTGTTTGCCGCATGTCTTGCCTGCCTGATGTTCGGGCTGGAGATATCGAGCGTCCCAACCGTCCTGCCGACGCTGGAACAGGTGCTCGACGCGGACTTCAAACAACTGCAATGGGTGATGAACGCCTATACCATCGCCGTCACCACGGTGCTGATGGCGGTCGGCACTATGGCCGACCGCTATGGACGCAAGCGCGTCTTCCTGGTCTCGATCGCCGCCTTCGGTCTCACCTCGCTGATCTGCGGTCTGGCCGGCAATGTCTCGACGCTGATCGTCGCGCGCTTCCTGCAGGGATTGAGCGGCGGCGCGATGCTGATCTGCCAGCTTGCTGTGCTGTCGCATGAATTCCAGGAAGGCCGAGAGCGCGCCGTGGCCTGGGGCTGGTGGGGCGTCATCTTCGGCATCGGCCTCGGCTTCGGCCCGATCGTCGGTGGCGGCATCGTCGCCGTGTCGAGCTGGCAGTGGGTGTTCCTCATCCACGTGGCGGTCGCGATCGTCGCATTCGCGCTTGCGCTCACCGGCGTCCATGAATCGAAGGACCCGCAAGCAGGCAGGTTGGATCTCGCCGGCATCCTGACCTTGTCGCCTGCCGTCTTCTGCCTCGTCTTCTACATCACGCAAGGACCGGAGCTTGGCTTCGCCAGCCTGGCCGCCCTGGCGATCCTTGGCCTGTCGATCGCAAGCTTCGCGGCGTTCTTTATCGCCGAAAGGATCAGCAAGCGGCCGATGTTCGACTTTTCGGTCTTTTGTATCCGCCCGTTTTCCGGCGCGATCGTCGGCTCGGCGGCAATGAACATCAGCTACTGGCCGTTCATGATCTATCTGCCGATCTGGTTCCATGCCGGATTGGGCCTCGACAGCTTCGCCACCGGCCTTGCCTTGCTCGCCTACACGCTGCCGACGCTGGTGATGCCGCCTTTGGCAGAGCGGCTGTCGCTGCGCTACCGGCCCGGCGTCATCATTCCGGCAGGGCTCGCGATCATCGGCATTGGCTTCCTCCTGATGAGGTGGGGCAGCGCCGCGGCTCACGCCAACTGGCTGACCATGCTGCCCGGCTGCCTGATCGCGGGCACTGGCCTCGGCATCACCAACACGCCGGTGACCAACACCACCACCGGCTCGGTTTCGCGTGATCGCGTCGGGATGGCATCCGGCATAGACATGAGCGCGCGCATGATCTCGCTTGCCGTGAACATCGCCGTGATGGGTTTTATCCTGGCGAGCGGCGCGCTCGCGCATCTCATGGCAGCGCTGCCCGATCTCGATAACGCAAGGCTCTATTTATTCGCCGAGGCGATCGCGGCCGGCAATCCAGTGCCGGGATTGCCGGACAAGGTCGCGCATGACGCGCTGGCGCACGGCTTTGGCTGGGTGATGCTCTATGGCGGTATCGGCGTCTGGGTCATGGCGGCAATCGGCTTTGCCATCTTCAAGGCACGACCGGCGCGGCAGGAGGCGGTTCAGCGCCCGGACTGAACCGGATGCTGGTCAGCCGACCGGCTGCAGCGGGTCGCCGCCGATCTTCGACAGCTGGATGACCGCCTGGGTGCGGCTGTCGACGCCGAGCTTCTGCAGGATGGCCGAGACATGCGCCTTGATGGTGGCCTCGGAGACGCCGAGCTCATAGGCGATCTGCTTGTTGAGCAGGCCCTCCGCCAGCATGCCGAGCACCCGCGTCTGCTGCGGCGTCAGCGCCTGCAGGCGCTTGATCAGGTCGGAGATTTCAGGGTCGCGCTCGACGCCCAGCTCAATGCCGGCCGGCGCGGCAATGTCGCCGGCAAGCACCGCCTGCACGGCGCCGCGGATCTCGTCCATGCTGGCTGATTTGGAAATGAAGCCGGAAGCGCCGAGATCGAGCGCGCGGCGGATGGTGACGGGATCGTCATGCGCCGATACCACCACCAGCGGCACCGCCGGATGGATGCCGCGCAGCGAGATCAGGCCGGAGAGGCCGCTGGCGCCCGGCATCGACAGGTCGAGCAGCACCATATCGATATCTTCGTTGGCAAGCACCAGCGCTTTGGCGCTTTCGAAATCGCCGGCCTCGTGGATGGCGGCAACATCGCCGATGCCGGCAAGCGCCTCCTTCAGCGCGCCGCGAAAAAGCGGATGGTCGTCGGCAATGACGAAAGTGTGGCCCGACGGCAAATATTCCTCCCCCGATCCCATCATCATTGTGTGCTTCTTGCGGGGACCGGAATGATTATGCGGCGACGCGGCGCGTTTTCAAGCGACAAAGGCCGCGCGTGGGGTTTTCCCCAGGGCGGCTCTGCAATCAGGTCTTCTGCTGGTTCAGCTTGCCGTCGCCGTCTTCCTTGTCCAGGTCCTTGACGATGTCCTTGAAGGTCCGGAAGAAGCGCTCCATGTAGCCCATTGTCTTGTTGAAATCCTCTTCGCTGGGCAGTTGCGATTCCAGCCGGGCGGACAACGAATTCTCGAGCTTGGCGACACGCGCGTCGAGCGCCTTGACCGAATTGTCCAGCCGGTCGATCTCGTCCTGGTAGGCGGCCCGCTCGTCGGCGGCCATCTTGCAGACGAGCTGGCCCGAGCGCTCCTCGCAGACAGACATGGCGCCGGTCCTTGTGTCCATGCGGACATAGCCGTTGGCCGATTTCTCCAAACGGTAGTGGTCGGTTTCCTCGGAATAGGCGGATGCGGCAACCAGCGAGCAAAGCGCCGCGGGGATCACGATGTGCTGCAGACGCATGTTGTTCCTCCATGAGCCAGTGAAGGCGGGCTATCACAGGTTTGCGCCGGAAATGGGGAAGAGTCGAGCTTCGAGCCTTCCCCGCACCTTCGGTTCGGACTATAGCGCGACAATGTCTCAGATTATCTACAAGATCGCGCCCGAGGCGCTGTGGCGCGAAGCCGAGAAGAACGGGCGCTTCACCGGTGCGCCGATCGACATCGCCGACGGCTTCATCCATCTCTCCACCGCCGGCCAGGTTCGCGAGACGGCGGCCAAGCATTTCGCCGGGCAGACGGACCTGCTGCTGATCGCGATCGACGCGGCAAGGCTGGGTGATGCGCTGAAATACGAGGTCTCGCGCGGTGGCGCCCTGTTCCCGCATCTCTATGCCGAGCTCGACCTCGATGCGGTTCTCTGGGTAAAGCCGTTGCCGCTCGGCGCGGGCGGCCACAAGTTCCCGGCGCTGGAGGGCGAATGAGCGTGCTCGACCGGATCGGCCAGAAGCTGCTTTTCTCCTTCGATCCGGAAACCGCGCATGGCCTGTCGATCGCGGCGCTGCGCTGCGGGCTGCCGGTCGGCGCGACGGCGCCGCGGCGCCCGACGCATGACGCACGGCTGAAGGTTAGCCTTTGCGGCCTCGACTTCCCCAACCCGCTCGGCATGGCCGCCGGCTACGACAAGAACGCCGAAGTGCCGGACGCGCTGCTTGGGCTTGGCTTCGGCTTTGCCGAGGTCGGCACCATCACGCCGCTGCCGCAAGCCGGCAATCCGAAGCCGCGCATCTTCCGGCTGACCGCGGACGAGGCGGTGATCAACCGGCTGGGCTTCAACAATGAAGGCCACGCGGCCGCCGAAAAGCGTCTTGCCGCGCGCAAGGGCCGGCCGGGCATCGTCGGCGTCAACATCGGCGCCAACAAGGACAGCACCGATCGCATCGCCGACTATGAGCGCGGCGTCGCCCGCTTCGCGCCCCATGCGAGTTATCTGACGGTCAACATCTCCTCGCCCAACACGCCGGGCCTGCGCAACATGCAAGCGCGCGAGCAGCTCGGCGAGCTGTTGTCACGTGTGATGGAAGCGCGTGCCGCCGCCCCCGCGCAGCCGCCGATTTTCCTCAAGATCGCGCCGGACCTCGTCGAGGCGGAACTGGAAGACATCGCCGCCGAAGTCGTCGAGAAGAAGATCGACGGCGTCATCGTCTCCAACACGACGCTGGCGCGGCCAGGATTGCGAAGCGGCGGCGTGGCGAATGAAACCGGCGGTCTTTCAGGGAAACCGCTGTTCGAGCGTTCGACCGCGGTTCTGGCCCGGATGCGCAAATTGCTCGGGCCCAACATGGCCCTTATCGGCGTGGGCGGCGTCGACTCCACCGAAACGGCGCTGGAGAAGATCCGCGCCGGCGCGGATCTCGTCCAGCTCTACACCGGCATGATCTATGCCGGGCCGGCACTGCCGGGGCGCATCATTGCCGGCATGGCGCGGTTCGTGGAACGCGAGCGGCTTGGCTCGATCAGCGACCTGCGCGACTCGGCTTGCGAGCGCTGGGGTTCAAAACCGATCAGCTGAACGCCGTTCGCATTCTCAGCCGCAGGACCGTCAGCAAGCTCAGCCCCCTCACCAGCAGGAAAACATGCAGCGATGCCCACAGGCCGCTGTTGCCGAAGGCCGGCGCCAGAGTGATGAGCGCAGCGCTGAAGGCGAGGAACGACAACAGCATCATGTTGCGCATGTCGCGCGACCAGGTGGCGCCGATGAAGACGCCGTCCATCTGGAAGGCCAGCACGCCGCTCAGCGCCGTGAAGGCCGCCCAGGGAAGATAGGTGTCGGCGACCGCGCGAACATCCATCGAGGTCGTCACCAGCGCCACCAGACTGGCGCCGGCGGTCAGCAGGATGAGCGTGGCGATACCGGCGAGGCCAAAGCCCCAGATCAGCGTCAGCCGTACCGCCTGCCGGAATGGGGCAGGCGCATGCGCGCCGATGGCGCGGCCGGCGAGCTGCTCGGCGGCGGTGGCGAAACCGTCGAGGAAATAGCCGGCGATGAGGAAGAAGTTCATCAGCACGGCGTTGGCGGCGAGCGTCACCGTGCCGAACTGTGCGCCCTGCCTGGTGAACAGCGCGAAGGCGGCAAGCAGCGAGAAGGAGCGGATCATGATGTCGCGGTTGAGCGACAGCATGCGCCGGTAGGCCGGCAGGTCGAGGATGCGGCGGCGCGACGGCCGTTCCAGCTTGCGAAAGCGGGCGAGCACGATGGCAAGGCCGAGCAGCATGGCCAGGAACTCGCCGGTGACCGTCGCCCAGGCGACGCCGGCAACGCCCCAGCCGAGCTCGAGGCCGAGCAGGAAGCAGAGCGCGATGTTGATGCCGTTGAGCACCGCCTGCAGCATCAGCCCGAGACCGCCTTCGCCTCGCCCCAGCACGTAGCCCAGTATGGCGTAGTTGATCAGCGAGAAGGGCGCTGCCAGCAGCCTGATGCGGATATACACCGACATCGCTTCGCTGACACGCGGCTCGGCGCCCATGAACCATTGGCCGGCGACGGCAAAGAGCGGCGCAAGGGCGGCAAGGATGACGCCCGCGACGACCGCGATCAGCACGGCGCGCCACAGCACCGCCTGCTCCTCCAGCGCATCGCCGCGCCCGAAGGCCTGGGCGACGAGGCCGGTGGTGCCCGAACGCAGGAAGTTGAAGGTGGTGAAGACGACGTCGAACACCAGCGAGCCCGCCGCGAGGCCGCCGAGCAGGGCAGCATCGCCGAACTGGCCGACCACCGCGGTATCGACGATGCCGAGCAGCGGCGTCGTCAGATAGGCAAGCGTCATCGGCACCGCGATCGCCAGCACTGAGCGGTTGGTGACGACGAAAGACCTGGCGTTGGCTTGAGTCGCGTCCAAGGGAATTGCTGCCTGTCCGATTGCGGCTTGATCGAGGACCCGATGTGCCCCAGTTTGCCGGCATCACGCAACCATATCCGCCGGACTGCCAACCGAATTGCAAACCTGGCGCAGCCCCCAATTCATGCCGCTGCAGATCGTCCATCACCCCGACTATGACGCAGGCTTCGCCGTCAACCATCGCTTTCCGATGAGCAAATATCCGCTGCTGATGGAGGCCTTGCGCTTACGCGGTCTAGCCGTGCCCGGCGCGCTTTCGCTGCCGGAACCGCCACCGGCTGCACTGCTGAAGCTGGCGCACGCCGCCGACTATGTCGACCAGGCGATCGCCTGCCAGGTGCCGGCGAAAATAGAGCGCGAGATCGGCTTTCCGATCGGCCCGCGCGTGTCATTGCGGGCGCAGCTCGCCACCGCGGGTACGGTGCTGGCCGCCAGGCTGGCGCTGAAATACGGCATTGCCTGCAACGCCGCCGGCGGCAGCCATCATGCCAGGCGCGCGCACGGCGCCGGCTTCTGCACCTTCAACGATGTCGCCGTCGCCTCGCTGGCGCTGCTGGCGGAAGGCGTCGTCGAAAACGTCCTGGTCGTCGATCTCGACGTGCATCAGGGCGACGGCACGGCCGACATTCTCAAGGATGAGCCTCGCGCCTTCACCTTTTCCATGCATGGCGAGCGCAACTACCCGGCGCGCAAGATCGCGTCCGACCTCGACGTGGCCTTGCCGGACGGCACCGGCGACGGCGCCTATCTCGAACGACTCGCCGCCATCCTGCCGGTCCTATCCGGGCAGAGGCATTGGGACATCGTCTTCTACAATGCGGGCGTGGATGTCCATGCGCAGGACAGGCTCGGCCGGCTGGCGCTCACCGACGACGGTCTCGGCGCCCGCGAGGACATGGTTATCGGCCATTTCCGCAGACAGGGCGCGCCGCTGTGCGGCGTCATCGGCGGCGGCTACTCGACCGACGTGCCGGCGCTGGCCGCGCGCCACGCCATCCTGTTCGAGGTGGCGTCGCGATATGCGTGAGGCCGCGCTGGGCTACTTCCTGTAGCTGGCGATCCTGAGCAGCACGAACACCGGCACGACGATCGCGGCGCCGAGCAGGATATAGCCCAGGAAGCGGTCGATGGCGTGGAAGCCGAGATTCCACAAATCGACGAAGAACTGGCGGATGCCGTAGAAGACGTCCATCGGCGACCAGCCGAAGGCATGCATGACGAGGCCGACGAGGAAGGAGACCACGAGCAGCTTCAGGAACACCCTGAGCGGCGTGTCGCCAAGAAAGCGCGTCAGTGCGGACAAGGCCATTCTCCGGTTCGAGTCGCCCGATTCGGCGGCGTGGCCCAGAAATACGCATTCGCTTGTCCGCCATCAAGCGGCCCGGCTGCCGACCTGCACCGCCTCGAAACCCTAATTTTGCGTAAACAGAAACGCTGCAAATTGCTGAAAACAAATAGAAAAATCTTCATTTTGCCGGTCCGCGCAATGTGCCTGCAATTTTCGCCTGACAGATAGGGCCGGTCTTTCGAGCAATGTGTCGCAACGGAAGTTCGGACCGCAAGGCGCCTGCCTTGCGGCACGGCTTTATTTTGCCCGCGAGAGACAAGCGAACCGGAGCGGCCATCCCAGGAGCCGGCTTCACAGGTCAATCCGCGCATGGTGTTGCCCTGCGCATATGCGTTTGGAGTGGAACGTGTCTTATCGAACCAAAATCGCCCTTACCGCGGCTTTTGCCGCCTGTCTCAGCGCGACGGCAATGGCCGCCGACCTCTCGCCCGCCTACAACGATCCGCCCGCCTTTCAATGGAGCGGCGCCTATGTCGGTGTCCATGGCGGAACGGCCTTCACCAAGATGCCAAATCCGTTCGCCGGCCGGAATGGCTGGAGCGGCGGCGTGCAGGCCGGCTATAACATCCAGTCGGGCCCGGCCGTGTTCGGCGCCGAGCTCGAAGGTTCCTATCTCGGCGGCGCCGAACACAATGTCCAAGGCGGCAAGATCAAGGAGAAATGGCGCGCCGCCGCGAAGGCCAAGGCCGGTCTCGCCTTCGACCAGACGCTGGTTTTCGGCACCGCCGGTGTCGCCATGACCACATTCGACAAGGCAGGCGGCGTGCGCGACACCGACAGCCGCAAGCTCGGCTATCTGGTGGGTGCAGGCGTCGAGCAAGCCTTTGCCGGCGGCCTCTCCGCCAAGGTCGAATATGACTATATCCGCACGCCCGATGTGGAAACGAGATCAGCGATCGGTAAAGCGAAGACAAGTATAGGCAGCCAGGAACTGAAGGCCGGCATCAACTACCGCTTCTAGCGCCTGGAATGCCGGAGAGCAGTTTTCCGTGGCGGCCCGGCCCCGCCGATCTCCACCGCGGGAAACTGCCTTTCTCCGCCTTGATGCGCGTCCGCGTAATGTCGATGCAATTTTCACGGCCTAGCTGGCAAAGGCCTATCCCAGGGAATCGGACCATGTTCATATCAACCAGGGGCCGCAAGCTGGCCCTGAAAAGCTTGTTTGCGGCGGCGCTTGTCTGCCTGTCCGCCTGCGCTTCCGACGTCATGAAGAACTATGTCGGACAGCCTCTCGAATCCGTCGTCCTCGACTACGGCCCGCCGACCGCGGTCATCGAACTCGGCCAGGGCGAGCGCGCCTATCAGTGGCGCAAGATCTCCACCAATGCGGTCTCCGGCTCATCGAGCGGCGAGGTGCGCCGCACCAAGCACGGCAGCGAATATGAGGTGACCGAAACGCCCGGCTATGTCGAGCGCCAGGAGTGTTTCTACACATTCTACGCCCGTTCGTCCGGCGGTCGCTGGTTCATCACCAATTTCCGCAAGCCGAAGTTGGAATGCGAATGAGACCATCACAAGCGGCGGACTGGCTCTTGCCGCGTAGCGGCCGAAGCTTTACCGGGCCGACCAGGACGGCTGCACGCTGCTCCAGCGGCGGAGATTGAAGAATGCGTATCCTGCTGATCGAGGACGAGCCGGAAATGGCGTCGGTGCTGAAGACCGCGCTGGAGCGGCAGGATTTCGTCGTCGACCGGACCGCGACGCTGGCGGATGCCGAGATCATGGCGAAGATCGGGACGCACGACGCGATCGTGCTCGACCGCCGCCTGCCCGATGGCGAGGGCCTCGACTTCATCCCGCGCCTGCGCGCCATGAATGTCGACACGCCGGTGATCGCGCTGACCGCCATGGCCGGCATCGACGACCGCGTCGCCGGGCTGAATGCCGGCGCCGACGACTATATGGTGAAGCCCTTCGCCACCGAGGAACTGGTGGCGCGGCTGCGTGCGCTGCACCGGCGGCAATTCACCTTGCGCGCCGAGCGTATCGAGGTCGGCCGCCTCGCTTACGACTTCCGCGATCGCGAGGCGCTGGTGGACGACAAGGCGCTCGAATTGCCCCGGCGCGAACGCCTGGTGCTGGAAACGCTGATCAGGCGACCGGGCCGGGCGATCATGCGCCGGGCTTTGGAGGAGGCGGTCTACGCGCTGGATGACGAGATCGGTTCAAATGCCCTCGACGCGCATATCTCCAGGCTGCGCCGCAAGCTGGAAGACGTCACCGCCGGCGTGGAGATCCGCGCCATCCGCAATATCGGCTATCTGCTCAGGGCCTTGCCGTGAGGCAGCGGCGGCCACGTTCGCTGCAATGGGTGCTGGTGCGGCGGCTGATCCTGCTGCAGGCAGCTATGCTGGCCATCTTCATCGCGCTCTGCGCCGCGGCGCTCTGGATCGCCAACCCGACGCCGCTGGTCGACAATGAGGCCGCCGTCGCGGCGCTGAAGGGTGCCGTCGACCGCGACGCGAACGGCCGGCTGGTGGTGCGCGAGACGGCAGAACTCGAGCAATTCCGCGAGAGCTTTCCGCATGTCTGGTATGTTATCCGCGACAAGACCGGGCAGAGCATCCGCTCCGGCGCCGTGCCGGATATCTATGCCGGCACACCCGGCCTTCTGCTGGACTCGGTCGAGCGTGCCACCCTCAACCTCAATCGCGATGATCTGCGGCCCGAAGCCTATGTCGAGAACATTACGACCAAGGCGGGGCCGGTGCAGATCATCACCGCGACGCGCTCGTCGCGGGAACAGACCGACGGGCTGGAAGTGAACATCTCGGCGAACGTGGACGTCGCGCGCAATCCCGACGGCAGCCGCAACTGGCAGCGCGCTTTGCCGGCGCTGTCGCTGATCGTCCTGATCCTGGTCCTGCCGATCATCCTGGTCATGGGGCTGACCACGCTGGTGACGACGCCCGCCGTGGTGCGCAGATCCTTCGCCGGCCTGGTCGACACGGCAGATCAGGCCGCCCGCATCGACATCAACACACGCGGCATGCAGTTGTCTGTGCAGCGCGTGCCGCAGGAGATCGCGCCGCTGGTCCAGGCCTTCAACCAGACGCTGGCGCGCCTGGCCCATGGCTACGACCAGCACAACCGCTTCCTGACCGATGCCGCGCATGAATTGCGCACGCCGATCGCCATCCTGCGTACGCGAGCCGAGCTCCTGACCAAGGAACCGCAGAGCGAACGCCTGCTGCAGGATATCGAGAGACTGTCGCACCTGGCCCAGCAATTGCTCGACCATCAGATGCTGGAGCGCCCGGGCGACGAGCGTCGGATTGTCAACCTGACCGAGCTCGGCCGCCGGGTCGCCGCCGACCTTGCGCCGCTGGCGATAGAGGCCGGCTACGACCTTGCCTTCGAGCCGCCGGCCGGCGAGATCCATGTCGAGGTGAACGGCTCGCAGATCGAGCGCGCCCTGGCGAATCTGGTGCGCAACGCCATCGACCATGGCGGCGGCTCCGGCATCATCACTGTCGCGATCGACGAAAGCGGCGGCATCGAGGTGCGCGACGAAGGTCCGGGCATTCCCGCGGCAGAGCGGGAGAATGTGTTCCAGCCCTTCTACCGCCTGCAGCCGCAGTCGCGCGGTGCCGGCCTCGGGCTCAACCTCGCCCGCCAGATCGCCGAGCTGCATGGCGGCACGGTCAGGATCCTGGACGGTTCAGGGCGGGGTGCGCGGGTGCGTGTCGAACTGCCGGCATCAAGGTGTTGATCGCCCGTCGCGCAGAGGCATCAGGACTGCTTTGCCGATTGCTTGCAGCCCGGGCCTCATGTTAACGAGGTCGCCGACGCGGGTATGATGTAATGGTAGCTTGTCAGCTTCCCAAGCTGAACGCGCGGGTTCGATTCCCGCTACCCGCTCCAGCTTGCGGCGATAATTCTGAGCCGCTTGGGAGCAGCTTGCGGTTGTTGCGCGGAAGTATAAAAAGCGAAGCATGCCGCGCGCCCTGTCGAAATATAATGTCCGCGAATGGTTCAGATGTCGACCGTTGGTCGACCGCAAGAATCATGCCCGCTACCAAATTCGAGAGCGCATGGCGCTGGCCAGGCACGCGGGCCCAGTGCCGCTTCCTCGCATCCATGGCCGAAACGTCCTGATTACGATCAGCTTCAACGACCACCAGGTGATCGAGTGGCAGACCAAGTTGATCGCGCGAAATGTGCCCGAGGCACTCCAGGTTGTTGCCGACAACTCAACCAACCCGGCCGCAAGGGACGCCATTCGCGACATCTGTGCAGCGGCCGGTGTTGCTTTTGTGGCAGCGCCGGCCAACCCCTGGACAAGTCGAGAGCAGGACGGGGGCAAATCGCACGGCTATGCCCTGAATTGGGCCTGGAGGAACATCGTTCTCGCGAACCGGCCTTCCATGGTCGGTTTTCTGGATCACGATATTTTCCCCACGGCAATGACAAACCCTTTCCGCATGCTGGATCGAGCCGCCGTCGCGGGATTGGTTCGAAAAACGCCAGATGAGCGCTGGTACCTGTGGCCAGGCTTTGCTTTTTTCAACTTAGGTCGATTGCCGACAGATCGGCTCAACTTCGGCAGGGATTGGCTCGACGGGTTCGATACCGGGGGGCTGAATTGGCACTGTCTGTACCGGGCACTCAGCAATGAAGATCTGTGTGCCGCCGACTATGAACGGATCGCGGTCGCTGCCAGCGTAGCGATGGACGAGGCGCTTTTCGAGCGAATTGACAGCTGGCTTCATGAAAGCCGCTTCACGACCGACATTGACATGGCGCCAGCGCGCCGTCAGCAGTTGCTTGAGCTCAAGCGACGCAGCATCCTGGATACCTTGATGGCACTCCCCGCATAATTCGGCTGCTCCAGGTGGTCAGGGGAACTGTACTGGTCGATCAGGTCACGTTATCGACCAATCAACGCGGGTCAGATTTCAATGCACGAGACGTCATTCGTAAAAGCCGAGATATTTTTGCAAACCTATGGAGACGAGTTCGCTCAAACTGGCGTGCGCGTGCTGGAAATCGGCTCAAAATCCTACGATGCCCAAAATACTTATCGGCCGCTATTCCCCCATCCCAGGTTTGCTTACACTGGCCTCGATATCGAGCCGGGCAACAACGTGGACATCGTTCCGGCGAACACCTTCGTCTGGTCCGAAATCGCAGATTGCTCTTTCGATCTTTGCCTGTCGGCATCTACCTTTGAGCACAACCCGTTCTTTTGGGTCACATTCGCAGAAATCGCGCGCGTGACGAAGCCAGGCGGTCTGGCGCTCATCATCGCGCCGGGGGCAGGCCACGTGCACCGATACCCGTATGACTGCTGGCGGTTCTATCCGGATTCGTGGGGCGCTCTTTGCTCCATGACCGGCATGGAACTAGTGGAAAGCTACTTTGAGACCGACAAGATTGCAGCCGCAAACCCTGAAAACTTTTGGCGTGACAGCGCCGTAGTGGCTCGCAAGCCAAAGCTTTCGGGGGTAGATCTGCACGCGTTTCATTCCCGCCTCCAGAAGATCGCGTCACTTTTCGTTGAGGAGAGGCCACCGTCGCAGATTGCTCCCGAGCGGCATGGCAAATGGGTGGAGGCCTATGAGCACTTCATGCAGCGGAAATACCCCATGACGCTCAGCCGAATGATCAACAAGGCTATCAGACGACCGAGCAAGATTTACTAACGCGTCTGTTTGTACCTCCTGCTGATCGGGCAAAGCCGAGACCCGTCGCAAAGCGGAGCCGGCAGCATCTGAGGCCTTGGGCTAACTCCCAGCGTGGGGTCTTGCGCTGCGGCGCAAGACCCATCCGGAGGAGCGTTGGATTGGCGACGCTAGAGCCGGAAGCCGATCCAGACGCGGCGGCGCCAGCAGCGGACATGGCGCCGGCCATGGCGCCAGTAGCGCCGGCAGACCCTTCTCCAAACGTGGCGCCGGCGGCGGCGGTAGTACCGATCACGGTAATACCGACGGCGGTAGTACTGGGCTGGCTGCAGCAGATCGGCCTGGTCATCCTCCTCGTAGATGGCCGGATCCGGCTTGTCCAATTCATCCAGAATTCCGTTGCCTTTGGGGATGCCGGCAACGGCCTTGCTGGGTCCGACCAGGCTTGCAAGCGCTGCCGCCCCCGCAATGCCAAGCATTCCGGTGAGAAACAACCGACGTTCCATAAAAACCTCCCGAGCTGTTGGGCACGGCAGCCCTTCCTCACCCGTAACGGGCTTCAGGGAGCGGCCGATCGGTTTGAACGTGCAAGTAGCATTCTCGTTCCATTAGCCCACCTCGCGCAAAATGAAGTCGTGCAGCATCTTGGCGGCGGGCGAGAGCGCGCGGTTCCTGACCGTGATCAGGCTGTAAGGCCGGACCTCGATGTCGAACTCGGTCTGCACGACATCGATGGCGCCGGCCAGCCCATCGCCGCCCTGGATGAACTTGGCGACCTGGATCGAGACCGGCGCGATGGCGTCGGACTGCGCTACCATCACCAAGGTGAGCAGCAGCGAAGAGGTGTTGAGGATGCGGTCGGGCAGCGGAATGTCGCGGTTCAAGAAGTTGCTTTCCATCGCCTGGCGCAGCGGCGAGCCGCCGGACTGGAACACCCAGTCATAGGCCGCGGTGTCTTCCAGCCGCACCGTCCTGCCGCTCGCCAGCGGGTGGCCGCGGCGCACGATGAGGCAGGCCTTCTCGACCCCGATGACACGCGATTCGAAGAGCCGCGGATTGAGATCGTCCGGGATGCGGGCGATGATGAAGTCGTGGCGCGAGGCGATCAGCTCGCGGGCGAGCACGTTCGAGGTCTCGACCTGCATGGTGATCTCGATGCGCGGATAGATGCGGCGGATCTCGCGGATCGCCGGCACGGCCAGCTCGATCGCGGGCGCCGTCACGGCGCCGAGGAATACGGAGCCGCCCTTGCCGGACTTGAGCTCGGAAATCTCACGATCGACCTCCCGCATCTCCAGCAGGATGGAGCGGGCGCGCCGGGCGAGCGCCTGGCCGTAAGGGGTCAGCGTCACGCCGCGCGGCAGCCGCTCGCACAACTTCACGTCGAGCACCGCTTCCATCTCGGCGATCATGCGCGAGGCGGCCGGCTGGGAGATGTTCATGACCTGGGCGGCGGCGCTCACCCGCCCGTGATCGTCCAAGGCGGCAATCATGCGCATGTGGCGGAGACTGAGGCCGCTGCGCAGCAACGTCTCGCCATCTCCCGGCAATTTCTCGTAACCACCTGAAATCGCATCGGGATCGCGCAACGCCGCCATGGTTTTCGGTCTCCTGTGCGGGTTTCTATTCGATCGCTTAAGCCATACCAGTCTCGATATAGCAACAAGCAAAGATCGCATTTGACAGTTATGTCAAAGCGACCCACCCTCCGCGCGTTCCGATGCGCAGGGGTCGGCGACGAGCGAAATCGTATCGATTGAAACTGCGCCGCGGGGCCGATTGGGAGGATACCGGAGATCGATAAAGCCGACAGTGGCGCGCCAGCGCACCTGTTCGACTGCGCGGCCCGCGAAGCCCCGAGGTGTCGCGTCCATCAACCAGGGAGAGTAATCGTGAAGATCATCAAGACGCTGGCCGCCATCGCGGCCCTTGGCATTGCCGCCACGACCTATTCGGCGCACGCCGCCGACAAGGGTCTCGTCGGCGTGCTGATGCCGACTAAGACCTCGCAGCGCTGGATCAACGACGGCGACGCCGTCAAGTCCCAGCTCGAAGCGCTCGGCTACACCGTCGACCTGCAATATGCGCAGGACGACATCCCGAACCAGCTCAGCCAGCTGGAAAACGAAATCACCAAAGGCCCGAAGGCGCTGATCATCGCTTCGATCGACGGCACCACCATGGCCGACGCGCTGCAGAAGGCCAATGATGCCGGCGTCGTCACCATCGCATATGACCGCCTGATCAAGAAGACCCCGAATGTCGACTACTACACCACCTTCGACAATTTCGGCGTCGGCGTGATCCAGGCGAACTCGCTGGTCAAGGGCCTCAAGGAGCGCTTCCCGAACACCAAGCCGTGGAACGTGGAGCTGTTCGGCGGCTCGCCGGACGACAACAACGCCTTCTTCTTCTACAACGGCGCTATGTCCGTCCTGCAGCCGCTGATCGACGACGGCTCGATCAAGATCAAGTCCGGCCAGATGGGCATGGACAAGGTCGGCACCTTGCGCTGGCTCGCCGCCACCGCCCAGGCGCGCATGGACAACCTGCTCTCGGCCAACTACTCGGACGGCAGCCGCGTCGACGGCGTTCTGTCTCCCTATGACGGCCTGTCGCGCGGCATCACCGCCTCGCTGCGCGCCGTCGGCTACGGCACGGAAGCCCAGCCTTGGCCGATCGTGACCGGCCAGGACGCCGAGACCGCCTCGGTCAAGCTGATCATCTCGGGCGAGCAGTACTCGACCGTGTTCAAGGACACCCGCGAGCTGGCCAAGGCCACCGTGCAGCTGGTCGACAAGGTGCTCTCCGGCGGCAAGCCGGACGGCCTCGACACCAAGACCTACAACAACGACGTCAAGGTCGTTCCCTCGATCCTGTTGACGCCGCATGAGGTCGACAAGTCGAACTACAAGGAACTGGTTGTCGACTCCGGCTACATCAAGGCTGAAGACCTGAAGTAATCCGGTCTCAAAGGAAGGGGTCCTGCGTCACGCAGGGCCCCTTTTTGTTCGCAAGCGACCCCGGTATTGTTTTTGCCGGCTACCGCAGCGCCATATGCCGCCACGGCATGAGCGAAACTGCGGCATGTTGATTTCGCGCAAGACGCTTTCCGCGAGTGGAAGGCCTGCGCCAGGGAGCAGATCCTGATGGCCTCGACGATTTTGGAGATGCGCGACATCACCAAGACGTTCCCCGGCGTGAAGGCGTTGTCGAACGTCAATCTCAGCGTCGAGGAAGGTGAGATCCACGCCGTCGTCGGCGAGAACGGCGCCGGCAAGTCGACACTGATGAAGGTGCTGTCGGGCGTCTATCCGTCCGGCACCTATGAGGGCCAGATCATCTTCCGCGGCCAGGAATGCAATTTCAAAGGCATTCACGACAGCGAGCATATCGGTATCGTCATCATCCACCAGGAGCTTGCCCTGGTGCCGATGCTGTCGATCGCGGAAAACATCTTCTTGGGCAACGAGCACGCCACCTACGGCGTCATCGACTGGGACGCCAACGAGACGCGTACCGGCGCCCTGCTGAAGAAGGTCGGGCTCAAGGAAGACCCCAAGACGCTCATCACCAATATCGGCGTCGGCAAGCAGCAGCTGGTCGAGATCGCCAAGGCGCTGAGCAAGGAAGTAAAGCTCCTGATCCTCGACGAGCCGACGGCCTCGCTCAGCGAGAAGGACAGCCAGGCGCTGCTCGACCTTCTGCTCGAGTTCAAGCGCCAGGGCATGACCTCGATCCTGATCTCGCACAAGCTCAACGAGGTGAACCGCGTCGCCGACAAGGTGACGGTGATCCGCGACGGACGCACCATCGAGACCTTGCCGAGGAAGGACATCTCGGAAGACCGCATCATCACCTCGATGGTCGGCCGCTCGCTCGACGACCGCTACCCGCCGCGCGAGCCGAAGATCGGCGACGTCATCTTCGAGGTGAAGGACTGGTCGGTCTACCACCCGATCCATGCCGACCGGCAGGTGATCAAGAACATCAACCTCAATGTGCGCAGGGGCGAAGTTGTCGGCATCGCCGGTCTGATGGGCGCCGGCCGGACCGAATTCGCGATGAGCCTTTTCGGGCGCTCCTACGGCCGGCACATCACCGGAGAGGTGTCGCTGCGTGGCAAGCCTATCGACCTCTCATCAGTGAGCAAGGCGGTGGCAAGCGGCATCGCCTATGTCACCGAGGACCGCAAGACCTACGGCCTCAATCTGATCGACCACATCAAGCACAACGTGACCTTGGCCAACCTGTCCGGCGTTTCCAGCCGCGGCGTCATCGACGACATGCGCGAGATGAGCGTCGCCAACGACTACCGCAAGAAGACCAACATCCGCGCCTCCAGCGTCTACCAGCTGACCGGCAACCTCTCGGGCGGCAACCAGCAGAAGGTCGTGCTGTCGAAATGGCTGTTCGCCGATCCGGAGGTTTTGATCCTCGACGAGCCGACCCGCGGCATTGACGTCGGCGCGAAGTACGAAATCTATACGATCATCGCGCGCCTTGCCGCCGAGGGCAAAGCGATCATCGTCATCTCGTCGGAAATGCCCGAGCTGCTCGGTATCTCCGACCGTATCTATGTGATGAACGAAGGGCGTATAGTCGGCGAAATGGCTGCAAGCGACGCAAGCCAGGAAAAAATCATGCGCGCCATCGTTCGCGGAGAAGGAAAAACATCATGAGCACAGAAAGCGCTCCCGCGCCGCAAAGCGGCCTCGCCGAGGACGTCAAGCAGCAGGGCCCGCGCGTCGCCGTCTCGGCGCTGACGACGAACCTGCGCGAATACGGCCTGATCATCGCGCTGATCGTCATCATGCTGTTCTTCCAGTACACGACGTCGGGAACGCTGTTCAAACCGGTGAATCTCAGCAACCTGGTGCAGCAGAACTCGTTCATCATCGTGATGGCGCTCGGCATGCTCCTGGTGATCGTCTCCGGCTATATCGACCTCAGCGTCGGCTCGGTCGCCGGCTTCATCGGCGCGCTGGCGGCGATGATGATGGTGATCTGGCCGCTCGGGATATTCTCGAATCCGCTGGTGGTCTCGATCGTCTGCCTGTTCGTCGGCGCCCTGATCGGCGCGGCGCAAGGCTACTGGATCGCCTATCACAAGATACCGAGCTTCATCGTGACATTGGCGGGCATGCTGATCTTCCGCGGCATCTGCCAGGCGCTGCTCGGGGGCGGCTCCTCGGTCGGCCCGTTGCCCGACAGCTTCAAGGCGCTGAGCTCCGGCTTCATCCCGGATGTGATCGGCCCGCTGACGCTGGTCCCGCCGACGGTCAATGCCGCCGGCAAGACGATCGTCGGCAGCGGACTGACGCTGCATATGACGACGGTCGTGCTCGGCCTCGTCGCGGTGCTCGCCTACGCCTATTTCGGCTTCAGGACGCGGCGCAAGCGCGAGCGGCATGGCTATGAGGCGGAGCCCTTCCCGCTGTTCGTCGTCAAGACGCTGGTTGGCGGCGCGCTGGCGCTGTTCCTGGTCTTCCAGTTCGCCAGCTACAGGGGCCTGCCGGTCGTGCTGCTGGTGATGGGCGTGCTGATCTCACTGTTCGTCTTCGTCACCAAGCGCATGACCATCGGCCGCCGCATCTACGCCATGGGCGGCAACGCCAAGGCCGCACAGCTTTCGGGCATCAACACCGAAAGGCTGACCCTGATGGTCTTCATCAATATGGGCGTGCTGTCGGCACTGGGCGGCCTGATCATCGCGGCGCGCCTCGGCCAGGCCGTGCCGGCGGCGGGTCTCGGCAGCGAGCTCGACGTCATTGCGGCCGTCTTCATCGGCGGCGCCTCGGCAATGGGCGGCGTCGGACAGGTGATCGGCGCCGTCGTCGGCGGCTTCATCATGGGCGTGATGAACAACGGCATGTCGATCATGGGCGTCAATGTCGACTGGCAGCAGGTGGTGAAAGGCCTGGTGCTGCTCGGCGCCGTCATCTTCGACGTCTACAACAAGAACAAGGCCTGAAGACCTGAAGCGGACTTAAGAAGGCATACGGGTTTCAGATCGCGAAGCTGCCGGCAACCCGTCGGCGCCAAGAAGTCCAGGCAAGGACCGGGCTCGCGAGCGCAATCCGGACGAAGAATTTCAACCGTGGCGCGGATTTCTCCGCGCCGCGCCGGTCAAGGTTTGCCCGCGGGCAGCCAGGCAGATGAGAGAGGGTTCAAACATGCTGATCTCCCAGATTCTCGACGACGCCGAGACGATCCGCGTCGTCGCCCGCAATGGCGGCGGCAAGACCAGGGTCATCAACGGCGCGCGCAGCGTCTATTCGCTGGCGATGGAGGCCGCGCGGACGGGCACGGGCCTCGAAGCATTGATCGAGCGCAAGGGCTATGGCGAGACGGTCGATCTCGACGCCGCCTACAAGAGGGGCAGGCTGGTCTCGCCGATCAACCATCCGGATCCCGCGCATCTGCATCTCACCGGCACGGGGCTGACGCATCTCGGTTCCGCGGCGACGCGCGATTCCATGCACAAGAAGCTCAGTGACGGCGAAGAACAGCTCACCGATTCTATGAAGATGTTCCGCATGGGGCTCGAAGGCGGCAAGCCCGCCAAGGGACAGGTCGGCGTGCAGCCGGAATGGTTCTACAAGGGCAACGGCACGATGGCGGTGGCCCCCGGCGCTCCCCTAATGTCGCCTGCCTTCGCGCAGGACGGCGGCGAGGAGCCGGAGATCGCGGGCATCTATGTCATCGGCGATGACGGCGCGCCGTTCCGCGTCGGCTTCACGCTGTCGAACGAGTTTTCCGATCACGTGACCGAGCGGGTGAACTATCTGTTCCTCGCCCATTCCAAGCTGCGCAACGCCTCGTTTGGCCCCGAAATCCTGATCGGCGACCTGCCGGCCGACATCCGCGGCGCATCGCGCATCTGGCGCGACGGCAAGCTGCTCTGGGAAAAGCCGTTCCTGTCGGGCGAAGCGAACATGTCGCACACCATCGCCAATCTCGAGCACCACCATTTCAAATATTCGGCCTTCCGCCAGCCGGGCGATGTGCATGTGCATATGTTCGGCACCGCGACATTGTCCTTCGCCGATGGTATCAGGACCGAGGCTGGCGATACTTTCGAAATCGAGGCGCAGGATTTCGGCCTGCCGCTGCGCAATCCGCTGGAGATCGAAAAGCCGGTCAAGGTGGCGGTGAAGGCGCTGTGAGGTAGGGTGATCTCCCCACGAGGGGGAGATCAGCAGCTTCAGCGCGCTGCGCGAAAATGCTTGGAGAGCTTCAGGCCCTGCGCCTGATAGTTCGAGCCGAGTTCGGTGCCGTAAAGCGCCTGCGGGCGCTTCAGCATATGCTCGTAGACGAGACGGCCGACGATCTGGCCGTGGTCGAGGATAAAAGGCACCTCGTGGCTGCGCACTTCGAGCACGGCGCGGCTGCCGCTGCCGCCGGCGGCGGAGTGGCCGAAGCCCGGATCGAAGAAGCCGGCATAATGGACGCGGAACTCGCCGACCAGCGGATCGAAGGGTGTCATCTCGGCGGCATAGAGCGGCGGCACATGCACAGCTTCTCGGCTGACCAGGATATAGAATTCGTCCGGATCGAGCACCAGTTCGCCGGCGCCGCTCTTGTAGATCGGCTCCCAGAAATCGACGACATCCTGCGCGGCACGCTTGTCGACGTCGACCAGGCCGGTGTGGTGCTTGCCGCGGTAGCCGACGAGGCCGTCCTTGTCGCCGTCAAGATCGATGGAGAGCGCGATGCCGCCGCCTGAAATATTGGGCGGCTCGGTGGCGACCAGCATCTCGGCGCGGTGAAGGTCGCGCAGCTCGCTTTCCGAGAGCACCGCGTTGCCGGTGCGGAAGCGGATCTGCGACAGCCGCGAGCCGGCGCGCACGACGATCGGGAAGGTGCGCGGGCTGACTTCGAGATAGAGCGGCCCGCGATAGCCGGCGGCGATCTTGTCGAACTCGTGGCCACGATCGGTCATGACGCGTGTGAAGATGTCGAGGCGGCCGGTCGAGCTCTTCGGATTGGCCGAGGCGGATACGTTCGCCGGCAGCGCCAGGCTCTCGAGCAGCGGCACGATATAGACGCAGCCGGTTTCCAGCACCGCGCCCTCGGCAAGGCTGATCTCGTGCAGCTTCAGCCGCTCGAGCTTGTCGACGACCCGATGATCCGGACCCGGCAGGAACGAGGCACGCACGCGAAACGCTTTGTCGCCGAGCCTGAGATCGAGGCTGGCCGGCTGGATCTGGTCGGCGTCCAGCGCGCGCGGCGACTTCAGCGCCTTCGCCTCGAACAGCGCTGCGATGTCCTGATCCGGAAGAATGCCTGTTTGCCGCAAAGGCTGGCTCCGTTCACAAGGCCGGGCTAGGATCTAAGCAGGCTCTTGCCGCCCGGCTGGTACAAACCTCTTAATGAAGCCGGCAATTGACGCAAGCGCGGCGCGGGTCTAAAGGGTCGTTATCCCGTGGTGATTTGGCCGGTCGGCTTGCAGCCACGTTAAACAAGTCGCTAAAGGACCGTCGAGCCGCAAGGCTATATGGACCGGTTGCGACTTCGCGGCCGGTTTTTTTGTGTCTGAAAGCAGGGCTATGAGCACCAAGAAGCGCAACTGGAAACCTCAGACGGCACTCGTGCATGGCGGAACGTTGCGTTCCGGCTTCGGCGAGACATCGGAGGCGATGTATCTCACCCAAGGCTATGTCTACGAGACCGCGCAAGCGGCGGAAGCCCGCTTCAAGGGTGAGGAGCCGGGCTTCATCTATTCGCGCTACGCCAACCCGACCGTCGACATGTTCGAAAAGCGCATGTGCGCGCTGGAAGGCGCCGAGGATGCCCGCGCCACCGCTTCCGGCATGGCCGCGGTAACCGCCGCGCTGCTCTGCAGCGCCAAGGCCGGAGATCATATCGTCGCGGCGCGCGCCCTGTTCGGCTCCTGTCGCTGGGTGGTCGAGACGCTGGCGCCGCGCTACGGCATCGAGGCGACGCTGGTCGACGGCACCGACATCGCCAATTGGGAAAAGGCGACAAGGCCGAACACCAAGCTGTTCTTCCTGGAAAGCCCGACCAACCCGACGCTGGAGGTGGTCGATATCGCCGCCGTCGCCAGGCTCGCCAATTCGATCGGCGCCAGGCTGATCGTCGACAATGTCTTCGCCACGCCGCTGCAGCAGAAGCCGCTGCAGCTCGGCGCCCATATCGTCGTCTATTCGGCGACCAAGCACATAGACGGCCAGGGCCGCTGCCTCGGCGGCGTCATCCTGTCGGACAAGAAGTGGATCGACGAGAACCTGCACGATTATTTCCGCCACACCGGTCCCAGCCTGTCGCCCTTCAACGCCTGGACGCTGCTCAAAGGCCTGGAGACGCTGCCGCTGCGCGTGCGTCAGCAGACCGAGAGCGCCGGCAAGATCGCGGATTTCCTTGCCGGCCGACCGGAGATCGCCCGTGTCATCTATCCGGGCCGCGCCGATCATCCGCAAGCGGATATCGTCAGGAAGCAGATGTCGGGAGGCTCGACGCTGATCTGCCTCGACGTCAAGGGCGGCAAGCAGGCGGCCTTTGCCTTCCAGAACGCGCTCGACATCGTGCTGATCTCGAACAATCTCGGTGACGCCAAGAGCCTGGTCACCCATCCGGCGACGACGACGCACAAGAACCTGAGCGACGAGGCCCGCGCCGAGCTCGGCATCGGGCCAGGCACGCTGAGGCTTTCGGTTGGTCTGGAAGACACCGACGATCTGCTGGAAGATGTCGAACAGGCGCTGAAGGCAGCAAAAATAGAAGGCTGAGAACGCCGCGGCCGGAGCCTTCCAGAGCCGCAATTCCGGACGGAAAACCGTTTCACACTTTTCCTGGAATTGCTCTAGGCGAGCTCCTCCAGCTCGGTCATCGCCTTGGTGCGGATGGTCATGGCATTGCCGCGCCATTCGACGGCACCGCCGAACCAGGCGCGCGCCCAGATGGCGGGCAGCAGGGCATCGCGCACGATCATCGCGGTGACGCTGCGCGGCGACAGGTACCAGCCCTTCGCAAAGGCCAGCAGCCATTCCGGCAGGTAGGCGATCGCCAGCACGCCAAAGGCCGTCGTAGGCAGGCTGACGCCGGCGCTTGCCGCGGCGATCAGCGCCAGCAGCAGCGGCACCGCAGCGCCAGTCAGGATCTCCGGCGCGAAGAACAGCGGAAAGGTCACCCGGCGCAGCCGCGCCCAGCGCGCTTGGCGCGACCAGATCTCGGCGAAGCTGCGCAGTCCAAGCGGCTGCTCGAATGGCGAGGCGACGAGGTTGACGTTGAGCCCCAGGCCGTTGACCAGCTTGGTGGCCGCCGCGTCCTCGGCGATCTCGGCGGCCAAGGCCTGGATGCCGCCATTGGCGTCGAGCATCGGCTTGTTCCACAGCATGCTCTTGCCCTGGGCGAAGCCAAGGCCAAGCGCCTCGCCGGCATACTGCCAGCGCGCCTGCAGCGTGTTGAGGAAGGCGCATTCGACTTCGGCCCAAAACCCGTCTGGCCGCGAGCCGATCGGCGTCGAGCAGACGAGGCCGGTATCCGGCCGCCATGCCGCCATCAGGTGCTGGACATAGTCTCTCGGCATCAGCACGTTGGAATCGGCGAGGATCACCCAATCGTGTCGCGCCGCCTGCCAGCCCTTGACGCAGTTGTTGAGCTTGGGATTGGCGCTGACGCGATCGTCGCCGATCAGCAGCCGCGCAGGAATTTTGGGGTGGCGCGCGATCGCCGCATCGATCAGTTTGACCACCGGGTCTTCGGCATGCGCGACGCAGAAGATCAGCTCGTAGCGCGGCCAATCGAGCGAGAAGGCGCGCTGCAAGGTCTCCGGCGTGAACGGCTCGACGCCACGCGACGGCACGATGATGGAGACCTGCGGCCGCGCGCTGGGGAGCGGCGCGATGACATGCCGCCGCTTCAGCCGCGACGAGGCGAGCAGGATGCTGGCGAGATTGAAGGAAAGAAGCGCTGACGAAGCCAGGCCGGCTGCGATAGTCAGTTCCATCGAGATCTGGTCACTCCCGATAGAGAGTTTCACCGTTTCACGCAAACGGCGACCCACTCCATCTCCTTGTTTTCACGCGATTCCTGACGGAAGGCTACGGCGAAGGCGCCGAGCCTAACCGCTCGCGCTTTTCCTGGAATTGCTTTAGGCCGCACGCGACCGTTTCAACTGTTACAGAGCGTCCGAGTCGCCCGGCGCGGTTTGTGCACACCAACATTGTCATGTGTCACTTAAATGACATTGTTTTTCGGCACCTGCGCTTACAAGGCTGGCAGGATGGTCGGCGCTGCCTCTATCAAGAGCGGAGCGTGGCATATTTTCCGCGGCGGCAACCGGAGTGGCCCATGTATCGCGCAGTTACGCGCAACATCGAAGTGCTGGTCAGGCCCTTCTATCTGGAGGACCGCTCCGATCCGTCCGAGAACCGCTATGTCTGGGGCTATCAGGTGACGATCGACAACCGCTCCGACGAGTTCGTGCAGCTTGTGTCGCGCTACTGGCATATCACCGACGGCCAGGGCCGGGTCGAGGAGGTGCGCGGCGCCGGCGTGGTCGGCGACCAGCCGGAACTCAATCCCGGCGACAGCTACCAGTACACCTCGGGCTGCCCGCTCTCGACGCCATCAGGCATCATGGTCGGCCACTACACGATGCGCAACGGCCGCGGCGAGACGTTCGATATCGCCATTCCGGCTTTCTCGCTCGATATGCCGGGGACAAGGCGCACGGTGAATTAGGCGTCGGCGACAGCCTCTTTCTCCCCGTTTTACGGGGAGAAATGCCCGGCAGGGCAATGAGGGGCAGCGCCGGGCTTCTGAGATTTTCCTTGAGGCGGACGACCGCGTCGCCAGCGTGTCGCTATGATCGCCAACGTTGGCGCCGCCCCTCATCCGCCCTTCGGGCACCTTCTCCCGTGGAACGGGGAGAAGGAACAGGGCGTCACTCCTTCGCGAATTCGGCCGGGTCGAAGTCGTATTGGGTCGAGCAGAACTCGCAGGCGACATGGATGCCGCCCTCTTCGGTCGATTCCTTGATCTCCTCAGCCGAAAAGCCTTCGAGAATGCCGCGGATCTTGTCGCGCGAGCAGGAGCACTGGTCGGCGACAGGGACGCCGCGGAAAACGCGCACGCCATGTTCGTGGAACAGCCGGTAGAGCAATCGCTCGGCGCCCACCGTCGGGTCGATCAGCTCGGTCGGCTCGATGGTGCCGAGCAGCGCCAGCAACTCCTGCCAGGAATTGTCGGCCGGATGGTCCGCGACGTCACGCGGATCGCCGTCGCCGCCGGAAATATCGGGAACGCGCATGCGCTCCGGCGATTGCGGCAGGAATTGCGCCAGAATGCCACCGGCGCGCCACTGCTCGCGCGCGCCGGCCGGGCCGGGCGTGACCAGCTTGGCGACCGACATCTTGATATCGGTCGGGATCTGCTCCGACTGCCGGAAATAGGTGCGCGCGGCGTCCTCCAGCGAGGTGCCGTCGAGCTGGACGATGCCTTGGTAGCGCTGCGTATGCGCGCCCTGGTCGATCGTCAAGGCCAAGACGCCGTCGCCGAGCAGCGCCTGCTGCGAGGTCTCGCCGGCGGCGGTTAGCGCCTGCAGCCGGTCGGCATCGAAGCGCGCATAGGCGCGCAGCGCATGCGGCGTGGTGAAATCGGCCACCAGCATGTCGACCGGACCGTCGGTGCGGGTCTGCAGAATAAACTTGCCTTCGAACTTCAGCGAAGTGCCGAGCAGCACGGTGAGCACGCAGGCTTCCGCCAGCAGGCGGGCGACGGGCTCAGGGTAATCGTGGCGGCTCAGAATAGCGTCGAGCATCGGCCCGAGCTGCACGGTGCGGCCGCGCACATCGAGCGGCGCGACCTCATAAGGCACGACATGATCGTCGCCGGCGAAGCCGAATTCACCGAGTTGGGGTTTATGCTCAGCCAAGGTCTGGGTTTCCAACATGACAATACTCCGGGGCGCAGCCATGCCGCCCGGTGAGCCGCATGCGTCGAAGCGCGTTCAATTTACGTGATGGCCAGCAAATAGGCATCACATGTCCCCAGATCAAGTTGAGCCCGATCGGGCCGGAAGCGATCAGGTCCAGCCCTTCTCACGCGCCCAGACACCAGGCCAGCACAGCCTTCTGGGCGTGCAGCCGGTTCTCGGCCTCGTCGAAGACCACCGAATGCGGCCCGTCGATCACCTCATCGGTGACCTCCTCGCCGCGATGCGCCGGCAGGCAGTGCATGAACAATGCATCGGGCTTGGCCTTTGCCATCAGCGCCGCATTGACCTGATAGGGCAGGAAGACGTTGTGGCCGCGGGCGCGATGCTCCTGGCCCATGGAGACCCAGCTGTCGGTGACGACGCAGTCGGCCTTGTCGACGGCTTCCTCGGCGGACCTGGAAAACCGAACCTTGCCGCCATTGGCCTTCGACCAGTCGACATATTTCTCGAAAGGCTCGCTGCCTTCCGGCACCGCGACATTGAGGTTGAAGCTAAAGCGCGCCGAGGCCTCCAGGAGCGAATGCAGCACATTGTTGCCGTCGCCGGTCCAGGCGAAAGTCTTGCCGGACACCGGACCGCGATGCTCCTCAAAGGTCATGATGTCGGCCATGAGCTGGCAGGGATGCGTGTCGTCGGTCAGCCCGTTGATGACCGGAACGGTGGCGTTCTCGGTGAGCTCCAGCAGCCGGTCGTGCGAGGTGGTGCGGATCATGATGGCGTCGACATAGCGCGACAGCACTTTCGCCGTGTCGGCGATCGTCTCCGAACGGCCGAGCTGCATCTCGGTGCCGGTCAGCATGATGGTCTCGCCGCCGAGCTGGCGCATGCCGACATCGAAGGACACGCGCGTGCGCGTCGACGGCTTATCGAAGATCATGGCCAGCACCTTGCCATCGAGCGGTTTTGAACGCTCACCCGCCTTGAGCCTGGTCTTTCGCGCCACCGCGTCGTCCAGCATGATGCGCAGGTCGCCCGCGGAAACGGCGGACAGATCGGTGAAGTGGCGAACACTCATCGGCAGGTTCCAGAAATTATTTGGCGGCTTCGGCGGCAATCGCGTCGGTCAGACCCTTGGCGCCGCCGCGAATGCGCTCCAGCGCATCGCCGATCTCCTCGTCGGTAACGGTGAGCGGCGGCAGGAGGCGGATGACGTTGTCGCCCGCCGGCACGGCAAGCAGGTGCTGGTCGCGCAGCGCCATGTTCACCTTGGCGTTGGGCATGGCGCATTTCAGGCCGAGCATAAGGCCGGTTCCCCTGATGCCCTCGATGACGTCGGGGAATTCATCGGCCACCGCCGCAAGGCCCTGCTTCAGAAGCAGCGCCTTGCGCTGCACGTCCTCAAGGAAGCCGTCGGCCAGCACCACGTCGAGCACGGCGTTGCCGACGGCCATCGCGAGCGGATTGCCGCCGAAGGTGGTGCCGTGCACGCCGGCCGTCATGCCGGTCGCCGCCTCGTCGGTGGCAAGGCAGGCGCCCATCGGGAAGCCGCCGCCGATGCCCTTGGCGATCGCCATCAGATCGGGCGTGACGCCTGACCATTCATGCGCGAACAGCTTGCCGGTGCGACCGATGCCGCACTGGACCTCGTCGAAGATCAAAAGCAGGCCGTGCTTGTCGCAGAGTTGCCGCAACCGCTTCAGCGATTGCGTCGGCACCGGGCGTATGCCGCCCTCGCCTTGAACCGGCTCGATCAGGATCGCCGCGGTCTCCGGCGTGATCGCCTTTTCAGCGGCGTCGATGTCGTCGAAAGCCACCTGGTCGAATCCCTCGACCTTCGGGCCGAAGCCTTCGAGATATTTGTACTGGCCGCCGGCGGCGATCGTCGCCAGCGTGCGGCCGTGAAAGGCACCCTCGAAGGTGATGATGCGGAAACGCTCGGGACGGCCCTTGACGAATTGATAGCGCCTGGCCGTCTTGATGGCGCATTCCAGCGCCTCGGCACCGGAATTGGTGAAGAACACCTTGTCTGCAAAGGTCGCCTCAGTCAGCCGCTCGCCCAGCCGGCGCTGTTCCGGGATCTCATAGAGGTTGGAGACGTGCCACAGCTTGGCAGCCTGCTCGGTGAGCGCCGCGACCAGATGCGGATGGCCGTGGCCCAGCGAATTCACCGCAATGCCGCCGGCGAAGTCGAGATATCGCTCGCCCTTGTCGGTGACCAGCCAGGTCCCCTCCCCGCGGTCGAAAGCCAGGGGTGCGCGAGCAAAGGTCTCGTAAAGCGCCGAACCGCTCATTATATGCGTCTCCGGAACCGGAAATCAAAAAAGCCGCCAATGCGGCGGCCTTTGCGGCTTATCATGGTTTTCGGCCATGAAGTCAACGAAAACGTCACGCACAAGCGCGTGGCAAGCCCCTGACGCCACGCCGGCTCATAAGTAGGCCGGCAAGTTGGGGAAAACCGAAAAAACCGAATCATGTTGCCCTGGGGACTCTTGTCACCGAGTCAGCGCATAAGGTATTTGTAGTCGAGAAATAACTAGATTTCGTGCGGCGGACCTAATCACCCGGTATATGTGGTGTTGTTTGCCCGGCGAGAGCCGGGGGCGGGAAAGGATTCTGACTGCCGCACGCCTCAGCAGGAGCGCGGTCTCATGAACTGGACTGACGAGCGAGTCGAACTTCTCAGGAAATTGTGGTCGGAGGGTCTGAGCGCCAGCCAGATCGCCGCACAGCTCGGCGGGGTGAGCCGCAACGCCGTCATCGGCAAGGTGCATCGCCTGAAGCTGTCGGGCCGCGGCCGCGCAACGGCCGCTCCGGCGCGCCAGAAGAAGGCGACGCAAGGCGCCTCGATGCAGAAATCGGTGACCCGCGCCGCAAGTGCCACGCGTCACGTGACCACCACCATCGGCGCCACCGCGCTGCAGGTGCAGTTCGACGCCGAGCCCGTCGCCCGCCACTATATCCGACCGGTCGAGAACGTGGTCGTGCCGATCTCGCGGCATCTGCAGCTCGTCGAGCTGACCGAACGCACCTGCAAATGGCCGAACGGCGATCCGCTGTCGGAAGACTTCAACTTCTGCGGCAACGACGCCGCCGAAACGGGACCCTATTGCAAGTATCATTCCCGGGTGGCGTTCCAGCCGGCCGGGGAGCGGCGCAGGGCGCGCTGAGCGAATAGCGAATAGCGAATAGCGAATAGAACTGGATTGAGTTTCGCGAAAAGGGCAACTTATTTCCCCTACTCGCTACTCCCTATTCGCTACTCGCTCCCTACTCCCCTACTCCCTCCCCTTCACAGCCATCCATTCTTCTTGAACCGCCAGTACAGGAACGCGCAGATGAGCGCGATCGCCACCAAGACGGCCGGATATCCGTATTCCATCTTCAGTTCCGGCATGTCGGAGAAGTTCATGCCGTAGATGCCGGCGAAGGCCGTGGGCACCGCCAGGATGGCGGCCCATGAGGCGAGCTTCTTGGATATTGCGGTTTCCTGGCTCTGCCCGACCAGCAGACTGGCTTCGAAGGCGAAGGCCAGAACCTCGCGCAGGGAGTCGATCTTTTCCTGCACGGTGCGGATGTGGTCGGTCACGTCGCGAAACAGCGGATGCATGGCGGCATGTATCTGTGGCAGGTCGGCGCTGGTCAGCCGACGGCAGACCTCGACCAGCGGCAGCGCCGCATTGCGCAGCCGCAGCAGATCGCGGCGCAGCATGTAAAGCCGCTCGATATCGGAACCGGTCATCGGCTTCAGAAGCACCTTGTCCTCAATCGCCTCGACCTCGTCCTCGATCTGCTCCAGCACCGGCATGTAGTTGTCGACGATGAAATCGAGAATGGCGTAGAGGACGAAATCCTCGCCTTTGGCGAGCGAATGCGGGCAGCTCTCCCAGTGCTGGCGCACGGCGGCGTAAGAGGTCGACGGGCCGTGCCGGACGCTGACGATGTAGCCGGCGCCGACGAACAGATGCGTCTCGCCGAAAGTGACACGGCCATCGATCAATTGCGCGGTGCGGGCAACGATGAAGAGGGCGTCGCCATATTGCTCGATCTTGGGGCGCGCATGCGGATGCTCGGCATCCTCGATCGCCAAATCATGCAGGTGGAATTGCGCCTGCACCCGGAGCAACAGGTTGCGATCGGGCTCGAGCAGGCCGATCCAGACGACATGGCCGGGTTTTGCCGCCCATTCGCCGGCCTGTTCGATGGCGATGTCGGCGATGCGCTTGCCGCCCGAATAGACGCTGGATGCAATGATGCCCGACGTTGGGGCCGGGGTCAGGTTTCGAACTTGTTCCATCGCAAACCTCCCGAGACGCGACTGACAAAATCGCTGTCCCTGGAGGAGCTTATCCTAAATCAGGAAGCCATTCGAGAGGCGGCGGTTCACTTAGCCGGCACCGTGCCGGAAAGCACGACCTTGTCGGTCCTGTCGCCCTTCGGCCGGTCGGTCGGCATCTGGTCGCCTGTGACGATGTAATAGATCGTCTCGGCGATATTGGTCGCGTGGTCGCCGATGCGCTCGATGTTCTTGGCGCAGAACAGAAGATGCGTGCAGGGTGTGATGTTGCGCGGATCTTCCATCATGTAGGTCAAGAGCTCGCGGAACAGCGAGGTGTACATGGCGTCGATCTGGTCGTCCCGGTCGCGCACGAGGCCAATCCTCTCGACCGAGCGCGAGGCGTAGACGTCGAGCACTTCCTTGAGCTGCGTCAGCGCCAGATTGGCAAGCGCCTCGATACCGCGGAAAAGGCTATTCGGCTGGCGGCCGTCCACCGAGGCCACGCGCTTGGCGACGTTCTTGCCCAAGTCGCCGACACGCTCGATATCGGCCGAGATACGGATCGCGCCGACGATCTCGCGAAGATCCGTCGCCATCGGCTGGCGCCTGGCGATTATGATGATGGCCTTGTCGTCGACCTCGCGCTGTCCTTCGTCGAGGACGAGATCGTCCTGGATGACCTTCTGCGCGAGGCCATGGTCGACATTAACCAGGGCCGCGACCGCCTGTTCGACCATGCGCTCGGCATGGCCGCCCATAGCGGCGATGCGCTTCGACAGGAACTTCAGCTCTTCATCATAGGCACTGGCGATATGAACGGACTGCATGGATATGCCTTCCCGGTTTGTGCCGGCTGGTGCGTTCCCTCAATCCGTCGCTGATACGTGAACCGCATGACAGAAAGAAGAAAATCCCGGTTGGTAACCGATATACGATCAGCGAGCCGGCAAATGAACCGTGAACGCCGCGCCCTTGCCGACTTCCGACTTGATCGACAATCTTGCGTTGTGACGGGTCAATATATGCTTGACGATCGAAAGGCCAAGCCCGGTGCCTTTCTGGGCGCGGCTGTTTTCGACATCGACGCGGTAGAAGCGCTCGGTGATGCGCGGGATGTGTTCTTCGGCAATGCCCGGACCATAATCCCTTATCGTGACGTCGAAGCCCGGCTGCTGGCCATCCTCGCCGCCGGCGACCGATACGGTGACACGCCCGCCTGACTGGCCGTATTTGCAGGCGTTCTCCAGGAGATTCTCGAAAACCTGGAATAGTTCGTCGCGATCGCCGGGAACGACGAGCGGCGCGTTGGCGAACTCCCGCTCGATGACGACGCCGTTCTCACCGGCCAGCGGCCCGAGCGAATCGATGACGCTGTCGATCGTCTGGCGAAGATCGACCTCGGTGCCGGGACCCAGATAGGGCTTCATCTCCAACCGCGACAGCGAGAGCAGATCGTCGATCAGGCGGGCCATGCGGCCGGTCTGGTTCTGCATGATCTGCAGGAACTGGTCGCGCGCCGCCGGATCGTTGCGGGCCGGCCCGCGCAGCGTCTCGATGAAGCCGGCGATCGAGGCAAGCGGCGTGCGCAGCTCATGGCTGGCATTGGCGATGAAGTCGGCTCGCATGCGATCGATACGACGCGTCTCGCTTTGATCCTTGAACACCAGCACGTAAAGGCCGGTGGCATGGCCGACCGTGGACGCGCTGACCCGATATGTGCGTTCCACCGGCAGCTTTTCGGTGTAGTCGACCGCATCGGAAGCGACTTCTCCGGCAAGGATGCTGTCGAGCAGCGCCTGCATCTCCGGGGCGCGGAACTTGAGCGACAGCGACATACCGGGCGCCAGTCCGCCGAAGGCGGCGAAGGCGGCGGCATTGGCGTGAACGATGGTGGCGGAATGGTCGAAGATGATCAGCGGGTCGGCGACCGCGGCGGCCAGATATTCGCCGGAGAGCCTCTGCAGCCCGCTGGCCTCGATCGCTGCCCCCGCATCGGCCGGCTCACGTTCGGCATCTGCGGGCAGCATCGCCGCGGCCGCCAGCACGGCCAGGGCCAGCACGAGCACATAGGCGGATGCGCCGGCGAAAAAATAAACGGCAAGGATCGCGAGAACGCCCGCGCCAAGCAGCCAGCGGTTGCGCGCCAGCCGCCCCGTCAAGGCTCGCCCCTTGTTGTCTTGTCCCGCGCCCGTCTCTGCCATAGGCCCGCGCCACCCCGCATCCCGTTCGACCGGTCAGCCGGCTCGCTGGACCGGCCTGACGCATGGGACCCTGGAAATCAGGATCGATTTTCGCGAAGGTTCATGCGCAAGATCAAAATGCTGCAGCGTCTTTGCGCCCGAGTGCGCGCTGCGCTGCACAGGCTCCATAGCATGAGTCCGCAAACTGGAAAGGTTCGTCCGGATGAAAAATGCCAAGGAAACGGCTGAAGCGGTGCCCGCCACGGCACCGATCAAGATCAAGATCGGCGGCAAGGAGCGAGCGTTCGACATCGACAATCCGGTGCTGCCTGACTGGATCGAGGACAACAAGCTTACCGCCGGCGGTTATCCTTACGACAAGAAGATGAAAAGCGAGGACTACGAAAAGGAGCTCGAAGGGCTGCAGATCGAACTGGTCAAGGCGCAGGCCTGGCTGCAGGCCACCGGCAAGCGGGTGATGGCGCTTTTCGAGGGCAGAGACGCGGCCGGCAAGGGCGGCACGATCTTCGTGCTGCGGCAATATATGAACCCGCGCACGGCCCGCAACGTCGCGCTTCCCAAGCCGACGCCGACCGAGGCGGGGCAATGGTATTACCAGCGCTATGTCGACCATTTCCCGACTTCGGGCGAGTTCGTCACCTTTGACCGCTCCTGGTACAACCGCGCCGGCGTCGAGCCGGTCATGGGGTTCTGCACGCCGGAGCAGCACGAAAAATTCCTGGACGAGACGCCGCATTTCGAGCGGATGATCCGCAACGAAGGCATCCATTTCTTCAAATTCTGGCTGAATATCGGCCGCGAAACGCAGCTCGAACGGTTCCATGACCGCCGTTGGTCGCCGCTGAAGAACTGGAAGTTCTCGCCGATCGACATCGCCGGCGTCGGCAAGTGGGACGACTACACCAGGGCGCGCGACCAGATGATCGAGCACACGCATAAGGAGTTCTCGCCCTGGATCGTCGTACGGGCCAATGACAAGCGACGCGCCCGGCTCGCGGTGATCCAGCGTATCCTGCTTTCCCTGCCTTATGACGGAAGGGACCTCGATGCCGTCGGCAAGCCCGACAAGAAGATCATCGGCGAGGGGCCGGAATTCCTGAAAGACTAGTTGTTGTTCTTCGTCTGGAACCGCTGGCCTGCCCTACCCGCGTGGTAACGCAGTTCCGGACGAGTTACAGCGCCGCGCGCCTTTCGGCTTGCGCGGCGCTGAGGTTTCATGCCGGGCGCTCAGGCGGCCAGGCGAGCAATCCGCTGCAGCCGCTTCAGCGTGGTGTCATCCTGAAGCGCCTGCTGGAACAGCGTGATCTCGTGGTCGATGCGGTCGCACAACACGTCCGTATCTCCCTTGAGCAGGCTGCGCGTCTGCAGCAATGCCGCAACAGGCTTCTTGGCCAGCTGTTTGGCCCTTGCCAGCGTTGCTTCCTCGGCGCTGCCATGCGTCACGATCTCGCCGACCAGGCCGAGCGCCTTGGCGTCTTCGACGCCCAGCGTATCGCCCAGGCAGAAGAAGCGGAACGCACCGGCATAGCCGAGCTTCTGGGGGGCCAAAATGCTGGTCGCCGCGTCCGGCACCAGGCCGAAATCGACGAACGGCACCCTGAAGGTGCTGCCCCTGGAAGCGATCACCATGTCGCAATGGAACAGGATGGTGCAGCCGACGCCGACAGCATCGCCGTCGACGCAGGCAAGGACCGGCTTGGGGAAGGTCGCCAACATGCGGAACATGTCGGTGACGGCGGCGATCAACTCTCGGTGCTTGGTGGCGTCGAGGAACTCCGAGAAGTCGCCGCCAAGGCAGAAGCAGCCGGCAAGGCCGCGCAGCATGACGACGCGGACCTCGTCGTTGACCGCCGCATCGCGCAAGGTCCTGGCAAGGCTCGCATAGGCGTGTCTGTCGAGCACTGGCCGGCCGTCATGCGAGGACACGGTGACGACCAGCGTATGGCCGCGCAGTTCCGGTTCGGGATGGAAACTCATGACCGCCTCCATCACGAAGCCTGCTTGAGGCCGAGCAGACCGGGATAACCCCGGTTCAGCACCGGCAGGTGGTGGTTGCGGCGGGCCCGCACGACATCGAGCGTATGCTCGGTGAAGGTGAGCAGCGTCGCCACGACCTGCTGGTTGCCATAGGTGCGCTGGTAACCGAGCGGCGTCGCCAGGAAGTGCAGTTGCAGGGCGCGCAGCACCCACATCGGCTCGAACTCGATGATGACCTGGTTGACGTTGCGCTTCAGGCCCCATTCGACGAAGCCGGCGATCAGCTCGGTGCCGACGGTCGAGACGCCGCGTTTGCCGTCGCGAAAACCCGGAGCCACCGCGTAGCGGGTCAGTTCCCAGACATTCGGCCCCGAGGGGGACGGTCCTTCGCAGAGATCCGACAGAACGTCCGTCAGAAGATGCGGCCGTGTGGTCGGCAGCATGCGCTGGTAACCAGCCAGTTCGCCGTTGCGGATGACGAGGTGGTGTTCGGCCTCGTCATGATCGAACTGGTCGATCTCGAGCTGGTCCGGACGGTCGAGATCGGTCCAACCCATCTCCTCGACGAAGATCTTGTAGCGCAAGCGATGGACCGCTTCCCAAAGGTCGGGGCGTTCCATCAGTTCCTGAGTGGTAAGGGCAAAAAGCATTAGCCGTCTCCTGGGCTTAAGAGGAAGATACGGCCGTGACGTCCCTTAAAATATTACGCGAATGCGCAGGCAAGAATTTCCAGGTCGGCACGGCCGACCTAGCTAATATAGCCGCGCCTAATCGCCTCCGCGACTGCCTGCACCCGGTTGGCTGCGCCGAGTTTGCTCTTGGCGTTAAGAAGGTGTTTCTCGGAAGTGTGTTCCGAGATGCCGAGGATTTGCGAGATCTCCCATTCGGACTTGCCGACGGCGGCCCATTGCAGGCACTCCCGCTCACGCGCCGTCAATTCTATGTGATCGATGACGTTGTCGGCCTTGGTGTGCAGTTGCATGGCGCGGCCTATCGCATAGGTCGACGCGAGCGATACCATTCCGAATTCCGCATCCGACAATTCAACGGATTCGCCGCCCAGCGAGACCATGACGATCTGGCCGTCGAGCGTGACCAGCGGAAACGCCAGGCCGTCGCGCAGCTTGAACTCGCGGGCGTCGCCCATGACTTCGTCGCTGTTCTTGTCTATCAGGGCGTTCTTGGAAGCGTCCCGCCATTGGAACGGCGCCTGAAGCTGCTTCATGTGGCTGACGACCGGGTCGTGGTCGACATAGTTGCGCGCCACATAGCGCTCAAGCCAATCGCCGGGCCAATCGCAAAGCATCACGTGCTGTTTCTGCCGGCCGCGCGGCGTGCCCGGCTGCGGCACGGTTCCCGCCATCAAGGCGGTCAGGCCGAAGCTCGAGGTGATGCCGAGCAGCCTCTCGCAGACCGCGGCCGCGGTGCCAGCATGCTGCAACTGGTCTATGTATTCCAGAGTTCTGTCGAACAGGCCCATCGCAACATCTACCCCATGTTGCTTCTGCTTTTTCATTACCGACGGTAGATGCCCGAACCCCCCTTCGCCATCAACCCCCGCGTCGCAATCTCCTCAGCAAAACCGGCAGCTTCCCCCTTCCGGCACGCAAGGTCACTTGCAAACGTGCTAAAGCATACGCTTAATTTGGCTGCTTGAAATCAAAAACCGTTGTGCCTGCCCCCCTTTTCATACGAAAAGCCAAGGAACGGGGACAGGTGCGGAGCCATATCGTGATCTTGCGGTGGATATTTCTGGCCCTGATGTCGGTGCTGGCAGGCGCGCTGCCCCTTGCCGGACCGACTCAGGCGGCGGAGCCGCAGGTGCCGGTGCTGTGGGACGCCAAGGAGCGGCTGCCGAAGCCCGATCTCTCCGCGCTGTCGCGGCTCAGATTTCTCACCACCACTGATTTTCCGCCGTTCAACTTCCTCGACGGCGCCGGCCGCCTGTCGGGTTTCCACATCGATCTGGCGCGGGCGATCTGCGCGGAACTGGGCGTCGCCGAAAAATGCCAGGTCCAGGCTTTGCCGTGGAACGAACTGGACGATGCTCTGCAGAAAGGCGAAGGCGAGGCGATCATCGCCGGCATTGCCGCGACGCCGGACAGCCGCGAGAAATACGCCTTCTCGCGCTCCTACATGCAATTCCCGGCGCGCTTCATCATGCCCAAGGCGAAGGCCTTCGCCGAGCCGATCCTCGACAAGCTGCGCAGCAAACGGGTCGGCGTCGTCGCCGGCTCGGCGCATGAGAAAATGCTGCGCGGCTATTTCAACACCGTGCAGGTGGTGACCTTCGACACACCGGAAGACCTCTATGCCGACCTCAAGGCCGGCAAGGTCGACGCCGCCTTCGGCGATGGCATGCGCTTTGCTTTCTGGCTGGGCGGCTCGGACGCAGCCGGCTGCTGCCGCTTCGCCGGCGGTCCGTATCTGGCGCCGGAATATCTGGGCTCGGGCATGGCTATCGCCACCCGCAAGAACGACACCGCGCTTGCCGCCGCCTTCGATTACGCGCTGCAGGAAATCTCGATCAAGGGCACCTTCGCCGAGTTCTACCTGCGCTATTTCCCGGTGAGTTTTTTCTAGCCGGTTATCCAGCAATTCCGAACAGAAGGCTGCGGCGAAGTCGCCGAGCCTAACCGCTCAGACTTTTCCTGGATTGCTTCACGTCAGCGTGCGCAAGCGCGCCTTCGCCGCGCGGGCGATCGCGGCGACGGTCAGCGTGTCGAGGTCGAGCTTGAGGCGGATGAGCTGCAGGACGCGCACTTCCTCCATGCGCATTTCGAGATCGACGGCGGCAACCTCGAAAGCAGCCGCATATGCGGTGTCGCGCAGCCGCTCCGGCAGCGCCTCGGCGACGCGCGCCAGCACGCCTTCCAGCCCGTCCTTCTCATGCAGCGCCTTCTGACACGCCTGTGCCACTGCAACCAGCCTGTCCTGGTTGAAGTCGACGAACACCGGCCAGGAGCGGACGACGTCGCCGATCCGTGCCAGCTCGACATCCGTCATATCGCGATCGGAGGCCGATGTGATGACCATCAGGTGGATCAGGGCTTCGTGCGGCGTCAATGAAGGCATTCAAAACTCCTGAAGGCGCGCATGTCATCTCTCCAAAACCGTGACACACTTTTGGGTGACATGCACTGCATGAATGGGCCTCGAACGTAAGAGCGCTATCGTGGCGTCGCAAGGAAAACCGCCGCAAATCGTTGACGCTCCAGCCTGTCACGCCTAGAGACCGGTCGACAAATCCTTATCCGCCGCGAAGACGGCCATGACTGGAACTTTGACATGACGGGATCAAACATCATCGATCTCACTCCCGAGATGCTTGCCGCGGCGGCCGAGAGCAAGGCCTGGCCGTTCGAGGAAGCGAAGAAAGTCATCGCCCGCTACAAGGGCAAGGACTTTCCCGAGACCGTCCTGTTCGAGACCGGCTATGGCCCGTCCGGCCTGCCGCATATCGGCACCTTCGGCGAGGTGGCGCGCACGACAATGGTGCGGCATGCCTTCCGGGTGCTGACGCAAGACAAGGTCAAGACCAAGCTTCTGTGCTTCTCCGACGACATGGACGGTATGCGCAAGATCCCGGAGAGCGTGCCGGACCGCGCCGCGCTTGAGCCCTATCTGCATATGCCGCTTACCTCGGTGCCCAATCCGTTCGGCGGCGACTATGCGAGCTTCGCCGACCACAACAATGCGATGCTGTGCCGCTTCCTCGACACGTTCGGCTTCGACTACGAATTCGCCAGCGCAACGCAGTACTACAAGGCCGGCCGTTTCGACGAGGTGCTGCGGCGCGCCGCCGAACGCTATGACGAGATCATGGGCGTGATGCTGCCGACGCTCGGGCCGGAGCGCCAGGCGACCTACAGCCCGTTCCTGCCGATCTCGCCGAAGAGCGGCCGCGTGCTCTACGTGCCGATGATAAATGTCGACGCCAAGGCCGGCACCATCACCTTCGACGACGAAGGCACCGAGACGACCCTGCCTGTCACCAGCGGTCATGTGAAGCTGCAGTGGAAGCCGGATTTCGGCATGCGCTGGGCGGCGCTCGGCGTCGATTTCGAGATGTTCGGCAAGGATCACCAGACCAACGCGGCGATCTACGACCGCATCTGCAACATCCTCGGCGGACGCGCGCCGGAGCATTTCGTCTACGAGCTGTTCCTCGACGAGGAAGGCCAGAAGATCTCGAAGTCGAAGGGCAACGGCCTGACCATCGACGAATGGCTGACCTACGCGCCGACGGAGAGCCTCGGCCTCTACATGTATCAGCGCCCGCGGCAGGCGAAGAAGCTCTATTTCGACGTCATCCCGAAGGCGGTGGACGAGTATTACGCTTTCCTTGGCGCCTATCCGCGCCAGGACTGGAAGGAGCGGCTCGGCAATCCGGTCTGGCACATGCATGACGGCAACCCGCCGGCCATCGACCTGCCGGTGCCCTTCGCGCTGCTGCTCAACCTGGTCAGCGCCTCCAACGCGCATGACAAGGCGGTGCTGTGGGGCTTCATCTCGCGGCATGCGCCGGGCGTGACGCCGAAGACGCATCCGGAGCTCGACCGGCTGACCGGCTACGCGATCCGCTATTTCGACGACTTCGTGAAGCCGACCAAGGTCTACCGCGCCGCCGACGAGGTGGAGCGCGACGCGCTGGCCAAGCTCTCCGACGCGCTCGGTGCGCTGCCGCAAGGCGCCGACGGCGAGGCGATCCAGAACGCCGCGCTCAATGTCGCGCGCAAAATCGAGCGCTACCAGGATCATTCCAAGCAGAGCCCGGAAGGCGGGCCCGGCGTGTCGGTCGTCTTCTTCCAGATGATCTACCAGGTGCTGATCGGCCAGGAGCGCGGACCGCGCTTCGGTTCCTTCGCGGCGCTTTACGGCATCGCCGAGACGCGCGCGCTCATTGAGCGGGCGCTGGCTGGTCAACTGGCGGCGTAACGGCGCCGCCATCGGCCGGCAGGATCGAATCCGGCGCCACCGGCGCCGGCCCTGACGCGGCCGGCAGCGCCGGCAGGCCGTCAAGCTTTGGCGCCGGGCCGAAAATACCCTTCTTTGCGGCGCGGGCCTTGTTCTCGTCCTCGACATAGGGACCGCCTTGCGCCGCGCGCGCCCAGCCATTCTCGACCAGCCACTGGCCGATGTCCTGATTGCCGATATGGCATTCGGCGGTAATGATGTCGCGACCGCCGTCCGGCGGCACCGTGCAGGCGACCGCACGGCCACGCAGGAAGGCGCGGAAGGCTGTTCTGGCGCGCGTGCCGCAGGCCCAGCTCTTGCCCGCGTCGCTACAGGTTTCGTCGGCCTTGACGACGTCCACGCCGGACACGGCGACGGCATAGCCCTTCGACTCGATGAGCCCGGCGGCGGTAGCGACCGGCTGGAACAATTTTGTGCCGTTCCAGTCGCCCGGCATCTTCGTTTTGGGCGGCTTGGGCGGCCCGGCCAGCGCCAGATCGCTGAGCGGCGCGCGCGGTTCCACCCGTTCGAGTTCGCTATCCGAGAGAGCGGGCGGCGCCACGACGTCGGGATCGATGGCCCTCGAATGAACAGGTGGCTGCGGAGCGGCGGGCGCGGGAATGGCCGAGGTCGCGGGCTCGTCCGGCTGCGACTCAGAGCTCGGATCCGCAAGCGCGTCCGGATCGATCCGATCCACCGTGATCGTGCTCTCACTGCCTTTGATTGCGCGCCCGCCGGTTACGACGAGCGCCGCCATCACGGGAATTGCCAGAACCGCCAGGGCTGTCTGAAGAATCCGCATAAGCTGGCCTACTGGCTCGCCCAGACGATGCGCGCCACCCATTCGATGTCGCGCGTCGGGATGTCGCGGTCCGGGTGAGCGGGGTTGAGCGAAACCAGCACGATCGATTTCACCGTTTGCCGGTCGAGCACCTTGGCCATCACCTCGCCGGCGGTGGTCTTGACGACGACACGGTCGCCCTTGCGCGTCGGCGCGCCCGGTTCGACGATCAGCACATCGCCATTGCGGTAGAGCGGCAACATGGAATCGCCCTGCACCTGCAGCGCATAGGACGTCTCGGTCGCCCGCGCCGGCAGCTCGACCAGATCCCAGCCCTGTCCCGCCGGATAGCCGGCATCGTCGAAGAAGCCTCCCGCGCCGGCCTGGGCAAAACCAAGCAACGGGACGGCGCTGCGCTGTTGGGCTATGGAGACGCCGCCGCGCCCTTCGACCAGTCCGGTGAACTCCTCGAGCGACGCGCCGGTGGCCTCGATGATCTTGGCCAGCGATTCGGTCGAGGGCCAGCGCGGCCGGCCGTCGGAAGACAGGCGCTTCGACTTGTTGAAGGCCGTCGAATCGAGACCCGCGCGCCGGGCTAGACCGGAAGCCGAGAGCGAATAGCGCTCGGCGAGAGCGTCGATGGCGGCCCATACGCGGTCGTGTGAGAGCACGCGCGCTCTCCTTCAAACAGGAAAAAATGCCTCAAGCCTGTCTAGCGCGCGACCACACCATTGTCCACCGGTAGCGGTGGACCGGGATGGAAAGTGATACGCTGTCGCGCAAACGGGCAAGGTGGATATCGGGCGTCCGATTGACCCCGGCGGCCGGATCAATTTATGGTCGACCTGCGGTGCAAGCCGCCTCCGGGTCCGCGGGAAGGGTTGAACCCACTTGCTTCAATGAGCTGACAGCCAAACCTTTGTGCAGCCGGATTTGCGGACCTTCGGCGAAGAACGCACGGAGGTTTTCATGAACCAACTCCCCAACCGTCCCAATCTCGACCTGTTGAAGAAACAGGCCAAGGACCTGCTCGCGGCCTACCGGCGCGGTGAGCCGGACGCGCTCGCCCGCTTTCGCGAAAGCCTGCCTTTGGCGCTGGGCAAGGACGACCCGGCAATCGCTGCGCTCGGCCTTCGCCTGCATGACGCCCAGTCGTGCCTGGCGCGCGAATATGGCTTCCCATCCTGGCGCGACCTCGGCAGCTTCGTCGCCGCGCAGCGTGCCTATGGCGCCGACCGCGCCTCCTCGTTCCGTAATTGGGCTGGACTGGTCTATGCCGGGGACATCAGCGGCAGCACCGACCGCGCGAGCCCGGCGGCCGCAGCACGCATGGTCGAGGAACATCCCGGCCTCACACGGGGCGACGCATATCTGGCCTGCGCGGTTGGCGACGAAGCAGTCCTGCGGGAGGCGATGAAGCGGGACGCGGGCTGGGTCAACCGCCCCGGCGGCCCGCTGAACCTGCCGCCGCTGGTGGCCGTGACCCATTCGAGCCTGGTGCGGATGCCACGCTTTCGCGACGCGCTTCACGCCGCCGCGAGATTGCTCATCGCGGCCGGCGCTGATCCTAATCAGGCGACCGGCAGCCGTTGGCCGCCGGCCTCGCTGGAGAAGCCTTCGGATAAATATAAGCTCTCGGCGCTGTACGGCGCGGCCGGCCAGAACCACGATCCGGAGATGACGAAGCTGTTGCTCGACGCGGGCGCCAATCCGAATGACGGGGAGTCGCTCTACCACTCGCTCGAGAACCCCGCCTGCACGCGGCTTCTGCTTGAGGCCGGCGCCCGCGTCACGGGTTCGAACGCGCTTTATCGCGTCCTGGATCTCGACAGCCTGGAGACGCTGGAATTGCTGCTCGCCGCGCCGGATGCCGATCCAAACGAATCGGCGGGGAGTCAGCCGACCTCCGATTGGGGCAGGCCGCTTCTGTGGGCGATCCGGCGCCGCCGTTCGCCGGCGCATATCGAAGCGCTGCTCGCGGCCGGCGCCGACCCGTCGGCGCGAACACCCGAAGGCCTGAGCGCCTATCAGCTTGCGCTGCGGTTCGGCTTGCCGGATGTCGCCGCGCGGCTGCGGCAATCAGGTGACGAAGGTCCACTTCTGGACGACGAGCAATTCATCGCCGCCTGCGCGACCGGCGACGAGACGGCGGCGCGGATAATCAAGGCCCGCCGGCCCGACCTGCCGGATTCGCTGTCCGACCAGCAATTGCGGCTCTTGCCCGAACTCGCCGCACAGGGCTGCCGCGACGCGGTGAAGGCGATGGTCAGGCTCGGCTGGCCGATCGCCCGGCGCGGCGGCGACTGGGACGCCTCGGCGCTGAACCATGCCGTCTTTCGCGGCGATGCCGACCTTACCCGCTTCCTGCTCGAACACGGCGCGGAATGGAAAGAACGGCATGGCTTCGGCGGCGATGTGCGTGGGACGCTCGGCTGGGCGTCGGTCAACGAGCCTGAACCCGGCGGCGACTGGGTTGGTTGCGCAGAGGCGCTTGTGGCGCACGGAATGCCGGCCGGGCGGCCGGATCCGCAAGGCAGGCGGACCGTCGTCGCGTTCGACGAAGAGTTGATGGTCTTTTCGGACGAGGTGGCCGATTTTCTGCTCGGCAGGGCGGTCTGAGCCGAAGCGCGATCAGGCCGCCTTACCCTGTTCGCGCAAATTCCGGTGCGACACCATGAAGGCCCGCTCGGCTTCGGTCGACGGCGTGGATTGGCGGCGTGGCCGAGCGCCGCAACGACCTCGTCGATGTCGAGGAAGCGGCGGCCGCCGCGGTCATAGACGCCGCCGGCGGTCAGGATCATCGCCGCGGTCTCGCCGCCATCCAGGACGAAACGATGCCTGCCGATGACGGACGTGCCTTCCCAGTTCTCGATTGACGAGACCACCTCGAAGCGGCGCCACAGCCTGATCTCGCGCACATGGGCGACCTGCAGTCCGCCGATCATCGGCGCCCAGCCATTCTTGCGCGCAAGCGCGATGAGGCCGACGCGCAGGAAGATGTCGATGCGCCTACAGCGTCCTTTGCGCGTCCTATTGGACGCGCAAAGGACGCTGTAGCACTTCGGAGTGGCGCATGATCCTTTCCGAAAATCGATTCCGATTTTCGGGGTCATGCGCATGATCGGCCAGCATCATGTAGCGCGCGTTGTTGAGATGCAGGTTGAAGTCGATGTCGATCGGCAGGCAGCGAAAAGCCAGCCGGCTTTCCTCGCCGACCCGATAAGGGCCACGGCTCGACGCCGTGGCCATGGGTGCGGGCATTCGACCCCAGGCATACATCTTGGGTTGATCAGGCCGCCTCTCTGACCTCGCCCTTCCGATAGGGGTCGAAGCGCTGGTAGAAGGTCTCGCCCTTCTCGGCCATGTCGAGCAGGAGTTTTGGCGCCTTGAACTCGGCGCCATATTTCTTCTGCAGCCCCTTGGCGATCTTGACGAAACGCTTGGCGCCGATGCCGTCGATGTAGGACAGCGCGCCGCCGGTGAAGGGCGCGAAGCCGAAAGCGAGGATCGAGCCGACGTCCGCCTCGCGCGGATCGGTGACGATGCCCTCTTCCATCACCCGCGCCGCTTCCAGCGCGATGGTGACCAAGAGGCGCTGCTTCAGCTCCTCATAGTCGACCTTTTCGGGCTTCAGCTGCGGGTAGAGATCCTTCAGGCCCGGCCACAGCTTCTTCTTCGCCGGCTTGGCCGGATAGTCGTAGAAACCCTTGCCGTTCTTGCGGCCGAAGCGGCCATGCGTGTCGACCATGGTGTTGATCAGCGCCATTTGCCCGGGATCGACGGCCTTGTCGCCCAGATCCCTGATGGTCTGCTTCATGATCTTCTGGGCAAGGTCGACGGCGGTCTCGTCGGTCAGCGCCAGCGGGCCGACCGGCATGCCGGCAGCCTTGGCGGCGTTCTCGATCATCGGCGCCGGTACGCCTTCGATCAGCATCTTATAGGCTTCCGACATATAGCGCAGCACGCAGCGGTTGACGTAGAAGCCGCGCGTGTCGTTAACCACGATCGGCGTCTTCTTGATGGCGCGCACGAAGTCGAAGGCAACGGCCAGAGCCTTGTCGCCAGTCTTCTTGCCGAGGATGATCTCGACCAGCATCATCTTGTCGACCGGCGAGAAGAAGTGGATGCCAATGAAGTTCTTCGGCCGCGCCGAATTCTTCGCCAGCGCTGTTATCGGTATGGTGGAGGTGTTGGAAGCGAAGACGGCCGATGACTTCAGCACCGCTTCGGCCTTCTCCATGGCTTCCTTCTTGACGCTCGAATCCTCGAAGACCGCTTCGACGACGAGATCGCAGCCGGTAAGGTCGGCATAGTCCGCCGTCGGGGTGATCAGCGACAGGAGCTTGTCCTTGTCTTCGGGTTTGGCGCGGCCCTTCTTGACCTGATCGGCCATCAGGCTGTCGGAATGCGCCTTGCCCTTCTCGGCCGACGGCAGATCGCGGTCGAGCAGCACCACGGGAATCCCGGCACGCGCCGTGACGTAGGCGATGCCGGCGCCCATGAAGCCGGCGCCGAGAATGCCTATCTTCTTGAACTTGGTCTCCGGCACGCCGGCCGGACGGCGTGCGCCCTTGTTCAGTTCCTGCAGCGAGACGAACAGCGAGCGGATCATCGCCGCTGCTTCCTTCGACTGCATGATCTCGGTGAAATAGCGCTGCTCGATCCTGAGCGCCGTGTCGAACGGCACCAGCAGGCCTTCATAGACGCATTTCAGGATCGCGGCCGCGGCGGGATAATTGCCGTAGGTTTCGCGGCGCAGGATGGCGATCGCCGGCGGCCACAGATTGGCGCCGGCCGCCGAATAGATCGGACCGCCCGGCAGCTTGAAACCCTTCTCGTCCCAGGGCGCGACCGGCTTCAGGCCGTTCCGGATCATCGCCTTGGCGATCTCGACCAGTTTCGAAGGCTCGGCGATCTCGTGGATCAGGCCCATCGCCTTTGCCTTTTGCGGCGTCAGGTTCTGCCCGGTGGTCAGCATCTGTAGCGCCTGCTGCTGGTCGGTCAGCCGCGGCACGCGCTGGGTGCCGCCGGCACCCGGGAAGATGCCGATCTTCACTTCGGGCAGGGCCATCTTCACCTTGTCGGAATCGGCGGCGACGCGGCCGTGGCAGGCGAGCGACATCTCGAAAGCACCGCCCATGCAGGTGCCGTTGATCGCCGACACAAACGGCTTGCCGCAGGTCTCGATCTTGCGGAACAGGCCGGTCATGTAGCCGGCATTGTCGAACAGTGTCTTGGTCGCCTTTTCGAGATCATTCTCCTTGTCGACGGCAAAGGTCGCCAGCATCTTCTGCAGCATGGCGATGTCGGCGCCGCCGGAGAAGCTGTCCTTGCCGGAGGTGATGACCGCGCCCTTGAGGGCGGCATCGCCGGCCACATGATCGACGATGGCGTTCAGCTCGCGCATCACCTCCTCGGTGAAGACGTTCATCGAGCGGTCCGGCATGTCCCAGGTGATCAGCGCGATGCCGTCGGCGTCCACGTCGAGGGTGAAATTGGTGTAGCTCATCTCTTCTCTCCCCGTCAGACGCGTTCGATGATGGTTGCGGTGCCCATGCCGGCGCCGATGCAGAGCGTGACCAGCGCGGCGTTGAGATCGCGGCGCTCCAGCTCGTCCAGCACCGTGCCCAGGATCATGGCGCCGGTGGCGCCGAGCGGATGGCCCATGGCGATCGCCCCGCCATTGACATTGATCTGGTCGTGCGGGATGTCGAAAGCCTGCATGTAGCGCAGCACGACCGAGGCGAAGGCCTCGTTGAGCTCGAACAGGTCGATGTCCGACTGCTTCATCTTGGCGCGCTTCAGGAGCTTCTCGGTGACGTCGACCGGACCGGTCAGCATCAGCACCGGTTCCGAGCCGATATTGGCGAAGGCGCGGATGCGGGCGCGTGGCTTGAGCCCCATCGCCTTGCCGGCTTTCTTGGAGCCGAGCAGCACGGCGGCGGCGCCGTCGACAATGCCGGAGGAATTGCCGGCGTGGTGGACGTGGTTCACTTCCTCGACTTCTGGATGTTTCTGCACGGCAACCGCGTCGAAGCCTCCCATCTCGCCCGGCATGACGAAGGACGGGTTGAGCGAGGCCAGCGACTGCATGTCGGTCGAGGGCCGCATGTGCTCGTCATGGTCAAGAATAGTGAGGCCGTTCTGGTCTTTGATCGGGATCACCGAATTCTTGAAACGGCCCTCGCCCCAGGCCTTGGCGGCGCGCTTCTGGCTCTCAACCGCATAAGCGTCGACGTCGTCGCGGGAAAAACCGTATTTCGTGGCGATCAGGTCGGCCGAGATGCCCTGCGGCACGAACCAGCCGGGTAGGCCAACGGACGGATCCATGAACCAGGCGCCGCCCGACATGCCCATGCCGACGCGCGACATGGATTCGACGCCGCCGGCAATGACGATCTCATCCGCCCCTTGCGCGATCTTGGCGGCGCCGAAATTTATGGCGTCGAGACCAGAGGCGCAGAAGCGCGATATCTGCATGCCGGGCGCCGAGGTCGCGTAGCCGGCCTCGAAGGCGGCGGCGCGCGGAATGACGGAGCCCGCCTCGCCGACGGGGTCGACACAGCCGAAGATGATGTCGTCGACATTGCCGGTGTCGAGCCCGTTGCGGTCGCGCAGCGCCTCGAGCGTCCTTGCGGCAAGCCTGACCGCCGGCACCTCGTGCAGCGAGCCATCCTTCTTGCCCTTGCCGCGCGGCGTGCGCACGGCGTCATAGACGTAAGCCTCAGTCATTTTCGTGCTCCTTGGCTTTGCCGGCCGCCGCGCTCAGAGAGAACGCCCGATCAGCAATTTCATGATTTCGTTGGTGCCGCCGTAGATGCGCTGGACGCGGGCGTCGCGGTACATGCGGGCGATCGGATATTCATTCATGTAGCCATAGCCGCCGTGCAGTTGAAGGCATTCGTCGACGACTTTGCCCTGCAGATCGCTGAGCCAGTATTTGGCCATCGAGGCGGTCACCGGGTCGAGACCGCCATCGATATGGCGGGCGACGCAGTCATTGTAGAAGACGCGGCCGATCGTGGCCTCGGTCTTCAATTCGGCCAGCTTGAACTGGGTGTTCTGGAAATCGATGATCGCCTTGCCGAAGGCCTTGCGTTCCTTGACGTAGTCGATGGTCAGCGCCAGCGCCCGCTCGATCATGGCGATCGCCCCGGTGCCGATCTGCAGCCGCTCCTGCGGCAATTGCTGCATCAGCTGGACGAAGCCCTTGCCTTCCTCGTGGCCCAGCAGGTTTGAGGTCGGCACGCGCACGTCGTTGAAGAACAGCTCGGACGTGTCGTTCGACTTCAGCCCGATCTTGTCGAGGTTGCGGCCGCGCTCGAAGCCCTCGACCTCCTCGGTCTCGACGACGATCAACGAGGTGCCCTTGGCGCCCTTGTCCGGATCTGTCTTGGTGACGACGATGATCAGGTTGGCGAGCTGGCCATTGGTGATGAAGGTTTTCGAGCCGCTGATCTTGTAATGGTTGCCGTCCTTCTCGGCGCGGGTCTTGACGCCCTGCAGGTCGGAGCCGGCGCCGGGCTCCGTCATGGCGATGGCGCCGATCAGCTCGCCGGTCGCGAGCTTGGGCAACCATTTCTGTTTCTGCTCCTCGGAACCGTAATGCAGGATGTAGGGTGCTACGATCGAATTGTGCAGGCCGATGCCGAAGCCGTCGACGCCGACATGGCCGATCGCCTCGATGATGGCGCTCTCATGCGCGAAGGTGCCGCCCGAGCCGCCATATTCCTCCGGCATGGAAGCGCAAAGCAAGCCGGCCGCTCCGGCTTTCAGCCAGCTCTCGCGGTCGAACATCTCGTTCTTCTCGAACTCGTCGTAGCGCGGCGCGATCTCTTCGGCCATGAAGCGGCATGCCATGTCGTAGAGCATGCCGACCTCGTCCGCCGCCCAGGCGGGCTTGGGAAGACCAAGAATTTCGGCTGGATTTGTCGCCACGATTTCCTCCGCGTTCCGACACTGGTGGGCCGGCGGTGCCGGCCCACCAAACCTAGAACGCTTCCGCCGGCAACGCCATCAGCGTGTCCGCGCCACTCGATATGCGGGCGAGACGCGCCGCCGTTTCCGGCATGACGCGCTCCATGAAGAAGCGCGCGGTCGTGAGCTTGGCGTCGTAGAACGCGCCAGCGCCGTTGGCGCCGTCCGCGAGCTTCGCCTCAGCGGATTTCGCCATCTGCGCCCACATGTAGCCCAGCGCCACCAGGCCGAAGAGATGCATATAGTCGCTCGAGGCCGCACCGGCATTGTCGGGCTTGGCCATGGCGTTCTGCACCAGCCACATGGTGGCCGCCTGCAGGTCGTTGAGGCCCTTCTTCAGCGCCTTGGTGAAGGGCGCCATCTTCTCGTCGGCACGGTTTTCCTCGCAGAACTCGCCGACTTCCTTGAAGAAGGCCTGCACGGCGCGACCGCCATTCTGCGCCAGCTTTCGGCCGACGAGGTCGAGCGCCTGGATGCCGTTGGCGCCTTCATAGATCATGGCGATGCGGGCGTCGCGCACGAACTGGCTCATGCCGTGTTCTTCGATGTAGCCGTGGCCGCCGAACACCTGCTGCGCCATGACCGCGTGGTCGAAACCCTTGTCGGTGAGCACGCCCTTGACCACCGGGGTCATCAGGCCGGTGTAGTCGTCGGCCGCCTGGCGGTCCTTGTCGTCGCCGGAACGGTGCGCGACGTCGGACTTGATCGCCGTCCACAGCGCCAGCGCGCGGCCGGCCTCGTTGAAGGCCTTCATGGTCATCAGCGAGCGTCGGATGTCGGGATGGACAATGATCGGGTCGGCCTTCTTGTCCGGCGCCTTGACGCCCGACAGCGAGCGGCCCTGCAGGCGGTCCTTGGCGTAGGAGACGGCGTTCTGATAGGCGATCTCGGAGACCGAAAGCCCTTGCAGGCCGACGCCGAGACGGGCCTCGTTCATCATCGTGAACATGGCTTTCAAGCCGCCGTTCAATTCGCCGAGCAGAGTGCCTTCCGCCTCGTCATAGTTCATGACGCAGGTCGAGTTGCCGTGGATGCCCATCTTCTCCTCGATCGAGCCGCAGGAGACGGTGTTCCTCTCACCGGGATTGCCCGAGCCATCGAGCCTGAATTTCGGCACGATGAACAGCGAGATGCCTTTCACGCCTTCCGGCGCGCCCTCGGCGCGGGCAAGCACTAGGTGGACGATGTTGTTCGCCATGTCGTGCTCGCCGGCGGAGATGAAGATCTTCTGGCCGGAAATCCTGTAGGTGCCGTCGCCGTTGGGAACGGCCTTGGTGCGCAGCAGGCCGAGGTCGGTGCCGCAATGCGGCTCGGTCAGGTTCATGGTGCCGGTCCAGGTGCCCTCGATCAGCCTAGGCAGCCATGTCGCCTTCTGCTCGTCGGTGCCGTGGGTGACGATGGCCGCGATCGCGCCTTGCGTCAGGCCGGGATACATCATCAGCGCCATGTTGGCGGAAACCATATATTCGGAAATAGCCTGGTGCACCGTGTAGGGCAGGCCCTGGCCGCCGAACTCGACGGGTGCCGCAAGCCCCATCCAGCCGCCTTCTCGATACTGGTCGTAGGCCTCCTTGAAGCCCTTCGGCGTCGTTACCGAGCCGTCGTCATGGCGCACGCAGCCTTCCATGTCGCCGACGCGGTTCAGCGGATGCATGACGTTTTCGGCCAGCTTGGCGCCCTCGGCAAGGATCGCCTCGAGCACGTCGGGCGTCGCATCCGAGAAGCCCGGAAGATTGGAATAGCGCTGATAGCCCAGCACATCGTTGAGCACGAACAGCGTGTCCTGGATCGGCGCCCTGTAGATCGTCATGCCTTCCTCCGCCCATGGTCCTGGCCGACCGGCAAGTCCCATCCGCATCCTGGATGGGAGGCCGGGCCAATATCGATGTCCCGATAACAAATATTGACGTTTGCGTAAACGTCAACTTGGTCGCGGCCGCAAAAAATTTTGGTGAGCGCAGGGAGAAATTTTCGTCAAACTCTCCTTGCCCGCATTTCCATGGCAGGGCAGTTTCCCATAATGAACCCAGCCGCATTCATCATCACCATCCAGACTCATTATCTGGACCAGTTCCGGTCATTCGTGAAGGAACAGCAGCAAAGTTGCTCCCGCGGAACGGCGGAGGTCAAGTTCCAGCTCGCCGATCAGGACGAGCTGTTTCGGCAGCTCTGCTGCATCGACTTCATCAAGAACGACGGACAGATCGAACCCGTCGAGCTTCAGCCCGACATTGTGAGGTTCGAGCCGTTTTCAGGCCGGATTGGAAGTGCCGAGCTGTTGGTGGAGCAGCTCCAGTGGAACGATGTCGTGATCCGTCACACGCTCGCGTCTCCCCCGCACGATGAGCTGGATACATGGTTCCAGCATTGGTTCGATCCGAACGATGATCGTCACCGGGACGATGCGGAGCTTGGAAACATCATCCATTCGCTCTGGGTTCGGCCGAGGGAACTGACCGTGGATTTTGGGACAGCCTCGCCGGACGCATTCTGGAGCCTGCTTGCAATTCTTGAACGCGCCGGCACGACCGGCTTGCGCATCAAAGCGTCAACGGTGCAGCAGCTGTCCTGAGCAAGCCCAAGAAAAAAGCCGCGTGGCAACAGCCACGCGGCTTTTTTGGGAGATTGAATGCTCGCGCGATCAGCCGGCGGCGCTGGCCTGCGGCGCGGTGCGCTCAGTCAGCATGTGGCGCACCTGTGTCATCGAGGCGCTGAGCTCGTTGATCGCGTCGTCGATCAGCGCACGCTGCTTCTGCAGGCGGGCGAGTTGCTTCTCCGACTTGTCGAGGGCCAGCCGCAACTGCCTGGTGTTGGTGCCGGTCGGATCGTAGAGATCCATCATCTGCTTGACGTCGCGCAGCGAGAACCCGACCTTGCGGCCGAGCAGGATCAGCTTCAGGCGAGCCTTGTCGCGGCGCGTATAGAGACGGGTCGAGCCGTCGCGATGCGGATTGAGCAGGCCCTTGTCTTCATAGAAACGCAGCGTGCGCAGCGTCACACCGTATTTCTTGGCCATCTCGCCGATGCGGACGAATTCCTCGCCGGCTTCGACCGGGATGTCATTGGTATTGGCCGCGGCTTCGCCGGGCGAAACAAGTTTCATGGTCACTGGCTTTCCCCTGGTGGCGTCGCGGTCGCGGACCAAGCGTCGCCTGAGTGGAAGCGGGGGCGTGCTTCCAATCGTGGTTGCAACAAGTCAATCGCAAGAGGCACGGCTTCGCACCTTTTACGTTTACGTCAATTCTATATCGACAGCCGCAGGGTGACGCAAGGGCGTTGTCGAAACGGAGCTTTATGCCGCACCCGCCAGGCGGCTCACGATTATGCGCGGCTTCTTAAGCTTGGTTAACGCCTTGTTTACCACGTTGGGCGAAATGTGCGCATGTCGGTCACCCGTGTTTATCCTGTAGAGAATTTTTCACGGTTTTCGAAGCGTGGGTGAAAACCCGGGAAGCCCGTCTTCCTCCGCAGCAAAACCGCTCGGCTCGCTTCGTTCCCGGCAGGCTAATGGGAGACCGGCCTCCGGCCGGCCATTCTGAACACGGGCGCATCGATGAACAGCAAGCGGTCCTATCTCGATACACTCAACGCCGGCAGGCAACGCCGGCCGCACGCCTCGCTCGAAGAACTGAACCGCTCGCTCGAAACGCTGGAGCAGCGGCTGGACCGCACGCGCGCCGACATGCCCGATCGCCCCGACCTGCGGCGGCCGCCGGTCGAGCCACGTTATCCAAGCACGCAGCCTTACGGCCAGCCGCGCTGGTACGAAGACACCTATGCCGCGCAAAGACCCCTGGACCGGCCGCCGCAAAACCCGGCGGCGCAGAATCCTGGCTCACAGAATCAGCGGCCGCAACCGCGTGCGCCACAAAATCCGGCGCCCGCCGCGCCCGCCTTCGACCAGGGCTATCAGGCGATCGCGCGTGACATCGACCGGGTGCGCGGCCAGGAAGACAGCGTCGCCATGGTCGGCAAGATCGCCGTCGAATTGCGCGGGCTGCGCGAGGAATTGCGCCACCAGATGACCGCCGGCCTGCAGCGCGAATTCGAAGCGTTTCGCCAGGACATCGACCGCGCTATGCAGCGCGGCGCCAACGGCCTGCCGGATAAGAGCAGCGCCGAGCTCGGCCTCGAATTCGAGCGACTTTCGGGCGCCATCCAGACACTGGCCGAAAAGAGCGACGACCGCAGCGTCAACCTGCTGCGGCTGGAACTGGAACAGGTGAAGGGCGCGCTGGACACGCTGGCACGCGAGGAAAGCGTGCAGAAGGTCGACCGTCGCTGGGACGATTTCGACCGCCGCTGGAGCGCCTTCGAAGACCGCGTCGACGCCGATCAGCGCAAGCGAGCGGAAGGCCCGAGTCTTTCGGTGCTGACCGACCGGCTCGAACAGATCAGCAGCGCCGTCAACAACCTGCCGGAATCGCTTTCGCTGCGCTCGCTGGAGGAAAAGGTGCGCACGCTTGCCGGCGCGGTCGACCGTTTCGCCGGCCAGCAGACCATGCGCGGCGGCGAGACGCTGGCCATGATCGACGAGCGGCTGGACGAGATTTCCCGCGCCATCGTCGCCTCGACGGTGGCCGCGCAGGCCAATGCCTTCGACCCCGAGACCTTCGGCCGGATCGAGAAGCGCATCGCCTCCCTGGCAGTGCAGATCGAAGAGGTCGCGCAGTCGCGGCCCGGCGCGGAAGTCATCGATCACCTCAATCTTCTCAGCAGCCGTGTGGACCAGTTGGCCGGCAGGGCGGACGTGCCCGAGCAGGCCATGGAGCGGCTCGGCAAGCAGATCGCCTTGATCACCGACAAGATGGACCGCGCGCAGGCAATGCCCGACGCCGATCATATCTTCCAAGGCCTGGAACAGCGCTTCGAGGCGCTGTCGATGCTAATCGAGCGCCGCCAGGGCGATGCGATGGAACAGGGCAATATCCTGTTTCGCGATCTCGAGCGTCGGCTGGACGAGGTCGCCGACAGGCTCGATCAGCGCATGCGCCAGGACGAGAGCGCCGGCATCATGGAGGTGATCGACGCCCGCTTCACCGCTTTGGCCAAGCGCATCGAGACACGCACGCCGGATCCCGCCAACGACATGGCGATCCGCGGGCTGGAGAGCCGGCTCGAGGATATTTCCAGCCGGCTGGAATCGTCCGCGCAGCAGGTCGCGGGCATCGATCCGGCGCTGATCCGCAGCCTGGAGGCGCAGGTCGCCGGCCTGTCGGCGCATCTTTCCAAGCCCGGCACGCCGCTGCCCGAATTCGAGGACATCAGCCCGCGCCTCAATGAGATCGAGAAGTCGCTGGCGGGCACGCGCGATTCCATCCTGACCGTGGCGCGCGAGGCGGCCGAGAGCGCCGTCAGATCGCTTGCCGACTCGACGTCCAGCACGGCCCAGAGCAACGCGACCGCCGTTGCCGGCCTCGCCCAGGACCTGAAGACGCTCGAAGCGCTCACCCGCCGCTCCGACGAGCGCAACTCGCGCACATTCGAGGCGATCCACGATACGCTGCTCAAGATCGTCGACAGGCTCGGCTCGCTCGAATCGGACGAGACCAGCGAAGCGGTCAGCGAACTGGTCGATCCGCAGCCGGCCGGCAAGCGCGGCGGCCGCGGCGGCAAGATCGCGGTGCAGGACGCGCCTTCGATGGACATCGACCAGCCGCTGCCGCTCACGGGAGACATGGCCGGTCTCGAAGGCCGCGCGGCGGCGATCATGCGCGACGAGCCAGACGCGCCGCGCACGCCGGCCGAGGCCGCGGCCGCAGCGGCCATGGCGGCGCTCGGACCGGATGCGATTGGCGACAAGAGCGAGGCGGCGGGCCGCAAGAGATCGATGTTCGGTGGCCTGGCGCGCGCCTTCAAAGGCAAGAAGGATGCGGATACAATGCCGCTGGCGGGTTCGGCGCGAGTTGCCGACGTGCCAAGCGTCGATATCGACGAGCCGCTCGACCCCAAGGCCGCCAACCGGCCGTTGGAGCCCGGTTCCGGCGCGCCGGACCTCAACGCCATCATGAAACGCGTGCGCGACGAGCGCGGCGGCCAGCCGGTCAGGCGCAACGAGGGCGATGCCGCGAAGTCCGATTTCATCGCCGCGGCCCGCCGCGCGGCCCAGGCCGCCGCCGCGGAAGCCGACACGCTGAAGCGGCAATCGACCATGACCGGCCCGGTGAAGGCGCTGAGGATAGGCGACCTGCTCAAGGCGCGGCGCAAGCCGATCCTGATGGCGGCCGCCGCGATCATGATGGCGCTGGCCGGCCTGCAGTTGGGCAAGGCCTTTTTGTCCGATCCCGTCGAAACGGCCAACAACCAGCCTGCGCCGATCGTCTCCACGCAGGCGGTCGACACGGCTTCGCTCAATGCCATCGCCAGCCCGCAAGCCGACACGCAAAAGGCCGGCGCGGAAACCGCACAGGACGAAAGCGGCCCGGCCCGGCCCGTCAGGCAGGCCGAGCCCGTCAAGGACGCGGAACCGGCCGCTTCCATCCCTTCAAGTCCCGAAAATGCCGCCGCCATGCCGGCCGGACCGGCGCCCGCGCCAGTGGCGCTTGCTGCGCCTGCCGAGCCGGTGCCGGCTCCCATGGCTTCGACAACGCCGCCCGAACCCGCAGCCGCAGCCGCAACCACCGCGACGGACACGGATGGCGACATGCAGCCGATGGCCAAGAACCCGATGACGGCCAGTCCGGCAGCCGAGGGCGCCGCCGCCAGCACTCCGACGGCAACCTCCGCCGACACGACAGGCGCCGTGCCGACGGCCGGGAACCAGGCCGCCGCGGCCAAATTCGATATTCCTTCCGAAATCGGTCCGGTGGCGCTGCACGACGCTGCCGCCGGCGGCGACGCCAAGGCGCTGTTCGAGATCGGCTCGCGCTATGCGGAATCGCGCGGCGTGAAGGAAGACATGAAGGCGGCCGCCAAATGGTATGAGCAGTCGGCCGAGCTCGGCTTCGCGCCGGCCGAATACCGCATCGGCAATTTCTACGAAAAAGGCATCGGCGTCGCGCGCGACATCAAGAAGGCCAAGACCTATTACCAGCTCGCCGCCGAACAGGGCAACGCCAGCGCCATGCACAATCTGGCGGTGCTGTTCGCCATGGCGGCGGACGGCGTGACCGACAATGAATCGGCGACGCACTGGTTCCAGGAAGCCGCCGACCTCGGCGTCAAGGACAGCCAGTTCAACCTCGGTATCCTGGCCGCCAAGGGCGTCGGCATGAAGCAGAACCTGGAAGAATCCTACAAGTGGTTCGCGCTCGTCGCCAAGACCGGCGACAAGGACGCCGCCGCCAAGCGCGACGAGATCGCCAATGCGCTCAGGCCCGAACAGCTCGAGCGGGCGCGCGCCGCCACGGAATTGTGGAAGGCCAAGCCGCTCAACGCGGCCGCCAACTCGGCCGACGTTCCGGAGTCCTGGCAGGACAGCGCGCCGCAGACGACCGCCGGGATCGATATGAAGAAGGCGGTGAAGAACATTCAGCTGATCCTCAACAAGAACGGCTACGATGCCGGCGGTGCCGACGGCGTGATGGGCGGCAAGACCAAAAACGCCATCATGGCCTTCCAGACCGACAACAAGATGAAGCCGACGGGCGAGATTGACGCGCCGCTCGTCAAGGCGCTCTTGGCGCACAAATAAGGGCGGACGCGTCGCATATGCGACGCCCTGCCACACATTTGCCTGTTAACTGATTGAGATGGTTTTTGTTTCGGCGCGGCGGCGGGGGTTGATCCCGCCGCCGCGCAGGCGCAAGAAAAAATTGGCTTTTCGGTGCTTTACTGTCCGGGGACGGCACTATACGCCGACAGACAAACTGATCGAGACAGACGGGTGGGCATCTATCTCCCGATCGCGGAAATTTCCGTCAACGTCTTCGTGCTGCTCGCGATGGGCGCCGCGGTGGGTTTCCTGTCGGGCATGTTCGGGGTCGGCGGCGGCTTCCTGATCACGCCGCTTCTGATCTTCTACAACATCCCGCCGGCAATCGCCGTCGCCACCGGCGCGAACCAGGTCATCGCCTCCTCTTTCTCCGGCGCGCTTTCGCATTTCAAGCGCGGCACGCTCGACTTCAAGCTGGGCGGCGTGCTTTTGGCCGGCGGCATCGTCGGCTCGACGGCCGGTATCTTCGTCTTTGCGCTGTTGCGCCGGCTCGGCCAGCTGGACCTGTTCATCTCGCTGCTCTACGTCGTGCTGCTCGGCACGGTCGGCGGGCTGATGCTGGTCGAAAGCGTCAACGCGCTGCGCGCCAGCCGCAGCGGCGCCGCACCCGTGCTCAAGAAATCCGGGCAGCACAACTGGATCCACCGGCTGCCGTTCAAGATGCGCTTCCGCGCCTCGAAGCTGTTCGTCAGCGTCATCCCGGTGCTCGGGCTCGGCGCCGGGATCGGCTTCCTGTCGTCGATCATGGGCGTCGGCGGCGGCTTCATCATGGTGCCGGCGCTGATCTACCTGCTCAAGGTGCCGACCAATGTCGTCATCGGCACCTCGTTGTTCCAGATCATCTTCACCTCGGCCTATACGACGCTGGTGCATGCCACGACCAACCAGACGGTCGACGTGATCCTGGCCTTCCTGCTGATGGCCGGAGGCGTCGCCGGCGCGCAATACGGCGCCAAGGCCGGCCAGCGGTTGCGCGGCGAGCAGCTGCGCGCGCTTTTGGCGATGCTGGTGCTGGCCGTCGCCATACGCCTTGCCGTCGATCTCTTCGTGACGCCGCCCAATCTCTATTCGCTTACCGCCGCGGGCCTTAACTGATGGCGGCACGACGAGCATTTGCAGCCGTCTCGTTGTCGATGCTCTTTGCCCTTTCCCCGGCGACGGCGCAGACGCCGCCCGCCGAAAGCATCCAGATCGGCCTGTCGACCGACGCCATTTCCATCACGGCGGGCTTCTCCGGCGCCGACCTCACAATCTTCGGATCGCTGGAAAATCCCGACCCCCTGGTCGCACGCCAAGGACGCTACGACGTGATCGTCGTGCTCGAAGGGCCGCCGAGGCCGGTCGTGGTCCGGCGCAAGGACCGCGTGCTCGGCGTCTGGATCAATCTGGACTCCGAGACATTCGAGAACGTGCCGGTCTCTTATTCCGTCGCGACGACGCGGCCGCTGCAGGACATCGCCGAGCCCGCCAAATACAAGCAGCTCTCGCTTGGCGCGCAGAACCTCTATATGAAACCCGCCGACGAGACCGACAGCCCGGCAACCATCGAGGAATTCACGGCGGCACTTCGCGACCGCAAGGCGGCGACCGGCCTCTACAGCGAGAATGTCGGCGGCGTGCAGTTCCTGTCGCAGAACCTGTTTCGCGCCACCGTGCGGCTGGCACCCAATGTTCCGGTCGGCACGCACAAGGCACGCGCCTTCCTGTTCAAGAGCGGCATGTTCGTCAAGGAAAGCTCGGCCCAGCTCGAAATCCGCAAATCCGGCTTCGAGCAATCGGTCTTCCGCGTCGCGCATGACTATTCCTTCCTCTATGGCGTGTTCGCCATATCGCTCGCCATGCTGACCGGCTGGCTGGGCCGGCTCATCTTCCGCAAGGATTGATGCCCGCGAGAACAATGGGAAGACCCCATTTTCCCGTGAAACAGGGTTTCCCTTTTGCTGGTTTTGCGATACATCGCCGCCTCCCAGCCCTAGGGACAGCACACACATCTCGATTTTCGGCAGAGCGGTTTGGCTTTCCAGACAACGGCGCGTCTCGCGTCGTTGACAACCCCTGCCCCAAGGCAACGACAGGAGGCTGCGATGCGATCGGCATTCGGCGGCATCGATTTCGGCACGTCCAATTCCACCGTTGGCGTGATCCGCGACGGCCGGGCGCGACTGGTGGCGCTGGAAGGCGAGCAACCCACCCTGCCGAGCGCCGTGTTCTTCAACTTCGAGGACGGCTACACCTATTTCGGTCGCCGTGCGATCAGCGACTATACCGACAGCATCGAAGGGCGTCTGATGCGCTCGCTGAAGAGCGTTCTCGGCAGCTCGCTCGCCAACGAAAAGACGCGCATCAAGGCGCGCCAGATCGGCTTCATCGACATCGTCGGCCTGTTCATCGATCATCTCAAGAAACGGCTGGAACAAGATGCCGGCGGTCCGGTCGACAACGTCGTGCTGGGCCGGCCCGTGCAGTTCGTCGACGACGACGCGGCCGCCGATGCGAAGGCACAGGGCGAATTGGAAAAGGCAGCGCGCGCGCAAGGCTTCAAGCACATCGCCTTTCAGTTCGAGCCGATCGCGGCGGCGCTCGATTACGAGCAGAAGGTTTCCCGCGAGGAGCTGGCGCTGATCGTCGACATGGGCGGCGGCACCTCCGATTTCTCGATCGTACGAGTCTCGCCGGAGCGCGCCCGCTCGACCGACCGCAAGGCCGACATATTAGCCAACCGGGGTATCCATATCGGCGGCACCGATTTCGACCGGCTGCTCAGCATCACCCATGTCATGCCCGAGCTCGGCTATCTGACGCGGACCAAGGACCACAAGCGCAACCTGCCCGCGGCCTACTTTATCGACCTTGCGACCTGGCAACGCATCAACCTCGTCTACACGGCCAAGGCCATGAACGACCTGCGACAGATCCGCTACGAAGCCGAGCGAGCCGACCTCGTCGACCGCTTCATCCATGTCGTCGAGCATCGCTACGGCCATGCAATGGCGGGCCTTGTCGAAACGGCGAAGATCGCGCTGACCGACCACTCTTCGGCGGAGGTGAGCGTGTCGCTGCCCGGCGCGCGCTTCGCGGCCGAGATCACGCGCGCCGGCCTCGAGGAGACGATCGGCGGCGACATCGAACGAGTGGCGGCGACGGTCCAACAGACGATCGCCGACGCTGGTGTTGCCGCCTCGGCCATCACCGCCGTGTTCCTCACCGGCGGTTCGACCGCCATCCCGCTGGCGAAACGGCAGATCCTGGCGCTGGTGCCGCAGGCCGCCGTCATCGAAGGCGACATGTTCGGCTCGGTGGGCCTTGGGCTGGCGCTCGACGCGCAGCGGAAATATGCGTGAGCGTTTTGCCGCACGGTAGCTGTGGGGGTTGTCCATCGGGTGGCGACGGCATGCAGGGAGGTTGGCCGAAACGCCCGTGACGTCGTCATCCACGGGCGGAGCAAGGAGCGAAGCGACGCGGCGCAGACCCGAGGATCCTGTGATATCCGAGCGCTGCTACGGTGCAGAATTCTGCTCCGCTGCATTCCACGTCGAAGGTCACGGAATGGATCCTCGGGTCTACGCTCCGCTTCGCGTCGCTCCGCCCGTGGATGACGACGTTCGGAGGCCTCGGACAATCGCGAACGTTCGCGATGATCAGCATCCCAAGAATATAGTCCGGGTGCCGCTTGGGCTCAGCCGGCCTTTCCACCAAGATGCGCCTTCAGCGCCATCTGCGCGAGGCTCGCCTGGCGGTCGCGGTGGGTGATCATGGCGAAGTCGCGCTTCGGCAATTCGACCGGCACGGCCCTGAGGCTGCCCTCTGCCAGGGAGCGCGCGACCACCAGTTCCGAAATGATCGTCGCCCCCGCGCCAGCCTCGACGGCCTGGCGCACCGCCTCGTTGCTGGGCAGGACAAGGAATATCTGCAGCTCCGCCGGCGGGACCCCCTGGCTGAGCGCGAAATCCTCCAGCGCCTCGCGGGTGCCAGACCCGCCTTCCCGGATGATCCAGCGCAATGCCCTGATGTCGAGGTTTCCCGCCCGCGTCGTCGGAATTTCAGGATGCCCGCGCGCCACCACCAGCATCGGGCGATCCTCGTCGACCGTGGCGCGGCGCAGGATGTCGGACTCGGTGCGGCCCTCGACCAGGCCGAAATCGGCGCGGCCGTCCAGCACATTGGTCTCGACCTGCCGGGTGTTGCCGATCGTCACGCTAAGCTTCACGGCAGGATAGGCCTCATGGAAGGCAGCCAGGCGGCGCGGCAGCCAATAGCTGGCGATGGTCTGGCTGGCCGCGATCGACAGGCTGCCGGCGACGGTCTGCGAGACATCCTCCAGCACGCCGCGGGCGGCCGCGGCGCGATCCAGGACCGCCTTCGCCTCCGGCAGGAAGCGATGGCCGGTCTGGGCCAGCTCGATGTTGCGGCCGACCCGGTTGAACAGGCGCACACCGTGCTGGCTTTCGAGCGCGCGGATGGCGGCCGACGCCGCCGACTGCGAGATGCCGAGCCGCTCGGCGGCCTTGGTCATATGGCCGTGCTCGGCGACGGCGACGAAGATGCGCAACTGATCGAGGGTCATGGGCTAACTAAGAAGCAAAATCGATTGGAATTACAAGAGCTGCTTGTTAGACGCATCAATGGCTTTGTTCTAAGTTTTTATCGGAAGTTGGAAAAAATTAGCTGCATTTCCGCCAAGGGTTGAAATGATCGAGCGCTTCAAATCCTTGTTCGCGCATTGGAACCGTCGTCTGAAGCGGCAGCTCGCCGGCGAGCGCTATCACCCCGAACTCCATTATATGCGCGGCCCGGGTCCCAAGACGAAGGCCAAGACGGCGAGCGGCAAGAGCGTTCGCGGAGCATGAATCCCGGCGCGCCGCGCGGCACCAATTCCGCCCCTTCGCAGCGGCCGCTGGCCGACAGCCGAGCGCCTGACGAGGGCGACGGCGTCGAGACATCGCCAAGCGTCTCCGACCGCATCGCCAAGACCACCTGCTACATGTGCGCCTGCCGCTGCGGCATCGACGTCCACATCAAGGACGGCAAGGTCCGCTACATCAACGGCAACAAGGACCATCCGGTCAACCGGGGCGTGATCTGCGGCAAGGGCAGCGCCGGCATCATGCAGCATTACAGTCCGGCGCGGCTGAAGAAGCCGTTGCTGCGCACAGGTCCGCGCGGCTCCGGCGAGTTCCGCGAGATCGAGTGGGACGAAGCGCTGACCATCGCCACCGAACGACTGTCGGCGATCCGCCGCACCGATCCGAGGAAGCTTGCCTTCTTCACCGGGCGCGACCAGTCGCAATCGCTGACCGGCTGGTGGGCGTCGAAGTTCGGCACGCCCAATTTCGCCGCGCATGGCGGTTTCTGCTCCGTCAACATGGCGGCCGGCGGGCTCTACACGATCGGCGGCTCGTTCTGGGAGTTCGGCGAGCCAGACTGGGACAACACGAAATACTTCATGCTGTTCGGCGTCGCCGAGGACCACGATTCCAACCCGATCAAGATCGGTCTCGGCAAGCTCAAGGCGCGCGGCGCCAAGGTGGTTTCGATCAACCCCTGCCGCACCGGCTACAACGCGATCGCCGACGACTGGATCGGCATCCGGCCGGGCACGGACGGTCTGTTCGTGCTGGCGCTTGTCCATGAATTGCTCAAGGCCGGCCGCGTCGATCTCGACTATCTGCTACGCTACACCAACGCGCCGGTGCTGGTCGTGCAGGAATCGGGGACCGCCGACGACGGGCTGTTCGTGCGAGACGGCGACGGCAATCCGCTGGCTTGGGACCGTGTGGCCAAGCAACCGATCGACGCAACCGACCCCGAAGCAAAGCCGGCGTTGACCGGCAGCTATGAGATCGGCGGACAGCGCTGCGTGCCTGTCTTCCAGCTCATCGCCGAACGCTATCTTGACGAGACCTATTCGCCGGACGCGGTAGCTGAGCGCTGCGGTGTCGACGCCGACACGATCAGGCGCATCGCGGCGGAGCTGGCGCATGTCGCCTTTGAGCAGGCGATCGAGCTGCCGGTCGCCTGGACCGACTGGGCGGGCCGCCGGCACGAGACGATCAGGGGCCGTCCTGTCTCGATGCATGCCATGCGCGGTATTTCGGCCCATTCCAACGGCTTTCACACCTGCCGCGCCATCCATCTGCTGCAGGTTCTGCTGGGCACTGTCGATGTTCCAGGCGGTTTCCGTTTCAAGCCGCCCTACCCGCGCCCGGCGCCGCCGGAGCCGAAGCCATGCGGAAAAAACGTTCGGCCGATGACGCCGCTGGACGGCATGCCGCTCGGCTTCGTCTGCAGCCCGGACGATCTTCTCGTCGACGATGACGGGCGGCCTACCCGCATCGACAAAGCCTATTCCTGGGAAGCGCCCCTGGCCGCGCACGGGCTTATGCACTCGGTCATCCGCAACGCCTGGGCCGGCGATCCTTATCCGATCGACACGCTGATGATGTACATGTCGAACATGGCGTGGAACTCGTCGATGAATACGGTCGAGGCCATTCGTATGCTGACCGACAAGGACGAGGCGGGCGCCTACAAGATCCCGTTCATCATCTATTCCGACGCCTATTATTCCGAAACGGTGGCTTTCGCCGACCTGGTGCTGCCCGACACCACCTATCTCGAGCGGCACGACTGCATCAGCCTGCTCGACCGGCCGATCAGCCATGCCGACGGTCCGGGCGACGCCATCCGCCATCCCGTGGTGCAGCCGGACCGCGACGTGCGGCCGTTCCAGTCCGTGCTGATAGAGCTCGGCGCGCGGCTTGGCCTGCCGGGCTTCGTCGACGAAGACGGCTCAGCCAAATACCGCGACTATGCCGACTACATCGTCAACCACGAGCGCACGCCCGGCATCGGCCCTTTAGCCGGCTGGCGCGGCGAGAATGGCGGCTCGATCGGCAGGGGCGCCGCCAACCCCAACCAGCTGCAGCGCTACATCGACAATGGCGGCTTCTGGCACCACGCTTTTTCCGACGACCAGCGCTATTACAAAATGGGCAACCGCGCCTATCTCGATTTCGCGGTCGAGATGGGTTTCATTTCCAAGGCCGAGCCTATCGTCTTCCAGCTCTACTCGGAGCCGATGCAGCGGTTCAGGCTTGCCGGGCGCGGCCATGGCAAGGTGCAGCCGCCGGACGCCGAGCGCGGCCGCATCGAGGCCTATATGGACCCGCTGCCCTTCTGGTACGCGCCCTTCGAGGAGGACACCGTCGACCTGCAAAAATATCCGCTGCATGCGCTGACGCAGCGGCCGATGCACATGTACCATTCCTGGGGCTCGCAGAATGCGTGGCTGCGGCAGATCACCAGCCAGAACCGGCTGTTTGTGCATACGCAGACCGCCACCGGTCTTGGCCTTTCCGACGACGACTGGGTGTGGATCGAAAGCGTCAACGGAAGGGTGAAGGGCCAGATCAAGCTGATCGACGGCGTGAACCCGGACACGGTGTGGACCTGGAACGCGATCGGCAAGCGGCGCGGCAGCTGGGGCCTGAAGGACGATGCGGCGGAGAGCAATCGCGGCTTCCTGCTCAACCATATCGTCGGCGACCAGACTGCGACGAACGCCAACGGCAAGCGCTATTCGAATTCGGATCCGGTCACCGGCCAGGCGGCGTGGTTCGACGTTCGCGTGCGGATCATCAAATGCGCGCCTGAGGAAGCCGGCTTCACAGAGCCGCAATTCGAGCGTTTCGCCCAGCCGCCGCATTTCGAGCCTTCGCCTGACGTGCTTCGCTTCGGCGCCGCGTTTCGCATGAAGAGGGAAGCCGCCGAATGACCTGTCTTCCCGCTCGAACCGAGAAAAAACTCGGCCTCGTCATCGACCTCGACACTTGCGTCGGCTGCCAAGCCTGCGTGACCGCCTGCAAGGAGTGGAACACCGGCGGCCACATGGCGCCGCTGACCGATATCGATCCCTATGGCGGACATGTCGACGGCGTCTGGTTCAACCGGGTGCATAGTTACGAGCATACGACGGAGCTGGGCGGCCGCACGGTGAATTTCCCGCGCTCCTGCCTGCATTGCGAGCAGCCGGCCTGCGTCACCGTCTGCCCGACCGGCGCCTCCTACAAACGCGCCTCGGACGGCATCGTGCTGGTCGACGAGGACAAGTGCATCGGCTGCAAATTGTGCAGCTGGGCCTGTCCTTATGGCGCGCGCGAGCTCGACACCGATGTCGGCGTGATGAAGAAATGCACGCTGTGCGTCGACCGCATCTACAACGACAATCTGGCCGAGGAAGACCGCGTGCCGGCCTGCGTGGCGGCCTGCCCGACCAGCGCCCGGCATTTCGGCGATCTCGGCGATCCGGCCTCGGCGATCTCGCAGCTTGTCGAGGAGCGTGGCGGCGTCGCGCTGATGCCGGAGCTCGGCTACCAGCCGACCAACAGATATCTGCCGCCGCGCGCCCGCAGCCAACGCGCGGCGAAGGTGGACGCGCCGGCGCTGGAGCCGATCCGGGCCGAGGGCGGCTTCCTCGGCTGGATCGACCGCATGCTTTCGAACTGACCATGCATCCCGCTTTCTCGGTCGTCTTCTTCACCACTGCCACAGGCGCCGGCTACGGCCTGCTGGCACTGCTCGGCCTGCTTGGCGGATTTGGCGTGATCCCGGCCGATTTCTGGCTTGGCCTTGTCGGCATGGGGCTGGCGCTCGGCCTGATCGCGGCCGGCCTGTTGTCCTCCGCCGGCCATCTCGGCCGTCCCGAGCGCGCCTGGCGGGCCTTCTCGCAATGGCGCAGTTCGTGGCTGTCGCGCGAAGGCGTGGCCTCGGTCGCGACCTTCATCCCGGCCGGCCTGTTCGGCATCGGCTGGGTGTTTCTCGGCAAGAGCAGCGGCGGGGTGGCGGCCGCCGGCCTGCTGACGGCGGCAGGCGCGGTCATGACAATCTGCACGACCGGCATGATCTATGCTTCGTTGAAGCCGATCGCGCAGTGGCACAGCCGCTATACTTTGCCGGCCTATCTCATCTTCGCGGCGATGACCGGAAGCGTTCTCGCCAACGCCTTGCTCCAGGGGTTCAAGCTGGGTTCAACGGCGATGCCGATCTGGGCTCTGCTTGCCACGCTCGCCGGCTGGGGCTGGAAGCTTGCGACCTGGCGCTACAATGACCGGCTGGAGATCCCGACCACCGCCAACACTGCGACCGGGCTCGCAGGTGGCACAGTGCGGTCGATCGAGTGGCCGCACACGGAAGAAAACTATCTGCTGAAGGAAATGGGATTCCGCATCGCGCGCAAGCATAGCGCCAAGCTGCGGCGGATCACGCAGGCGCTGGCCTTTGCCGTGCCCTCCATCCTGCTGGCTGCCGTGTTCTTCCTGCCATGGCCGTTGGGCGCGGTCGCATCCGTGCTTGCAGCCGTCGCCCAGCTTACCGGCATGCTGGTCGAGCGCTGGCTGTTCTTCGCCGAGGCGAAGCATACGGTCACCCTCTATTATGGCAGGGAGTAAGCTTCAGCCCGGCCTGAGCATCGAGCCGGAAATGGCGAAGATGCGCTCGGCACCGAGCATGTAAGCCATCAGCGTTTCCAGGCGGAACAGGCCGGCATAGGCGCGGTCGAGAACGTTGAGCGAGCCGGTATAGGCGCCGAAGGCCGGCATGATCATGCGGCCGCCGTCGCCGGCAAAGCAGCGCCGCCGGACCGAGCGGCCGCGCTGGACGATGCGCGCGCAAGGGTGGAGATGGCCGGCGATCTCGCCTTCGACCCGCAGCTTCGACGGCTCGTGGCGGAAGAGCAGCGAGCCGATGGCGAGTTCCCGCACGGTCTCGCCCGGCAGGTCGGCTGGCGCATCCGGGTCGTGGTTGCCGGCGACCCAGAACCAGTCGCGGCCGGCCATCATCGCCTCCAGCCTTTCGCGGAAACTCAGATGCATGCGCTCGGCACCGCCGCCGTCGTGGAAGGAATCACCCAGGCTGACGACGATCCGCGGCTGGTAGTCGGCGATCACCGCCTGAAGCCGCAGCAACGTTGCGCCGGTATCGTAGGGCGGGATCAGCGCGCCGCGCCTGGCGAAGGATGAGCCTTTTTCGAGATGCAGGTCGGAGACCGCGAGCAGCCGCAGATCGGGGAAATAGAGCACGCCGCGCCGGTCGCAGACCGCGCGCTCGCAGGCGATGCCGACAGGGTCGGCCTCGGCGATCAGCGTTGCGCGCGACAGCGAAAAATTCATCCCCTCCTAGACCTTCTTTCAATCCATCATTTCGGGCCCCATGGCCTCTTCGACGAGGGTGGCGGCATCCATCAGCAGCGTTTCGTCCGCCTCGCCATTCACCGGCATTTTGCCGATTTCGAGCATGATCGGCACGGCGAGCGGCGATATCTGTTCGAGATTCTTATGCATGATTCGACCGCGGATGCGCGAGAGCATCTCGGCAAGCCTGCTGACATCGAGCAACCCGGTCGCGGCATCCGTGCGGGTAGCCTGCAGCAGAATATGGTCGGGTTCATGGCTGCGCAGCACGTCATAGATCAGGTCTGTCGAGACGGTCACCTGGCGGCCGCTTTTCTCTTTGCCGGGATGGCGTTTTTCGATCAGTCCGGAAATAAGCGCGCAGTTGCGGAAGGTGCGCTTTAGCAGCCAGCTGTCGGCAAACCAGGCTTCGAGGTCATCGCCCAGCATGTCCTGATCGAACAGCGTGGCCAGCGACGGTTTTCTGTTCTTGAACATCCAGCCCATGTCGGCCAGCGACCAGATGGCCAGCGCATAATCGGTGGCGACGAAGCCGACCGGCTTGGCTCCCGCCCGATCCAGCCGGCGGGTGAGCAGCATGCCGAGTGTCTGATGCGCAAGCCTACCCTCAAACGGATAGGCCACGAGGTAGTAGCGGTTGCCGCGTGGAAAAGTCTCGATCAGCAGATCATCGCGTTTCGGCAAAACGGACTTGTCCGCCTGAAATCTTAACCAGTCGGCGACCTGCTCAGGCAGTTTCTTCCAGCGTTGCGGGTCATCGAGCATGGCCCGCACCTGCTCGGCGAGATAGGTCGAAAGCGGGAATTTGCCGCCGCCATAATAGGGCACCTTCGCGTCGCTGCCGGGCGCGTTCGAGACGAAGCACTCGTTTTCGCGAATGCCTTCGAAGCGCAGGATCTTGCCACCGAACATGAAGGTGTCGCCGTGGGTCAAAGTCTCCAGGAATGCTTCCTCGATCTTTCCCAGCACCCTGCCGCCGCGCGAGGCCGCCCCTCTGCTGCCGGTCTGGACGTAACGCACATTGAGCGCCGGCACTTCGATGATGGTGCCGACATTGAGCCTGTATTGCTGGGCGACACCCGGATTTGAAACCCGCCACAAGCCTTCCTTGGTCTGCCGGACGCGGGCATAGCGCTCGTAATTTTTCAGCGCGTACCCGCCGGTGGCGACGAAGTCGATGACCCGGTCGAATGTCGGCCTGTCCAGGCTGGCATAAGGCGCAGCCGTCCTTACTTCATCGAACAGCGTGTCGGCATGGAACGGCGCCCCGCAGGCGCAGCCCAGCACATGCTGGGCCAGCACGTCGAACCCGCCATTGACCAGCGGCGGCGTGTCCTGGGCGCCGAGATAATTGGCATCCAGCGCCGCCCGGCATTCCAGCACCTCGAAGCGGTTCGCCGGGATCAGGATCGCTTTCGATGGCTCGTCCATGCGGTGGTTGGCGCGACCGATGCGCTGCGCCAGGCGGCTCGCTCCTTTCGGCGCACCAACATGCACAACCAGATCCACATCGCCCCAGTCGATGCCGAGGTCCAGCGTCGAGGTGGCGACGATGGCGCGCAACGCATTTTCGCCCATGGCCTTCTCGACGCGGCGGCGCTGGGCGACATCCAGCGAGCCGTGATGGAGCGCGATCGGCAAAGTGTCTTCATTGACGCGCCATAGCTCCTGGAACAGCAGCTCGGCCTGGCTGCGGGTGTTGACGAACAGCAGCGTGGTCTTGTGCCGCTTGATCTCGCGGTAGATCTCAGGCGTGGCGTAGCGGGCGGAGTGACCGGCCCAGGGCACCCGCTCTTCCGAGTCGAGGATCGATATCTCGGGCTTCGCGCCGCCCGTGACGACGATGAGCTCGGACATGGCGCCTGGAGAAGCCTGGCTCACCAGCCAGCGGCGCAACTCGTCGGGCTCGGCCACGGTCGCCGACAGGCCTATGGTCTGCAACCCGGGAACAAAAGCGCGCAAGCGCGCCAGGCCGAGCGCCAGAAGATGGCCGCGCTTCGAGGTGACCAGCGAATGGAGCTCGTCGAGCACGACATAACGCAGATCCTCGAAGAAGCGCTTGGCGTCGTTCGAAGCGATCAGCAAAGCGAGCTGTTCTGGCGTGGTTAGCAATATGTCGGGCGGCGCCAGTTTCTGCCGCTGGCGCTTGTGCGAAGGCGTGTCGCCGGTGCGCGTCTCGATGGTGACAGGTAAGCCGATCTCCTCGACCGGCTTGCCGAGATTGCGCTCGATGTCGACGGCCAACGCCTTGAGCGGCGAGATATAGAGTGTGTGGATGCCGCGGCGGGCTTCGCCCGGCTTTCGCTTCGGACGGTTGGCCAGCTCGGTCAGCGACGGCAGGAAGCCGGCCAGCGTCTTGCCGGCGCCGGTCGGCGCGATCAGCAGCACCGACTGGCCGCTTTGAGCCTTCGCCAGCAGCTCGAGCTGATGGACGCGCGGCGACCAGCCCTTCTCGCCGAACCATCTGACGAATGGCTCAGGCAGCAGGATGGCGGCATTCTGCTCGGCAAGGCGCGGCTGCTCGGTCACGCGCAAGACGTAGCGCGGCGGCAAGCAATCGCCAAGGAAAATCGGAACAAAAGGGGATCAGCGCGATTCTTCCTTCCCCCCTTGTGGGGGAAGGTGGATCGGCGTGCTAGCGCCGAGACGGATGAGGGGTGCTGGAAGAAATGAGACCTGACTAGATAGAGGTGCTAAAGACGCTTAGCTCTTCAACGTAGCGATCCGTCCAGCACCCCTCATCCGTCTCGGCGCTGCGCGCCGATCCACCTTCTCCCACAAGGGTGGAGAAGGGAGGCTGGCGCTACGGCCTCCGAAACCCCGTCGGACCGCCATAGAGATAACCGATGCGGTCGACCGCCTCTTTAAGGCCTTCGCGCGAGACCAGCATGGTGTGGCCATTGGCGTGGATCATGTCTCTTTCGTCGGTCATGATCGCGACATGGCCTTTCCAGAAGACGAGATCGCCGCGCCGGAGACCTGAATAGTCCGGACCCGGCTCCAACGGCGTGCCGATCGACGCCGCCTGCATGTCGGCGTCGCGCAGGACATCCTTGCCCGTCATGCGCATTGCCAACTGCACGAGGCCGGAACAATCGATGCCGAAGCCCGAGACCCCGCCCCAGAGATAAGGCGTGCCGAGGAAGCTCTCGGCGACCGTGACGTAGTCCTCCGCCAGTTCCGCGATCGGCCGCAGATGGCCGACGATGACCGCCTGGCCGGAGGGCAGCAGCGCATAATTCGTGCCGCGCGTTTCGGCCGAGCCGGTTACCGTCACTGTCGATCCCATCGACAGCTGTCCGCTGACCGGAAAGCGGAGATCCGGTGCGGGATAGAGGAAGGTGCGCGGCACGGAAACGATATGCGTGGGCGCATGTTCGCGCGCGCCAAGCAGATTGTCGGCCACATAGCCGACATAACCGTCGCGCTCGGCCTGCACCCAGGCCCAACCCTCGGCATCCTCAAAGACCAGCACGTCGTCGCCGAACAGCGCCTGCGTGTTAACGCCGGCGTCGGGACGCGGCGCCTTGCGCAGGTCGGCGACCGACGCCGTGATCCGCGCCGGGCGGCCGTTGACGAAGCGGTCGGCGGCGACCTCGCCCTTCAGCCTCGCATCGGCAAGGTCGGAGCGGAAGGCATGAAGGCGGGCATCTCTGGCGGTCAAATCGATAATCCAGTCAAATCAGCAGTGAACTCAGATGGGGGCAATGAGGTCAGATGGGCAGTTCGTGCGCCCTGGCGACGATACCATCGCCGAAGCGCTCGACAAAGAGCGCGCCTTCCACCGTGCGCCGGATCAGCACGTTGCGCTTGTCGAGCTCGTCGCGGTGGCGCGAGACCAGCTTCAGCGCGCCCATCGTGTCCAGCGCCCGGGTGATGACAGGCTTGGTGACGTTGAGCTTGGCGGCCAGCCCGCGCACCGTATGGGGCGGCGGATCGAGATAGATGGTGAACAGGATAGCCGTCTGGCGCATGGTGAGATCGGGCTCGCCGTCGCGCACCTGGGCCAGCATCACCTGCTGCCACAGTCGCAAGGCCTGGCTCGGGCGCATCGAGATCGACATCGTCCAAGCATGCCGGCAAATTGTTTCGGTTCCGTTTCAGTGACGATCTGCCGCTTGGTCTTCCGGCTCAGGCAAATCGCTGCGTAATTATCCGCTCCAGCGCACGAATGCCTTGGGCTTCGCCGCCGGTCAGGCCGTAGGGTCGGTCGGCCGGGTTCCAGGCGAAGATGTCGAAATGTGCCCAGCTGTCGGTCTTCTCGACGAAGCGCTTGAGGAAAAGCGCGGCGGTGATCGATCCGGCAAAGCCGTCCGTCGTCACATTGTTGATGTCGGCGATCTTCGAGGAAAGCTTTGCATCGTAAGGTCGCCACAAAGGCATGCGCCACAGTGGATCCTCGACCGCCACCGACGCCGCGGCCAGGTCGGCGGCAAGCGTCTCGTCGTTGGTGTAGAAAGGCGGCAGATCGGGCCCCAGCGCGACGCGGGCGGCTCCGGTCAGCGTCGCCATGTCGACCAGCAAAGCGGGCTGCTCCTCGTCGGCCAGCGCCAGCGCGTCGGCCAGGATCAGCCTGCCTTCGGCGTCCGTGTTGCCGATCTCGACCGTGATGCCCTTGCGGCTCCTGAGCACGTCGCCGGGCCGGAAGGCATTGCCGGCGATCGAATTCTCGACGGCGGGGATCAGCACGCGCAGCCGGACATTCAGTCTCGCCGCCATGATCATAGCGGCGAGACCCAGCACGTTGGCGGCGCCGCCCATGTCCTTCTTCATCAGAAGCATGCCCGACGACGGCTTGATGTCGAGGCCGCCGGTATCGAAGCAGACGCCCTTGCCGACCAGCGTCACCTTCGGCGCGTCGCCCGGTCCCCAGCTCATGTCGATCAGCCGCGGCGCGCCAGTGGAGGCCCGGCCGACGGCGTGGATCATCGGGAAATTCCGCATCAGGAGATCGTCACCATGGATCACCGAGATATCGGCGCCGTGGGCGGTCGCCAGTTTTCGGGCGGCTTCTTCCAATTCGACCGGACCGAGGTCGCTGGTCGGCGTGTTGACGAGGTCGCGTGTCAGGAACACGCTGTCGGCGACACGGCTGACATGCGCCGCGTCGGTGCCCTCCGGAAGCGCGAAGCGCAAAGTCTTGCCGGGCTTCTTGCCGTAACGAGTAAAGACATAGCCGCCGAGGACAAGCGCGAGCGCCGCGAGATCGGGTTGCGCCGGGCGCGATGCGAAATGCCAGTCGCCCTCCGGCAACGCCCTTGCGAGCGCGCCGAGGGCAAGAACGCTTTCGCCATCGCCTGTCCCGAACAGCGCGCCGGCAAGCCCGCCACCCTCGCCCGGCAGGACCAGCGTGCGCCCTGCCTCGCCGGAAAAACCGTTGGCTCTTGCCCAGGCGACGGCGGAGGGCGGCAGCGCCGCGGCTTCAAGGGCGTCCTTCGCCACCAGATAGACAGGCAAGGCGGCTTCCGGCTTCTGCTCAATGAGTTCGACAGGCATGCGATGATCTCCGGCCGAACAGTTCGAGTCGGCGCTTCTTAACGGTCCGTTAGGGTTAACAGAATATTTCTGCCGGAGGGAAGACGGCCAGCCAATGGCCGCACAGGAATGGAGACCGGGCGCCGATGCCGACCGAAGCGTTGAACCTTACAGCCAAGCGTCTGATCACCACGGCTTTCATGGCGGCGCTGGCGGCCAGCGTGGCGGGTTGCGGCAGCACCAGCAAGTTCACCACGGGCTCCATCTCCCGCCCCGACAGCAGGCCGCTGGAAACGATGTCGTCCGGCGAATTGCGTACCGCCACGTCCAGGCTCGGCCAGTCCTATGCCCGCAATCCGGGCGACAAGCGCGTCGCGATGAATTTCGCGGCGGCGCTGCAGATGGACGGCGATGCCGACCAGTCTTTGGCGGTGATGCGCAAGCTGGCGATCGCCTATCCCAAGGATCGCGAGGTGCTTGCAGCCTATGGCAAGGCGCTTGCCGCCAACGGCCAGTTCGAACCGGCCCTCGATGCCGTGCGGCGCGCGCAGACGCCCGAATATCCGGACTGGAAGCTGGTGTCGGCGGAAGCCGCCATTCTCGACCAGATGGGACAGAAAGACGAAGCGCGGCAAGACTATCGCAAGGCGCTGGAACTGAAGCCGAACGAGCCTTCGGTGCTGTCCAATCTCGGCATGTCCTATGTGCTCGAAGGCGACCTGCGCACGGCAGAAACCTATATGCGCTCCGCCGCGCAGCAGCCCGGCGCCGACAGCAGAGTGCGGCAGAACCTCGCTCTGGTCGTCGGCCTGCAGGGCCGCTTCGACGAAGCCGAGAAGATCGCCTCGCAGGAACTGTCGCCCGAACAGGCGCAGGCCAACGTCGCCTATCTGCGCCAGATGCTTGCCCAGCAGAACGCCTGGAGCCAATTGAAGGATCAGGACAAGGCCAAGGCGAAGATCGCCACGAACTGACCGCGGACGGCATTGCCAAATCGACCACCGTTCAAAAAAAGCCGCGCGGATCCCGCGCGGCTTTTTGATTTGAAGCGAACGGCCCTAACTCTTTGTTTTTACGCAATTCCGGACGGAAAACCGCTCGACCCTTTTCCTGGAATTGCTTTACTGGCTCGAGGAGCTGTGCTGGTCGCCGAAGATGCCGCGCTGGCTGACCTGGATGCCGGCCGGTCCCAGAATGATGGCGAACAGAACCGGCAGGAAGAACAGGATCATCGGCACGGTAAGCTTCGGCGGAAGTGCCGCGGCCTTCTTCTCGGCGGCGTTCATGCGCATGTCGCGGCTTTCCGAGGCGAGCACGCGTAGCGCGTGCGCCACCGGCGTGCCGTAGCGCTCAGCCTGGACCAGGGCCTGGGATACCGACTTCACCGATTCCAGGCCAGTGCGGCTTGCCAGGTTCTCATAGGCGTTCTTGCGGTCCTGCAGATAGGACAGCTCCGCATTGGTGAGCACGAATTCCTCGGCAAGCGCCACCGACTGCGTGCCGATCTCGTCGGCTACCCTGCGCAGGGCCGCTTCCACCGACATGCCGGATTCCACGCAGATCAGCATCAGGTCGAGCGCGTCCGGCCACGCCAGCTGGATCGACTGCTTGCGCTTGGTCGCGCGGTTGTTGACGTAGAGGATCGGCGCATAGAAGCCGCCATAGGCGACAACGACACAGACGAACAGCTTGATGAAGGCCGGCTGCTGCGGCAGGCCGCCGAGCACGAACAGATAGATGGCCGCCAAGGCAAAACCGACGAATGGCAGGACCAGGCGGAAAAAGAGGAAGCGTGTCAGCGGGTTCTGGCCGCGGAAGCCCGCGACCTTGAGCTTCTGGATCGTGCTCTCGTCGGCAAGCGCGCGCCTGAGATCCAGGCGGTCGACGATGTTGCGCATGCCGATGGACTGTTCCTCGCGCAGGCCCTTGCGGCGGCGGTCGGCCTCGTTGGCCAGCCGCGCACGCTGCTCGGCGCGCATTTTGTCGCGTTCGAGCGCCACGCTTTTCATGCGCGACTTGAGCGACGTGCCGCCGAACGCCGGCAGGAGCGTGAAGACGGTCGCGAACACGGCGATGCCGACCAGCATCGCGATCAGGAAAGAAGGGTCGGTGAGTGTTTTGACGACCTGCTCTGTCACCGGATCCGCGCCCCTACACTTCGAAGTTCATCATCTTGCGCATCACCAGGATGCCGATCGACATCCACACACCCGAGCAGCCGAGGATCAGGTTGCCGACGTTGGTGGTGAACAGCGGCATGATGTAGTTCGGGCTCGACAGATAGACGAGGAAGGCGACGACGAACGGCAAGGCGCCGATGATGACGGCCGATGCCTTGGCTTCCATCGACAGCGCCTGGACCTTGGCCTTCATCTTCTTGCGGTCGCGCAGGACGCGCGAAAGGTTGCCCAGCGCCTCGGACAGGTTGCCGCCGGCCTGCGACTGAATCTGGATGACGATGCCGAAGAAGCCGGCTTCGCTGCACGGCATCGTCTCGGGCATGCGCATGGCGGCGTCGGGCACCGACATGCCCATCTGCTGGGAATCGACGATGCGGCGGAATTCGGACCGGACCGGTTCGGGCGATTCGTTGGCGATCAGGCGGATCGCATCATTGAGCGGCAGGCCGGACTTGACCGCGCGCACGATGATGTCGAGCGCGTTCGGAAATTCTTCCAGGAAGGCCTTGGTGCGACGTGTGCGGCGAAACGACACGAACCAGCGCGGCAGGCCGAGGCCGCCCACCAGCAGGGCACCGGGCAGCGCCCATAGGGGCGCGCCGAGGAAAAAGAGAACGGCCGTCAGGATGATCCCGCAAACAGCGGAATAGATATAGAAACGCTCGATCGGAACCTGCATGCCGGCTTGGCGGATCTGAACCTTCAGCGGCGGTTTCTTGACGTTGCGATCATTGGTCTTCTGCTTCTCGTCGAGCTGCTTCAGCGTGTCCTGAACGTTTTTTCGCCGCTTGACCGCTTCCGCGGCGCGGTCGCGCGTCGCTTTCACCACCGACCGGTCCGTTTCGGCTGTCTTGATGGTCTGAAGCCGCTTGCCGGCCTGCTTCTCGTTGTCGATGCGCGTGAACAGGAAAGCATAGGCCACCGCGCCGGCGCTGAAGCCGGCAAGCACGATGAAAGCCAGTACGGTGGTGTCAATTCCGAACATCGACCGGGGTCCCTAGGACATTTCGCCGTTCCAAGGAAACGGCGAACCGCCCTGTCTCTTTGTCTTGACGCAATTGCGGACGGAAAGTTACGGCGAAGTCGCCGAACCCGACCGCATCACACTTTTCCTGGAATTGCTTCCAACCTCCAGATGCATCAGTCAGCGCGTTTCTCCATCGCCTCGAGCGCATTGGCGAGGCGCTGCTCCTCGCCATAATAGCGGGCGCGGTCCCAGAATTGCGGACGGCCGATGCCTGTCGACACATGCTCGCCGACCAGCCGGCCGCCGGCGTCTTCACCCTTGATGTTGTAGAGCACAAGATCCTGGGTGATGATGACATCGCCTTCCATGCCGACCACCTCGGTGATGTGGGTGATGCGGCGTGAGCCATCGCGCAGGCGAGCCGCCTGGATGATCACGTCGATCGAGCCGACGACGATCTCGCGCACCGTCCGCTGCGGCAGAGAATAGCCGCCCATGGCGATCATCGATTCGATACGATTGAGGCATTCGCGCGGGCTGTTCGAGTGGATCGTGCCCATCGAGCCGTCGTGACCGGTATTCATCGCCTGAAGAAGGTCGAACACCTCCGGTCCGCGCACTTCGCCGACGATGATCCGCTCCGGCCGCATGCGCAGGCAGTTCTTGACCAGGTCGCGCATGGTCACCTCGCCTTCGCCCTCCAGATTGGGCGGCCGGGTTTCGAGACGGACCACATGCGGCTGCTGCAGCTGTAGTTCCGCCGAATCCTCGCAGGTGATGACGCGCTCCTCGCGGTCGATATAGTTGGTCAGACAGTTGAGCAGCGTCGTCTTGCCGGAGCCCGTGCCGCCCGAGATGACGACGTTGCAGCGGACGCGGCCTATGATCTTGAGGATTTCCGCGCCTTGCGGCGAGATGGCGCCGAACTTGACCAGCTGGTCCAGCGTCAGCTTGTCCTTCTTGAACTTGCGGATGGTGAGCGCGGTGCCGTCGATCGACAGCGGCGGCGCGATGACGTTGACGCGCGAGCCGTCGGGCAGGCGCGCGTCGCAGATCGGGCTCGATTCGTCGACGCGGCGGCCGACCTGGCTGACGATGCGCTGGCAGATGTTGAGCAGCTGCTGGTTATCGCGGAAACGGACGCCGGTCTGTTCGACCTTGCCATTGACTTCGATGTAGACGTTCTTGGAGCCGTTGACCATGATGTCGGCTATGTCGTCGCGGGCAAGCAACGGCTCCAGCGGTCCATAACCCAGAACGTCGTTGCAGATGTCCTCGAGCAGTTCTTCCTGCTCGGAGATCGACATCGCGAAATTCTTGATCGCGATGATGTCGTTGACGATGTCGCGGATTTCCTCGCGCGCGCTTTCGGGATCGAGCTTGGCGAGCTGCGACAGGTCGATCGTGTCGATGAGCGCCGAAAACACCTGGCTCTTGGTGTCGTAATAGGTCTCGGAGCGCTCGCGCTGAACCCTTCTTGGCGGCTCCGGCGCCATGGGCGGCGCCTCGACGGGCCGGCGCGCCGGCGGCGTGGCCGGCGTGCCGGACGGCGGCGCGGCCGGTCGTTCGGCCGTCATCGTCCCGGTTGGAGCGGCGGCGGGAGCGGATGCCGGCGGACGGAATTCGGGCGTTGCCCGGCTGCCGTCGTCTTTGCCTCTTTTACCAAACATGATCGACTACCCGATGCCGCTCAATCAGCGTCACTTCTTGTTGCGCGAGAGCTTGCCGAGGATCGAGCCCAGGCCTGCTTTCTTCCTTGTCTTGATTTCGCTGCGTCCGGTCAGCACATGCGCTATTTCATTGATGGTGGTCACGACGGGGCTCTTGGCGTCCATCTCGGAGAGCATGCGGCCGTTGTTGGCGGCATTGCCGAACAGCAGCGGTTCGAAGTTGATCACCGCCATCGGCGTGATGCCGAGCGGTTCGGCGAAATCGGACGCCGCGATCTCGGGCCGTTTCGGCACTCCCGCCTGGTTGATGATCAGCTTCGGTGGCGGATCGTTCGGACGCAGCCGCTTCAGCATGTCCACCATGTTCTTGGTGTTGCGAAGATTTGCGAGCTCGGGCGTGGCCGTGATGACGATCTCGTCCGCCTTGATCAGCGTGCTCTTGGTCCACCCGCTCCAGACGTGAGGGACATCGAGGACAAGCAGAGGCGCGCTGCGCTGCGCTGTCTCTATGATCTGCGCGAAGGCCTCGGAGTCGAAATCGTAGACGCGCTCGAGCGTGGAGGGAGCTGCGAGCAACGACAGATGCTCGGCGCATTGCGCAAGCAGACGGTCAAGATAGACCTCGTCCACCCGCTCCGGTGAAAACACCGCCTCGGCGATGCCTTGCGCCGGATCCTGATCGAAATTGATGTTGGCGGTGCCGAAGGCGAGATCGAGATCGGCGATGACGACCTCGGACTTGAACAGGGAAGACATCGCCCAGGCGACATTGTGAGCGATGGTCGAGGAGCCGACGCCGCCCTTGGCGCCGATGAACGCGATCGAGCGGCCGATCGGCTCCGAATCCGGATCGACGAAGATCGACGACACGACGCTGACGATGTCTGTCATCGAGACCGGCGCGATGACATATTCGGAAATGCCCGAACGGATCAGCTCGCGGTAGAGCCCGACGTCGTTGTAGTGGCCGATAACCACCACCTTGGAGGACGGATCACAATATTCCGAGAGCTGCCCGAGCTGTTCGAGCAGCTGCTGCGGTTCGCTGCGCGATTCCAGCAGGATCAGGTTCGGTGTCGGCGCGGACTGGTAGAACTCGATCGCGGTCGGGATGCCACCCATATGGACCTTGAGATGGGCCTTGGCCATCCGGCGATCCTCGCCGGCGCGCTCGACGGGGTTGGCGACCCCCTCGGTCTCGCAGAAGGCCTGGATCGAAATACGCGGCACGGGGCGCAGCGCCTGCATGGCGGCGATGTCCTGCTGCGAAAGGTCGCCGGTTTCGGCGGGCGTGTCGTAGGCAAGATTGCTCATCGTCATGCTCTTTCCGTGACTGCTTTCTTCGTCGTCCGGCGCAGCTTAGTAGGTTACTTCCGAATTGCCGAGGAACTCGTCCGAGATGCCCCTCTCGCGGTACTTGTCGATCACCGCGCCGCGATTTTCGGCGTCTATGTCGGACTGTTTGCGCGGCCCGATCAGATCATTGGGATTGGCCAGCTGTGCTGCGAGGTTGTTCTGATAGGAGCAGCCGAAGTCGGCGTAGTGCTTGTTCTGCGACGTCTCCAGCATGTCCTCGGGCCAACGCCCGCATTTGTCGGTCTGGGCCCTCACCGCGACGAAGGCGACGCGCACCGGCGCTGACGCCTCCGGCACCGCCGACTGATAGGATGTCATGACGATGCGGTTGCGCTTGACGCCTGCCGCCATGGCGAGCCTGGCAAAATCGCGACCGGCGGCCCTGGCGGCAAGCTCATTGGCGGATCCGGCCGGCATCGCGATCGTCAGCGCCGGCGCGGCGCTCTTGTCGTAGCCGTCGAGAAAACCGAGCAGCGTATCGCGCTGCGCACCGGTCATGCCGCGATCACCGGCGCCGACCGGCAGGTCGATCTTCTGGTTCTTCTCGGCAATGACGATCGGATGGGTCGTGCGGTAGTCGTCCGGTATCGACCCGACGGTTACGCTGTCGCGGTTGGCGCAACCTGCGAGCGACGCGGCAAGCATGACCGCCAATGCCGGGACCACCTGCCGACGGATCCTTGCGATACCGGATGCTGTCCGGACCGTCATGACCTTCGATGCTGACTTGGACATATCCGCATTCCCACTCATTTGTAGATGAAGCCCACGACGCCGTGGTAGCGGCCGGCTGGCCTGTCGGTCTGCATGGTGCCGTAGACGCGGTTGACGCGGCCGAGGAACATGCCGGCGCCGTCGCTCGCAGGATTGAAATTGTCATCAGGCTTCGCCAGATCGTTGCGTGCCACAGGCTTGACTAGGTAAGGCGTGATGATGATGACGAGCTCGCTTTCGTTGCGCACGAAGTCACGGCTACGAAACAGAGCGCCGAGGACCGGTATCTTTGTCAGGCCAGGCAGGCCGTTGAGGGCCTGGCGCACATCGTCACGAACAAGTCCGGCGATCATCATCGATCCCCCGGAAGGCAGCTCCACGGTCGTATCCGCCAAGCGCTTGCGCAGCGATATGATATTGGTATCGCCAAATGCAACGGAGCCTTCCGTCGTCGGCTCTGACACCGCGGTTCTCACTTTCAGGCTGATACGGCCAGCCGACAGGACCACCGGCTGGAATTCCAGTCCGATGCCATAGTCGACCTTCGATGACGTCCAGGTTCTGTCGGCATTCTGATTGTCTGTCGATTTGTTGCTGGTGACGGCGGTCACTATGTTGTATTCGCCGCCGACCTTGAACGTCGCCTTCTCCCCGGAGACCGCCGTTAACGTTGGCTCCGCCAGTGTCTTCATGGCACCAGACTGCTCCATGGCGTTGATGGTGCCTTGCAGGGATGAAGTGGCGAAGTTCAAGCCTGAGGCGGACAGTGGCTTGCCCAGACCCGGGAAAGTATCGCTGATCGCACCATAGCTGATGCCATTGCTGCCACCGCGGCCAACCAAGTTAACGCCGAGCTGCTTCATCACCGAGCGGCTGACTTCGGCGACGGTCACCTTGAGCGTCACCTGGTCATCGCCGATGATCTGCAAGAGGTTGACGATCTTGGAGGTCCGGCGCTCCTGGTCGGGGTTGTTGATGTCGACGCCGCCATTGACCGAGCCGCCGGCGGCGGTCTGCGAATATTGACCCGTCGTCGCTTCGCCGCCGGACACGAAGATGGTTGCAAGGTCGACGGCCCGCTTGGCATCGAGGGGCGTGTCGACCATGCCCGTCAGGACGACGTTATCATTGAGAAGCTCGACGTTGATCTGCGAGGATGGGATGAAGCGCTTGAGATAGTCTTCCAGCCCTGCGACGTCGCGCTCGACGGCCAGATCCAGGCTGACGATCTGCTCGCCATTGGGGCCGAAGACGAAAATGTTGGTCTCGCCGACCGCCTTGCCGAACAGGTAGATGCGCCGCGCGGTGCGCGTCACGGCATCGGCAACCGCCGGATTGGCGACGAGGATATCATAGGCGTCGCTGGGCAAGTCGATGACCACGGATTTGTTGAGGCCGAGCTTGACGCGCTGCGTGGCAACGGAAGCCGACACGCCGGCTCCCGCGGCCTTGGCTTCGACCAGCCCCGGGGCGCCGGTGCCGAGCACGAAAAAACCGATCGCCGCGGCGGCCAGGAAGGGCAGCAGTTTACCGTTCAGCCTCATTTCCTTGCTCCCACCTCGGAAACCTCGCCGGACTTGATCAGCCGCACGGTTCCGCGTCGGCCGTTGCCGTTGACCAGATAGTCGGCTTCGTCCGTCGTCTTTTCATGGATGTCGGTGATCGGGCGCAGCGCCAGCGTCAGGCGGTCGGCCATCTGCTGCGCCACTGTGATGATCTCCGCCTGCTGCGGCGTCAGCTCCAGCGTCGCGGTCTGGCCGACCCTGGTCTTCTTGCCTTCCTCGTCTTCCTGGATGGTCTGGTCGATGGCCAGCACGCGGATGTTCTTGAGGATCGTCTCCGTGTTGAAGCCGCTGCCGCCATTGCCGGTGTCGGCGCGGCGCGTCATGATGACGTCGACGAAGTCGTTGGGCAGGATGAAGCCGCCCGCGGACGTATCGGCCGATATCGCGGTCGCGACGGCGCGCATGCCGGAAGGCAGGATCGACGACATGAAGCTCTGCCCCTCGCCGACCAGCTTGGAGCGCCGCAACGGCTCGCCGGTATACATGGCAACGCGGGCGACCGAGCCCTTGAGCTTTTCGATCGCGTCAGGCTCGGCGGCGCGCGTGATGAAATTGGCGTTGACGCCATCGGCCGGCCATTCTTCCCAGCTGATGTTGGTGCCGAGCTGGCTGCCCATCGACACGTCACCGGAAAGCACCAGCACATCCTGCAATGCGATCGCCGGCTGCTTGGGCGCATCGACGATGACCTGAGGCGGCGGCGCGACGACCATGTTCTTCGCCACGTAGCCCGCGCCACCCGCCGCGACCGCAGCCACGCCCAGAATAATCAATCGGGATGCTGGCATTCGTCCGAAACCCTTCGCCTCATGGCAAACCACCTCGCCAGGCCGGACTTTGCAGCTGCAATCGTCAAAACAAGGTTAATGTAATGCTTACGATCGTGATTAATTTAAGGTTTACTCAAATTGGATTGAACGGCCCGCCGTTAACAGAAAAAGCGGCCCGGGGCCGCCTTCCGATCTGATAAAAGGCGGCCGCCTGGGATCGCCGACATCGAGATCGCGGGGCCTATGTCGTGAGCCTCTCCAGCGCCCAGACCATCAGCGGCGAATCCGGGAAAGTGATCAGTCCACCCGCGCCAAGCGCGATGCCATATGGGATGCCAACGCTCTCATCCGCGAAATGGCGCAGAAATCGGCTGTGGCCGGTGTACGTGGCGAGCGGCGATTTCCGGTAGGCAAGGATTGCGAGGGTAAGCAGGCCGCCGATGAAAGCCGACGTCACCAGATAGCCGATCAGGTTGATGTTGAGGCCCATCCACAGAGCGGTCGCGGCCAGAAGCTTGGCGTCGCCGCCGCCCATGCCGCCGAGCGCAAAAAGGCCGAAGGTCGTGGCAAGCACAAGGGCGCCGGCGGCGAAGTGCCAGCCATAGGTTGCCCAGTCCATGCCGGCGAGCGGCGCAACAAGCGCGAATGTCGCCACCAACAGCACAGGAACGCGGTTGGCGATCGTCATCGACAGGGTGTCCGAGATCGCAGCGAACAGCATGCAGAAAGGAAAGACGACGAAGATCACGGCTTCAAGCATGGATGCGGCGTGCCTGTGGCATGTTTTCAGCGGCATCCTAGGCGCGCTGGATTAACGATCGATGAGGCCGGACGATCAAAATCGGCCGACTGCATGAAAAAGGGCCACCAGCTGGCGGCCCTTTTCCTTTCTGCCGAAAAAGCGCGATACGCAGCCTTATTACGGAGCCGTGGCGCCGTTCAGGGTAGCAGCGATGTTGGCGAACTTGGCGTTCAGCGCGCCGCCGAGCTGGGTAGCGCCAACCATGATGGCAAGCGCGATGAGAGCGGCGATCAGACCGTATTCGATGGCGGTCGCGCCGGATTCGTCCTTCACGAAACGTGCGATAAGATTAGACATTCGAGAGCTCCTACTCCACGTGTTACAGCACTTCCGTCAACTTCTCTTCCGGGTTGATCGGATGCTGCAAATCTAGGGAGAAGCCGTTTCGATCGGCTTAATAAACAGCCTTACCGATTCCTTTCCGGTGGCGAATGCCCTGTGTGGTTAACCGTGGCCTAAACATCGCCAGAGGTCCGGGTTTCCGAGAAACCGGCGCTTGTGCAATATTCCTAAAACAGTAAGGCCATCGACGCATGGCGCACCATGCAGGCGATCCTTAATCATGCCGGGCCGGGTTTAACCGTTACTTCACCAATCTCGTTCATGTTCCGTTGAAGAATCTGCCTGCCGGGAGCGCTTCAATGACCTTGTCGAGATCGCTGTTTCCAGTCGCCGCGCTGCTGGCAACTGCTGCCTTGGTCATGCCGGCCAGGGCCGGCGCCGGCATAGAAGTCACCATGAACCAGGCCAAGATCGTCAAATTGTCACGCGGGGCCGATACGGTCGTCATCGGCAATCCGGCAATCGCCGACGCCTCCGTGCAGGACGCCTCGACCATCGTTCTCACCGGTAAGGGCTTCGGCGTCACCAATCTGGTCGTGCTCGATTCGGAAGGCAGCCCGATCATCGACGAACAGGTGACCGTCGTGCGACAAGCCGCCTCCTCGGTGCGCATCTACCGACGCGCCGACGTCCAGACCATGTCCTGCACGCCCTATTGCGAGAGCGCCTTCAAGAGCGAGGCCGAGAAAACTTCCGAAGCCGAAATGAGCGCCGGGCACTGAGCCCTGCGAGGGCGAACCTATGGGCATTAAAGACAGCTTAAAGCGTGCCCGACGAATTTAACGATCATCAAAACCGGAACTCAATGGGTTATCGCTAACCTTGCCGCCGGTACCGCAAAGGGGATCGGCAGGAACGCAATATGAGCAAGGATGCCACATCCGGCAACGGCATGGACAACAGGGCGCGGGTCAGAGTCCGCCCCGGCTTCTTCAGCGACAGGCGCGGCAGCACGGCGATGGAATTCGCGATGCTGGCCATCCCGTTCGCGCTTCTCGTCTTCGCCATCCTCGAGAGCTGCATTTCGTTCGCAGGCCAGGAGGTGATGGCCAACGTCACCGACGATGTCGCCCGCCAGCTGCGGACCGGGCAGTTGCAGCAGTCGAACGTCACAGAAGCCTCGATCAAGCAGCTGATCTGCAGCAGACTTGAGATCATGGTGGCCAAGGACTGCCCGGGATTGCTGGTCGATTTGCGCGAATATCCGAGTTTCGCCGACGCCGCCACGGCGGGCTTCAAGATCGTGGATGGAGATATCGTGCTTACACAGGGGACGAACTCGACGACCCCAACCGTCTCGCCCGGATTGGCAGAGACCATCAACATGCTGCGCGTGTTCTACAAATGGCCGGTGATGACCGATTTCCTGGCCCAGTCGATGGCAAATCTGAAGGACAAGAAAACGCTGCATTTCGCATCGGTGACCTGGCAGAACGAACCGTTCGACGACAATTGAGACTGCTCGACGGCTAAGCCGCGGCGTGGAGGACGATATGCATAGTGCGGGGGCACTCCGGGGGATTTCGGCGAAGGTGGCGCGGTTTTGCCGCGATCGCCGCGGCGTCGCGGCGATCGAGTTCGCGTTCATCGTGCCGGTGCTCCTGATCATGTACTTCATAACGATGGAGGCCTCGCAGGCCATCGAGACCGGCAAGAAGGTCAGCCGCATCGGCAGCATGGTCGCGGACCTCGTCACGCAGCAGCAGGCCGTCGTGAAGGCTAACCTCGATGCAATGATGAAGATCGGCATATCGACGCTTCGGCCCTACAATCGCTCGGATCCGACGATCATCATCACCGGCATACAGATATCCGACGAGGCGTCGCCGACAGTGAGGGTGGCGTGGTCGCGCAAGCTGGTGGGCAACACCTACAGCGTCGATGCCAATCCCGGCGACACCACGACCGTCCCCTCGACGCTGATAATCCGCAACACTTTCCTGGTCCGCGTGGAAAGCGACCTCGGCTATGTGCCCGTCATCGCCTGGAGCGAGAACAACAACCAGCAGAAGGCGCTTGGATTGTTGTCGACCTTTAGCCACATAAAGATGAGCGAGACCTATTATCTCCGGCCTCGCCGGAGCCCAAAGATCCCCTGCAGCGATTGCTGACGGTCAGTCCCGGCCGTCGGATGCGTGCCGCACAATGGCCGTGGCCATAGCGTAATCCTTGGACGCCGCCGGCACAAAGCCACCGGAATGCGCCGCCTCCAGCAGGTCGTATATGTCGGGCGTCTGGGACCTGAGATTGGTCAGGAAGACCGTCAGCCGGCGCTTTGCCTCGGGATCGAGATCATTGCGGACGGCGTGCGGGCCGAAGCGCAAGAGGCCCGAGGTCCACAACACCCGAAGCGACGCCTCGGGGACGCCGGCAGCCTCCAGCCGCGCGACGGTGCCCTCGGAACGGCTGGACCGGCCGCCGGTATCGGCCGGTTCCCAGCCGAACATGGCGTCCGCTTCGCCGCCGCTCAGCATCGTCTCGGCCGCGGCGGCTGAAGCGGCGCGCGCCAGAAAGGGCGAATCCCGCGTGATGTTGACGCCTTCGGCCGGCAGCGCCGCCAGCGGCAGCAGCGCGCCGCCGACATTTTCGGCCGGCGCTATCGCGATCCGGTGCGAAGCCATGGCGGCAAGGTCCGGAAGCCGGCCGTCGCGCGTCACAAGGACGGAACGGATGCCGACGGCGCCGTCCGCATCGACCGGCGCCACCAGAGCCTCGACACAGCCGCAGCGTTCCGAGGCCGTGGCATAGGCGAGAGCGGAATAGATCGCATATTGCACGCGCCCGCTCGCCTGCGCCTCGATCAGCGCCGCGTAGTCGCGCGCAACGACGAACTCGACCTTCATGCCGAGCGCATTGGCATAGGCGTCGGTCAGGCGCGCGAGGCCCGGGACGGTGTTGCCCCCGCCCGGTTCGGCGACGATGCCGATGCGGAACGTGCCGATGTCGTCACGCCAGTCGGCGCGTGCCGGCGAGGAGGCGGCGCCTAAGGCCGCGAGAGCGGCCGCGCACATCTTCACGGCCTGCTTTGCCGCGGTTTTGCCGCGCCTTGCCATACCTGCCACGCTCCCGCCCCGCATCCGCGCCTCGCCGCAACTATGGCGCCAAGCCGTTGCGGTTTGGTTTCCGATTTGCCAACGCCGCCGGGGAACCTTATGTCTGGCGATCAAGGCTGACAACAAAGATACCCATGGCGCGCGCGTTCCTGTTCGTTCTCGATTCTTTCGGCATCGGCGGCGCGGCCGACGCCGAACGCTATGGCGATGCGGGCGCCGACACGTTCGGACATATTTTTCAGGCCTGCGCCGATGGTCGTGCCGATCGGCAAGGTTTGCGCAAAGGGCCGCTCGCGGTGCCCAACATGATGTCGCTCGGCCTTGGCCGGGCGGCGCAAACCGCGACGGGACTGAAAACCGGTATCGACGCGCCCCCGGTCGCCTCGGCCTTTCATGGAGCCGCCCAGGAAGTGTCGAGCGGCAAGGACACGCCCTCCGGCCACTGGGAGATCGCCGGCCTGCCGGTGCGTTTCGATTGGGGCTATTTCCCCGATACGGTGCCCGCCTTTCCGGCCGACCTGACCGACGCCATCATCCGCGAGGGCAAGCTGCCGGGGATCCTCGGCAACTGCCATGCACCCGGAACCCAGATCATCGAGCGGCTCGGCGAGGAGCATATCCGCACCGGCAAGCCGATCTGCTACACGTCGATCGATTCCGTGCTGCAGATCGCCGCGCATGAGACGCATTTCGGCCTGGAGCGGCTTTATGAGCTTTGCCTCACGGTGCGTCGGCTGGTTGAGCCGCTCAAGATCGGGCGGGTGATCGCTCGGCCATTCGTGGGCGAGACGCCGGCCACATTTCAGCGCACCCACAATCGCCGCGACTATGCGGTGCCGCCGCCGGAGCCGACCCTGCTCGACCGGCTGACCGGGCGCGGCAGCAAGGTCATCGCCGTCGGCAAGATCGGCGACATCTTCGCTCATTGCGGCATTTCGGAAGTGCGCAAGGCCGGCGGCAACATGGCAATGTTCGACAAAGCGCTCGGCGCGATGGACGATGCCGGCGACGGCGACCTGGTTTTTGCCAATTTTGTCGATTTCGATACCGAGTTCGGTCACCGGCGCGACGTCGCCGGCTATGCCGGAGCGCTTGAAGCGTTCGACCGCCGGCTGCCGGAGGCGCTGTCGCGGATAAGGCCTGGCGACCTGCTCATCCTCACAGCCGATCATGGCAACGATCCGACCTGGCGCGGCACCGACCATACGCGCGAACGCATTCCGGTGATCGGTATCGGGCCGGGACTGACGGGCGGCGACATCGGGCTCAGGCCGACCTTCGCCGATATCGGCGAGACCGTCGCGGACCACCTCGGCCTGGCTGCCGGTCGCCACGGAACATCGTTCCTTGCGACGATAGGCGGCGATGCCTGAGCTGCCCGAAGTCGAGACCGTCCGGCGCGGTCTGCAGCCGGTCCTGGAAGGGGCGCGGCTCGTCAAGGTCAAGGCGCGCAGGCCCGACCTTCGCTTTCCTTTCCCCGAACGCTTTTCGGAACGGCTTGCCGGCAAGACCGTGACGGCGCTTGGTCGGCGCGCCAAATACCTGACGATGCATATCGAAAACGGGCCGGTTCTCATCTGCCATCTCGGCATGTCGGGGTCGTTCCGGATCGAAGCCGCGGATAGCAGCGACGTCCCCGGCGCCTTCCACCACGAGCGCCCGAAAAGCGCGGCGCACGACCATGTCGTGTTCGACGTCGTCTCTCCGAGGGACGAGCGCTCCCGCGTCATCTTCAACGACCCGCGCCGCTTCGGCTTCATGCTGTTTGCCGAAGGAGCGCCGGACACGCATCCGATGCTGGCGGGGCTCGGCATCGAGCCAACTGGCAACGCGCTCGACGGTCCCCTGCTCGCCTCGCTGTTGAAGGGTCGCAGATCGCCGCTCAAGGCAGCGCTGCTCGACCAGCGGCTGATCGCCGGACTCGGCAACATATACGTGGCTGAGGCCTTGTGGCGCGCCGGCCTCTCGCCGCTGCGCGAAGCCGGCACCATCGCCGGGTCGGCCAAGAAGGCGAAAGAGCAAAGCGCGCGCCTTGCCGAAGCGATCCGCTCGGTCATCGCCGATGCGATCGCCGCCGGCGGCTCCTCGCTGCGCGACTATGTCCAGGCCGACGGATCGCTCGGCTATTTCCAGCATTCCTTCGCGGTCTACGATCGCGAGGGGGAGCCATGCCCGAAGCCGGGCTGCCGCGGCCACGTCGAACGCATCGTGCAAAGCGGCCGCTCGACCTTCTATTGCCGGACCTGTCAGCGGTAAGCTAGGAACGTATCGATCGTCCCACTGCCGCGGAAGGAAGCGAACCATGGCCTATGAAACCATTATCGTGGAAACACGCGGCAAGGTCGGGCTGATCACGCTGAACCGGCCTAAGGCGCTCAATGCGCTGAATTCGCAGGTCCTTGTGGAGGTCGTGGCGGCGGCGCGTGCGTTCAATGCCGATCCCGAGATCGGCGCGATGGTGCTTACAGGCTCGGAGAAGGCGTTTGCCGCCGGCGCCGACATCAAGGAAATGCAGGCGATGTCCTTCGCCGACGCCTACACGCAGGACTTCTTCGTCGGCTGGGAGGAATTCACGCGCACGCGCAAGCCCATCATCGCGGCGGTCGCGGGCTATGCGCTCGGCGGCGGCTGCGAATTGGCCATGATGTGCGATTTCATCATCGCCGGCGACAACGCCAAGTTCGGCCAGCCCGAAATCACGCTCGGCGTCATGCCGGGCATGGGCGGCTCGCAGCGGCTGACCCGTTTCGTCGGCAAGTCGAAGGCGATGGACATGTGCCTGACCGGGCGGATGATGGACGCTGCCGAAGCCGAGCGCAGCGGACTTGTCTCGCGGGTGGTGCCGGTCGCCGAGCTCGCCGAGGAGGCGCTGAAGGCGGCGGCCAAGATCGCCGAGTTCTCGCTGCCGTCGGTCATGATGACCAAGGAGGCCGTCAACCGCGCCTACGAGACGACGCTCGCTGAAGGGCTGCGCTTCGAGCGCCGCCTGTTCCATTCGCTGTTCGCGCTCGACGACCAGAAGGAAGGCATGGCCGCGTTCGTGGAGAAGCGGAAGCCGAATTTCACCAACCGCTAGGGCATGATGCCGAATGACTGAAGGCGGGCCATGACGTGATGCGTTTTCAGCTCCAAAAAGACCGCCAAGTGGCGTTGACGCGCCGGAAAAGCTGAACTATAAGCCGCACCAACCGAGGCGGCCTGTGGCTGCCCGTTTGTTTTTTGCGCCCTGCGGCACCCCGCTGGCGCCCACCAGATCGGAAGAGAGGCATCATGGCCAACACGTCTTCGGCCAAAAAGGCAACGCGCAAGATCGCCCGCCGCGCGGCGATCAACAAGAACCGCCGCTCGCGTGTCCGCACCTATGTGCGCCAGGTCGAAGAGGCGCTGGCCGCCGGCGACAAGGCCGCGGCGGTGGCAGCCTTCAAGGCGGCGGAGCCGGAACTGATGCGCGCCGCCACCAAGGGCGTCGTTCACAAGAACACGGCTTCCCGCAAGGTTTCGCGGCTGGCCCAGCGGGTCAAGACGCTGTCGGCCTGACCGACTTAATCCTTACTCCATCGATGTTGAACCCGGTCGCATAGACCGGGTTTTTTTCGTTTGCCGGCAAGTACTTAAAAAAATTGCTCGTGAGCAACGCTTGCGACGTGATTCCAACGCCAGTAATGTTTTGCCGGCATATTCAACGCCGCTGACAACGGAACGCCTTCCCCGCGGCAACTGCCTAAATTTGCCTGGCAAAAAATCATCAGTTTTTTCAGAGACTTACAGCCGGTCGTCCACAGCTTGTTCAGCTCAAGGTCGAGCGGCGGGGGAGAAGTAGCTGTCAAGACAATTATTTCAGAATATTTCGTTTCGGGCGGCCTTTTTCATATTCGCCGGAAAAGGGTTTGAATCACAATGGCTTTGTCAAAACCTGCCGGCGCAGCTCCCGATTTCAAGCCCCGTCCGGTAACCAGATTCGTTAAAAAACCGTTAGATGTGGCCTTGCCCTATCCACAGCGATTTCGGTAATGTCCATCCATCGAAGGGACGGGCTCTTGCCCCTGACCCAGCCTGAATCGGCCAGCACAAAATGGCGGAATTCATGACGTGGAGCAATTCCGCGTACGGCTTGGTTTGTCTCTTCGGTGGGTAGGGGACTGGCGTAATTGTACATGGCAGTCGATATCTCGCCGGAGGGTGAGGTATTGACTTGTTTTTGTCGGAGGCCGGCGTGCGGAGCCGGCAGCTGGTCCCTTGCGCGAGTTGCGACGATCGTTGCCGGCGGCGGCAATGGCATCGCGGCTGAATGAGGGTCGCCGGACCAAGGATGCAGGAGGCGCATCCCCGGCGGAAAAGGGTACGAGAAGACAAAGGGACTTTGATCATGCAGAGCGGCATTGACAGGGAGATAGCAGGCGAGCTCCCATTTCCAGCAACTTTTGTCGGAGGGGGCGACGTGGCGGTATCCAGCGACGCGGAACAGAAGTTCGAACGGGTCAAGGCCCAGCTGAAGGCGCGTCTTGGAGCCGAGGTCTATTCGAGCTGGTTCGGTCGCATGAAGGTCGCCGAGGCTTCCCGCGGCGTTGTTCGCATCTCCGTGCCTACAGCCTTCCTGCGGTCCTGGATCAACGGCCATTATCTCGAGCTTATCGCGGAGCTGTGGCGGCATGAGGATGCGGACGTCCTCAAGATCGAGATCGTCGTGCGCACCGCGACGCGCCAGGGGCGCAACCCTGTCGAGCCCGAGGTCGCGCCGGCGCGCAAGATGACCAAGCAGACGCATACCGCGCTTGCCAACGGCACCGCGAGCGCCGGGCGTGTGGAGCAACGGGCGCCGGCGCCTCGCCAGGGCGTGTCAGCGGAACCGGAGTTCCGCCACAATGTGCTGGGGTCGCCGCTTGACCCGCGTTACACTTTCTCCTCCTTCATCGAGGGGCCGTCGAACAGGGTGGCCTTCGCCGCGGCCAGGGCGGTGGCGGAATCGCAGTCGAGCGCGGTACGTTTCAACCCGCTTTTCCTGCATGCGACCGTCGGGCTCGGCAAGACGCACCTCCTGCAAGCGATCGCCGCGGAATCGCTGCGGCAAAACCCGAAGTCGCGCGTCGTCTACCTGACGGCGGAATATTTCATGTGGCGCTTCGCCACCGCGATCCGCGACAACAACGCGCTGACGCTGAAGGAGCAGCTGCGCGATATCGATCTCTTGATCATCGACGACATGCAGTTCTTGCAGGGCAAGTCGATCCAGCACGAATTCTGCCACCTCATCAACATGCTGCTCGACAGCGCCAAGCAGGTGGTGGTCGCGGCCGACCGGCCGCCCTCGGAATTGGAATCACTGGAGCCGCGCGTGCGTTCGCGCCTCAATGGCGGCGTGGCGCTGGAAATGTCGGCGCCGGATTTCGCCATGCGGCTCGGCATGCTGAAACTGCGCCGCGCCAGCACCAAGACCGACGACACCTCGCTCGACATATCGGACGAGATCCTGGAGCATGTCGCGCGCACGGTGACCGGCAGCGGGCGCGAGCTCGAAGGCGCCTTCAACCAGCTTCTGTTCCGCCAGTCCTTCGAGCCGCAGATCACTATCGACCGCATCGACGAGATCCTCGGCCACATCTACCGCTCCGGCGAGCCGAAGCGGGTGCGCATCGAGGACATCCAGCGCATCGTGGCGCGCCACTACAACGTGTCGAAGACCGAGCTTCTGTCCAATCGGCGCACGCGCACGATCGTCAAGCCGCGGCAAGTGGCGATGTATCTGTCGAAAGTGATGACACCGCGCTCATTGCCGGAGATCGGGCGGCGGTTCGGCGGCCGCGACCACACGACCGTGCTGCATGCCGTGCGCAAGATCGAGGACCTTTCAGGCGGGGACAATACGCTGGCGCAGGAACTCGAACTGCTCAGAAGACTGATCAACGACCAGGCCTGAAGGGGCGCAGAAATAGCCGGCGGCACGCTTCGCCGGCTTTATCCCCAGAAAGCCCGCGCCGCCGGCCGGAACCGGTGCCGCGGGCTTGCGTTTGCAGGCTTTTTACTGTCAGCTTACACAGATTCTGAAAGCCTTTCAGAGCTTTCACGGGATGCCGCCTGCCGGTGACCTGTTCATTCTTGAAGCGAGCCTGTTTCGTCATGCGTGTTATCCTGGAACGGTCAAATCTCTTGAAGTCCCTCAACCACGTCCACCGCGTGGTCGAGCGTCGCAACACCATACCGATCCTGTCCAATGTGCTGCTCAGCGCCGAAGGCGCCAGCCTCGAGATGAAGGCGACCGACCTCGATCTTGAAGTGACGGAGGCGACGCCCGCCAAGGTCGAGCGCGGCGGCGCGACGACGGTGCCGGCGCATCTGCTCTACGACATCGTGCGCAAGCTTTCCGACGGCGCGGAGGTGATGCTGAAGACGGATGAGGATGGCAATGCGATGACCGTCACCTCCGGCCGTTCGAGCTTCCGCCTGCAGTGCCTGCCGCAATCCGACTTCCCGGAGCTTTCTGCCGGTTCGTTCTCGCATATCTTCCGGCTGGAATCGGCGGCGCTCAAAGGGCTGATCGACAAGACGCAATTCGCCATCTCCACCGAAGAGACGCGCTATTATCTCAACGGCATCTTCCTGCACACGCATGAGGTGGGCGGCAAATTGAAGCTGCGCTCGGTGGCGACCGACGGGCATCGCCTGGCGCGGGCCGAGATCGACGCGCCGGCAGGCTCCGAAGGCATGCCCGGCATCATCATTCCGCGCAAGACGGTGAGCGAGTTGCAGAAGCTGGTCGACGATCCCGACGTGGCGGTGACCACGGAGCTGTCGGACACCAAGATCCGCTTCACCATCGGCAGCGTCGTTTTGACCTCGAAGCTGATCGACGGCACCTTCCCCGACTATCAGCGCGTCATTCCGACCGGCAACGACAAGAAGCTGATCATCGACCGGCAGAGCTTCGCCGCGGCAGTAGACCGCGTTTCGACCATTTCCTCCGAACGCGGCCGGGCGGTGAAGCTTTCGATCAATGATGGCCAAGTGACGCTCGCGGTCAACAATCCGGATTCGGGCAGCGCCACCGAGGAACTGGCGGCCGACTACTCGTCGGACCCGATCGAGATCGGCTTCAACGCCAAATATCTGCTCGACGTCGCGGCCCAGCTCACCGGCACGGAGGCGAAATTCATGCTGGCCGATGCCGGCTCGCCGACGCTGATCCACGACATGGCCGACGAGACCGCGCTCTACGTGCTGATGCCGATGCGGGTCTAGGCTCAGTCTCTTGACGCAATTCCGGACGGAAAACCGCTGTGCACTTTTCCTGGAATTGCTCTGACGGACCTGATGTGTCGCCGTGAACTCGGATGCGAAACAGCTTCGGCAGCAAAGCTATGTAAGTAAGCTGATGCTTACGAATTTCCGCAACTACGCGACACTGTCGCTCGAGCTCGCGCCCGGCGCGGTGGTGCTGTCAGGCGACAATGGCGCCGGCAAGACCAATCTCCTGGAAGCGATCTCGTTCCTGACGCCGGGCCGCGGCCTGCGCCGCGCGCCCTATGGCGATGTGGCGCGCGAAGGCGGCGATGGCGGCTTCGCCTTGCATGCGCGCATCGAGGGGCCGGAAGGCCAGATCGAGATCGGCACCGGAATTTCCGGCGGCGACGCCGCCGGCGAAGGCGGCAGGAAGGTGCGGATAAACGGCGCGCCGGCGCGGTCGGCCGAGGATATGCTGGAATGGCTGCGGGTCGTGTGGCTGACGCCGGCGATGGACGGGCTGTTTCCAGGGCCGGCGGCCGACCGCCGCCGCTTCCTCGACCGGCTTGTGCTGGCGATCGATCCCGGCCATGGCCAGCGCGCGCTCGATTATGAGAAAGCCATGCGTGGCCGTAACCGCCTGCTTACCGAAGGCTCCCGCGACGGCGCATGGTTCGACGCGATCGAGACGCAGATGGCCGAGACCGGGGTGGCGATCGCCGCGGCGCGGGCCGAGCTGGTAAGGCTGCTTGCCGCCATGATCGACAGATTGCCAGGCAGCGGACCGTTTCCGCAGGCTGACATCAGCCTTGCCGGGGACCTGGAGAGCGAGGTCGCCGTTGCGCCGGCCGTCGATGTCGAGGAGCGCTTCCGCCGCGCGCTTGCCAATGGCCGCGAGCGCGACCGCGCCGCCGGCCGCACGCTGGACGGTCCGCATCGTTCCGATCTCGTGGTGCGGCACCGGCCGAAGTCGATGCCGGCCGAGCTTTGTTCGACCGGCGAGCAGAAGGCGCTGCTGGTCGGCATCGTGCTGTCGCATGCCAGGCTGACCGGCGAGATGTCGGGACTGACGCCGATCCTTCTGCTGGACGAGATCGCCGCGCATCTCGACGCAGGCCGGCGCGCGGCGCTGTTCTCCATCCTGGAGGAACTGAACTGCCAGGCCTTCATGACCGGCACCGATGCCGCCTTGTTTTCCAGCCTTGCCGGCCGGGCGCAGTTCCTGACCGTCGATCACGCCAACGTTGAGCCGACCGGCTGACCTTTTGAACCGAGTTCTGCACTTGCGTATACGCGACAAGGCCGCGCCTTGCGCTTACTGACAAGGCCTCGCCACGGCGATATGGTCCAGCCATGACCGATGCCGCGCTGACCGACGAAGAGCTCGAACGCTATGCCCGCCACATCGTGCTGCCGGAGATCGGCGGGCCGGGCCAGCAGAAGCTGAAACGGGCGCGGGTGCTGGTGATCGGCGCCGGCGGGCTCGGCGCGCCGGTGCTCGAATATCTTGCCGCCGCCGGCGTCGGCACGCTCGGCATCGTCGATGACGACACCGTCTCCTTGTCCAACCTGCAACGGCAGGTGATCCATGGCAGCGACAGGGTTGGCGTGGCCAAGACCGACAGCGCACGGGAAGCGATCATGCGCATCAACCCCAACGTCACGGTGGAATCGCATCGCCTGAGGTTGACGGAGGAGAATGCCCCTGCCCTCGTCGCCCGCTACGATATCGTCGTCGACGGCTCCGACAATTTCGAAACGCGCTACGCGGTCGCCGATGCCTGCGCGGACGAGAAGAAACCCCTCGTCACGGCGGCCGTCGGGCGCTTCGACGGCTCGGTGACGGTGCTGAAGCCGTTCGAGGCTGGCGCCGACGGCAAGCGCAATCCGAGCTATCGCGACCTTTTTCCGGAAGCCCCGCCCGAAGGGCTGGTGCCGTCCTGTGCCGTCGCCGGCATCGTCGGCGCGCTGACGGGCGTCATCGGCACGCTGGAGGCGATGGAGGCGATCAAGCTGATCACCGGCATAGGCGAGCCGCTAATCGGCCGGCTGCTGCTCTATGACGGGCTCACGGCCCGCTTCGACACGATCCGCTACAAGGCCGTCTGAGCGCATGGACCAGGGCATCGGCATCTCCATAACCGGCCTTCCAGCGGATTTCGATCGGTGGGACGACCTGCTCGCGCTGATCCGGCGCGCCTTCGCCTATATGGCCGGGGTGATCGACCCGCCGTCATCGGCGCATCTTTTAACCGCGGAGGCGCTTGCCGCGAAGGCGAGCCGGGAGACCGCGTTTCTGGTCGTCGAGAACGGCCGCATCGTCGGCTGTGTCTTCGCTCTGGAACGGTCGCGGGATTTCTATGTCGGCAAGCTCGCGGTCGAGCCACGGCTGCAGGGCCAAGGCATCGGAACCCGGCTGATGCGGGCGGTGGAGGATCTTGCCCGCGAGCGCGGCATGGACGTGATCGAGCTTCAGACCCGTATCGAACTGACCGCAAACCATACAGCCTTCACCCAGCTCGGCTTCCGCGAGACCGAGCGCACGGCGCATGCGGGCTATGACAGGCCGACCTCCATCACCATGCGCAAGGTGCTGTCTTGAGCCTGGTCCTCAGCCCGGAAGAACAGGCGATCGCCGCCGGACGGGACGGCGCGGGCATGGCGATGCGCATCGTCGCCGAAAGCGCCCGGCTGCTCGGCGCGCCGCGGTTGATCCCGATCGCCTCCACGCATGTCGACGGCGCGCTTTACCACGGCGATTCCGGCACGTTGTTTGCCGAGCGGCTGGTCGAAGGCGGTGCCAAGGTCGCGGTGCGCTCGACGCTCAATGTCGGGGCGCTCGACCTGATGGGTTGCTCGCGCATTCGTCTGGAGGAGCCGCAGCGCGGCATGGCGCGGCGGATGATGGAGGCCTATCGCAAGCTGGGCTGCGAGCAGAGCTGGACCTGCGCCCCCTACCAGGCCGGACACAGGCCCGCGCTCGGCAGCGATGTCGCCTGGGGGGAGTCCAACGCGGTCGTCTTCTGCAATTCGGTGCTGGGCGCGCGCACCAACCGCTATGGCGATTTCCTGGACATTGCCTGCGCCATCACTGCCAGAGCGCCTGACTACGGCCTGCATCGGACGGAGAACCGCCGCGCGCGGCTCATTTTCGATGTCTCGGGCCTGTCGCCGTCCTTCCTCGCCTCGGAGATCGCATGGCCGGTGCTGGGCAGCCTCTATGGCCGCGAGGTGGGCAACGCGATCGCCGTCGTCAGAGGCGTGACGGATCATCCCGGCGAAGACGCGCTGAAAGCCTTCGGCGCGGCGGCCGCATCGTCCGGCGCGGTCGGCCTGTTCCACATTGCCGGCGTGACGCCCGAGGCTCCCGACGTCGAAGCCATTCTGGCCGGGCCTGAGCCGGAAGCGGTGATCCGCGTGACGCCCGACATGGTGGCGACGGCGCGCGCGGGCCTGTCGACAACGGCCGCGACCAAGACCATCGATGCGGTGGCGATCGGCAGCCCGCATCTGTCGCACGCCGAGTTCGACAGCCTGGAGCGGCTGATCGCCGGACGGCGGCTCGCGGTGCCGATCTACGCCTGCACCGGCCGCCACGCGCTTGCCCTGCTGGAGCAGGACGGCCGGCGGAAGCGGCTCGAAGCCAGCGGCGTCGTCATCGTCGCCGACACCTGCGTGGTGGTGACGCCGATCATGCCGTACCTTGCGGGCGGCGTTTTGATGACCAATTCGGGCAAGTTCGCGCATTACGCGCCGGGCAACACCGGCTATGCGGTGCTCTACGCCTCGCTCGCCGACTGCGTCGAAAGCGCGGTCCTCGGCAAGCCGGTCTTCACGGATATCGCGGCATGAGCGCGAGGGCCGAAATCCTGGTGCCGGGCAAGGCGGGCGAAGGCGACGCGCTGGTGCTGACGGCGCCGATCAGCTTCTGGGGCGGCGTCGACCCCAGCACCGGGCGTATCGCCGACGTTCGCCACCCGCAGCATGGCGAAGTCATCGCCGGCCGGGTTCTGTTCCGGCCGGGCACGATCGGCTCGTCATCCGCTTCGGCGGTGCTGATGGAGCTCGTCCACAACGGCCGCGCGCCGGCCGCCCTAGTGCTGCACGAGCCGGACGCCATCCTGCTGCTCGGCCTGATCGTAGCGCGGGAAATGGGTTGGGAAACGCCGATGGCGGTGAGGCTCGAACGCGGCGCGTTCGACAGCTACCGCGGAGCCGCCGTCACGGTCGCTTCGGACGGCGCAGTGACCGCCGCCGTCTAACCTTTTTCAGGTCCTGAGCGGCAGGACACGATCAGGCGGACGGTGGCCGTCGAAGAAGGCGCGGATGTTGATGATCACCTTCTCGCCCATGTCGATGCGGCCCTCGAGCGTGGCCGATCCCATATGCGGCAACAGCACCACCTTGCCCTTGGCGGCGAGCTTCAACAGCTTGCTGTTCAGCGCCGGCTCATGCTCGTAGACGTCGAGGCCGGCGCCGGCGATCTTGCCGTCGTGGATGAGCTTGATCAGCGATTCCTCGTCGATGATATCGCCGCGCGCGGTGTTGACGAGGTAGGCCGAAGGCTGCATCAGCGCGAGCCGACGGCCGGACAAAAGGTGGAACGTCGCCGGCGTCGACGGGCAGTTGACCGAGATGATGTCCATGCGGGCCAGCATCTGGTCGAGGCTTTCCCAGTAGGTCGCCTCCAGTTCCTCCTCGACCGCCGGCAGCACGCGGTGCCGGTTGTGATAGTGGATTGAGAGGCCGAAGGCCTTGGCCCGCCTTGCGACCGCCGTGCCGATGCGGCCCATGCCGACGATGCCGAGACGTTTGCCCCAGATGCGCCGGCCGAGCATCCAGGTCGGCGACCAGCCGGCCCATTTCTTGTCACCGGTCAGCACATTGGCGCCTTCGGCCAGCCTGCGCGGCACGGCGAGCATCAGCGCCATGGTCATGTCGGCGGTGTCTTCGGTGAGCACATTCGGCGTGTTGGTGACGGTGATGCCTTTCTTGGCGGCCGCCGCGACGTCGATCTTGTCGACGCCGTTGCCGAAATTCGCGATCAGCTTGAGGTTCTCGCCGGCCTGGGCGATCAGCGCGGCATCGATATGGTCGGTGATGGTGGGGACCAGCACATCGGCTTCCTTGACCGCCGCGACCAGCTCCGGCTGCGTCATCGGCCGGTCCTCGACATTCAGTCTCGCATCGAACAGCTCGCGCATGCGCGTTTCGACCGGATCGGGCAGCTTGCGAGTGATGACGACGAGGGGCCGTTTCTTGCCTGCCATTTTATCCCCGAAGCTTCTTCGATCAGGATGACGTTTCGTCGAATCGTCATTCTGATCCTACTCTTTGTTGGAGCAAGATCTCTTCCGAAAACCGGTTCCCACTTTTCGGGATCATGCTCTCGAAACCGATCTCGTTGAGACCTCTTTAACCAAGACCGGCGAAACTTGCAGCCAGTCGCGGCATCAGCCCACTCCTGTAACAAGCGGTGCCGCCGAAGACAAAGAAAAAGGGGCGCTCATCCGCACGGACCGGCGCCGAAAGGAACGAAAGTGTCTGGTTTCGCGTCGCTTCGCCTGGCCTTCAGCGCAGCCATTCTTGGCGCCCTGCTTTGCGCGCCGCAGGCATTTGCGCAAAGCGCGGCCGCGCCGGCGCAAACCATAACGCTTGGCCCGAGCGGGCTGCCGCTGCCGCGTTTCGTCAGCCTCAAGCCGGCCCGGGTCAACGCGCGCGTCGGCCCAGGCGCCAATTATTCCGTCAACTGGATGTATCTGAAGGCCGGCCTGCCGATGGAAATCATCCAGGAATTCGACACATGGCGCCGCGTGCGCGATGCCGACGGCTCGGAAGGCTGGATCAACCAGTCGCTGCTCTCCGGCCGACGCACCGCGATCGTCGCGCCGTGGCAGCGCGGCAAGGGCGGGCGAATCAACCTGCTCGACGAGCCCGATAAGGATGCCGGTGTCGTCGCCATCATCGAGCCGGGCGTGATCGGCTCGATCAAGAAATGCGACGGCCAATGGTGCGAGATGACCTTCGACGGCCATACCGGTTGGATGGCCCAGTCGCAGGTGTGGGGCGCTTATCCCGGCGAGAAGGTCAAGAACTGAGTTCGCTGGCCTTGCTGTTGCGGTCGCGGCCGATGCGGCCGAGATGCGTATCCTGGAAACCGGTGGGCAGCTTGAGGCCGTAGCCGAGGGCACGGTCGATGGCGATGTGCGCGATCCAGATCAGCGCCACGGCGGTGGTGATCGGGCCGGCGAGCAACGCGCCCGCAAGCAGAAGCACGAGCGGGGCAATCAGGATATGCAAGGCGTTGTAGGTGACGGCGCCGACGCTTGGCCCGGCGAGGTAGCCCAGCATCGACAGGTCCGGCGCGAGGATGAGCAGCGCAAACAGCCACCAGGAAAAGCCGGAGATTGCATAGCAAACGATAGCCAACGCGGCGATGGTAACCCATTCAAACCGGACAATGAAATCGACGGGCCGCATCACCACGGGATCAGTTGCCGCGCTTCGGGCGAAGCCTCACGACGATGTCGACATTGGCGATCTCCATGCCTTCCGGAGGCGCCGGCAGGTTGGAGACGGTCACCGGTCCGCTCTCGATATCGAAAATCCGGTTCTCGCCCTCGACGTAGAAGTGATGGTGGTCGGAGGTGTTGGTGTCGAAATAGGTTTTCGAGCCTTCGACCGCCAGGATGCGGAGCAGTCCTGCCTGGGTGAACTGGTGGAGCGCGTTATAGACCGTCGCCAGCGAAACCGGCACGCCGGCGGCGATCGCCTCTTCGTGCAGTTCCTCGGCCGAAAGGTGACGGTCGCCCTTGGCGAAAAGCAGGTCGGCCAGCGCAATGCGCTGGCGCGTCGGCCTCAGGCCGGCTTCGCGAACCCGCTTGTCCACAGCGACATTTTCCTTCCTGTAGCCCGAATCCATCTCTTCGCGTCGAAGCTTTGCTGCCCAGCCCACCAACAGGTCCAGAATGGCAAAAAGACGTCAAAAGCCAAAACCGGACATCAGCCGACATATATTCTGTAGTCCGAATGCGATCAATAGCGCGCATTGACCCGGGCAGGCGCACGGGTTAAGCGCAAACGCCGGTTTCCGGCCGCAAACAGAGTGTGTTAGGAAACCAACGAGAAGGGCGCCCTGCCGCCCGCGAAGGAACACGGGGACAGAAATTTGATGGCGGGTCAAAAGTCCAGCTACGATTACGAGGAACTGCTTGCCTGCGCCCGCGGCGACCTGTTCGGGCCAGGCAATGCCCAACTGCCCTACCCACCGATGCTGATGTTCGACCGCATAACCGAGATCAGCGAGACCGGCGGTGCTTTCGACAAAGGTTTCATCCGCGCCGAGTTCGACATCAAGCCGGACCTGTGGTTCTTCGCCTGCCACTTCATCGGCAACCCGATCATGCCGGGCTGCCTCGGCCTCGACGCCATGTGGCAGTTGACCGGCTTCTATCTCGGCTGGCTGGGCGAACCGGGTAAAGGCATGGCGCTTTCGACCGGCGAGGTGAAGTTCAAGGGCATGGTGACGCCGTCGGTGAAGAAGGTCGAATATGGCATCGACTTCAAGCGCGTGATGCGCGGCCGCCTGGTGCTCGGCATCGCCGATGGGTGGCTCAAGGCGGATGGCGAACCCATATATGCGGCTACGGATCTGAAGGTCGGCCTGTCCAAGCAGCCGGCCGCCTGACCGTTTTCCGCCACGGCGCCCGCATAGCTAATGGATGCCACGTCAGTTTGTTTGCGTATGATCAAGGGCGAAGCCGGTTAGGTCTTTCGCCCGAATACGCGGGAAGGAGTTGCGAATGAGACGGGTCGTAGTGACAGGGCTCGGCATTGTGTCGTCGATCGGCAACAATGCCAATGAGGTGCAGAGCTCGCTTTACGATGCCAAATCAGGCATCAGCTTTTCCAATTCCTTCGCCGAACACGGCTTCCGCTGCCAGGTCTGGGGCGCGCCGACGCTCGATCCCACCCCGATGATCGACCGCCGCGCCATGCGCTTCTTGAGCCAAGGCGCCGCCTGGAATCACGTCGCCATGGACCAGGCGATCGCCGATGCCGGCTTAAGCGAAGGCGACATCACCAATGAGCGGACCGGCATCGTGATGGGTTCCGGCGGGCCTTCGACCCGCACCATCGTCGAAGCGGCCGAAACCACGATCAAGAACAACAGCCCCAAGCGTATCGGCCCGTTCGCCGTGCCGAAAGCCATGTCGTCGACGGCGTCGGCCACCTTGGCCACATGGTTCAAGATCCACGGCGTCAACTATTCGATCTCTTCGGCCTGCTCGACCTCCGCGCATTGCATAGGCAATGCCTATGAGCTCATCCAATGGGGCAAGCAGGATGTGATGTTCGCCGGCGGTCACGAGGACCTCGACTGGACCATGTCTGACCTGTTCGACGCCATGGGCGCCATGTCGTCGAAGTTCAACGACAATGCGTCGGCCGCTTCGCGCGCCTATGACGTCAACCGCGACGGTTTCGTCATCGCCGGCGGCGCCGGCGTGCTGGTGCTGGAGGAACTGGAGCACGCCAAGGCGCGCGGCGCCAAGATCTACGCCGAGGTCGTCGGCTACGGCGCGACTTCCGACGGCTACGACATGGTCGCACCTTCGGGGGAAGGCGCGATCCGCTGCATGCGCCAGGCGCTTGCCACGGTGTCTTCGCCGGTCGACTACATCAACACCCACGGCACCTCGACGCCGGTTGGCGATTCCAAGGAAATGGGCGCCATCCGCGAGGTGTTCGGCGACAAGATGCCTTACATCACCTCGACCAAGTCGCTCACCGGCCATTCGCTGGGCGCGGCCGGCGTGCAGGAATCGATCTATTCGATCCTGATGATGCAGGGCGGCTTCATCGGCGAGAGCGCCCATATCGAGGAGCTCGATCCGGAATTCGAGGGCATGCCGATCGTGCGCAAGCGTATCGACGACGCCAGGATCGACACCGTCCTGTCCAACTCCTTCGGTTTCGGCGGCACCAACGCAACGCTGATTTTCCAGCGCTATTCCGCATAAGACCAGCGTTTTTCATAAGGATTGCCAGGCATGGAAGGGTTGATGAAGGGCAAGCGCGGGCTTGTCATGGGTGTTGCCAACGACCATTCGATTGCCTGGGGCATCGCCAAGAAGCTGTCGGAACATGGGGCCGAGCTCGCTTTCACCTATCAGGGCGACGCCTTCGGGCGGCGGGTCAAGCCGCTTGCCGAGAAAGTGGGAGCCTCGCTGATCGTGCCTTGCGATGTCGAGGACAGCGCCTCGGTCAGCGCGACCTTCGAGACCCTTGGCGAGGCCTGGGGCGGGCTGGATTTCGTGGTGCACGCCATCGGCTTTTCCGACAAGAACGAGCTGAAGGGCCTTTACGCCGACACCAGCCGCGACAACTTCGTGCGCACCATGGTGATCTCCTGCTATTCCTTCACCGAGATCGCCCGCAACGCCGCCGCGTTGATGGGCAATGGCGGCTCGATGATCACGCTCACCTATGCCGGCTCGGTCAGGGTGATGCCGAACTACAACGTCATGGGCGTCGCCAAGGCCGGGCTGGAAGCCAGCGTGCGCTACCTGGCCAACGACTACGGCCCGCGCGGCATCAGGGTGAACGGCATCTCGGCCGGGCCGGTGCGGACGCTGGCCGGCTCCGGCGTGTCCGATGCCCGCCACATGTTCTCCTACCAGCAGCGCAATTCGCCTTTGCGGCGCACCGTGACCATCGACGAAGTCGGCGGCTCGGCGCTTTACCTGCTCTCCGATCTGTCGTCGGGCGTCACCGGTGAAATCCACTATGTCGATTCCGGCTATCACATCGTTTCGATGCCGGCACTGGAGGAATTGAAGCAGACCGACGGCACGCGGGAATAGTTCGCGGCGCCGACAGTTGCGTTCCAGTAAAATTGGATGCATCGGCGGAAACTCATTTTAAGGAGATATCCGCTATAAGGCCCCGCAATCTGGGGACAATGCATGCCTGCAGTCAGCAATCCCAAACGGACTCCGCTGTTCCGGCTGATCACCATCGCCAGTTCGGGGATGGGCAGTTTCATCCTTGGACTGTGGGGGCTGAGGTTCGGCTTCGGCGACGGCATGGCCGGCATGCCGGCCGAAACGATGGCCGGCGTCATTGCCGCGCTCTGCGCCCTTGCCGCCGGCGGAGCAGCACTCTCGTTCTTTGCCGGCGTCGATGAATCCGCGGCTTATGTCTTCAAGGAAACCCATTTCGACAAGCTGACCGGCCTTTTGTCGCGCCAGGCCATGGTCGGCAAGATAGCCGAGGCCGCCTCCGGGACGATCCGAACCGGCGAGCCGGTATTCCTGATCGACATCGATATCGACCGCTTCAAGCAGATCAACGACGCCATCGGCTACAGCCAGGGCGACGAACTGATCCGCGCTTTCACCAGCAGGCTGACGGAGAATATGCCGAAGGACGCGGTGATCGGCCGTATCGGCGCCGGCGAATTCGCGGTGCTTTTGCCGGACCGCCAGATCAGGGGCTCGATCGAGCGGCTGATCGAGAAGCTCATCAACGAGATGATGGAGCCCTATCAGCTGCAGACGCATCTGCAGTCGGTCAGCCTGTCGGTCGGCATCGTGGCGATGCCAAAGGACGGCGTCGACCCGGTCCTGGTCCTGCGCCGCTCGAACCTGGCGCTGCAGAACGCGCGCGCTAGCGGCATCGGCAACTGGTCTGTCTTCCACGCCGACATGGGCCGCGTTGCGGACTATCGGCAATGGATCGAATCGGAGCTGAAAACCGCCTTCGACCGCGGCGACTTCAGCCTTCACTATCAGCCGCAGCTCGACCTGCCGAGCGGCCGCATCGTCGGTTATGAGGCGCTGATCCGCTGGAAGCACCCGGAGCGCGGCATGATCCCGCCGATGGAATTCATTCCGATCGCCGAGGAAACCGGCATGATCAATCCGATCGGCGAGTGGGTGCTGCGCAAGGCTTGCAGCGACGCCCGGTACCTGCCGGAGGAATGCTTCGTCGCCGTCAACATCTCGCCTGTCCAGTTCATGACCAGGGATTTCATCGGCATCGTGCGGGAGGTGATGGAATCGACCGGCATCAAGCCTTCGCGACTGGAGCTCGAGGTCACCGAGACGGCGATGATGCAGGACCGCGACCGCGCCGCAGCCATCCTGGAACAGCTTGCCGAAATGGGTATCTCCGTGGCCGTCGACGATTTTGGAACGGGCTATTCCAATTTGAGCTACCTGATCGATTTCTCCTTCGGCAAGCTGAAGATCGACCGTTCCTTCGTCAGCCGCATCGACACCGATTCCAGCTCCGGCGCAATCGTTTCGACCATTGTTGGCCTGTCACGGGCGCTGGGCGTGGGCATCATCGCCGAAGGCGTAGAGACCGAGAACCAGGCCACCCTGCTCCGAGCGGCCGGCTGCGAGGTTGTGCAGGGCTATCTGTTCGGCCGGCCGGCGCCGCTCAAGGTCGAGCTTGGCGAAGCGCGCTCCGCCTTCGGCACGCACGAGCCGGCCCGCATCGTCAGCCTGCAATAGAACAAGCATTTTTCCCGCCGTAATTGTGGATGCAAGGCTACGGCGAAGGCGCCGAATCCACCCGCTGCACGCTTTTGCTTGATTGCTTCAGCGGCGCGCCGAAAACACCTTGAACATGCCGTCGCGGGCGATCTCGGCATGGCTGGCGAAGGCCGCCGAGAGCGCCTGTTCGTAAGGAAGCTGGCGGTTGGCGACCATGAACAGGCGGCCGCCCGGTTTCAGCGCCTTCGACGCGGCGCGGATCATGCCGGCACCGATCTCCGGCTCGGACGCGCTTCCGCGGTGGAAGGGTGGGTTCATGACGATCGCGTCGTAGCGCCGTTCGACCGCCTCGGCGAGCAGATCGGTCCAGAAGAAACGCGGCTCGATGGCGCCGCCCTGGACGTTCGACCTGGCTGCTTCCAGGGCCTCAAAATCAGCTTCGTAGAGATCGAGTGCAGTGAGGCCTTGCGGGCGCTGCAGGACTTCCGCCGCCAGATAGCCCCAGCCGGCGCAGAAATCAGCGACATTGCCTTTGAGATCGTCAGGCAGGTTCGCGGCCAGCAGTTTCGAACCGGCATCGATCCGATCGAAGGAGAACATGCCAGGCCTGGTCTTGAAACCGCCTTCGACGGTCAAATCGGGGTTGCCGGCGCGCAGCGTCGCGGCCGTCTCCGCGCCAGCTCGCTTGAACCAGAAGGCAACGCCGTGATGCTTCGGCAAATGGCCTTCGAGCGGCACCAGGGCGTTGATCCGCTTGCGCAGGCTGTCGATGCCGTCCTCCTTGCCGCCGGCAACGACGACCACCCCGCCCGGCAGGACGCGCTCGATGGCATCAGCGACGCGCTGCTCGTTCTGGCCGCGATGGCGGCCCGCAAGCACCAACGCCAGGTAGAAGCCGGTACCCTCGGCGCGCGGCGTGACCGCGTAGCCGGACGCCTGCAGCGTTCGAAAATGCGGCCGAAAGCCTTGCACGAGATGCAGCGCCGCCTCGAAGCCGGCGGGCAAGCGGAAGCCGGGCTCGGCGCCGAGAAACAGGACACGGGCATCCTGTCGCGGCAGAGGCAGCGCCTCGGCCTCGAACGGGTAGAACAGCGTCTTCAGCGGCTCCGCGGCCATTCACCTGCTCCGTAGGACCCTTTGTCCGACGCAATTCCGGACGGAAACCGTTGCCGCTTTTCCTGGAACTGCCCTGAAACAAAACGGGCGCGACCTCGCGGCGCGCCCGTCTTGGATTATCCGGTCAAACCGATCAGGCGGCGTCTTCCTCGCCGTCCGACTTTTTCTTGTCCTGGGCGATTTCCTTGCCGGTCGCCTGGTCGACGACCTTCATCGACAGGCGGACCTTGCCGCGCTCGTCGAAGCCCATCAACTTGACCCAAACCTTGTCGCCTTCCTTGACGACGTCGGAGGTCTTGGCGACGCGCTCATTGGCGAGCTGCGAGATATGGACGAGACCGTCGCGCGGGCCGAAGAAATTGACGAACGCGCCGAAGTCGGCCGTCTTGACGACGGTGCCTTCGTAGATCTCACCAACTTCCGGCTCGGCGACGATGGTGTGGATCCACTTCTTCGCCGCCTCGATCTCCTTGGCGTTCGCCGAAGCGATCTTGACCGTGCCGTCGTCTTCGATGTTGATCTTGGCGCCGGTCTTCTCGACGATCTCGCGGATCACCTTGCCGCCGGAGCCGATGACGTCGCGGATCTTGTCGGTCGGGATATGCATGACCTCGATACGCGGGGCGAATTCGCCGAGCTCCGCGCGGGCGCCGGACAGCGCATGCGCCATCTCGCCGAGGATATGCAGGCGGCCGTCCTTGGCCTGGGCAAGCGCGATGCCCATGATTTCCTCGGTGATGCCATCGATCTTGATGTCCATCTGCAGCGAGGTGACGCCGTTGGCGGTGCCGGCGACCTTGAAGTCCATATCACCGAGGTGGTCCTCGTCACCGAGGATGTCGGAGAGCACCGCGAAGCGCTCGCCTTCCTTGATCAGGCCCATGGCGATGCCGGCGACCGGCTTTGCCAGCGGCACGCCGGCATCCATCAGCGCCAGCGAGGTGCCGCAGACGGTCGCCATCGAGGACGAGCCGTTGGACTCGGTGATCTCCGAAACGACACGCAGCGTGTAGGGGAACTGGTCCGCGCTCGGCAGCATCGGGCGGATGGCGCGCCAGGCGAGCTTGCCGTGGCCGATTTCGCGGCGGCCCGGCGAACCCATGCGGCCGGTCTCGCCGACGGAGTAGGGCGGGAAATTGTAGTGAAGGAGGAACTTCTCCTTGTACATGCCTGTCAGCGAATCGACATACTGTTCGTCCTCGCCGGTGCCGAGTGTGGCAACGACCAGCGCCTGGGTCTCGCCGCGCGTGAACAGCGCCGAACCATGGGTGCGCGCCAGGACGCCGACTTCGGAGACGATCTTGCGGACCGTCTTGAGGTCGCGGCCGTCAATGCGCGAGCCGGTGTCGAGGATGTTCCAGCGCACGACCTTGGCCTGGAGCTCCTTGAACACCGAGCCGATCTGCTCGGACGTGTATTTGGCCTCTTCGCCTTCGGCCGGCGCAAACGCGGCCTTGACCTTCGACTTGACTGCATCGACGGCGGCATAGCGCTTCTGCTTGTCGGTGATCTTGTAGGCCTCGCGAAGCTCGTCGCCGACGATCTTCAGCATCTCGGCTTCAAGCGCGGAGTAATCCGGCGCGGAGAAGTCGCGCGGCTCCTTGGCGGCGACCTCGGCCAGCTTGATGATCGCGTCGATCACAGGCTGGAAGCTCTTGTGGCCGAACACGACGGCACCGAGCATCAGTTCCTCGGAGAGTTCCTTGGCCTCGGATTCGACCATCAGCACGGCGTCGCCGGTGCCGGCAACGACGAGGTCGAGCTTGGATTCCTGCATTTCGTCGATATGCGGGTTGAGCACATATTCGCCGTTGATGTAACCGACGCGGGCACCGCCGATCGGGCCCATGAAGGGCACGCCGGAAAGCGTGAGCGCAGCGGAGGTGGCGACGATCGACAGGATATCCGGATCATTCTCGAGATCATGCTGGACGACGGTGACGACGATCTGGGTGTCGTTCTTGTAGCCGTCGGCAAAAAGCGGGCGGATCGGGCGGTCGATCAGGCGGGAAACCAGCGTTTCCTTTTCGCTCGGGCGGCCTTCACGCTTGAAGTAGCCGCCCGGGATCTTGCCGGCGGCGTAGGTCTTTTCCTGGTAGTTGACGGTAAGCGGGAAGAAATCGAGGCCGGGCTTCGGCTCCTTCATCGAAACGACGGTGGCGAGAACGACGGTCTCGCCATAGGTGGCGAGCACCGCGCCGTCAGCCTGGCGTGCGATCTTGCCGGTTTCCAGGATGAGCGGACGGCCGCCCCATTCGATTTCCACTTTGTGTTGATTAAACATGTCTTGTCCTTCATATGCGGAAAGGGCCGCGCCGTCCTAACGGTCACGGGTTCTCCCTTTCCTGGCTTCCTTCGGGCAGCCACGGGCAAGACAACGGGAAGCTCGTAGGTCCGGCTCATAAGCCGAGCGAGCATCCTGCAATCCTGCCCCATGACCGTCCATGGGGCGGTTCCGAATGGCCCTCTGCGCGTCCGGAACCGTGTTTGGCCGACCGATCGGCCGGCTTTTGCGCATGACGCCGGAAACCGCTGTTTCCGGAACGCGCCCTGCGCGAATGCGAATTTCTAGAGCGCGTCGCGCTCCGCCATTATCGCACCGGATCGACCGATGCGCCAATGCGCGACCGGCGGGCCCTCCGAGGAAGACCCGCCGGTCAATTCGTCAGCGACGCAGACCGAGCTTGTCGATCAGCGTCTGATAGCGCCCGTCATCCTTGCGCTTGAGGTAATCAAGCAGGCTGCGGCGCTGGGAGACCAGAGCAAGCAGGCCACGGCGGGAATGGTTATCCTTCTTGTGGTCCTTGAAGTGCTCGGTCAGGTTCTTGATGCGCTCGGAAAGAATGGCAACCTGGACTTCCGGAGATCCGGTGTCGCCCTTGGCGGTTGCGAATTCGGTCATCAATTCCTTCTTGCGGTCGGCAGTAATCGACATCGTGCTTTTCCTTATCTGTTGGAGGAAACGGGACGCCCACAGCCGGGATGTCGTCCAGCAGGGGCCAGTGCAAGCGACGCGTCAGGGCGCGAAGCTGCGGCGCATATAGTCCAATTCCGGAATAAACACCAGCCCAAATGTCAAGCCGGCTTGTCGCAGGTCTTGCCACGAAAACAAAGGGTTCAGCGGCTATAGCCACTTCTTCCATTTGAAGAAGAAGATCAGTCCGGCGGCGACAAGCGCCATGAACAGAATTGCCACCGGATAACCGTAATAGGCTTTCAGCTCCGGCATGTTCCAGGGCGAGCTTTGCGGATCGAAATTCATCCCCCAGACGCCCACCAGGAAGGTCAGCGGCATGAAGATCACCGAGACGATCGTCAAATAGGAGATGACGTCGTTGGTGCGGGCCTGGGTCAGCGAGACATGCATCTCGATCAGGCCGGTGAGCATGTCGCGCTGGTTCTCGACCAGCTCGATCAGACGCAGCGAGTGGTCGAGCGTGTCGTTGAAGAAGATCTTGGTCTCCGCCTTCACGAAGGCCACGTCGTTGCGGATCAGCGTCGCCAGCGTGTCGCGCATCGGCCACAGCACGCCTTTGAGCACGTTGGCATCGCGCCGCAATTCATGCAGCTGCCGCATCTGGTGCTTGTGCGGCTTATTCAGCATCTCGTCCTCGATGCCGTCGACCAATTCGCTCGCCGCCTCGATCGGTGGGAAATAACTGTCGACGATGGCATCGATCAACGCATAGCCAAGATAGTCGGCGCCGCGCGAGCGCAGGCGGTTGGGCATCGCACCCGCAATGCGCTTGCGCACCGGATCGAACGGATCGCCTTCGCGCTCCTGGAACGTGACGACGAAATTGCCGCCGAAGAACAGCGCAATCTGCTCGTAGCGATGCGAGGTGACATCGTCGATCATGCGCATGACGACGAAGGCATGATCCTCGAAGAAATCCACCTTGGGCCGCTGTCCGGTGTTGACGACATCCTCCAGCGCCAGCGGATGCAGGCTGAAGATGCGGCCGATCTCCTCGATCAGCGGGATATTGGCAAGTCCGGTGCAATCCAGCCAGACGACAGGCCATTTCTCGCAATGCGCGTTGAGATCGTCGATCGAGGCGTTGTCGATGGTTTTGTATTTCTCGGGCGAGATCAGCGTCAGCCGCAGCTCGCTGCGCCGCGCCGCCGGATCGGCGATAAGCGTGCCTGGCGACGCCCCAACCGGCGGCCGGCGGGTTTTCAGCGGTGCCCGCTTCTTGCCTGCATCAGCCTTGGCCATGAGATATCCTCGGGACTCAGCATTCGGCCTAGATTAGAGCAATTCCAGCAAAAGTGCGCAGCGGTTTCCCGTCCGGAATTGCGTAATAACAAACACTTAAAGCGCGTCGTGCTGAGACCGATTGAGTCGACGCGCTTTAAGTCTTGTGTTGATGCCTGTCGTTATCCCAAAACCGCTGCGCACCTTTGGGCGACATGCACTAGACCGGATTCACCCGACAAAGACCCGCTTGGGCTTGAACATGCCCTGCTCGATGGCGCCGATAGCGACGAGCTTGCCGCGCGCGGTGGCGCAGGCCTCCTCGGCCTCGACCGGCGCATCGCGGCCGCGAATGATGACGGGATTGCCGAGGCGGATCTTCGTCGCCGCGTCGTCGCTGACCGCGACCTGCGGCAGGCAGTCGAGCGCCGCCGCCGTTTCGACAAGCAGCGCATCGATGGCGCTGAAATCGACCGGGGCGTCCATTTCGCCCGATTTGTCGTCATTCTTTTCGCCAAAGCGGGCCGCTTCCAGCTCGGCGACCGTGACGAAATCCTCCGGCGTGAACGGCTCGACCTCGACGCGGCGCAATTCGGCGATGTGGCCGAAGCAGCCGAGATCGCGGCCCATGTCGCGGGCCAGCGAGCGTACATAGGTGCCCTTGCCGCATTCGACCTCGAAAACGGTTTTGTCGGTGCCATGCTCGACAATATCCAAACGGCCGATTTCAATTTCCCGCGCCGGTATCTCGACCGTCTCGCCTTCACGGGCAAGGTCATATGCGCGTTCGCCGGCGATCTTGATGGCCGAGAATTGCGGCGGCGTCTGCATGATGACGCCGGTGTATTTCGGCAGCAGCGCCCTCACCTCCGCCTCGTCCGGCCGACGGTCGGAATTGTTGGTCGCCGGGCCTTCGAGGTCGTCGGTCGAGCGCTCTTCCCCCCACGCGACGGTGAAGCGGTAGACCTTGGCGCCGTCCTGCACATAGGGAACGGTCTTGGTCGCCTCGCCGAGCGCGATCGGCAGCATGCCGGAAGCGAGCGGGTCGAGCGTGCCGGCATGGCCGGCCTTCTCGGCCTGGAACAGCCATTTGATCTTGGAAACCGCCTCGGTCGAGCCCATGCCGACCGGCTTGTCCAGCACCACCCAACCGGAGACCGGCCGCCCCTTCTTCTTGCCGCGACGCGCCACCTATTCCTCGTCCTTGTCGTTGTTTTTGTCGTCACCGAGATCGCGCGCGACTTCGGGCGATTTCAGCAGTTCATTGATCTTCGCGAAATTGTCGAAGGAAGTGTCGAGCCTGAAGCGAAACTCCGGCATGTACTTCATCTGCCTGAGCGCGCCGGAGACGCGGCCGCGGATGAATTTCGCGTGCCTGTTGAGCGCCTCGATCACGGCGCCGTCGTCGCCTGCGCCAAGCGGCGAGACGAAGGCGGTGGCGATCTTGAGGTCGGGTGACATGCGCACCTCGGACACCGAGACGACGCTGTTCTCGATCACCGGATCGATGATCTCGCCGCGCTGCAAGGTCTCGGAAAGGGCATGGCGCACCTGCTCGCCGACGCGCAGCATGCGCTGGGAGGGGCCTGACGGTGTCGAACGGGGCATTTTCTCTGGTCCTGAAATCGTGAAGCACGGGATGGGACCGCGCCACATGTCTCAACATGCATGAAGGATCTGGGCGGCAGCCTTTCGGCCGCCGCCCGTTATTATTCGGCAAGTATACCCGAATTAGAGCGTTCTGGTTACCATCTCGACGCGGAAGCACTCGATGACGTCGCCGACACGCATGTCCTCGTAGTTCTGGAAGGCCATGCCGCATTCCTGACCGCCCGGCACTTCCGCAACCTCGTCCTTGAAGCGCTTCAGCGTCTTCAGCGTGCCTTCGTGGATCACGACGTTGTCGCGGATCAGGCGAACACCCGCGCCACGCTCGACCTTGCCTTCGGTGACACGGCAGCCGGCGATCTTGCCGACCTTGGAGATGTCGAAGATCTCGAGGATCTCGGCATTGCCGATGAAGGTCTCGCGCCGCTCCGGCGAAAGCATGCCGGAAAGCGCTGCCTTCACGTCATCGACGAGGTTGTAGATGATCGAGTAGTAGCGGATCTCGATGCCGGCCGCGGCCGCGGCCGCACGCGCCTGCGCATTGGCACGGACGTTGAAGCCGATGATCGCCGCTCCGGACGTCTCGGCGAGCGAGACATCGCTTTCGGTGATGCCGCCGGCGCCGGCATGGACGATGCGTGCGCGCACCTCGTCATTGCCGAGCTTTTCAAGGGCGGCATTGATCGCCTCGATCGAACCCTGCACGTCGCCCTTGATGACCAGCGGGAATTCCTTCAATCCGCTCGTCTGCAGCTGCGACATCATCTGCTCGAGCGAGCCGCGCTGGCCGGCATGCTTGGCCACCGCCTTGTCGCGCGCCAGGCGCTGGCGGTATTCGGTGATCTCACGGGCGCGCGCCTCGTTGTTGACGACGGCGAAGCGGTCGCCCGCCTGCGGCGTGCCCTGGAGGCCAAGCACCTCGACCGGCATTGCCGGCGGCGCTTCCGGCACATGCTCGCCCCGATCGTTGACGAGCGCGCGCACACGGCCCCACTCGTTGCCGGCGACGATGATGTCGCCCGGCATCAGCGTGCCGGTCTGCACCAGCACGGTGGCGACGGGACCGCGTCCCTTGTCCAGCTGCGCCTCGATGACCGCGCCTTCGGCGGTGCGGTCGGGATTGGCCTTGAGGTCGAGGACCTCGGACTGCAGCAGGATCGCTTCCAAGAGCTTGTCGAGATTGATGCCCTTGGTCGCCGAAACCTCGACGTCCAACACCTCACCGCCCATCGATTCCACGAACACTTCGTGGCGCAGCAGTTCGGTCCGTACCTTCTGCGGGTCGGCGTCGCGCTTGTCGATCTTGTTGATGGCCACGATGATCGGCACGCCGGCCGCCTTGGCGTGATTGATCGATTCGATCGTCTGCGGCATCACGCTGTCGTCGGCCGCCACCACCAGCACCGCGATGTCGGTAACCTGCGCGCCACGGGCGCGCATGGCCGTGAAGGCCGCGTGGCCGGGCGTGTCGATGAAGGTGATCTTCTGACCGTTCTTCTCGATCTGGTAGGCACCGATATGCTGGGTAATGCCGCCGGCCTCGCCGGAGACGACATTGGCGTTGCGGATGGCGTCGAGCAGCGAGGTCTTGCCGTGGTCGACATGGCCCATGATGGTCACGACCGGCGGACGCGACACAAGGTCTTCCGGGCGGTCGGCGATGTTGAAGAGGCCTTCTTCGATGTCGGACTCGGCGACGCGGCGGACGGTGTGACCGAATTCGGAGGCGACCAGCTCAGCCGTGTCGGCGTCGATGACGTCGCCCGGCTTCAGGATCTGGCCCTGCTTCATGAAGAACTTGACCACGTCCACGGCGCGCTCGGACATGCGCTGCGCCAGTTCCTGGATGGTGATGGTTTCGGGCAGGATCACTTCGCGCATGACTTTCTCGCGCGGCTCATTGTGAAGCGCGCGTTTGAATTTTTCCTGGCGGCGACGCATCGACGACAGCGAGCGGGCGCGCGCATCGTCATCCGACAGCGCCGAGTTCAGCGTCAGCTTGCCGCGGCGGCGATCTTCCTCGCCCTTTGTCGGCTTGGCCGGCCTTGCCACTTCCGGCGTCGCAAGACGGCGCGGCGGCGCACTCGCGGCACCGGCACCGGTGCGCCTCGGCTTGGCCTCCTCCTCGTCATCAGCCGTGGCGACCTCCGCCGCCAGCGGCGCGCGGCGGCGAGCCTCTTCCTCGGCGCGCCGGCGGGCCTCGGCCTCAGTCTGCAGGCGTGCCTCCTCCTCGGCCTGACGGCGCGCGGATTCGTCGCGCTCGCGCTTGCGGCGTTCCTCTTCCTCGGCGCGGCGCTTGGCATCTTCCTGAGCGCGCTGGCGATCCTCGGCCTCGCGGGCCTTGGAGCCTTCCAGCGCCTTGCGGCGCGCTTCCATCTCGCCGCGCGAGAGCTCGTTCAGGACCATGCCGGAACGCTCCGGCGGTGGAGGCGGCGCCTTCGGCGCTTCCTGCACGACAGGGGCGGCGGCAACAGGGGCAGCGGCGGGCTTCGGCGTGAAGACGGACGCAGCCACCGGCTCCGGCTTGTCGCCGGGCAGCGAGAACTTGCGCTTCTTGGTCTCGACCACGACCGACTTGGTGCGGCCATGCGAGAAATTCTGGCGCACAGTGCCCTGCTCGAGGCCGGGGCGCTTCAGCGTCAAGGTCTTCTTCGGCGTCACGCTCAACGTCTTGTCGTCGCCCGATTTCGTATCGCTCATTCCATATCCTCTGCGGCATCATCTTCGTCAGCAACGGCCGCAAGCATTGCCAGATCGTTCGGGGTACCGCCCCGATATCGGTCGAGCGCCACTACGCGCTTCTCAACCGCCTGTCCCGCGTCCTGCGCGAGAACGGCAGCATGTATCACATTTGTACCCCCCAATGCCAAGCTCAACTCGGCTTCGGGGAAAAGTTTGTAGGCAAGGATGGCCGGTCCGCCGAGATGGACGGTTGCCCGCCGCGCCTGACTGATCTTGCGGACACCGTCGTCCGAAGCCTCGGTCGCATGCAGCACCAGAAGCGCCTGCCCGTCGCGCACCGCACCTTCGACCTTGGCGGCGCCAAGGACGACGGCGCCAGCCTTGCGAGCAAGGCCAAGCATGCCCAGAGCGGATCTGGAGAGCAGCCCGTCGACCATGCCGCCGAGATCGGCCGGAACGGTCACCTGCGCCTTGAAGGCACGGGCAAACAGGTTCTTGGCCGCTGCCTTCTCGATATGTAGGCGATCGGCAGTAACCCAGCAACCGCGGCCGGGCAGATTTCTCTTGATGTCCGGAACGACGGCCGAATCCGGGCCGACGACGAAGCGGATCAGTTCATCCGCTTCGGCCTGCCTGCGCGTAACGATGCAAGTGCGATCGTTCATCTCGTCCACGGGCTTTGCGATTGGCGGTCACCTCACGCACCGACGGTTTCGTCGGCCGCTGCCTCTTCGGCAGCGAGTTCTTCCTCGGTGATCCAGCCGGCCTGCTTGCGGGCGGCGAGCACCATCTGCTCCGCCTCGGCGCGCGAGACGCCGTGGCTGGCGAGCACGCCCGGATAGACCTTGGTCTCGCCGTCCTTGCGCTCTTTCCAGCCGATCAGATCGTCGGCGGCATAGCCGGCGAAGTCCTCGACCGTCTTCACGCCGTCCTCGCCGAGCGTCACCATCATGGCGGTGGTAATGCCGGGGATGTCGCGCAGCTCGTCCTTGACGCCCAGCGCCTTGCGCTTTTCGTCGTGCTCGGCCTCGATCTTCTCCAGATATTCGCGGGCGCGGGTCTGGATTTCCGAAGCGGTGTCCTCGTCGAAGCCATCGATCGAGGAGATTTCGCCAGAGTCGACATAGGCGACTTCCTCGACGCTGGTGAAGCCTTCGGAGGCAAGCACCTGGCCGACCATCTCGTCGACGTCGAGCGCTTCCATGAAGAGCGCCGAACGCTCGACGAATTCCTTCTGGCGACGCTCGCTTTCTTCCTGCTCGGTCAGGATGTCGATATCCCAGCCGGTGAGCTGCGAGGCAAGGCGCACGTTCTGGCCGCGGCGGCCGATGGCCAGCGACAATTGGTCATCCGGCACCACCACCTCGATGCGCTCGGCGTCCTCGTCCAGCACCACCTTGGCGACCTCGGCCGGCTGCAGCGCGTTGACGATGAAGGACGCGGCCGATGGCGACCACGGAATGATGTCGATCTTCTCGCCCTGCAATTCGCCGACCACCGCCTGGACGCGGCTGCCGCGCATGCCGACGCAGGCGCCGACCGGATCGATCGAGGAATCGCGCGAGATGACGGCGATCTTGGCGCGCGAGCCCGGATCGCGGGCGACCGACTTGATCTCGATGATGCCGTCGTAGATTTCCGGCACTTCCATGGTGAACAGCTTGGCCATGAACTGCGGATGGGTGCGCGACAGGAAGATCTGCGGGCCGCGCTGCTCGCGGCGCACGTCATAGACATAGGCCCGCACGCGGTCGCCATATTTGTAGTTCTCGCGCGGGATCAGCTCGTCGCGACGGATGATCGCCTCGCCTCGGCCGAGATCGACGATGACATTGCCGTACTCGACGCGCTTGACGGTGCCGTTGACGATCTCGCCGATGCGATCCTTGTACTCGTCATACTGGCGATCGCGCTCGGCCTCGCGCACCTTCTGCACGATGACCTGCTTGGCCGACTGGGCGGCGATGCGGCCGAAATCCATGGGCGGCAGCTGCTCGGCGATGAAGTCGCCGATCTGGGCGTCGGGGTTGCGCTCGCGCGCCGTTGAAAGCGCGATCTGCGTCGCATAGTCCTCGACCTTCTCGACCACTTCCATCAGCCGCTGCAGCTTCATCTCACCGGTGTTCGGATTGATGTCGGCGCGGATGTTGGTTTCTTGGCCGTAACGAGAACGCGCTGCCTTCTGGATCGCATCGGCCATGGCGGCGATAACGATCTGCTTGTCGATCGACTTTTCACGCGCGACCGCGTCGGCGATCTGCAGCAGTTCAAGCCTGTTGGCGCTTACAACCATTGTCTTTCTCCCGATTTCGCGCCGGGCATATGGCCCGGCTACTCAATCAACTTTCCTGTTCGGTTTCATTTTCCTCGCCGTCGGCGGCGTCTTCCGCTTCGCCACGGCGCTTCCTGGCTTCCTTGCGCGCCCGGTTGTCCTTCGACAGTGCATCGCGGATGAGATCGTCGGTCAGCACCAGCCGGGCCTCGGCGATCGCGTCATAAGGCACGCGCACCGTCGGCTCTTCGCCATAGGCCGCCTTGTCGCGCTCGATCAGGATGCCATCGGCATCCGCCTCGGCGATCTTGCCCTTGAAGCGTTTGCGGTCGCCGACAAGAACCGAAGTCTCCAGCTTGACCAGATGGCCGGTCCAGGCGGTGAAATCGGACTTGCGCACCAGCGGCCGGTCGATGCCTGGCGAGGAAACTTCCAAATGATACGCTTTTTCGATCGGATCATCGACATCGAGCGCCGGCGACACGGCGCGGCTGACCTCTTCGCAATCCTCGACGGTCATGGTGCCGTCCTCGCGTTCGGCCATGATCTGCAGCGTCAGCCCGTTCTGGCCAGTCAACTGCACCCGCACGAGCCGGAAGCCGATGGCCTTGAGCACCGGCTGCACGATCAGCGCAATGCGCGCATCGATGCCGCTTTCGCGGATGATACGGTCGTCGGCCTCGCTTGCCGCTGCAGTCATCAGATCCCTGTCGCTTTTTGCTTCCGGCCGGGCAGGTAACAAAAAAGAGCGGGACCGGGTGGACCCACTCTTCGTCATACCGACCAAGAATTTGAGGTTGATATAGACGATTGCCGCCGGCGTTTCAAGCCTTCAGGCACAGGCTAGCGGTGGTGTCTACAACTGGCGTGGCCATCGCTGGGCCGCATGCATCACGGTGAGTATCTCGATCTCCTCGCCGATAACACGGTAGGGAATTATGTATGGGACATCAGCGAGGACCAGTTCTCGTGTCTCTTTCACCCGCCCGACCCGCCCCATGGCGGGTTGCTCGGCGAGATTGTCCGCACAGGAAACGATACGGGCAACCACTCGTGCCGCGGCCGTTGGATTGTCCTTTTCGATGAAAGCGCCAATCTGGTCGAGACGACGCACGGCGCGCTGGGTCCAGCGGATCCGCTTCATCGTTCGGACTTAACGTATTTCGCTATGACGCTGGCCAAGTCCTTCTCGCTTGCGAATTCTCCTCGATCGGCTTCGTCAAGGCCGGCCTCGATCTCGGCAAGCTGCCATTCTTCCCTGGCGACATAGTCTTCGATCGCTTGAGCCGCGACGTAGGAACGAGAGCGATCCACCTTTTCGGCCAGTTGGTCCAGCTTGGCCACAGTCTCATCCGGAAGCCGCACGGTGAAGGCGCTCATCATCCTGTCTCCATTCTGGTTCATTGTGAATGTGGTGGAACCAAAGTGGTTCGTCAATTCCGCGTGTCCTGAGGCAGAGCGCGATTCCGGACGCTGGAATTGCTCTAACCGGGCATGGAAGCCGCACGTTACCTATCTCGTCGAATGGCGGTGCCTCGCCTTACCTCCGGGCTTCCACAAGCGATGCTGCAATTGCCGCGATCGAGCGAAACAGGACGAGCGGATCGTCTCTCGTCGGGAGAAATCCCCGGCGCTGCCAGAATTGCGCCGCTTCCGCATCGACCGCGTTGACCATCAGCGCGCGCCCTCCGATCAGTTCGGCCGCCTGAACACAGCGCTGAAGTGCATGCTTCACCAAGGCCGTGCCGATGCCGTGCCCGGCCCATTCGACGTCGGTCGCAAGCTGACCGAGGAGAAGACACGGAACCGGATCGGGCGGTTGTCCCGTACGGATCGAACGAGGCAGGATCGACGGCAAGACGGCCGTCGGCGCCAGGCCGTAATATCCGACCACGCGGCCGGCTTCATGAACAACGAGAACGGCCGTGAAGCCCTTCCCCTGATTGGAAAGCGCGCGGGTTTTCAGCCAGTGATCAAGCGCAGGCTTCCCGCAGGAAAATTTGGACACGTCGTGAAATGCCGCAAGCGGTTCGGGAGCCGATAAGGCCACTGGTCAGCGTTTCGTCGTATAAGCAGCTTCCCAGGGCGCCGACCGCTTTGCCAATTCCACCATGTCGGGAACGGGCGCGGCCGGGGCCGACAAAACCTCCATGAACTCCGCGAACCCTTCCGGGCTCATGCGGACAAGACGGTTGTCCATCAGCACATCCTCGGCCGCGCGCACGGCGGCATCGCGGACGAAATCCGTGCGGGATCGGCCGCGCAGACTGGCGGCACGATCAATCATCGCCACGTCCGCTTCCGGCAGGCGCATAGAGATCGGATGTTCCTTACGTTCGACAGTGGCGGCCATAACGGTCTCCTTACCGGCAATGTAGCGATTTGTAGTGCTAAATGCAATACAAAGACAGGACGGCCTATTTTCGTATGAAGGTCAGGTAAGCAGGCCGCCGCCCTTCGCGGATGGCCTTGGCCTCGTAGCGGGTGCCGGGCCAGCCCTCATAGGGCCGGTGCCAGCCGGCAGCGTCCTCGGCCTGCCATGCGAAGGCGCCGTGATCCCGGCAGGCAAGCAATGTCCAGTTCACATAGCTGTCGATATCGGAGGCGAAGCGGAACCTGCCGCCGGATTTCAGCACCCGGGCAAAGCGGCCGAGATTGGCGGCGCCGACGAAACGCCGCTTCCAGTGCTTCTTCTTCGGCCACGGATCGGGATAAAGCAGGTCGATGCCGTCGAGCGAGCCAGACGGCAGCCAGTCGAGCAGGCGCGTGGCGTCGTCGTCATAGACCCTGAGATTGGCAAGCGGCGCCTTGCCGAGCGCCGTCATCATCTTGGCCATGCCGTTGACGAAGGGCTCGACGCCGATGAAACCGGTTCCCGGCGCTTCCGTCGCGCGATGCAGGAGATGCTCGCCGCCACCGAAACCGATTTCCAGCTGGAGCGCCGAGACCTGTGCCTTGAACAAGGTCCTGAGATCGGCCGGCGCTTGCGCCGTCAGGTCGACCCGGTATTGGCGCAGGCCGCCTTCGAGGGCGATCGCCTGCTGCGGGCGTATAGTCTTGCCGTGCCGGCGACCGAAAAAGCCTTCGGTCGCCCGTCTCGGCCTATCCTTTGCGTCCGCTGGCGTCAGGCGGCAACGGCGTCCTTGAGCGCCTTGGCAAGATCGGTCTTCTCCCAGGAGAAGGAGCCGTCGCGACCGGCCTTGCGGCCGAAATGGCCGTAGGACGAGGTCTTTGCATAGATCGGCTTGTTGAGGTCGAGATGACGGCGAATGCCCGACGGCGACAGGTCCATCACCTTGCGCAGCGCATCCTCGAGCTTCGATTCGTCTACCTTGCCGGTGCCGTGCAGGTCGACATAGACCGACAGCGGCTGGGCGACGCCGATGGCGTAGGAGAGCTGGATGGTGCAGCGGTCGGCAAGCTTGGCCGCAACCACGTTCTTGGCAAGGTAGCGCGCCGCATAGGCGGCCGAACGGTCGACCTTGGTGGTGTCCTTGCCCGAGAAGGCGCCGCCGCCGTGGGGGGCTGCGCCACCATAGGTGTCGACGATGATCTTGCGGCCGGTGAGGCCGGCATCGCCGTCAGGCCCGCCGATGACGAACTTGCCGGTCGGGTTGATGTACCAGTTGCAGTCCTCGGCGATCTTCAAGTCGCCAAGCGCCTCGCGGATATAGGGCTCGACCACCTTGCGGACCTTCTTGGAGTCCCAGTTCGCATCGAGATGCTGGGTGGAGAGCACGATCTGCGTGACTTCCGCCGCCTTGCCGTCGGCATAGCGCACGGTGACCTGGCTCTTGGCGTCCGGGCCGAGCTTGCCGGCGTCGCCATTGCCTTCATGACGCGCCGCTGCCAGCAGTTCGAGAATCTTGTGGCTGTAATAGATCGGCGCCGGCATCAAGTCGGGCGTCTCGCGGCAGGCGTAGCCGAACATGATGCCCTGGTCGCCGGCCCCTTCCTCGCCCTGGCGGTCGGCGGCATTGTCGACGCCCTGGCCGATGTCGGGCGACTGGCCATGCAGCAGCACGTCGATCTTGGCGGTCTTCCAGTGGAAGCCGGACTGCTCGTAACCGATCTCGCGGATCGCCTTGCGGGCAACCGACTTGAACTTGGCCGGGTTGACCACAGGGTGGCCGGACGCATCCTTGAGGACGTTGCCCGCCTTGTCTTTCTTCAAAAGCGTGTCGGGGACGCGGACCTCGCCGGCGATGACGACGCGGTTGGTGGTGGCCAGCGTCTCGCAGGCAACGCGCACCTTCCACGGATCCATGCCCGTCTTCTTGGCTTCGCGATAGACCAGATCGACGATCTCGTCGGAGATACGGTCACAGACTTTGTCGGGATGGCCCTCGGAGACGGATTCCGAGGTGAAGAGATAATTCTGCCGCGTCACGGGTGTCCCCTCTTGAAAAGATCGGCAAGCTGCCGATTTTGGCGCGCCACGTGTTAGCGGTGCCGGGCGCCGCTCGTCAAGCGGCGCGACGGATCTGGCATGAATGTAGGCAAGGTCGGCTATGCCACCGGCGATGCGACATCGCCGGCGGCATTTGACAAATCAATCGGCGTCCTCGGCGGAGAGCGCCTTCACCAGATCGATGATCCTGCGGCGCACCTTGACGTCGCCGATCTTGACGAAAGCCCGGTTGAGCTGGAGCCCTTCGGGACTGCCGCAGAATTCAATGGCGAACGCCATCGAGGAGTCTTCGGCAAATCCCCTGGTGCCGCCGGCGGGCTCCTCGCCCGGGGCATCCTCGAAGAAGAAGGCGACAGGAACGCTCAGGATGGAGGCGATCGCCTGCAGGCGGCTGGCGCCAACCCTGTTTGTGCCCTTCTCGTACTTCTGGATCTGCTGAAAGGTGATGCCGAGATTTTCACCCAGCTTTTCCTGGCTCATTCCAAGCATATTGCGACGCAGCCGGATGCGGCTCCCGACATGGATGTCGATCGGATTCGGCTTCTTCTTGTTCTCTTCTGTCATTTTTTCCTCGCCGAATTTTTCCGGCTTTTTCTATTTGTTCCGCCCATATGAAGCCGGAGCCACCTGCCCCAACAGAACCCTCCAACCGACTTCGAGAAAATTTTAGGCGTTACAGTATGAGTTTCTAATGTGCCGACTGTCAATTCACCCGTAGCCGCTGCCTTACATTCAATGTGAAGGCAATCAGCGCAAACAGCAACATGATCAGCAATCCGTTAATGCGTCGCTGTTCGGCGGACAGAAGGGAGCGCCCGGAAACCGGCACATGCGCGTCGATGGCGCCCCGCGCGTCGACGGCAAGCGCATCGACAATGCGCCCGCGCGAATCAACGACGGCCGATATGCCATTGTTAGCCGCGCGCAACAAAGGCATTCCATTCTCCGCTGCGCGAATCTGGGCCTGCCTGAAGTGCTGATACGGGCCTGGCGTGTCGCCAAACCATGCGTCGTTGGTGACGTTCACAATCAAGTCGGCGGACACAGCGTCAGCAGCAACGAGATCGGGAAAAATCACCTCGTAGCAGATGAACGGAGCGGCACGCAGGCCGCCCGGCACGCCGATCGGATGGCGTTCGTTGCCGGCGGCGAAATTCATCGGCCCGGCAACGAGCTGGCCTATGCCCAAGCGTTCGAACAGGTCGGCGAAGGGCAGATATTCGCCGAAGGGCACCAGATGCACCTTGTCGACGGCATCGACAATCTCGCCCTTGTTGTTGATTGCCACGACGGAATTGTAATAGCGGCTGCCGGCATTGGCCGATCCGCCCTCTTCCCGCACGACGCCGGCTATCAGCATCTGGCCGTCGGCCAGCATGTCGCCCAGCGCCGTCAGCGCGTCCGGACGCTCGGTGAAGAGGAACGGCACCGATGTCTCCGGCCACAGGATAAGCTGCGGCTTGGCATGGCCCTGTTCCGGCGCTTTCCCCGATATCCCCAGCAAAGTCGCGAAGATGCGATCACGCACCGAGGCATCCCACTTCTCGCTGAGATCGACAGCGGGCTGGACGATGCGGACATCGATCGCGCGGCTCGATTCGACCGGTGCCGCAAGCCTGACATAGCCGAAGCCGACATGGGCGGCGACGAGGATGACAAACAAGGCGAGGCCGAGCTTGAGATGGCGGCGCGCGGCGATGAGCGCCGGAAGCGAAAAGACAAAGACCGCGAGCGCATTCATGCCGATCATGCCGGTCACCGATACGCTCTGCATCAGGAGCGGCACCGGCATTGCGGCATAGCCGACGGCATTCCACGGGAAGCCGGTGAAGAGAAAATCGCGCAGCCATTCCGCGAGCCCGAAGCCGAAGGCTAACGCTGCGATACGACCAATGTCGCTGCTCCAGAACAGCCGCGCCACGACCGTGGCGAAACCATAGAAGAAGGCCAGCGCGAAGGGGATGCCGACAACGGCGAAGGGCAAGGCCCAGGCGAACGTATCGGCCTCGACCAGCAATGCCTGACCGATCCACCAGAGACCGGCCAGGAAATAGCCGAAGCCGAACCACCAGCCGGCGGCGAAGGCCGGCCTCAGGCGCCTCAACCAGCCATCCGATGCCTCGCCGGTGGCGCCGTCGAGCAGCCAGACAAGGACCGGGAACGAAACGAAGCAGACGGCAAAGAAATCGTAAGGCGCCTGGGCAAGCACCGCTAGCGCTCCGGCGGCAAACGCCACCAGCGCCCGCCGCCACCCCCACAGCAGAATTATCCGGCCGGCAAAGCGCTGCATCAAGCTTCCCAAGTCGCGCGAATCAGGGAGCTAGAGGTTTAACAGGCTGCGCCGCCCGATCCAAACCCAGATAAGCGCAGCCCGATAGACCGTCGCGCTATAGCGGGAACTAATATCCCGCCATAGCTCTTTGCCTTAGCCGCATTTCTGCCACGCCAAGCGATTCCTCTTGGCTGCAAAATGCTCAACTGTGCCAGCCCTCGATCCGCAGGCCGCTCAGCCGCTCGGCCTCGTCCTTCGGGACAACGCGCACGGTCTGGCTGAACGTCCAGACATGGCCCTCGGGATCGCGGGCGCGGTATTGGCGCTCGCCGTAGAAATGATCCGTCGGTTCCTGAAGAATTTCCGCGCCGGCCGCACGTGCCTTTTCGCAATGAGCGTCGATATCTTGCCGCAGCCGGATATAAACGGCCTGGGTGTTCTTGCCGCCGACCGAGGCCGGGCTGGCGACATGCTCGGCCCATTCGCAATCGACGATGATGTAGCCGTCGCCGAAACGCATTTCGGCATGGACAAGCCGGCCGTCGGCGTCGCTCACCACCATGCTCGGCTCGAAGCCGAAGGCCGCCTGCAGCCAGGTCAACGCGGCGCGCGGATCCTTATAGAAAACGCCTGAGCCGAGAACGGCATGCTTGAATGGATCGTCGACGGGCATGTCGCGACGGTGTCAGGCTTGCTCGGTGCGCGCGGCGCGGCGGCGACGCTCGCCTTTCTGGCTCTGCACGATGCGCACGCGCTTGACGCGGCGCGGGTCGGCGTCGAGCACGTGGAACTCGAAACCTGGGATGGCCTGCACCACTTCGCCGCGAGCGGGGACGCGGCCGAGCGTGTTGAAGATCATGCCGCCGATGGTGTCGACATATTCGCCATGCTCGCCGGCGGCGAAATCCTCGCCGATCATCTTGGCGACCTCGTCGATCTCGGCCTTGCCGTCGACGACGAAGACGCCGTCGCCGGTCTGCGTGATCATCGGCTCGTCGTCGTCATGCTCGTCCTCGATGTCGCCGACCACCATTTCGACGATGTCCTCCAGCGAGGCGAGGCCGTCGGTGCCGCCATACTCGTCGATGACCAGCGCCATCTGCGTGCGGTTCGTCTGCATGCGCCCCATCAGGTCGGAGGCAAGCATCGAGGGCGGCACGAACAGAACCGGGCGGATCAGGCTGAGATCGCCGATGGTGCGCGCAAGGTCGACCTGGGCAAGGTCGAGCGCGGTCGACACCGGCGTCTTCGCTCTGCTGCGGCCCTTCTTGACGCGGGCGAGCTTGGTGATGTGGGCGAGCACGTCGCGGATGTGAACCATGCCGCGCGGATCGTCCAATGTCTCGGAATAGACAGGCATGCGCGAATGGCCGGACTGCTCGAACAGGCCGAGCAGATCGCCAAGCGTCGTGTTGATCTCGACCGCCTCGATGTCGGCTCGCGGCACCATGACGTCCTCGACCCGGACTTCGCGCAGGCGCAGGATGTTGTTGAGCATGGCGCGCTCGCCAGGCGAGAAGGCGCCGGCATCGGTTGCCGTTTCGGCAAGCGCGCCGGCGATCTCCTCGCGCAGGCTGGTGCCGTTGCGGTGCCGGAACAAGCCAAGCACGCGATCGAACAGGGAAGGACCGGCATGCTGCGGCTCGGCGGCCGCGCTGCCGGTCGGAATACTCGGACTGGAGCCCTCTTCCGTCTTTTCGGAAGACTTGGCAGCACTGCCGGCGTCCGGACGGGCGGCAGTTTCTGGTGTGTCGTTCATCGCCATCGGGTCAATTGAGCTTTTTTGTTACGCGTAGGGATCGGGAATGGCAAGCCTCGCAAGCGCCGCGCGCTCGATCGCTTCCATCTCCTCGGCCTCGGCGTCGGTCTCATGATCATGGCCCAAAAGATGCAGCAGGCCATGGATAACAAGATGGGTGATATGGTTCGCAACCGGCTTGTCTTCCAGTGCCGCCTCGCGAGACACCGTCTCGGAAGCCAGCACAATATCGCCCAGCATCGGCGGCAGCTTGCCGCCTTTCGGGAACGAAAAAGCCGGAAAAGACAAGACGTTGGTGGGCTTGTCCTTGCCGCGCCATTCGGCATTGAGCGCCTGGATATGGGCATCGTCGGAAAAAACGACGCTGAGCTCGGAAGCGCCGCCCGCGCCGATCTCGGCAAAAGCAGCCGCAACGGCGCGCTCGACCAGACGCGTCAACTCGGCTTCCGCGGGCCAAGCGCCGGCCTCGACGAAAATATCGATATCGACCGGCGTTCCGGCAGAGGATTTGTTGTCTGCAGCCATGCGGCCTTTGATCAGCTTTCGGCGCCGAGGCCTCGCGCCAGCTTGCCGTCGCGGTCATAGGCCTTGACGATCTCGGCGACCAGCGGGTGGCGCACCACGTCGCCTTCGTTGAAGCGGACCGTGACGATGCCCGGCACGCCGTCGAGGATGCGCAGCGCCTCGACCAGGCCCGACTTGGTGTTGGGCGGCAGGTCGATCTGGGTCGGATCGCCGGTGACGATCATGCGCGAGTTCTCGCCGAGACGGGTCAGGAACATCTTCATCTGCATCGGCGTGGTGTTCTGCGCCTCGTCGAGGATCACCGCCGCATGCGCCAGCGTGCGGCCGCGCATGAAGGCCAAGGGCGCGATCTCGATGACCTCGGCCGCGATCGCCCGCTCGACCTTGTCGGCCGGCATCATGTCGTAGAGCGCGTCGTAGAGGGGTCTGAGATAGGGGTCGACCTTCTCCTTCATGTCGCCGGGCAGGAAGCCCAGCCGCTCGCCGGCCTCGACGGCCGGACGCGACAGCACGATGCGCTCAACCATCCCGCGTTCGAGCAGCATGGCCGCATGCGCCACCGCCAGGTAGGTCTTGCCGGTGCCGGCCGGGCCGATGCCGAAGACCATTTCCGAGCGCTCCAGCGCCCGCATATAGGCGTCCTGCGTCAGCGAACGGGCATAGATCGTCTTCTTGCGCGTCGCGATCTGGGCGGCCGAAACCTTGCCCTTGCGCTCCAAGGTGGGCAGCGTCAGCTGGTCGTCGGCGGCAATCGCCATGCGCACGGCGCCGTCGACATCCGACTGGCCGATGTCGACGCCCTTCTGCAGGATGCCGTAGAGCGTATCCAGCGCCCGGCGCGCCTGTTCGGCGGCCGAAGCCGAGCCTTTGATCGCAAGCTGGTTGCCGCGCGAACGGATATCCACGCCGAGCTTCTGCTCGAGCCGGGCCAAATTCTCGTCGAACTGACCGTAAAGGGCGCTGGCAAGCTTATTGTTGTCGAAGGTCAGTACGATGTGCGCCATGTCGGAAGCCCCGGACGCCTGGTTCGGGGGCGGATTCTTCAGTTCAGCAGCGCTCAACCGTCTCTCCTCATCTGCCGAGGCCCGTCAGGCCAGTTCGGCGAACAGGCTATTGTAGCCGGTCCTTGTGATTCGTACTTCGATAATGTCACCGATTCCGCCGGCCTTGTCGTCAACAATAACGGGCTGCAGCCAAGGCGAACGGCCAACTTTCTGGCCGGCCTGCCGGCCAGGCTTCTCGATCAGCGTGCCGATGGTCCTGCCGACCAGGCTCAAGCCGAAATCCTGCTGCTGCCTGAGAAGCAGAGCCTGCAGAGCCTGCAGACGCTCGTCCTTCACCGCTTCCGAGACATGGCCATCCATTTCGGCGCCCGGTGTGCCGGGGCGAGGCGAATATTTGAACGAGAAAGCCGAGGCATAATTCACCTCGCGCACCAATTTCAGTGTCGCTTCGAAATCCTCATCCGTCTCGCCGGGGAAGCCGACGATGAAGTCGCCGGACATGGCGATATCGGCGCGGGCGGCGCGAATGCGCTCGATGAGCGCCAGATAGTCGCGCGCCGTATGGCGCCGGTTCATCGCCTTCAAAATCCGGTCGGAGCCCGACTGTACCGGCAGATGCAGATAGGGCATCAGCGCCGGCAGGTCACGATGCGCGGCGATCAATTCGTCGTCCATGTCGCGCGGATGGCTGGTGGTGTAGCGCAGCCGCGCCAGGCCGGGTATTTCCGCCAGACGAAACAGCAGACGGCCGAGGCCCCATTCCTCGCCATTTTCGCCGATGCCGTGCCAGGCATTGACGTTCTGGCCGAGCAGCGTCACCTCGCGCACGCCGGCCTCGGCCAGGCGCTCGGCCTCGGCGACGATCTGCGCCACCGGGCGCGAAACCTCGGAGCCGCGCGTGTAAGGCACCACGCAGAAGGTGCAGAACTTGTCGCAACCTTCCTGCACCGTCAGGAAAGCGGTGACGCCGCGCCTGGCAAGCTCGGCGCGCTTCGGCTGCGGCAGATGCTCGAACTTGTCCTCGACGGCGTATTCGGTCTCGACGATCTTTTCGCCGCCACGGACCCTCGCCAGGACGTCAGGCAGCCGGTGATAGGTCTGCGGGCCGATGACCAGATCGACCGCTGGCGAGCGGCGGATAATCTCGGCGCCCTCGGCTTGCGCCACGCAGCCGGCGACGCCGATCAGCAATTCGCGGCCGGCCTCGGCGCGTTCGGCCTTCATGTCGCGAATGCGGCCAAGCTCGGAATAGACCTTTTCCGCCGCCTTTTCGCGGATATGGCAAGTGTTGAGCAGCACGAGATCCGCATCTTCGACGGCGTCGGTGGCTACATAGCCGTCGGCCGCCAGCGCATCGGTCATCCGCTGGGAATCGTAGACATTCATCTGGCAGCCATAGGTCTTGACGAAGACCTTTTTCGCCGTCGGGTCCGTGCCGGCCGAGTGCTCGGCGGCAGCGCCGATGCCGTGGCTTTCAATCGTGTTCAATTCCATCGGGCGGCTTCTAGCGCCTTTCCGTGACAAAAAACAGACGAATCTGCCTTGAAGCAGGTCGTCCCGACAGGACGGGCTTCAGGTCTTTTTTATTTATGTATGTCGTTATCCCAAAACCGCTACGCACTTTGGGCGAAATGCATCGGCTACCGGCTCTTGGCCGGGTCGGCGAGGACGGCCTGCATCATCTCGCGCACCCTGGTTTCCATCAGCCGTGCCGTTTCCTTGCGGTTCGAGCCCTTGGAGAACGGCACAGGCTCGCCGAAATGCACCTCGGCATCGATCGCGCCTTCGGCAAGCAGGGTTTTCAGGTGCGGCATCAAATCCTGGTCGCCGATCCAGGCGGACATCGGCCGATGGCGGCGACCCATCGGCATGCCATGCAGGCGGGTATAGGCGATCGCCACGGGCTGGATGAAGACCTGTTCCGCCGCACCTTCCGAAATCGCCATCGAGGCGGCGCCGAAGAGGGTGCTCTTGAACGGCAGCACAAGGTTGCCGTCACCGGTCGAACCTTCGGCGAACAGCACCATGGCATCGCCCTTGGCCATGCGCCTGGCGATCTCGCTCGCCTGGTCGCCGGAGGTGCGCTTGCGCTCGCGCTCGATGTAGACGGTGCGCTGCAGCTTGGACAGCATGCCGATCATCGGCCAACCTTCCACGTCGGCCCTGGCGATGAACTTCACATCGACAAAGGAGCCGAGCACCATGATGTCGGTCCAGGAAATGTGGTTGGCCGCCACCAGCACTGGACGTTCCCTGGCAAGCGCACCTTTCACATGCACCCGCATGCCCAGCGCCTTGAGGATCATGCCGTGCCAGATCTTCAGGATGAACGTTTCGGGCCACAGCCCCGTCTTCATCGACAGAATCTGCAGCGGCACCAGCACCAGCGAACAGACGACGATATAGAAGAGCGCCAGGAAAATCCGCAATTTCTTGATCATTCGCTCCGGCCCCAACATTACAGCGCCGCGCGCCTTAGGGCGCGCAAAGGACGCTGTAACACTCCCGCTTGGCGCATGATCCTTTCCGAAAATCAGAGCCGATTTTCGGGGTCATGCGCGACTGTGGCTAGCGAAGATCGCGGCGCATGACAAGCGCGCCGGTCGGACCGTGCTCGGTCGAGCGATAGTAGTTGGGCCGATGACCGACCTGGATGAAGCCAAGCCTGCGATAAAGCGCGATCGCCGGCGCATTGGTCTCGTCGACCTCGAGGAAGAGCGCTTCGGCGCGCTGCGCATGAAGCTCGCGCAGCACCGCATCCATCAATTGCCAGCCAAGGCCCTGTCGGCGATGCGTGCGGGCGACGGCCACGGTCAGGATCTCGCCCTCGCCGGCCGCGAGCCGCGCCAGCACGAAACCCACCGGCGGCTTGGCGCCCTGGCCGGTTTCGCGCGCGGCGTAGCCGAACACCGTATCCTGCTCGAGCAGTGCTGCGAACTCGCCGTCGGTCCAGGGCCGCACGAAATCCTCTCGATGCAGCTCCGAGACGGCGGCGCTGTCGGCAACCGTCAGCGGCTCCAGCGCATAGTCCCTGCGGCGCGGCTGAAAGAACGGGATGCGCATCAGGCGTCGCTTCCTTTTGGACCACGACCTTTCCCCAAAACCGCCTCCTGCTTCTTGGAATCACGGTCTCCCTTTGGACCATTGTCCTGTCTTGGAAGAATGAAGCCCGCCTGCGGCTTGGCGTCGGCGCCGCGCAGATAGAGCGGCTTGGGTTTTTCGCCCGGCCCTCTGGCCGAGGCCAGCCTGGCATAGGTTGCGATGTCGGCGGTGGCGGCAACCGGGCCGGTGTCGAAGGCCCGTCCCGCCGCCGCAGCAATCTGCGGCGCGGCGGTGCCGACAAGGACGGCATCGGCGCCGTTGGCCATGGTCGCCGCCCCGGAAAGCGTGATTACGGAAGGTCCGTAAGTTTCAGCTAACGCTTTATCATAGAGCGCCGCGTGGATTTCCTCGCGGCCGGCATCGAGCACGGCAAGCACCGCGCGCCCGGGAAAAGTTTTCGCACCCTCCGCCGCCAGGGCTTCCAGCGTCGTCACGCCGATCGCCGGGATTTTCAACGCCAGCGCCAGGCCGCGCGCGGTCGAGACGCCGACGCGCAGGCCGGTGAACGAGCCGGGTCCGATCGAGACGGCGACGGCGTTGAGGTCAGGGTAGCCGATGCCGCCCGCTTTCAAGGCAGTCTCGATGACGGCCATCAGATGCTCGGCATGCCCCTTGCCTAGGTCGCGCACTTCGCGGCCAAGCTCCTTCCCCGCGCCCGCGTCATAGACGCAGGCGGCGCAGAGATTGGCGGCGCAGTCGATGGCAAGCAGCTTCATACGGGCAGCTTCATAGGCCGGTTAACGAACTGGATCGAAACACAATTCCCTCTGCCCGGCATAGCCCGCCGCCGCAAGGGCCAGAGCGGAGAAATGTTAAGCGGCTTCGCTTCCACGCGCGGCGATCACGCCGTCGCGACAATGCGCAGCATGTGGTTGTCCCAGACATAGTCCGGCTCGGAACGGGTGGCGCCGACGCCGACGACGATCTCGCCGGCGCCCGTCGTCGCCATGAAGCCGGCGCCGTCGGGCGCGACGCCGCAGACCTCGACCAGCGATTTGGTCGCGATCACGCGTCCGCTGGCGGCATCGATGACCGCCAGCGAATTGCCCTCCGGCGAGGTGACGGCGACTGTGCCCGTCGCGGCATTGGCGGCGACCGAGCCGATATAATTGCGGAAGCGCGAGAGCACGTCCTGCGGCATCTCCAGGAGCTCGAGCTCCTTGCCGCGTGCGGCGCGGCCGACCAATGTCGGACGGTCGGTCGCCGGCCCGCGATATTGGCAGCCGAACCAGACGGTGCCCGCCTGGTCGCGATCCATGTGGCGGATCGAAAGCTGATGCAGCGCCGGCGGCAATTCGTGCTTTTCGATGAGGTCGCCGGTGATCCGGTCGACCAGCGTGTAGGACGGCTTCATCGTCGCGATGTTGAGCTCGGCGCGGCCGTAGTCGGGATGGGTTTCGATGCCGCCATTGGCGACGGCTAAGGTGCGGCCATCGCCAAGCAGGAGCAGTTCATGCGGGCCCATGCCATAGGTCGGGAACTCGCCGACGCGATTGAATCTCGCCCGTGCGTCATAGACACCCACGACACCTGCCGCGTTGTCGAAATCGTTCTCCGTAGCATAGAGCAGAGCGCCGTCGGGCGAGAACACGCCATGGCCGAAGAAATGCCGGCCGGCGATGCTGGCGATGGTCAACGGCTTGTCGCCGCCGGCATGGTCGAAGACCACGGCAAAGGTGCCGGGCTGGCGGGCGAAGACCACCGAGCGCTTCGACACCGGATCGAAAGTGACGTCGTGGCCGCGGTCGGGCAGATCGATCGTGTGCAGGATTTTCCCCGACTCGGAGAGCACGGCGGCGCCGAAGCTGCCGTCGCGCTTGACAAACGCCGTGGCAAACACCGCGTCCGCGGCAAGCGTGTCGGCCCAGGCGCGCGGGGCCATGGCGGCGGCGAAGCCGACGCCCGCGGCGCGCAGGAAATCGCGGCGGTCGATGAGGGCGGTACTCACGGCATCAATCCCCGTCCAGCGAGGAGAAGCCGGCGGTCAGGCCGAACTCGGCGGTCAACCTGGTGCCGATCAAGGTCGACAGGCTGGAGGTGATCAGCGCGAAATGCTCGAGCTTGTCGCGCAGCGCGGGGTCGGCGAGCGCCTTGTCGATCGGGCCGGCAACGGATTTCGCTGTTGTCACGCCGTTGCTGAGTTGGATGTGGATGGACTCTGCCATCCATTGCGCATCGGCGGGCAGCGCGTCGCCGAGCCTGGAGGCCTGGAACAGCTGGTCGATGCCGGACAGGTTTGCGGCCAGTGAGGCCGTCGTGTTCTGCGAGCGCCAGTAGATCGCCTGCTTCGGCTTGTCGGCATCGGGTTTCGCGCCGAGAAAGCCCTTGAGCCGCACGTCGCGGATCATGTCCAGCTCGTTGATGAAGACGCCGACCAGTTCCGTCACCGCTTCGTTGCCATCGCGGTAGAGCGGGTTCTTCGGCCCCGGATTGGCCCAGAGCGACGCGAAGCCGTCGGGCTTTTGCCAGCCATCACGCACCTCGCCTGCCATCGCTTCGATATTGCCGGCAATCGCCGCGCCATAGGCGCAGCGGTAGGGATCGTCTTTCCCGGCAAGGGTTTCGGCTCCGTCGCCGTAAAGCACATATTCGAGGGCGCCTAGGCCCTGCATGGCGACGCTCTTTTGCGCCAGTTGCGCCGGATCGGCGGCGGACGGGTCCTTGGATGCGAGCGTTGCCTGCACTTGCCTCAGGCCGATGCTCTTGCGGTCCGGCCAATAGAGCATGCGCTCCAGCCGGTTGTTCTCCTTGATCGGTCCGAAGGCGATGATCTCGGCCACCGACCAGGCCTCGACCGTGCCGGAAAACGCCGCGCGCGCCGCTTCGAGATTTTGCCCGGACGGCGCTTCGCAAAGCTGGTGCATCGCCGTGGTCAGGCCCCCCGCATGCTCGTCGAGGCTGGCATAGGCGGGGCGGACGAAGCCGTCGATCGCGCGGCCGATGACATCGGAAGCCTTGACCGCGGCCGATGCCGATGCCGATGCCGATGCCGATGCCGGAAGAACGGCGGCCAGAAAGAACGGAAGAGCAAGGGCCATGCGTTTCGACATCAGAGCGACGCGTTTCATCATCATAGGGACTCCAGGAATTTGATCAGCGCCTCGCGATCGACCGCGGCGGCGCCGGCGAAGCGGTCGCGCGCCTTCTGGCCCTCGCCGCCATGCCACAGGATCGCCTCGGCAAGTGTGCGAGCGCGGCCGTCATGCAGGTAAAAGGCATTGCCGTTGACCGTCGCGGTGAGCCCAATACCCCAGAGCGGCGGGGTGCGCCACTCGCTGCCGCTCGCTTGGCCGACGCGTTGCCCATCAGCGAGGCCCTCGCCCATGTCGTGCAGCAGGAAGTCGGAATAGGGCCAGATCAGTTGGAAGGCCTGCGCCTTGTTGGGCGTGCCGCGCATGGTGACGAATTTCGGCGTGTGGCAGGCAACGCAGCCCATCTCGTAGAACTGTTTCTTGCCGGCAAGCACATCAGGCTTGCCGATATCGCGCCGCGCCGGTACGGCCAGGTTCTGCGAATAGAACGTGACGAGGTCCATCACCGGCGGCGGCGCCTCGGCCGTGCCGAGGCGTTGCTGCACCCCGTTTGGCATGGCAAGGCAATCCTTCTGCGCCTCGGTGCAATCGCCCCAGGGTTTCCGCACTTCGGGCGTCGAGATGCCGATGTCGCCGGCAAAGGTATCGGCCGCTTGCTGGCGGATCGACGCGGTCTGGGCCTTCCAGCCGAAGCGGCCCAGGATCACCTGGCCGTTCAGCTCGTTGCGCACGATGTTCGGCCGGCCCGAAATGCCGTCACTGTTGCGATCGTCCGGATCGGCGTTGACGAGGATATCGGCCGGCGCGATCTGCTCGATCAGGCCCAGCCCGATCATCGGCGGCGTCAGGCGCGGCGACAGCGTGGTGCGCGGATCGAGCGGACCGTAGCCGAGATTTTCGATCGTATAATTCGGCTTGCGCAGTGAAACGACGGCGCCGTCGCCGAGCGTCACTTTTTGCTCTTGATAATCGACGCGCATCCGGCCCTCACCCCTGAGCCCGGGAACCGCCAGATCCTGTAGTTGCGCGCCATAGACGGGATCGGGAAAATTCAGCAGCTTATGGTCGGTGAGCGCCGTCTTTTCCTCGGCGCTGTCGGCGTTGCGCGCCAGCCTCAGAAACATCGATGTCGATCCGGCATCGCCTTCCGGCGGACGGCCGCGGCCATCCTTCAAATGGCAGTTCTGGCAGGCGCGTTCGTTGAAGAGCGGGCCGAGCCCGTCCGAAGCCTGGGTCGAGGACGGCGACGACACCCAGTTCTTGCGGAACAGCGCGTTGCCGAGCTTGAAGGTTCCTTCTTCCTCGAAAGTGATATTGGCGGAGGATTGCGAAAAGGCATCGCGGTTGACGTCCTTGCGCGACGTGCCGGCGCCACCCTGCATCAGCTCGAACGGCTCGGGCTTGGTGAAATCGGTCGTCGGCCTGGTGACCGCCAGAACCCGTGCCTGATCCTTCGGCGTCAGGTCGGTGCGGCTCGTCGGCAGAGCGGCGGGCTGATCGGCCAAGGCGGATGCGGAAAGCATGATCGCCGGCAAAAGCGACGCCCCGCGACCGATCCGATATCGCGGGGTCTTCCGAAGCGGCAGGGCGTCGACTGCGGCCCGCCACGCGCGGCGCGAAAAGTCTACGCGGCGCCGCATTCCCGCATGTCCTTACTCCGCCTCGTTGGCCGAATCGGCATTGAGCAGGCCGTATTTCTCCTCACCGATCGAGGCAAGCAGGTCGAGCTGCGTTTCCAGGAAATCGATATGTCCTTCTTCGTCGGTCAAAAGATCCTCGAACAGCTTCATCGAAACGAAATCGCCTTCGTCCTGGCAGATCTCGCGCGAGCGCTTGTAGGCGGTGCGCGCGTCATATTCGCCGGCCAGATCGGATTCGAGCACCTCCTTGACGTTCTGGCCGATCCGCAACGGCGCGACGGACTGCAGGTTGGGATGGCCTTCGAGGAAGATGATGCGCGCGATCAGCCGGTCGGCGTGATGCATTTCCTCGATCGATTCCGCCCGCTCCTTCTTTGCCAGCTTGGTGTAGCCCCAATCCTCGAGCAGACGATAATGCACCCAGTACTGGTTGACGGCTCCAAGCTCGAGAAACAGAGCGTCATTAAGCCGCTCGATGACCTGCGGTTCGCCTTTCATGGCTTCTGCTCCCGTATTGGACGCGCAAGCCTCGCACGCGATCCAGGTGTGAAACGATGTCCGCGCCCTCCGTCTCCGAGCGGGCGTGGTAATTCTCGGTGACCCGAATGATCGTTTCCACCACATTTGGGAAACAGCCGCAACAGCGGCCCCGCTTGTGCATCGCATGATAGACCTTCGCGGGCACGATCAGCTGCCACGGATCCTCATCCAGCAGGCCGACGATCGTCTGCTCGATCTCCTTTTCGGTGATGATGTTGCAATGGCAGATCAGCATCTACTTGCTCTGGCTGACGACGCCTTCCGGCGCCGCTTGGCTGGTTTCTCAATTGGGCACGATCTTGTCCAAAGACCGGTTTTTGGGACTATGCCGGATCTTACTTGAACACCTTGTCGGGCGCGTCGAGGCTGTCGGAGCCCTCGAAAGCAATCTCGTTCAGCTTGAGCGAGCCGACGGCGCGCTCGATCGACTTGGTCTGGTCGATGAGGGCGTCGATCGCCGCCTGCACCGTGGCGTTACCTTCCGTGTTGCCCTCGGCGATCTGCTGGTCATATGCCTCGCCGGCAAGGGCACGCGCCTGGATGGCCTCCATCTTGGCAACGGTGGTGTCGAGCTTGCCCGACAGCTCCCTGTCGATCGCCGGATCGGCGGCCTTCACCATGTCGGACACCGACGGACCCGAGACCACGGAGCCGTCGAGCCGCTTGTAGCTGGCATGATAGGCGTCGCGGATGCCGACAGCGTCATAGAGATGCGAGATGTAGGTGTTGTCGGAGAAGCAGTCGTGCTCCTCTTCCGGGTCGTGCAGCAACAGGCCGAGCTTCATGCGCTCGCCGGCAAGCTCGCCATAGGAGAGCGAGCCCATGCCGGTGAAGATGGTGGAGATGGCGGCATTCGCATCGCCCTCGGTGAGGTTCTTGCGCGCGGCGCCGTCCTCCTTCCAGTTGCCGACCATTTCCTGCAGGTCTGACACCAGAAGATCGGTCGCCGATCTCAGATATTCGGCGCGACGATCGCAATTGCCGCCCGTGCAGTTCTTGAGGTCGTAATCCGTATAGGGCCGCTCGCCGGCGCCCGGCCCTGTGCCATGCAGGTCCTGGCCCCAGAGCAGGAATTCGATGGCGTGATAGCCGGTCGCGACATTGGCTTCGACGCCGCCGGCCTCCTGCAGCGTGCCGGACAGGAACTCGGGCGTCAGCTTCGAGGCGTCGACCTTCTTACCGTTGATCTCGATTTCCTTGTTGGCGATGACGTTGGCGGTATAGAGCGCGTTCTCGTCCGACTCGGTGCCATAGCTCTTGGCAACATAGTCGATGAGGCCCTCGTCCAGCGGCCAGGAATTCACCTTGCCTTCCCAGTCGTCGACGATCTTATTGCCGAAGCGGTAGACTTCGGTCTGCTGGTAAGGAATGCGCGCCGCCTTCCAGGCTTCGCGCGCGGCGTTCAACGTGTCGGCCGAGGGGCTGGCAATGAGCGCATCTACCGCCTTGTCCAGCGCCTGCGCGGTGGTCAGCGAATCCTCGTATTTGGCTAAAGCGATGTCGGCATAGGTCTTGATCACCGCCTTGGTGTCCGTCTCGGCTTTCGCCGGCAACACGAACACCGCCGCCGTCAGTGCAGCCGTGGCGCAGATCGCAGCCAGCCTGCCGCCGTTACGTGCCGTCATCATCCTTCTCCAATTTTTTTGAAATTCAATAAAAGGCGCCCACCCGCGCCGAGGCATAATCACGCCGGGAAAAATGGTGGCCGCGTCGAGGCGCGGTTCGCGATAAAAAGACACCCACTTGCCTCCAATCGAAAGGGTTCAAGGCCCAGACATCAAAGGGATGCGCTTTGCGCGCAGCTCTCCATAAAGCGACGGAGAGGCTGGGAGTCAACTGGTGAGATAGAAAATATTCAATTGAAACAACAGTTTAGAATTATTCTAAACTACAAATGTCAACTTTAAGCCCGGTACTGCCTCGCTGGGCCCGATTGACAGACAGCCGTTCTGGGTGCGACCCGGTGCGCGGCTCTTGCGGCGGTGACGGACAATCGCCACCTGGCGCAAGGGCCTAAATTTGCTGACCAAAAGGATTGCGATGACGAACGGGGTTGTGATTGTCGGTGCGGGCCATGCCGGCGTGCAGGCCGCCGCCAGCCTGCGCGAAGAGGGCTATGAAGGGCCGGTCGTGCTGCTCGGCGACGAGAAGGAACTGCCCTATCACAAGCCGCCGCTCTCCAAGACCTTCATCAAGGACACCGAGGCCAAGCCGCAGCCGCTGCGGGGCGAAGCCTTCTACACCGGCAACAACATCGACTACCGGCCGGGCATGCGCATCGACAGCATCGATGCCGGCTCGGGCCGGTTGAATGTCGCAGGCGGTGGAACGCTTGCCTTCGACCGGCTGGTGCTCGCGACCGGCTCGCGGCCACGTCTGCTCAAGCTCGACGGCGCCAGTCTTGCCGGCGTGGTCTCGCTGCGCTCGCTGGCCGATGCGCGGGCGATCCGCGAGCTCAGCGCGCAAACCGAAGACGTGGTCATTCTCGGCGGCGGCTTCATCGGGCTGGAGATCGCGGCGACGCTGAGAGCGGCCGGCCGCAACGTCACCGTCGTCGAGGCGGTCGACCGGCTGCTCGGCCGCGCTGTGGCGCCGGTCATCGCCGCGCATGTGCGCCAGCGCCTGGAAGCGATCGGCGTGCGCATCCTGACCGGCACCACCGTTGCCCGCCTCGAGGGCGAAGGCGGCCGCGTCTCGGCCGCGATCACGTCGGGCGGCGAACGCCTGCCGGCGCAGATGGTGATCATCGGCATCGGCGTAGTGCCCAATGTCGAACTGGCTGAAGCCGCCGGCCTGGCCATCGGCAACGGCATCCGCGTCGACCAGCATATGCAGAGCTCTGTTCCCGAAATCCTCGCTATCGGCGACGCGGCCTCCTACCGGCACTGGTTCACCGGCGGCGACGTGCGGCTGGAATCGGTGCAGAACGCCACCGACCAGGGCAGGCTTGCCGCACGCACCGTCCTCGGTCATGCCGAGCCCTTCTCGGCCGTGCCGTGGTTCTGGTCGGATATCGGCGACATGAAGCTGCAGATGGTGGGCCTGACCCAAGGCGGCGATCACCATGTCGTGCTGGGCGATCTCGGCGACAACAAGTTCTCGATCTACCATTATGCGGGCAACCGGCTGCTCGGTATCGAATCCGTCAATCGGCCGGCCGACCACATGCTTGGCCGCAAGATGCTCGGCGCCGGCTTCTCGCCGACGCCGCAAACGGTGGCAGGCGGGCCGGATGCGCTGAAGGCGGCGCTTGCGGCCTTCAGTCAGGACGAACCGGCAAGGGCGAGCGCGTAGAGATTGCCAATTTTTGCTGCACGCGACAAAATGCCTGCATGAGCACGATCAATATCTCGTTGCCTGACGACTTGAAGCATTTTGTCGACCGGCAAGCGACCGAGCGCGGCTATGGCACGAGGGGCGAGTATGTGCGTGAATTGATCGGCCACGATCAAGCCCGTCAAATTCTGCGTGGGCTGCTTCTCAAGGGCGCACTCTCTGCGCCGGGAGTTCCGGTTAACGATGACTATTTTGCCGCGCTGCGAGACCGCGCGCAGGGCCGATAAACTGACGTGGCGGGTGCTGCACGCCAACGTGAAAGGCTGTTTCCATGCCTGCAAACTATAGCATTGGCTCCCGTTGCGAGGCATTCGTGCGGGAATTCGCGAAGCTTGCTACGCTGCGTGAAGACGTCCGCAAGGGCGTGCACAGCGGACCATCTATTCCAGCCGACGATGTTTTTGATCGGCTGGAGAAAAGATACGCAGCTGAAAGTCGTAAATAATGGCGCCAGTTTCGTGGCTAGTTTCCCCGACACAGGGATTTTGAAGGTCGCCGTTGTTCTTGGCGCAGGATTTTCCATTCATTTCCGTGAAATCAGCGCCGGGGATTGGTTGAAGCCGCCCAACCTCGTCATTCTATGGCGGAGCAAGGAGCGAAGCGACGCAGCGCAGACCATAGAATCCATGCCGTGACTTCGAAGCGCCGCCACGGTGCAGAATTCTGCTCGGTTGCACGCCCTGGCGAAGGTAACGGCATGGATTCCAGGGTCTTCGCGACGGAGCTTCGCTCCTGCTCCGCCCTGGAATGACGATCGCGATGGGGCGTTCGGCCAATCTCAACGCATGTCGCCTGCCAATGCGAACAAAGCCGCCCGGTCAAAGTCCCTGTGCAGCGCCACTAGCTTGTTAAGCCGCCCGCGCCTCGCGGATCGAGGTCTCTAGGATATCCAGCGCCTCGGTCATGACGCCGTCCTGGATGGTGATCGGCGACAGGAAGCGGATGACGTTGCCGTAGACGCCGCAGGTGAGCAGGATGAGGCCCTTGTCCAGCGCCTTCAGCCTGACCGCGTTGGCGAACTCCGCTGACGGAAGCCCCTTCTTGACGTCGTTGAACTCGACCGCGTTCATGAAGCCCGGACCGCGGATGTCGACGATCTCCGGCACGTCCTCGCGGATCGAAACCAGCCGCTGCTTCAGCCGCGCTCCAAGCGCATTGGCGCGGTCGCAGAGCTTTTCTTCCTCGATGACATCGAGCACGGCGTGCGCGGCGGCAACGCCGATCGGGCTGCCGCCATAGGTGCCGCCGAGCCCGCCGGGGCCGGGCGCGTCCATGATCTCGGCGCGGCCGGTGACGGCCGACAGCGGGAAGCCGCCGGCGAGGCTCTTGGCCATGGTGGTGAGGTCGGGCGCCACGTCATGATGGTCCATGGCGAACATCTTGCCGGTACGGGCAAAGCCGGTCTGCACCTCGTCGGCGACCAGCAGGATGCCGTGCTGATCGCAGATCTTGCGCAGCGCTGCCATGAAATCGCGCGGCGCTTCGTAGAAGCCGCCCTCGCCCTGGACCGGCTCGACGATGATGGCGGCAACGCGGGCCGGATCGACGTCGGCTTTGAACAGCTTGTCGAGCGCGGCAAGCGAATCGGCGACCGACACGCCATGCAGCGCCACCGGGAACGGGGCGTGGAAGACATCGGCGGGCATGGCGCCGAAGCCGACCTTGTAGGGCACGACCTTGCCGGTCAGCGCCATGCCCATGAAGGTGCGGCCATGAAAGCCGCCTGAAAAGGCGATGACCGCCTGACGGCCGGTGGCGTTGCGTGCGATCTTGATGGCGTTCTCGACCGCCTCGGCGCCGGTGGTGACGAACACGGTCTTCTTGTCGAACTTGCCGGGCAGCAAGCCATTCAGCCGCTCGGCGAGATGCACGTAGCTCTCGTATGGTACGACCTGGTGGCAGGTGTGGGTGAAGCGGTCGAGCTGCGCCTTGACCGCCTCAATCACCTTCGGATGGCGATGGCCGGTGTTGACCACAGCGATGCCGGACGAGAAGTCGATGTAGCGGCGGCCCTCGACGTCCCAGATTTCCGAATTCTCGGCGCGATCGGCGTAGATCTGCGTCGTCATGCCGACGCCGCGCGAGATCGACTGGTTCTTGCGTTCGGAAATGGCTGAATTTTTCATATCGTCCCTCAATCGGGGCCATCCTTCATCGAGACTGGGCCCGTTCTCGTTTGATGCCGTTGAAATCCTTCTGACCTTATTTCACGTTTTGCTCAAGTCGGCACGTGATCCAGTCAATTGGGCCTGCCCCAGATAAAGTCATCCCTGGTACACCTGGGCAGGGACGCGGCTTGGCAATTGTGAGCTAAACCCTCACAAATCCTTCGCTGGCCCTCAACAGATTGCGCGTATAGTCCTCGCTGACGCGATGGCCGATCAGCTGGCTTGCGGTCAGCGTCTCCACCGCCTCGCCATTCTGCATCACCATGAGCCGCTCGCACATATGGGTGATGATGGCGAGGTCGTGGCTGACCATCAGGAAGGTGAGCTTGCGGCGGCGCCGCACCTCTTCGAGCAGGTTCAGCACTTCCGCCTGCACCGAGGCATCGAGCGCCGAAGTCGGCTCGTCAAGCAGCAGGATCGAAGGTTCAAGGATCAACGCACGAGCAATCGCGACGCGCTGGCGCTGGCCGCCGGAGAGCTGGTGCGCATAACGGAAGCGGAAGCCCTTGCCAAGCCCAACCTCGTCCAGCGCGCGCTCGATGCGCTTCTCGCCCTCGGCAATGCCATGGATCGCCAGGGGCTCCTGCAGCAGGCGGTCGACCGTCTGGCGCGGATGCAGCGAGCCGTACGGATCCTGAAAAACCATCTGCACCTCGCGATAGAACGCCTTGTCGCGGGTTTTGCCGAGCGTCTTGCCGTTGACGGCAATGGTGCCCGAGGAAACCGGCGCGAGGCCGGTGATGGCTCTCAGCAGCGTCGACTTGCCGGAACCGCTTTCGCCGACGAGGCCGTAGGATTCGCCTTCCCTGACTTCGAGGCAGACGCCCTTCAGCGCGCGAAACCGGTCGAAGACCACTTCCAGCCCTTCGACGGTGATGGAAGCCGTCATGCCGCCCACTCCGGCTTGCGGTCGAGAACCGGCAGCGGATGGCGCTCGAAGCCGATCTTCGGCATGCAATTGAGCAGGCCGCGCGTGTAAGGGTGCTGAGCGTCGCGCAGTTCGGAAGCCTTGATCTGCTCGACGACTTTTCCGGCATACATGACGACGACGCGGTCGCAGAAGGACGACACCAGGCGCAGGTCGTGCGAGATGAAGATCAGACCCATGCCGCGCTCGGCGACGAGCTTGTCGAGGATGTTGAGCACGTCGAGCTGCACGGTGACGTCGAGCGCCGAAGTCGGCTCGTCGGCGATCATCAATTCGGGTCCGGTGACCAGCATCATGGCGATCATGGCGCGCTGGCCCATGCCGCCCGAGACCTCATGCGGATAGAGATCGAAGACGCGGGCCGGGTCGCGGATCTGCACCGCCTGCAGCATCGCCAGCGCCCGTTCGCGCGCTTCGGTCTTTCGGACCTTCTCATGCGTGCGCAGCGTCTCGACGATCTGGCGGCCGATGGTCATGACCGGATCGAGCGAATATTTCGGGTCCTGCAGGATCATGGCGATGCGGTTTCCCCGCAGCGCCCGGCGCTCACGCGGCGATATGGAAAGCAGATCCATGCCGTCGAAGGCGAGCTTCTTCGCCGAAACCTCGGCTTGCGGCGGGGTCAGCCCCATGATGGCGCGGCCGGTCTGCGATTTGCCGGAGCCGCTCTCGCCGACAATACCGAGGCGCTCGCGGCCGAGCGAGAAGGAGACGCCGCGCACGGCCTGCACAAGGCCGGTGCGGGTCGGGAAGGTGACGCGCAGATCGTCGACCTCGAGTAGCGTGTCGCTCATTGGTCGCCGCTCATTGGTCGCCACTCCGGGGATCGAGCGCGTCGCGCAGGCCGTCGCCGAGCAGGTTGAAGCCGAGGCTGACGATGAGGATGGCGGCACCAGGGGCCGCGGCCACCCACCACTGGTCGAGGATGAAGCGGCGTCCGGACGCGATCATCGCGCCCCATTCGGGCAATGGCGGTTGCGCGCCGAGACCGAGGAAACCCAGGCCGGCGGCGGTCAGGATGATGCCGGCCATGTCAAGCGTGACGCGGATGATCAGCGATGAGATGCAGAGCGGCATGATGTGGCGCAGCACGATGCGAAAGGGCGAGGCGCCCATCAGTTGCACCGCCTTGATGTAGTCGGAGTTGCGCACCGTCAGCGTCTCGGCGCGCGCGATGCGTGCGTAAGGCGGCCATGAGGTGATGGCGATCGCCAGCACGGCGTTCTCGATGCCGGGGCCGAGCGCGGCAACGAAAGCCAGCGCCAGAACCAGCTTCGGAAAGGCGAGGAAGATGTCGGTGATGCGCATCAGGATCGTGTCGGTCCAGCCGCCGGCATAACCGGCGATCGTGCCGACCAGAAGGCCGATGGGCGCGGCGATGATGGCGACGAGGATCACCACATAAAGCGTCCAGCGCGAGCCATAGACGATGCGTGAATAGATGTCGCGGCCGAGGTCGTCGGTGCCGAACCAGTGCGCGGCGCTGGGCGCCAGCAGTCGGGCGTTTTTCAGATCGCCGATGGTCGGCGAATAGGGTGCCAGCACATCGGCAAAGGCGGCGACCACCAGCAGCGCGATGATGATCAGCAGGCCGATCAACGCCAAACGGTTGGCGGAAAAGCGACGCCAGGCGACATAAGCGCGGCCGAGCCTCGCCTGCAGGCGCGAGGCCGGCCGGTCGCTCAGCAGCCATGCGCGACGGGAGAAGGCGCCGGCGTCGGCGGCGGTCATGACGATGCCTCCTGAAGTAGTCGGCCCCCACTCCGGTCTGCTTCGCAGACCGCGTCTCCCCCGTTCGACGGGGGAGACGAAAGGCGCCTGGCATGCGGCCAGCTTTTCCTCTCCCCCGGGCACGAGGCGAGGCGGCCCGAAGGGCCGGAGTGGGGGCGGTTGGCCGCGGCCAAGCCCAAGACGGCAACAGCTCTGATCATCCGGTCTTCGTCCTTGGATCGAGTAGCCGGTAGAGCAGATCGGAGAAAAGGTTGATGGCGATGAAGACCGAGCCGATGGCGATGGTGCCGCCGAGCACGGCGTTCATGTCGGCGTTCTGCAGCGAGTTGGTGATGTAGAGGCCGATGCCCGGCCAGGAGAAGACGGTCTCGGTCAGCACCGAGCCTTCGAGCAGGTTGGCGTAGGAAAGCGCGATCACCGTCACCATCGGCACGGCAGCGTTGCGCAGCGCGTGGCCCCAGATGATGCGCGTCTCCGACAGGCCTTTCGCACGGGCCGCGACGATATACTCCTGCGCCAGCTCGTTCAGCATGAAGGAACGCGTCATGCGGCTGATATAGGCGAGCGACAGGTAGCCGAGCAGCGCTGCCGGCAGGACGATGTGGCGCCAGGCATCGTAGAAGACGTCCCACTGCCCCTGCATCGCGGCATCGAGCAGGTAGAAGCCGGTGATCGGCGTGAACGTGTATTCGTAGACGACATCGAGCCGCGCCGGAAAAGCGATCCACTGCAGCTTGGCATAGAACAGCACCAGCCCGAGCAGCCCCAGCCAGAAGATCGGCACGGAATAGCCGATGAGGCCGACGATGCGCGCGATCTGGTCGATGAGGCTGCCGCGCTTGACGGCGGCCAGCACACCGAGCGGCACGCCGATGACGGCGCCGATGATCGTGCCCAGCGTCGCCAGCTCGATGGTCGCCGGGAAAACGCGGCGGATATCGGTCATCACCGGATTGGTGGTCAGCACCGACGTGCCGAAGTCGCCGCTCAGCGCACTTTTGACATAGAGGTAGAACTGCTCGATCCAGGGCAGGTCGAGGCCCATCTCGCGGCGCGTGCGCTCGACGACGGCGATAGGGGCGCGGTCGCCGAGCACAGCCAGAACCGGATCGATCGGGATGACGCGGCCGATGAAGAAGGTCACCGCGAGCAGGCCGAGATAGGTCGTCACCGCTATGACCAGGAAGCGGCCGAGCGACGACAGGATGGGGACGGCGCGGACGCTGCCGCGCCCCGCCGCCGCCTGGTTTTCAGCTATGCTCACGCGGCGCGTCCGAAGACACTATTGCTTGGAGACCGCACCGACGAAGTTGGTGTCGAAGCTCGGGCCGAGCGCGAAGCCCTTGAGGTTCTTGCGCAGGCCGGCCACTTCGAGCTGCTGGTGGATGATGACGAAGGGGCTGGTGTCGAGGATCTTCTTCTGCAGATCCTTGTACATGTCGGCGCGCTTGGCCGCGTCCTTCTCCAGAAGCGCTGCTTCCGTTTCCTTGGTCAGATCCGGAATGTCCCACGAATTGCGCCAGGCGAGCGTGTGGGACTTGCCGGCATCCGAATTGTCGGGATTCGAGGCGAAGGTCTGGGCGTTGGAGTTCGGGTCGAAATAGTCCTGGCCCCAGTTGCCGATGTAGATGTCATGGTTGCGGGCGCGGTATTTGGTCAACGTCTGCTTACCGTCTCCCGGAATGATCTCCAGCTTGATGCCGGCCTGGCCAAGCGTCTGCTGGATCGATTCCGCCATGCCGGTGGTCGGCTGTCCAGTGCGCACGTCCATGGTGACGCTGAAGCCGTCCGGCAGGCCGGCCTTGGCGAGCAATTCCTTGGCCTTGGCGACGTCGAGCTTGAACGGGTTGTCGTCGATGGCGCCGAGATCGCCCTTGGGCAGGAAGGACTGGTGGATTTCGCCGATGCCCTTGAGGATGGTGGTGCTGAGCGCGTCGTAGTCGACCAGATATTTGAATGCCTGCCGAACCTCGGGTTTGGCGAGGGTCGGGTTCTTCTGGTTGAGGCTGATGTAATAGACCGTGCCCTTCGGCGCGCTGGTGGTGGTGAGATCGGCGTTCTTGGCGATGGCATCGAGGTCGTTCGGCTCGAGGTTGCGGGCGACGTCGATATCGCCGGCTTCGAGCGCCAGGCGTTGCGCCGAGCTTTCCTTCATGTTGCGGTAGATGACGCGGGCGAGCTTTGCCTTCTCGCCGTTATAGTTGTCGTTGCGTTCCAGGACGACGGCCTCGTTGGCGCGCCATTCGCGCAGCTTGAACTGACCGGAGCCGGCATAGCCGGTCTTCAGCCAGGCATTGCCGAAGTCATTGTCCCATTTGTAGTCGGCACTCGGTGTCGCCGCTGCAACATGTTCCTTGACCAGCTTGGCGTCCACGACCGAAGCGACGGTGGCCGACAGGCAGTTGAGCACGAAGCTTGGCGCATAGGCCTTGTCGACGACGAACTGGAAGGTGGTGTCGTCGACGGCCTTGGCCTTTTCGGTGACGTTGTCGCCGGTAATGCCGAACTGGTTGATGATGAAGGCCGGGCTCTTGTCGAGCTTGATGGCGCGTTCGAAGGAGTAGGCGACGTCGGCGGCGGTGATGGGATTGCCGGAGGCGAATTTCATGCCGGGCTTCAGCTTGAACGTATAAGTCAGGCCATCATCGGAAACGGTCCAGCTCTCGGCGAGGTCGGGCTTGACCTTGGAGGTGTCGCTGAGATCGAGGCGGACCAGGAGATCATAGGTGTTGCCGGTGACCTCGGCCGTCGACAGCTCGAACGCTTCGCCCGGATCCATCGAGATGATGTCGTCGATGGCAAAGCCCTCGACCAGCGTATCGGCGGGCGTGACCGCGAAAGCGGGCGCGACGAGCAGCGCGGACAGCGCGGCGCCCGCAAGCAAGGCGCGCGAGCGGAGAGCAAACTTTTCCAGCATCATGGTGATCGTTCCCTGTTTTGTTGACCTGAGTTCCCGGCTCAGGGCTGTATTGTTCTTTGCAAGGCCGGCTGCGGCTTTGACTGCTTACCGTCGTGTTTTTTGTCCAGTTGGTCAACACCCTATTCAGCGGTTCTCGAACCGGCAACGGACATTTTGCGAGACGCCATATCGGGGGACCGGACGAGCCGCATGAGTCAACCCATGCGCCGGCTAATTGAAGCCGCCAATCCGCAAAAAGTTATCAGCTTCGTCCCTTGGGAGGCAGCCGCTATTTCAGCTGCGCGACCAGGCCCGCATCGGGAAAGCAGGTGGCGGGCTTGCCGTTCTTTGCCTGCCAGATGCCGATGGAGCGGCGGGTCTTGAAGCCGGGCAGGCCGTCGGCGCTGCCGACATCGTAACCCTTGGCTTCAAGCGCCCGCTGCAGGGCGGCGATATCGGAGCGGTGGAGATCGCCGACCGCGCCCCAGCCGCCGACAAAGGCGGCGTCGCCCTTGGCGATGCGATCGGCGGCATGACCGATGAACAGGCCGTAGAGATCGCTGTTGTTGTATTGCTTCAGCACATAGAAATTCGGCGTCACGACGAATGCCGGGCCGCTGCGCCCGGCCGGCATCAGCAGCAAGCCCTCGGCCTTCAATTCGCTCGCCGCAAACGCCTTGCCGTCGACGCGCCTGATGCCCATCGCCACCCAATCGGAGATCCTCTTGCCCCGGTCGGGTCCTTCAAGCGAGCACGACACATTTGCCGGCACCGTCACCTCGGCCCCCCAGCCGCGCCCCCTCACCCAGCCATAGTGGACGAGGTAGTTGGCGATCGAGGCGAGCACATCGGGCGTCGAATTCCATATATCGGGCCGGCCGTCGCCGTCGAAATCGACGGCGTGCTTCAAGAACGAGGTCGGCATGAATTGCGGCTGGCCGAGCGCGCCGGCCCAGGACGACTTCATCGCATTGACCGGCGCCAGCCCGCGCTCGACGATTTCGAGCGCCGCCAGCACCTCGGTGCGGAAGAAGTCTTTCTTGGTCGACATGAACGCCTTGGTGCCCAGCACCTCGAAGGCATCGTAAGGCATCTTGGCGGCACCGAAGCCGGTTTCGCGGCCCCAGATCGCCAGCACGATCTCGCCCGGAACGCCATAGCGCTTCTCGATCAGCCCGAGCGTCCGGGCATTGGCGCTCTCGCGCGTCTTTCCGCCCGAGGTGACGGCCCGAACGACCTTCTCGGCGAAGTAGTTGGCCGGCGGGCCGAACTCGGCCTGATGCTGCTTCTCAGGCGTCGTCGGCTGCTCGCCGGGCAGGACGAGATCGGGCAGTTTCAGGTTCGGCTTCACGCCGAGGAATGCGGCGTCGAAGGTCTTCTTGGAGATGCCTTTGGACTTGGCTTCGGGCCAGAGGTCGGTCTGCAGCCAGGCCTGGAACTGGTCGTCGATGGGGGCGGCATGGGTGGGGGCGGTAATGAAGAGAGCGATCAACGCCGCCAGAAAGGAAAGGACGACCAATCTGGAAGGCTGGCGTTCTGTCGCGCCCCCCTCTGTCCTGCCGGACATCTCCCCCACAAGCGGGGAGATTGGCAGCTTCGGCGCCTTGCTCAATCCTGCGACGTTGGAGATTGGCGAAAGCCGGCGTGAAGCCTGATCTCCCCCCTCGTGGGGGAGATGTCCGGCAGGACAGAGGGGGGCGCGAAGGAATGCTGTCATTTCCAAAGCCCCGCCAACTTCAAAACGCCGTCCTCGATCGCAGCGCCGCGGCCAGCGTGCCTTCGTCCAGGTAATCGAGCTCGCCGCCGACCGGCACGCCATGCGCGAGCCGCGTCACCTTCACATCGAAGCCCGACAACTGATCGGTCAAATAATGCGCGGTCGTCTGCCCCTCGACGGTGGCATTGACGGCGAGGATGACTTCCTTCACCTCGCCGCCGGCAACGCGGTCGACCAGCGAGCGGATGTTGAGCTGATCCGGACCGATACCGTCGAGCGGCGACAGCGTGCCGCCGAGCACGTGGTAGCGCACGTTCATCGCCGCCGCGCGCTCCAGCGCCCAAAGGTCCGAGACGTCTTCGACGACGATCAGCGTGCCGGCGTCGCGGCGTGGGTCGGTGCAGATCATGCAAGGATCGGCAGTATCGACATTGCCGCAGGTCGAGCAGATGCGCACCTTCTCGACCGCTTCGCTCATGGCGGCAGCCAGGGGCTCGAGCAGCTGTTCCTTCTTCTTGATGAGATGAAGCGCTGCGCGCCTGGCCGAGCGCGGCCCTAGCCCCGGCACCTTGGCCAAGAGTTGGATCAGGCGTTCGATTTCCGGACCGGCGATTCTCTTCGACATCGCCTTGATCTAGAGCAATTCCAGGAAAAGTGCGAAGCGGTTTTCCGTCCGGAATTGCGCGCAAGCAAAAAGATGGATCGGTTCGCCGCTTCTTGAAACGGTGGACTGATCCAGGATTTTTCAGAGCGGTTTGGAACAGCCAGCAAGGGCACAGGGCCCGCCATGCTGCCATGGCGGGCCCTGTATTGGATGAAATCGGGCTTAGTTGGTTTCGAGCGGCCGATCCTGGCTGGCGATCATCGCGCCGATGGCGTCGGTATTCTCGGGCGTCGACTGGAAGCCCATCGACGCTTCCTGCGGCGCGCTGGGCACCGAAGAGACGTAGCGGCCCTTGAGCGTGCCGCCGAAACGCGAGGCGTCCGGCTCGGCCATCGGCTCCTGCATCGCCACGACCGTCGGCTTCTGCGCCAGACGGCCGGACTTGGCAGAAGGTGCAACGGAAGCCGTTACATAGGTCTGTTCGGCGGAAGCGTCTTCGGTCCGCGCGGCCGCAGCCAAGACGGCCTGCTTCGCCGGGTCCGGACGGACGATCGTCCTGACGATCGGCTCGGCGGAAGCCACGAGCACCGGAGCGGCGGCCGCGGGCTGCTGCCGGCCAGACTTCTGCTGGTCGCCCACGTTCATGGCGACCATCGGCTCGTCCGGCAGCGGCTGCCAGTTGCGGCCGCGCTTCTCATAGAAGGCGTTGCCGCCGGCAACCATGGTGTAATGCATGTTCTTGTAGGGGAAACGCAGGCCGGCGGTGTGGAAATACATCGTGTTCTTGAGCTTGGCCTTGCGTTCGCCCCTCAGCACCGCATCGGCCGCCTCCTCGACATCCGGCAGGGCCTTCGAGTTCATCGGCCGAGTCATGACGCCCGGAGCAAACTGGCCCGGCTCGCCGACAACCTGACAGATGGTGTTGCCGTGCTGGCCCGAGCGAAGCCGGTTCATGACGACCGTGCCGACCGCGATCATGCCGTCGCGGCTCGACCTGTTGGACTCGAAGAACATTGCCCTTTGCAAGCATTCCTTGTCCTTCAGCGAGTGGCCGGAGGAACGCGTGAGGAAGCTCGGCGTAAGGGCATCGGTCAGACCCGACACCGACATGCCATGGGAGGAAGTGGTCTGGCTGCAACCGGCCAGGAGCAAGGGGGAAGTGACGATGCCGATAAGCAGCAGCGGCGTCTTCCATCGCGTCGCGATCACCAAAAAAGCCTCATGTCCAGATGCCAGCCCGCCCCGAGATGTGGCAAGAATGAGACTCTTTCAGGCAAAAAGATGGCTAGAGGGTTAGCAACTTCTGGACTTGGGTAAAACTTTATGAATGCCGCGAAATGTGCCCGTGAGCATTGCCGGCAAAATAGTTAATATTGCAGCCAGGACTCAATTTCCATTCATAATCAATTAACTGGCGGACACCGCCTCAGAACGGCAATTTCATTCCGGGCGGAATCGGCAGACCCGCCGTCAACGCCTTGGTCTTCTCCTGCATGATCTGCTCGACCTTATTTTTGGCGTCATTGTGGGCGGCCAGAATGAGGTCCTCCAGGATCTCTGCTTCGTCCGCCTTGATCAAAGACGGATCGATCTTCAGCGTCTTCATTTCGAACTTGCCGGTCAGAGTGATGCTGACCAGACCGCCGCCGGCCTGGCCGGTGGCTTCAAGCGTGGCGATCTCGTCCTGCATGGCCTGGAACTTGGCCTGCATTTCCTTCGCCTTGCCCATCAGGCCGAGAAGATCTTTCATCGGTTGGTCCTCTAAAAATGTTTCAGGTCTCGTCGTCATCGGCCGCCGGCTCGACCGGCAGGTCGGCCTCGGCCTCTTCCACGTCCGGCACGTCCGGGATGCGCACGTCAATGATCTTGGCGCCAGGAAAACGGGCGAGAATGGCCGCGACGGTGGGATCGCTCTTGGCGTCGGAGAAGGCGTTCTCGCGCTTCGTCGTCTCCATCTCGGCCAATGTCTGGCCGCCCTCCTCCTTCGACAGCGACACAAGCCAGTTGCGGCCGGTCCAGGCGCGCAGCTTGGCGGTGAGGTCGTTGAGCAGCATCTTGGGCGCGTCGTCGGTCAAGGTGACGTCGAGCCGGCCGGGCTCGATGCGAACCGGCCGCACGCAGCGTTTGAGCAGCACCTTGAAGGCCATGTCGCGATTGGCGTCGGCCAGCGCAACGATGTCGGCCAGTGTCTTCACCGGAACGACAGGCGCCTCGGCGACCGGCTCCGGCGCAGGAACGAAGGTCTCCGGCACAGGCTGCGCCTCGACCAGCCGCATCGTCTGCGCGCCGCCGGGGGAAGCTGGCATCCGCGCCTGCGCCACGGCGCTTGCGCCGCCGCCATTGCCGGGCCCCGCGGGTGCTCCGTTGACGCGCGGCGCGGCATTCGACTGCGGGGCCGCGCCTTCCAGCGATTTCAGCGCCTCGTCCAGCGTCGGCAGGTCGGCGGCATGCGCCAGGCGGATCAACACCATCTCGCCGGCGCTGACCGGGCGGTTGGAGGACTGCACCTCGGGAATACCCTTGAGCAGCATCTGCCAGGCCCGCGACAGCACGCGCACCGAAAGCGTGCAGGCGAATTCGGCGCCGCGCCGGCGCTCGTCCTCGGAAAGCGAAGCATCGTCGGCTGCCGCCGGCACGAAGCGCAGCCGGGTGACGAGGTGGTTGAACTCGGCAAGATCGGTAAGCACGGCGGCCGGATCGGCGCCGGTGTCGTATTGCGCGCGGAATTCGGCCAAGGCCGCCGCGACATCGCCCTTCATGACGTGCTCGAACAGATCGATGATGCGGGCGCGGTCGGCAAGGCCGAGCATGGCTCGCACCGCCTCGGCGCTGACCGTGCCGCTGCCATGGGCGATCGCCTGGTCGAGGATGGAGAGCGAATCGCGCGCCGAGCCTTCGGCGGCCCGCGCGATCATTGCCAGGGCCTCGTCGTCGACGGTAATGCCTTCCTTGGCCGCGATCGAGGACAGATGCCCGACAAGCGCGCCGGCATCGATGCGACGGAGATCGAAGCGCTGGCAACGCGACAGGACCGTGATCGGAACCTTGCGTATCTCGGTGGTGGCGAAGATGAATTTGACGTGCGGCGGCGGCTCTTCCAGCGTCTTCAGCAGGCCGTTGAAGGCCTGGTTGGAGAGCATGTGCACTTCGTCGATGATGTAGACCTTGTAGCGCGCCGAGACCGGCGCGTAGCGCACGCGGTCGATGATGTCCCTGATGTCATCGATGCCGGTATGGGAGGCGGCGTCCATCTCGATGACGTCGACATGGCGGCCTTCCATGATCGCCTGGCAATGCTCGCCGAGGATCGAAAGGTCGACGGAGGGCTGGTCGACGGTCGCGGTTTTGTAGTTCAGGGCCCGCGCCAGGATGCGCGCGGTCGTCGTCTTGCCGACACCGCGCACGCCGGTCAGCATCCAGGCCTGGGCGATGCGGCCGGTGGCAAAGGCGTTGGTCAGCGTGCGAACCATCGGCTCCTGGCCGATCAGCTCGGAGAAATTCGAAGGGCGATATTTGCGCGCCAGGACGCGATAAGCAGCGGCCTTGCCAGTCTCCAGGCTTTGTGGCCCCAAATTTCCGGCTTCGCTCATTCGCCGTCAAAAGCTCCCAGGACCGCGACGGAAGGCGGCCGATTCCTGCGCATAGTCTCACCCGCACGGCTTGGCGCCGTCAATGTCGCGGGAGAAAGGCGAAGAGGTGGGAGGCTGGAACAATGACCCGTTCCGGGCTCGTTAGGGCTGCTTCCTTCCGGACCTGACCCGGTTGGCGAGTGGATCGTCCACCACCAACCTCCCGCGCTCCATATCGGCAATTCGGCAGCGAAATGCAAGGGCCGAGCCGGAACCCGCAACCGCATCGAAGGCGGAAAGTCCTTCAAATCGATAATGGGGGTCAATGAATCCCTTGCAGCCACCCTGCCGCCGCTCTAGCGTTCCTGGTTTGGAAAATGCTTACAACAAAGCGAAGGAAACGCTCATGCTGCCGGGCCTCGAGGCCGGATTCACGCTGGACGCCCGGCTGGAGGCGGACAGCGAGCAGCTTATGTGGCTTGGCCTTTGCGAGCTCAGGCTGATGAACGACCGCCGCTGGCCATGGCTGGTTCTGGTGCCGCAGCGGCCGGGCGTGGAGGAAATTCACGACCTGACGCCGCTCGACCAGGCGATGCTGACCTTCGAGACCAATATGGTGGCGCAGGCGCTGAAGCGGGTGACCGGATGCACCAAGATCAACACCGGCGCCTTAGGCAATATCGTGCGTCAGCTGCATGTCCACGTCGTCGCCCGCTCGGAGGGCGATCCCGGCTGGCCGGGGCCGGTCTGGGGCTATGGCATACGCGAGCCTTACCAGCGCTCCGACATCAGGCGGTTTGCTGAAACGATCAAGGCGGCGCTATAAGCTGACCAGTGTCCATTCCGCACATCGAGCCCACCCGAGTCTCCATGAGCTTTCGCCTGTTCGACGCGCCCTTGCGCGAGCCCAGCCAATTCGTCGGTTTCGCCGGCAACCGGATCGATCGGCAGTCCGAGAACCGCGCCGATGATGCGGTCGAAAAAGCGCTGGCCGACCAGGCCGCGCGACTGATGTTGATGCATGCCGGCCGGCTCTATCTCAAGCTCGAGGACGGCACGTTCGACCCCTGGTTCAGGACGGATGAGAGTGGAGCTTTCGAAGCCGCACTCGATCGCGGCGTGCTGCTCGGCTTCTCCGACAGCGGGCCGGTGCTGGCCGTGCCCGCCGGCATCGAGCCGGAAAAGCTGCCCGGGACGATCAAGGCGATCGACTATCGTTCCGTCTATATGCAAGGGCTGGTCGACGAGGCGGCGGCCGGCGCGCTGGCGCAAGGCGCGGCGCTGCTTGCCTGGCACGTAAGCCATGCCTTCTGCTCGAAATGCGGCAGCCGCTCGGAGATGCGCGCCGGCGGCTACCGGCGCCATTGCCCTGCCTGCGGCACCGACCATTTCCCGCGCACCGACCCGGTGGCAATCATGCTGACGGCGACGCGCGAAAAATGCATCCTGGGGCGAGGCAAGCATTTCGCGCCCGGCATGTATTCGGCACTTGCCGGCTTCATCGAGCCGGGCGAGACAATCGAGGCGGCGGTACGGCGCGAGACCCTCGAAGAGGCCGGCATCCGGCTCGGCCGCGTCGTCTACCATGCCAGCCAACCTTGGCCGTTCCCTTATTCGCTGATGATCGGCTGCTTCGGCGAGCCGCTCAACGAGGATATCCAGGCCGACCTCAACGAGCTTGAGGATTGCCGCTGGTTCTTCCGCGACGAGGTGCGCACCATGCTGGACAGGCAGCATGCCGACGGCCTGATTACACCGCCGAAAGGGGCAATCGCCCATCACCTCATCCGCGCCTGGGTCGACAGCGAATAGGAGACGAGACATGATCCGCCATACCGTCGTGTTCACGCTGAAACATCCGCCGCAATCGCTGGAGACAAAGCGCTTCCTGCACGATGCGAAGAAGATCCTGACCGGGATCAAGGGCGTCTCGCATTTCGAGCAGTTGCGGCAGGTGAGCCCGAAGAACGACTACCAGTTCGGCTTCTCGATGGAATTCGCCGACCAGGCGGCCTACACGCGCTACAACGAGCATCCCGACCATGTCGCGTTCGTGCGCGACCGCTGGGTGCCCGAGGTCGAGAAGTTCATGGAGATCGACTACGTGCCATTGAGTGCGGTAATCTAAGCGCAGCCGTGGTAAACAAGGTGAGCCGCCTGGCGCACTCCTCTAGCACGGGACACAACCAATCACGCACTTGCGATGGGTTTGCCATCCGTTCGTCCACCTTGCAATTTCTGCTCAAACGCATTAGATGTGGTTACGTAACCACATCTGGCGAAATTGATATGATCACCACGCTTTCGGGTCGCGAACTCAATCAGGATCTTGGCCGCGCAAAACGCGCTGCCAAGAACGGTCCGGTGATCATCACCGACAGAGGGCGGCCAGTGCATGTCCTCATGTCGTTCGATGAATATAAGCGGCTCACCGGCAAAACGCGGTCGCTCGGTGACATGCTGGCTGCCCCGGGGGCAGGTGACTTTGACCTGCCGCTGCCGCCTCGCACGGAACGCGCCCAGCCGGTAGACCTTTCCTAATGCTGTTGCTCGATACCAATGTCGTATCCGAATTGCGAAAAGTATCGAGCGGAAGGGCGCATCCCAATGTCGTGCTCTGGAACGAAACCGTCGATCCTGCCGAAACCTTCATTTCGGCCGTGGTTCTGCACGAGCTGGAGATTGGCGTAAGACTGGTGGAACGCCATGATGCCGTTGCTGGCAAAGCATTGCGCAATTGGTTGGAAAATGCGGTTCTCACAACATTCTCCGGTCGAATCCTGCCGCTGGACGAGGCAGCCGCCGTTCAGGCGGCACAATGGCATGTGCCCAATCCCAAACCGATCAATGACGCCTATATCGCGGCCACGGCCTTCACCCAGCGGATGACGCTGGTGACGCGCAACATTGGCGATTTCGAGGGAATGGGAGTAACGCTGGTAAATCCATGGGACGACCAAGCGTAGGCCTCAACTCATCGTTTCGTGCATGTCTTTGCCCCGACAGGGGACACGCCTTAATCCGCTACCTTCCACTGCTCGCGCGAGGCGCTGGCCGGATAGACGCCGAGGATGCGCATCTCGCGCGAGAAGAAGCGCAGCTCGTCGAGCGCCAGCTTGACCAGCGGGTCGTCCGGATGGCCCTCGATGTCGGCGTAGAACAGCGTCGCGGTGAAGGCCCCTAGCTGGTAGCTCTCGAGCTTGGTCATGTTGATGCCGTTGGTGGCGAAGCCGCCCATAGCCTTATAGAGCGCGGCCGGGACGTTGCGGACACGGAAGATGAAGGTGGTCATCATCTTGGCGTCTGGCGCGGGGCGCTCCACCCATTGCTTGTTCTTGGTCAGCACGACGAAGCGGGTGACGTTGGAATCGGTGTCCTCGACATTCTTCTCGATGATGTCGAGCCCATAGAGCTCGGCCGCTAGAGCCGGCGCCAGCGAGGCCATGGTGCGGTCCTTCACCTCCGATATCATCTTGGCCGAACCCGCCGTGTCGCCCGCGATCACCGGCTTCCAGCCGTTCTTGCGGATATATTTGCGGCACTGGCCGAGCGCGTGGATATGGCTGTGGACGGTCTTGATCTCGTCGCGCTTCACGCCCGGCAGCACCATCAGCTGGAAGTGGATCGGCAGGAAATATTCGCCGACGATGTGTAGCTTCGATTCCGGCAAGAGGTGGTGGATGTCGGCGACGCGGCCGGCGATCGTGTTCTCGATCGGAATCATGGCGAGCTCGGCCTTGCCAGTCTCGACCGCGTTGAAGGCATCCTCGAAGGTCGGGCACGGCAACGGCTCCATCGACGGGAACATGTTGCGGCAGGCCGTGTCGGAATTGGCGCCGGGCTCGCCCTGAAAGGAAATTCTGTTGGTCTTGTCAGCCATGCCGATATCTCAATTTGAAAGGATCTGTCTTGCCCGCTCGAGATCATGCGGCGTATCGACGCCGAGCGGCACGGAATGGACGATCTCGACGTCGATGCGCATGCCGGCTTCCAGCGCACGCAGCTGCTCCAGCCGCTCGCGACGCTCCAGCGGCGACGGCTTCAGCGCGACGAAGCGTTCCAGCGCGGCGCGGCGATAGGCATAGAGGCCGATATGATGGTAGAGCGGCCCCTCGCCCCAGGGCGCGGTGGCGCGGGTGAAATAGAGCGCTTTCAGCCGTGTCGACGACAGCGGCGAGCCGACGATCTTGACGACATTGGGATTGGTCTTTTCCTCGTCGCGCACGATCTCGACGCCGAGCGTGGCGATATCGACCGATTTGTCCTCAAACGGCCGCAGCGACGCGCCGATGATCTCGGGGTCGATGGTCGGCAGGTCGCCCTGGACGTTGACGATCGTTTCCACCTGCTTTTCGGGGTCGAGGGCCGTCAGCGCCTCGAAGATGCGGTCGGAGCCCGATTCGTGATCCGTGCGGGTCATGACAGCCTCGAAACCATGCGCCCGGACGGCCTGCGCGACCGCTTCCGTGTCGGTCGCCACGACCACGCGGCCAAGCCCGGCCTCGGCTCCGCGCCGGGCGACATGGACGATCATCGGCACGCCCGCAATATCGGCCAGCGGCTTGCCCGGCAGGCGCGTCGAGGCCATGCGGGCGGGGATCAGGATCAAGGTTGACATCGGATTTCAGGGCGGCCGAAAAAAGCGGATGGAAAGTGGCAAAAGGTCTCACTGGAAGCGCCCTTATAGGTGTTGCAACGCCAGAGCAAAAGACCTAGTTTCCGCGCGGTTTGACTGGCCTTTCGGGGCAGTTCGCGATACCGACGGACGGAGTGGACGGGACGGTCCGCCGGAAAAGGGAGCAAGGGGCGCATGGATTCCAACGAAGTCAACAAGCTGCTCGGCGGATTTCTTGGAACCTGCTTCATCGTCTTTTCCATAGGCCTCGTCTCGGACGGGCTGTTCGCCTCGCCGACACCCGAAAAGCCCGGCTTCGCCATCGAAGCGCAGGAACCGACCGAAGGCGGTCCGGCTGCTCCCGCGGCGGAAGCCAAGCCGATCGCCGACCTGCTCGCCACCGCCAATGCAGAGGCGGGCGCCGCGATCTTCAAGAAATGCCAGGCCTGCCATTCCGGCGAGAAGGGCGGCCCGAACAAGGTCGGTCCGGATCTTTGGGACATCGTCGACCGTCCCGTCGCCGAGCATGAGGGCTTCGCCTATTCGGCCGGCATGAAGGATTTCTCCAAGGGCGGCCAGGAGCACTGGACGTACGACAATCTCAACCACTTCATCACGTCGCCGAAGAAGTTCGTGAAGGGCACGGCGATGGGCTTCGCCGGCCTGCCGAAGGATGAAGACCGCGCCAATGTGATCGCGTATCTGCGCACGCTGTCGGACAATCCGAAGCCGCTGCCGCAGCCGGGTGCTTCGGCAGAAGCTAAGCCCGCCGAAGGCGCCAACCCGGCGGAAGGTGCCGCACCCGCGAAGCCCGCGGAAGGTGCTGCGCCGGCCAAGCCGGCCGAGGGAACCGCTCCGGCCAAGCCCGCCGCGCCCGCTCAATAAACAATTTGTCATAGAGACTTCCTTGGAAAAGCCGGGTTCGTCCCGGCTTTTCTGTTAGGAAAGCTGCATGGACCGCGACAAAGGCGGCACTTGCGGTTTCCACCCGCGTCAAATGATCTAGATTGCGGGTGGGCAGCGCAATTCCAGGACAGCGGGAACCGGGTTTTCCGTGCGGAATTGCGTCGAAACAAAGCGATAGGGCGGTTGTCGTTTCCGGGAAACGATGAACCGCTCTGGAGTTCGCGACGAGGAGAACGCATGAAGGTTGGCCGCTTCCGCACGCTTTTCGCATCGGCGCTCGCTTTCGCCTTCGCCGCCAGCCTGCAGGCCGGCTTCGCCGATGAATGGCACACGACCTCCTCGCTGGTCGGACCTTCAAAATACGGCGACAATTTCCAGCGCTACGACTACGTCAATCCGGATGCACCAAAGGGCGGGACCTACAACTCCGTGGTTACCGGCACCTTCGACAGCTTCAATCCCTACATCGTGCAAGGATCGCCGGCCTCCGGCTTCGCGCAGTTCGGCGGCGGCCTGCTTTACGACACGCTGATGGAGCAGGCTACCGACGAGGGCGACACTTACCACGCGCTGATCGCGGAGGCCTATAAATACCCGTCGGACTATTCGTCGGTCACTTACCGGCTCAACCCTCACGCGAAATGGCATGACGGCCAGCCTATCACCGTCGACGACGTGGTCTGGTCGTTCCAGGTGCTCAAGACAAACAGCCCTATGTACAACCGCTATTTTGAGAACGTGACCGAGGCGGTCGCGGTCTCGAACCGTGAGGTTGAGTTCCATTTCAACCAGAAGGGCAACCGCGAATTGCCCAAGATCATCGGCGACCTCGTCGTGCTGCCGAAGCACTGGTGGGAAGGCACCGATGCCAGCGGCAAGAAGCGCGACATCACCAGACCGACGCTGGAGCCGCCGCTGGGCTCTGCCGCCTACAAGATCGCCAGCTTCAAGCCGGGAACCGAGATCGTCTGGCAGCGCGTGCCCGATTATTGGGGCGCCAAGCTGCCTGTGAAGATGGGCCGCGAGAATTTCGATACCCAACGCTTCACCTATATCCTCGACGACAACGCCTCCTGGCAGGCCTTCACCAAGGGCGGGCTCGACGACATCAAGCCGGAAAACAGCTCGCGGCGCTGGGCGACGGCCTACAACTTCCCGGCGGTCAGCGCCGGCGACGTGGTCAAGAAGGAATTCAAGACGACGTCACCCGAGCCGATGCAGGCTTTCGTGCTCAACCAACGACGGCCGCTGTTCCAGGACCGGCTGGTACGTGCCGCGCTGACCTATCCCTTCGACTTCGAAACGATGAACCGCACGCTGTTCTACAATTCGAACACGCGCACCCATAGCTATTTCCAGGGCACGGAGTTGGCGTCGAGCGGACTGCCGCAGGGCAAGGAGCTGGAAATCCTGGAAAAATACCGCGACAAGCTCCCGCCCGAGTTGTTCACGCAAGAGTTCAAGCTGCCGGTCTACGATTCGCCGCAGGCGGAACGGAAATATCTGAAGCAGGCGGTCGACCTGTTCGCCCAAGCTGGCTGGGTGATCAAGGGCGGCAAAATGGTGAACGCCAAGACCGGCGCGCCCTTCAAATTCGAGATCCTCGGCTGGAACGACACCGACCAGGTCATCGCTAGCCCCTGGATAGCCAATCTGCGCAAGATCGGCGTCGATGCGACGCTGCGGATCATCGACCAGACGCAGTACATCAACCGCGTCAACATTTTCGATTACGACGTCGTCACCAGCATACTCCAGCAATCCGGATCGCCTGGGAACGAGCAGCGCGACTTCTGGAGCTCGAAGGCGGCGGATACGCCGGGATCGCGCAACTATGCCGGCATCAAGAACCCGGTCATCGACGCGCTGGTTGACCGCATCATCTTCGCAACCGACCGCGATGATCTCGTCGCCACTACCCACGCGCTCGATCGGGTGCTGCTGTGGAATTACTATACCGTGCCGCAATACTACCGCGCGGTGGTTTGGCTCGCCTACTGGAACAAATTCGGCATGCCGGATAAGCAGCCCAGCTACCGGGGCGCCGATATCGATTCCTGGTGGATCGACACGGCAAAAGAAAAGGCGCTGGCTGCCAAGTACAAGGGCCTCAATTGATGGAGCGGCGGACTTTGCTTCCTCGCCGCGACTTCCTGGCGCTCAGTGCCGCAGCCACGGCCGCCGCGTTGCTGCCCGGCCGAGCCTTTGCCGACACCCCGACCGGCGTCAAGCTGCATGGCCTGTCGGCCTTCGGCGACCTGAAATACAAGCCCGACTTCACGCATTTTGACTATGTCAATGTCGATGCGCCGCAAGGCGGCACCTTCAACTTCTCGCCGCCCAACTGGGGCGCCAACCAGAGCCCGCAGACCTTCAACACACTGAATTCATTCGTCCCCAAGGGCGATTCCCCGCAGCGCATGGAAATGTGCTTCGATTCCTTGATGGTGCGGGCGCTCGACGAGCCGGACACGGTCTATGGACTGATCGCCGACGGTGTCACGATTTCCGACGACCGCAACACCTTCACCTTCTCGCTGCGCCCGCAGGCGCGCTTCCATGACGGCACGCCGCTCACCGCCGACGATGTTGCCTTCACCTTCAAGCTCCTGAAAGATAAAGGGCATCCGGATTACGCGTTGTCACTGACGCATCTGGAAGATGCCGTGGCGAGGGACGCTCACACCGTCGAGCTCAAATTCTCCGGCAAGCAATCGGCCCGCACCATCCTCAACGTCGTCGGGTTCCCTATCCTTTCGAAGGCATTCTTTACGGCCAACCCGTTCGATTCCTCGCAGCTCAATCCGCCGCTCGGCTCAAGCGCCTACAAGGTCGGGCGCTGGTCGGCGGGCGCTTGGATCGAATATGAGCGGGTGGCCGACTATTGGGGCAACGACCTGCCCGTCAACCGCGGCCTGAACAATTTCGGGCGCATCCGCATCGAATTCTACCAGGATCGCACGGCCGGGTTCGAGGCCTTCAAGAAGGGCGAGATCCTCTACCGCGAGGAATTCACGTCGCGCGTCTGGGCGACGGCCTACGATTTTCCGGCCTTCACCGCCGGCAAGGTGATCAAGCATGAGTTCCCGGCTGAAACCACGCCTTCCATGCAGGCCACCGCGGTCAACCAGCGGCGTGAGCAGTTCAAGGATCCACGCGTGCGGCAAGCGATCGCGCTCTGCTTCGATTTCGAATGGACACGGCGCAACTTCTTTTATGGTTCCTATGAGCGTTCGCAATCCTGCTTCGAGAAATCCGACTTCCGCGCCGCGGGCACGCCGACGCCGCAGGAACTGGCGCTGCTCGAGCCGCTGCGCGACCAGCTGCCGGCGGAGACATTCGGCGACGCGGTGACGCAGCCGCCGTCCGACGGTTCAGGGCGGGACCGCAAGCAACTGAGCGCGGCACTGAAATTGCTCGCTCAGGCCGGCTGGAAACGCTCCGGTGACTTCGTGGTCAACGACAAGGGCGGGCGGCTGGCCGCCGAATTCCTGGTCGACGACGAGACCTTCGTGCAGGTCTATTCGCCCTGGGTCGCCAACATGAAGGCCATCGGCATCGATGCCTCGATCCGCCTGGTGGATTCGGCGCAGTACCAGCTCAGGCAATCGACATTCGATTTCGACCTGCTCTCGGCCGCCTTCAATTTCAGCGCCACGCCGACCCGCGACGATCTGGAAATTTTCTTCCACTCGCGCAGCGCCGCCGTATCGGGCTCGCGCAACCTGTCGGGCGTTGCAAGCCCGGCAGTCGATGCGCTGATCGATGCCGTCGGCGCCGCCAAGGATCGTGAAAGCCTGACCACCGCCATGCGTGCATTGGACCGGGCCTTGCGCGCGCGGCGCGATTGGATTCCAAGTTGGTATTTGGCGAATCACCGAAGCGCCTATTGGGACATGTTCGGCTTCCCCGAACAGAAACCCGATTTCGGCTTTCCGGTCGAGGCGCTGTGGTGGTTCGACAAGGGCAAGGCGGCAAAGATTGGCAAAGCCTGACATTACTGTTCGCGCGGGGCCCGTCGCCTGATGGGCGCCTATATCCTGCGCCGCATTCTTCTGATGATCCCGACGCTGTTCGGCATCATGGCGATCTCCTTCGCGGTCATCCAGTTCGCGCCGGGCGGGCCGGTCGAGCAGGTGATCGCCCGGCTGACCAACCAGGGCGGCAACGACCGCCTCGGCAGCGGTGGCGGCGACGCCGGCGGCGGTAATTTCGACGTGGCGGGCGATGTCGGCTCGAAATATCGCGGCGCGCAGGGGCTCGATCGCGAATTCATCAAGAAGCTGGAAAAGCAGTTCGGCTTCGACAAGCCGCCGCTCGAGCGCTTCGGCATGATGCTGTGGAACTATATCCGCTTCGATTTCGGCGACAGCTATTTCCGCGATATCTCGGTGCTGAACCTGATCCTGGAGAAGATGCCCGTCTCCATCTCCATCGGCCTGTGGATCACGCTTTTATCCTACCTGATCTCGATCCCGCTCGGCATCCGCAAGGCGGTGAAGGACGGCTCGACCTTCGACGTGTGGACGAGCGGCGTCGTCATCGTCGGCTATGCCATTCCCGGCTTCCTGTTCGGCATCATGCTCATGGTGCTGTTCGCAGGCGGTTCGTTCTGGGACTGGTTTCCGCTGCGCGGCATCGTTTCGGACAATTGGGATCAGCTGTCCTGGCCGGGCAAGATCGCCGATTATTTCTGGCACATGACGCTACCGCTGACGGCGCTCGTGCTGTCGGCTTTCGCGACGACCACCCTGCTCACCAAGAACTCCTTCCTCGAAGAAATCCGCAAGCAATATGTGGTGACGGCGCGCGCCAAGGGGCTGTCGGAGCACAAGGTGCTCTACGGCCACGTCTTCCGCAATGCCATGCTGATCGTCATCGCCGGTTTTCCCGGCGCCTTCATCTCGGCCTTCTTCACCGGCTCGCTGCTGATCGAGAACATCTTCTCGCTCGACGGCCTCGGCCTGCTCGGCTTCAAGTCGGTGATCGACCGCGACTATCCGGTGGTGTTCGCCACGCTTTACATCTTCTCGCTGCTTGGCCTGTTTGTCGGTCTTCTGTCCGATCTGATCTACACCTGGGTCGATCCGCGCATCGACTTCGAGCGGAGAGACATCTGATGGCCGAGGCCGCGATCGAAAGCGCGCCGGCGCGGCCTCGCAGGCCATTTCTGTCGCCGCTCAACCAGCGGCGGTTGCAGAATTTCAAGGCCAACCGGCGCGGCTACTGGTCGCTCTGGATCTTCCTGTTGCTGTTCGTGCTGTCGCTGTTTTCCGAGCTGATCGCCAACGACAAGCCGATCGTCGCCTCCTACAAGGGCGAGATCCTGTTTCCGGTTCTGGTCGCCTATCCGGAGGAGAAGTTCGGCGGTTTCTACGCCGTCACCGACTATCGCGATCCGGTGATCCAGGACGAGATCAATTCCAACGGCTGGATGATCTGGCCGCCGGTCCGCTACTCCTACCAGACGGTCAACAACGCCATTCCGGAACCGGCGCCGGCAAAGCCGTCCTGGCTTTACGACAAGAAGACGCGCTGCAGCCAGTATCCGCAAGGCGAGGCCGACGCCAACTGCACCGTCGGCAACTGGAACTGGCTGGGCACGGACGACCAGGCCCGCGACGTGCTGGCGCGCGTGCTCTACGGCTTCCGCATCTCGGTTCTGTTCGGCCTGATCCTGACGCTCGGCTCGTCGCTGATCGGCGTCGCGGCCGGCGCGGTGCAAGGCTATTTCGGCGGCTGGACCGACCTTCTCTTCCAGCGTTTCATCGAGATCTGGTCGGCGATCCCGGTGCTCTATCTGCTGCTCATCATCTCGGCCATCCTGCCGCCCGGCTTCTTCATCCTGCTCGGCCTGATGCTGCTGTTTTCATGGGTGGCGCTGGTCGGCGTGGTGCGGGCCGAATTCCTGCGAGCCCGCAACTTCGAATATGTCAACGCGGCGCGCGCGCTGGGCGTGCCAAACCTCACCATCATGTTCCGCCACCTGCTGCCGAACGCCATGGTGGCGACGCTGACCTTCCTGCCCTTCCTGCTCTCCGGTTCCATCTCGACGCTGACCTCGCTCGACTATCTCGGCTTCGGCCTGCCGCCGGGCTCGGCCTCGCTCGGCGAATTGCTGAAGCAGGCGCAGCGAAACCTCAACGCCCCCTGGCTCGGCATCTCCGGCTTCATCGTGATCTCGCTGATGCTGTCCCTGCTGGTCTTCATCGGCGAGGCGACGCGCGATGCCTTCGATCCGCGCAAGACGTTCAAATGAGCCAAGCCCTCCTTTCCGTCCAAGACCTGAGCGTCGCCTTCGCGCAAGGCGGCAAGCAATCGATCGCCGTCGACCATATCTCATTCGACATCGCCAAGGGCGAGACGCTGGCCCTGGTGGGCGAATCCGGCTCGGGCAAATCGGTCTCGGCGCTGTCGGTGCTGAAGCTCCTGCCCTATCCGGCCGCCAGCCATCCGTCGGGCAGGATCCTGTTCAGCGGGGCCAACCTGCTCGCCATGGACGAGAAGGCGTTGCGCGGCGTGCGCGGCAACAAGATCACCATGATCTTCCAGGAGCCGATGACCTCGCTCAACCCGCTGCACACGATCGAGCAGCAGATCGTCGAGGTGCTGCAACTGCATCAGGGCCTGCGTGATCAAGCCGCCCGCGCGCGCACTCTGGAGCTGCTCACCGAGGTCGGCATCCGCGATCCGCAGAAACGCCTCGACGCCTATCCGCACCAGCTCTCCGGCGGCCAGCGCCAGCGCGTCATGATCGCCATGGCTTTGGCGAACGAGCCGGAGCTCTTGATCGCCGACGAGCCGACGACCGCGCTCGACGTCACCGTGCAGGCGCAGATCCTGGAACTGCTGGCGGAGCTCAAAGCCCGCAAAGGCATGTCGCTGCTGTTCATCACGCATGATCTGGGCATCGTGCGCAGGATCGCCGACCGCGTCTGCGTCATGACCAAGGGCAAGATCGTGGAGAGCGGCCCGACCAGGGAAATCTTCGCCAATCCGCGGCATGACTATACAAAGCATCTGCTCGCGGCCGAGCCGAAGGGCAAGCCGCCCACAACCGACCCGGGCGCCAAATCCGTCATGACCGGCAAGGACATCAAGGTCTGGTTCCCGATCAAGAAAGGCTTCTTCCGGACCACGGTCGACCATGTGAAGGCCGTGGACGGCATCGACGTCACGGTGCGGGCCGGCCAGACCCTTGGCGTCGTCGGCGAATCCGGCTCGGGCAAGACGACGCTGGGCCTGGCGCTCGCGCGGATGATCTCCTCGACCGGCACGATCAATTTCAACGGACGCGACATCAACCAGCTCTCCTTCGGCGCCATGCGGCCGCTGCGGCGCGAATTGCAGATCGTCTTCCAGGATCCGTTCGGATCGCTCAGCCCGCGCCTGTCGGTCTCCGAGATCATCGAGGAAGGGCTGAAGATCCACGAGCCGAAACTGTCGGCCGACCAGCGCGACGACAAGGTGGTCGCCGTGCTGAAGGAGGTCGGCCTCGATCCCGAAACGCGCCATCGCTATCCGCACGAGTTTTCCGGGGGCCAGCGCCAGCGCGTCGCCATCGCCCGCGCCATGGTGCTCAACCCGCGTTTCGTCATGCTCGACGAGCCGACCTCGGCACTCGACATGAGCGTGCAGGCGCAGGTGGTCGACCTTTTGCGCAGCCTGCAGGCCAAGCACAATCTCGCTTATCTCTTCATCAGCCACGACCTCAAGGTCGTCCGCGCCCTTGCCAATGACGTCATCGTCATGCGCAATGGCCGGATCGTCGAGGCGGGACCTTCCGAGCAGATTTTCGGCAGCCCGCAAACCGATTATACGCGGGCGCTGATGGCGGCGGCCTTCAAGATCGAGACCGCGCCGACCGGCGTGGTCAGCGAGTAGCCGGACCCGCACCGGCGAAACAGGGAAGAAAAATCCGAGAATGGAAAAAGGCAAAATCCTGCTTGCCCTCACCGGCATCCACCCGCAGCGCTGGCGTGAGCTGCTCTCGGCCAAGCGCGAGGTCGTGCTGGAGCCGAACGGCGCCGACGATCCGTCGATCACCTATGCGGTGGTGTGGAAGCAGAAGCCCAACCTTCTCAAGTCGCTGCCCAATCTGCGCGTCATCTTCTCGATCGGCGCCGGTGTCGACCATGTCTTTGCCGATCCCGGCCTGCCCGACGTTCCGATCGTCAAGATCGTCGCCGACAATCTTACCCAGCACATGGTCGAATATGTTGTCTGGCGCGTGCTCGACCACCATCGCCAGGCCTCGCTTTACCGGGCCCAGCAGCAAAAGAAGATCTGGCACGAGCCGCCGCAACGGGTGGCCGGCGACGTCTCCGTCGGCATCATGGGGCTTGGCAGTCTTGGCCGCGCCGCGGCTTCGGCGTTGTTGTCTCTCGGCTTCGCCGTCAACGGATGGTCGCGCAGCGAGCGGCCGATGACGGGCGTTTCGACCTATGCCGGCGAGGCGGGGCTGATCCCCTTCCTCAATGCCACTGACATCCTCGTCGTGCTCTTGCCGCTCACGCCGCAGACCCAGGGCATCGTCAATTACGGACTGCTCAAGGAATTGCGCCGGCGCAACGGGCTTGGCGGCGCGGTGCTGATCAATGCCGGGCGCGGACGGCTGCAGAAGGACGCCGACATTTTGCGCGCGCTGGACGACGGCACGCTGAAGGAAGCGAGCCTCGATGTATTCGAGGTCGAACCGCTGCCGAAGACCAGTCCATTATGGAGCCATCCGAAAGTGTTTGTCACGCCGCATGCGGCGGCGACGTCGGACCCGGCGCATCTGGTGCCGATCATGCTTCGCCAGATGGCCGCCTTCGAGCGCGGCGAGAGGCTCGAGAACCTCGTCGACCGCAAGGCCGGGTATTAGTCAATAGACAAACCCCAGTCGCGGAAGCGCTGCTTGATCGCCCGCAGCGAAGACAGCTGCAGCTTCGGCAGATCGAGCGCGTCGAACATCGCCCGGTATTTCCTGCGGTTTCGCGGCGTGGTGACCGCGATGTGGTGGATCATGTCCCATTTGATGCTGTCGCGCCCGCCTTCCAGAGCGCCGAGCCTGTCCTTTTCGAACAGTGTTCGCCTGAAATAGCGCAGAAGACTCGCGGCCGTGGAGATATCCAGCAGAATCAAGCCTGTCGCACGCCGAAGGCGCTGCGGCATGCAAACCGAATAGTTCCCGTCCATCACCCAGCCCTCGCCGGCTATCGCGGCATCGTGCAAGGCAATGAATTCGGCCATGGGGCGCTGCTGCCAATCCGTATTGGGCATATGAAAGAGCTGATCGAGGTGAACGGCTTCCAGGCCGCGCTTGCGCGCTATCGCGTCGGCAAGGGTGGACTTGCCGCTGTTGGACGGGCCCAGGATGCAGATGCGGTCGCCGAGGTCTGAGAGGTTCATCGGGCGGTCTCTCAAGCGCGATCAAACGCTCGTCGGTCCAGCCGAGCGTTAAACAGAATATCGGATACTCAGGAAGGCTTCGAGCCGGACAGCCCGGAGGTCTCCTTCTTCTTCGGCTTGCCGCAGTCGCGGCGTTCGATCGAGCGGTTCATGGCGTCGATCTGGCCGCTCGCCTTGTTGCTGGCGCGCTGCGCCTTGGAGCGCACATCCGGCATGAACGGGCCGAAGCCCATCGCCGGATTGGAGAAGCCCGGCTTGGCGGTGACGGGCAGATTGTTCTGCCGCGCCAGTTGATTGCGCTGCGCCAGCAACTGATCGCAAGGCACATCGTCATATTGCAATGAGGATTGGACATCCTCGTCCTGACGCTCGGCCATCGACGTGCCGCCGACACATCCGGAGACCGTCAGGCAAGACGCCAACGCAACCATGGTCCAGCGCATGGATATCTCCCTAGGGCAATTCCAGGAAAAGTGCGTCGTGGTTTTCCGTCCGGAATTGCGCAAAACAAAAGACTCGGTATCCGCCCCGCGCAACCCGGACCATGCCATTCAGGCTTTTTCGCAGCAAGGTCGACCTCACGCCGTTGCCGGATTTCCCACCTTGGCGGCTGCCGTGGGGACGCCAGCCACAATGGCCAGGCCCTCGATCGGGTCATGCCGGTCGTGCCGGATAACCATGCTTTCCAGCGACACGACCGCGAGCCCGTTGGCGCAAAGCACGCGCCGCGCATAGGCCTCTGAATGGGCATAACGCCGTGACGGCAAAAGGGCGAAATCGCCGCCACCGGCAAGCGTCTCGAGCGAAAAGGCGAACAGGCCATCCTCGGCAAGCATGTTCGCGACCGCGCCGACAATGCGTTCGAGCGCGCCCAGATAGATGAACACGTCGGCCGCGACCACGAGGTCGGCGCTGTCGCCTGTGTAAGAGAAATGCTGGAGGTCGGCCTTGGCCAGCCGGTCATAGATGCCCTTGGCTTTCGCTTTGTTCAGCATGCCGGCCGAGATGTCGTAGCCCTCCAGCCGGTCGGCGAGCGGCCGCAGCCTTTCGCCCATCAGGCCGGTGCCGCAGCCGAGGTCGAGCGCCAGCCGGAACCGGCCGGGCCTTGCCTTGCGGATGGCGCGCTCGAGAAAATCCGGCAGCCCGTAGCCGAGCTTCCCGACAAGCGAATCCTCGAAACTGCCGGCATAGTGATCGAACAACGTCTCGACGAAGGCGCTGGGCGGCGCCGCGGCGGCCGGCGCCTTGCCGATCAGTTGAAGCTTGAGCGCGGCGCCGAGGCGGTCCGCGGGCTCCAGCTTCAACGCCATGGCCCAGGCCTGCGCGGCCTCGTCGAGCAGGTTAGCCGCCTCCTGCATCTCGCCGAGGCGAAACCAGCCCGCCGCCCATTGCGGCGCCAGCTCCATCGCGCCGAGCAAAAGTTCCGCCGCCTGCGCCGGCTCACCAGAGGCGAGCAGCATCTCGGCGAAATCGGCGCGACGGTCGGCGTTCAAATTGCCCGACGAGGCCTGGAACGGTTTCATCTTTTGAAGAATCCCACCGGCGAGGCGGAGCCGGCAAGGGGCTGTAGGACGAGTCAGCAGTCTCTTGCAACAGGCTTCCCGAGGCAAATTTAGCCACTATGTTCAAAGCCATGCGCGCCAGCGACCTGCTCAAGCCCCGGCCGGAGGGCCTCTACTGCCCGCCCGGCGATTTCTTCATCGATCCGGTGCGGCCCGTCGGGCGGGCGCTGATCACGCATGGCCATTCCGACCATGCGCGCTCCGGCCACCGCTCGGTGCTGGCCACGCAAGAGACGCTCGACATCATGGGGCTGCGTTATGGCGAGGATTTCGCCGGAACCACGCAGGCGGCTGCTTTCGGCCAGACAATCGACATCAACGGCGTCGCCATCACCTTCCATCCGGCGGGGCATGTGCTGGGCTCGGCGCAGATCTGCGTCGAGCATGGGGGCAAGCGCATCGTCGCCTCCGGCGACTACAAGCGGCAGAAGGACGCCACCTGCCTGCCGTTCGAGCCTATCCGATGCGATGTCTTCATCACCGAGGCGACCTTCGGCCTGCCGGTGTTTCGCCATCCGCCGGACCAGGACGAGATCGCGCGCGTACTCAAATCGGCGGCGCAATTTCCCGAACGCTCGCATCTGATCGGCGCCTATGCGCTCGGCAAGGCGCAGCGCGTGATGCGGCTGTTGCGCGACGCCGGCTACGACAGGCCGATCTATATCCATGGCGCGCTGGCGAAGCTCAGCGAATATTATCAGAGCCAAGGCATCGATCTCGGCAAGCTCGAGCCGGGGACGGTGGAAAGCCGCGGCAAGGCCGATTTCGCCGGCGCGATCGTCGTCGGCCCGCCGTCGGCCTTCGCCGACCGCTGGGCGCGGCGTTTTCCCGACCCGATCTCCTGCTTCGCCTCGGGCTGGATGCGCATCCGCCAGCGCGCCAAGCAAGGCGGCGTCGAGCTGCCGCTGATCATCTCCGACCACGCCGATTGGGACGAGCTGATCATCACGATCAAGGAAACCGGCGCGGAGGAAATCTGGGTCACGCATGGTCGCGAGGAGGCGCTGGTGCGCTGGTGCGAGCTGGAGGGCATCGCAGCGCGGCCGCTGCATCTCGTGGGCTATGAGGACGAGGGCGATTGATGGAACATCGTTCGCTAATCGCCATGGCAGCGCTCTACGGCCCCCCTCTCTGTCCTGCCGGACATCTCCCCCTCAAGGGGGGAGATCAGACGTCAAGTCGACTTTCGCCAATCTCCGACGCTCCTGGGGAAGAGCCGGCAGCGCAACTGCTGATCTCCCCCCTGGAGGGGGAGATGGCCGGCAGGCCAGAGGGGGGCGCCTCGCGCCGGCTCTCGCAATTGGCATGGCGCAGCCAGCCATGAACCGCTTCGCCGAGCTTCTCGACCGTCTCGTGCTGACGCCGTCGCGCAACGGCAAGCTGACGCTGCTGACGGACTATTTCCGCAGCGTCGAGGATCCCGATCGCGGGCTGGCGCTGGCGGCGATCACCGGCGATCTCAACATCGCGGCGGTGAAGCCGGCAATGCTGCGCACACTGGTGGTCGAGCGCATGGACCCGGTGCTGTTCGGCTATTCCTACGACTATGTCGGCGACCTCGCCGAGACCGTGTCGCTGGTCTGGCCGCAACCACAAGGGCACATCCCCAATCATGCGCCGACGCTTGCCGAGGTGGTCGGCAGACTGCAGGCGGCGAGCCGTTCCGACGGGCCGAAGGTTCTGTCACGGCTGCTCGACGACGCCAGCATCTCGGCGCGCTTCGCCATCATCAAGCTGGTCACCGGAGGCTTGCGCATCGGCGTGTCGGCGCGGCTTGCCAAGCAGGCGCTGGCCGACCTCGGCCAAGTCGACGTCGCCGAGATCGAGGAGCTCTGGCATGGGCTGGCGCTGCCTTACACCGAGCTGTTCGCTTGGCTCGAGGGCCGGGCAGAGAAACCGACCAGTGCCGCGCTCGCCCTGTTCCGGCCGGTGATGCTGTCCAATGCCGTCGACGACGGCGACCTCGAAAAGCTCGACCCGGCCGATTATGCGGCGGAATGGAAGTGGGACGGCATCCGCGTGCAGGCGGTGTGCGAAGGCGGTGTGCGCCGGCTCTATTCGCGCACCGGCGACGACGTGTCGGGCGCCTTCCCGGACCTTGCCGCGGCGATGAACTTCGAAGCGACGCTCGACGGCGAGCTTTTGGTCGGGGATCCGCGCGAGGCGACCGGAACCTTTTCCGACCTGCAGCAGCGGCTGAACCGCAAGAGCGTGTCGCCAAAGATCCAGCAGCAATATCCGGCCTTCATGCGCTGCTACGACGCGCTGCAGATCGACGGCGATGACCTGCGCGCGCTGCCCTTCGCCGAGCGCCGCAAGCGGCTCGAGGCTTTCGTCAAAACTCTCGACCCGAGCCGCTTCGATCTCTCGCCGCTGGTCGCGTTTTCCGACTGGGAGACGCTGGAGCGGCTGCGCCAGGCGCCGCCGCATCCGATCATCGAAGGGGTGATGCTGAAGCGCTGGGATTCGCCCTATCTTGCAGGCCGGCCGAAAGGCCCATGGTTCAAGTGGAAGCGCGACCCGCACACCATCGACGCGGTGCTGATGTATGCGCAGCGCGGCCATGGCAAGCGTTCCAGCTTCTATTCCGACTATACGTTCGGCGTCTGGTCCGGGCCCGAGGGATCGGAAGAGCTGGTGCCGGTCGGCAAAGCCTATTTCGGCTTCACCGACGAGGAGCTGAGAGAAATCGACAAATATGTGCGCGACAACACGATCGAGCGTTTCGGGCCGGTGCGCTCGGTGCGCGCCGACCGCAGGAACGGCCTGGTGCTGGAGGTGGCGTTCGAAGGCCTCAACCGCTCGACCCGCCACAAATCGGGCGTCGCGATGCGCTTTCCCCGCATCTCACGGCTGCGTTGGGACAAGCCGGCGGCGGAAGCCGACCGAATCGAGACGCTGCAGGCGCTGCTGGATAGTTAGTTCCCTGACACAGGGATTTTGAAAGATTGCCGTTTTGTCTTGGTGCAAGATGTCCGTGAAATCAGCGCAAACGCCAGGGATTGGTTGAAGCCGCCGCAACGTCGTCATTCTATGGCGGAGCAAGGAGCGAAGCGACGCGCGCAGACCATAGAATCCTGTGACTTGGAAGGGTTGCTGCGGTGCAGAATTTTGCTCCGTTGCATTCCTTGGCGAAGGCAACGGCATGGATTCCAGGGTCTTCGCGACGGAGCTTCGCTCCTGCTCCGCCCTGGAATGACGATCGCGATGGGGCGTTTCGGCCAATCTCCAACGCATGCCACCTGCCAACGCAAACAGAGCCGCCCGGTCGAACTCCCTGTGCAGTGGCACTAGAAAGCATGACCCCAATCGGCCCAAAGCGCCGGGCGGTGCCGCGTCTACGTAGATAGAGCGGCGCGATCACTCAGCTATCGAGACGCGGATCTCGTAAATATCCACCGACTTGCCCTTCTGGTCGAAATCGGAATTGACGGCGATGGTGCCGGCGGCGCCCGGATGCTTGTTCGGGAACTGCACGTCGAACAGATATTCGTTGCGCTCGTGGCCGACCGCGTAGCGCTTGCGGCCGCAATCGCCGAGATCGCCGAAATTGCAGTCGATCGAGACCTGCGTCTCCTTGCCTTCTTCCGAACGGGCGACGATGTCGAACATGGCATGCTTACCGGCAAGCTTCTCCAGCACGCCCTGGCCGACATCGAAGGCAATGGCCGAACCCGACGCGCCCGAGCGGATGCGCAGGAACTGGCCGGTGTCGTCCTTCATCACCTCGGCGGCGGCGTCGGACGGCGCGCTGACATGGGTCGGGTCGGCGGGCGAGAAGACGTTGATCCAGTTCTTCGACTGGTCGGCCTCACCCGGTTTCTGCGGCGAGCCTGGCTCGGTCGGCTGCGAGGAGTCCTCGTCGTCCAGCGTCGGCGCCGGCTCCGGCGGGCCGGTGTTGAGCTCGGCCGCCGTCTTGAAGACACCGGTCTGCTTGGCGAAGTAGAGGCCGATGCCGGCGGCGGCGAGCAATGTCGCGACGACGAAGATCGCGGTGAGCGGCAAGCGCCGGCCCCTGATGCGCCGCTCGTCGCGGTCGGGCGCGACCTGCGCGCCGTTGCCGACGGGAGCACCCGGCGAATCATCGAGCGAGGGCGCATCGGGAAGCGCTGTCTCATCCGGCATGATGTCGGGCACGCGCGGCAGCACGCGCGCACGCGGCCGGTCCGAAGCATCGGGCTGGACCGGGCCGTCGACGGTGATCGAGGGCGAGGGCGCGGTTTGCGACGGCGGCAGCGGCGCGTCGACAGACGGCGCGGCCGATATGGCCGGTGCGTCGACGCGCGGATCCGGCGCGCCATTGCCGGCGGGCGCGACGTTTTCCGGCGGCAGCGTCACATCCGGGACGGCCGGCAGGAACTCCGATTCGATCTCGGTGATCTTGGCCTGGACTGCCTTGCGGCGGCTGATGGCGGCCTCGACCGTGACGTTCGGATTGGCCTGCAGGACGCGGTCGAGCGCGGCAAAGGCCGATCGATAGACCTTCTCTCGGAACGCCCGGTCCTCGGCATTGCCTTTCTCGAAGGCATTGCGGATCGCTTTCTCGATGGGGTCCAAGCGAGCTCCCTCTGCGCGTTCGCTCCCGGTTGTCTGGTCGTCGGCCGCAGACGACCAATCGATCAACGGCGAGCGGCTGCCTTGCCGGCCAAAGCCATTTCGGCATTTTTTGTTGAAGAATCAACATTTTTCGTCACCGCGGCTGCAGCCGCGCCGGCCAGCCGGATGCGAAGGACCGCTTACCCGCACGCCGCCTGGACCGCGCCGGCGCCCGTCGCGCGGTAACCGTAGATCGGAATTGCCGCCGGCAAGGCCGGAATTCACCGCTGCCCATCTTGAATTAGCGAGCGGTTGAGTCTATCACCCAGCCCATTCTGGAAGCTCAGCGCTTCCCGGGCCGCTTTAGCTCAGTTGGTAGAGCACATCATTCGTAATGATGGGGTCGCGTGTTCGAGTCACGCAAGCGGCACCAAAAATTCTCCACGAGAACCAAACAATTAGCGGAGGCCGAGCGCTTGAGCGGCCTGCCGTGAATCATGGGCAATGGGGCGGGTGACAAAATATCATCGGCGCCGGCAACCTGTCCCAACGGAATAAGGGGCTATATCTTTGGTCCTTTCGGACCAATGCGTTCGGCAGGATGGACCTCGGTCGATTGTGGGCGGGCGGGCAAATCAGACAGTCTCGCGATCGCACCGGCTGATAACCCCAAGCCCCCCGCCCTATCGGTCGGTGCATGCCCGGCTTGCGGATCTCAAAATCCTAACCACAAAAAGCGAGCCGGGCTTCCATCCGCGGGCCCGTGCCGGGACGCAATTTGTCGGAAATGCAATGAGGAGTTGGACCGTCTATCACGTCGATTTCAGAGCAGGGAGCAGCAGACCGCTTCTAACTGAAATCGGAAGCGTTGAAGCAGACAATCTTTTGGCAGCGGTGACGAAGGCACAAGCATTGTGGCCCGATGAAAGGTCCATGACCGTCCGCCCGGCCGCAGAAGACAGCCAATCGGCACAGCCGCCGGGTCCACAGCGCGACACCGATTAAATCCGAGGAGCGATCGGGCCGCTCGCTTCAGCTCCAAACCTCGACATGATCTGGCCACGCCTACGGTGCTACCCGGCGTATCACACAAGCGGCATCATTTTCACGCCTTCCCAGGGCTGCACCACGTGATCGGCGCATCTCGGCCATTGTCGGGAACAGCTGTTGGTGGGAAACTCCCTTTGTCAGCATGGGAGGTCGAAATGCCCAATAGTTTCAAGACCGGAGACGTCGTCAGGCTGAAATCCGGAGGCCCGGAAATGACCGTCAGCGACGGGGCGGCTTCCGGCACGTATCTGTGCCACTGGTTCAACCGCGAGGGCGACGTCTGGACGCCGCAGCATGCTGGCTTCAAGCAGGACCAGTTGGTGGCCGTCGACCAGCCGAGATAGCCGTCGCCTCCCGTCCTTAGCAATCCTTCGGTCCGGCTGCGTCGGATCCGGTAGGCTTGTTGTCGGGTCGAAAAAGGACCGACGGATTTTGCGCTGTCTCGCGTTCAATGGCTGAAGCGTGGCCGCCAATGGCCGCGCCAAACCGGAGACGAGAGCATGATCCGCCCCACCATATTCGTCGTTGCCCTTGGCTTGCAGACCGCGTTCGCGGTCGCCCAGACAACGACGCCTGCCCCCGCGCCCGCCCAGACGCCGGACACGTCGGCTGCCGCCAAGTCGGACCTCAGCAGGTCCGGCCTGACGCTGGCAAAGTTCGAGGCGCGCCGGGAGAAGGCGTTCACGCGGGCCGACACCGACAATGACGGCAAGGTCAGCCTCGCCGAATGGACCGCTTTCCAGACCGCGCGCAAGGCCAAGGGCGATCCGGCCAAATCCTTCGCGCGCATGGACACCAGCAAGGACGGCTTCGTCGACAAGGCCGAGCCCGACGCCTTCCTCGCCAAGCGCTTCGCCAGGCTCGACAAGAATAGCGACGGCATGCTCGGCGCCGACGAGAGGCCGGGCCATAAAACCGCTCCCAATCAGGAGCAATGACCAAGAGGCTATGCCGCACAATGACAGCCGCGAGCGCCCGACGTGATTGGCGCCGATCCGGACGAGGAACTGGTACGCCGCATCGGCGCCGGCGACCCCGCCGCCGTGCAGGCGATGGTGGCGCGCAAGCTGCCGCGCATCCTGGCCCTGGCCGCCCGGATGCTCGGCGACGGGGCGGAGGCGGAGGACGTCGCCCAGGAGACTTTCGTGCGCATCTGGCGCCATGCCTCGGGCTGGCGCCAGGGGCACGCACGCTTCGACACCTGGATCCACCGGGTGGCGCTCAACCTCTGCTACGACCGGCTGCGGCGCCGGCGCGAATGGACGACGGACGAGCTGCCGGAGGTGGCGGACGAGGCGCCGCTTCCCGATGCCTTGCCGGGCGACGACGAGCGCAGGGTCAACCAAGCGCTGCAGCGCATCGCGCCGCGCCAGCGCGAGGCCATCGTGCTGGTGTATTATCAGGAGCTATCCAACATCGAGGCCGCCGGCGCCATGCAGGTCAGCGTCGATGCGCTGGAAAGCCTGCTCGCGCGAGGCCGTCGCGCTTTGCAGGCCATGCTCATTGGAAACGATGGCGATGATTGAGACGGCAAAGGCATTGCCGGCGTTGCGGGCAAGGACGTGGGGGACCACGTCGGGATGGCGGAAGGGGGAATGGGATGGCTGAGAAGAGAACGGAAGGGCGGATGGATGCCGGGCGCTTCGCCGCGCTGGCGGATACCTATGGCGGCGCATTGCACCGCTGGCCGCCGGCCGAACAGGCGGCCGCGATGCTGTTTGCCGATACCGAGCAGGGCCGAGCCATCCTGGCGCGCGCCGGCAGGCTCGACGCCATCCTCGACCGGCATCGCGTCGAAGTACCCGCCCCGACGCTCCATCGCGCCATTGTCGCCCGGGCAGCGACCGAGGTCAGGCAGGCCCGCCGCCGCCGGTTCTGGTGGCTGGGCTTCGGGCTTGCCGGTGTCGGCCTGGCCGGCGCCGTGGCCGGCCTGGCGCTGGTGACCGTCGTCAACCCGGATATGCAGCCCGACCATTATGTGATGGATGCCAACGCGACGTCATTCGGCGATGCCGGTCCCGATGCCGATCCTTACGAGGAAGACCTATGAACCCCCGTCTCGTCGCGGCATCGCTGGTGCTGAATGTTTTTCTGATCGGCGCGGTGGCCGGCGGCGCCGGCTGGCTGATCGGCAAATCGAATCCGGGCTATTCGCTGGAATCGGCCGGCGGCAGGCTGCCTGCCGCCGACCGCAAGATCTTCCGCCAGGCGTTGCGCGAGGTTCGCCGGGAGTCCCGCGACGTGGTCCTCGACGGCCAGGCCGCAAGGCGCGAGGCGGCGAACCTTCTGCAACAGCCGACCCTCGACACCAACGCGCTTGCCGCCGCCCTGGAGCGTGCGCGCAATGCCGATGTCACCATGCGCACCCGGCTCGAGCAACGCATCATCGAGTTCGCCGCATCGGGCTCGCCGGAAGACCGTCAGCTGCTGGCGGACGCCCTGCTTCGGCGTGCCGGCAGGCAGCTTCCCGCAAAAAAATCGCCATAGCAGCGACGGAAACGGCGAGCACGCCCCGTTCAAGAGGAAGAGGGACAGGCTTGTGACCGCCTTTGGCGGCAGGTTCTCTTCAACCTCGAAACTTTCGGGAGTATCCCATGAACAGCCTGACAAAATATTCGCTCGCAGCTGCGCTCGCCTTCGCCGGAACGGCCGCCGCAAGCGCCGCCTCGGCGATGCCGATCGCGCCGGTAGCGCCCTCACCGGCGCTTGTCGAGCACGTCGCCTGGGGCTGCGGTCCGGGCTGGCATCCCAACCATTGGGGCCGCTGCGTGCCCAATCGCCGCGTGATCTATCCCGGCTATTACTACTGGGGCGGACCGCGCGTCTATATCGGTCCGGTCTGGCATCCCTACCATCGCTGGCACCACTGGCGCCGCTGGTAACAACCCTTCACGATGCTGGTGCTGCGGCCGGCATCGTGAGGATCCCCGATGATCCATGAAACCGACGCGATCTGCGCCGGCTTCAACGGAGGCTTTGTTGGCCGCACCATTTGCAAATTCCGTCTCGCCGGACCCCGCCCTGGTGGCGCTCAACCGCTTCGGCCTCGGCGCGAAACCCGGCGACGACCTCGGCAAGATCGCCGCCGATCCGCGCGGCTACCTCAAGGCCGAGCTCAAGCAGCAGGACATCGCGCTCATTTCCCCCGACGACCCACGGAATGCCGGGCTGTTGGACAGCACTGCGGCGATCCAGGCCAGCATGGCGGCAGCCATGGAGCGCAGGGCGGCGCGGGCCGAGAAGGCGGCGGCCGCCATGCAGCCGATGGCGGCGGATGATCCAACCGGCCCGGCAGTGACACAAGCCAAACCCGCGGTGCCGCGTGTCGAGGCCGATATCTATCGCGACGAGGCACAGGCCCGGTTCGACAAAGCGCTCACTACAGCGCCCGGCTTCGTGGAGCGCCTGGTCGGCTTCTGGTCGAACCATTTCTGCGTCTCCGTCGCCAAGGCGCCGGTCGTGCGGGCATGCGCCGGCGCCTTCGAGCGCGAGGCGATCCGGCCCTTCGTGCTCGGCCGCTTCGCCGACATGCTTTTGGCCGTCGAGCACCATCCTGCCATGCTGTTCTATCTCGACAACCGGCAGTCCATCGGCCCCGATTCTCGCGCCGGCAAGCGGCGCGGACGCGGCCTCAACGAGAATCTCGCCCGCGAGATCCTGGAGTTGCACACACTGGGCGTCGGCAGCGGCTATGCCCAGGCCGACGTCACCAGTTTCGCGAACATGCTGACCGGCTGGACGATGGCCGGACGGGAGGGGCGGCTGGGAGAGCCGGGAAGCTTCGTCTTCAACGCCAATGCGCATCAGCCGGGCCAGGCCGTGCTGCTCGGCAAGACCTATCCCGACGGCGGCGTGGGCCAGGCGGAGGCGGCGCTCAACGACATTGCCCGTCGCCCGGCCACCGCGCGGCACATCGCCACCAAGCTTGCCCGCCATTTCATCGCTGACGATCCGCCCGAAGCGGCTGTCGCTCGCTTGGCCACGATCTTCACCAAGACCGACGGCGACCTGCGCGCGATCGCGTTGACGCTGATCGACATGCCCGAAACCTGGTCGACGCCGCTCACGAAGCTGCGCTCGCCCTTGGACTTTGTCGTCGCGTTGCGCCGGGCGGTCGGCGCCACCGCCGGCAACGAACCGCAACGATCGCTTCGCTGGCTGAGCGCGCTCGGCGAACCCTTGTGGCGACCGCCGGGGCCAAACGGTTTTTCCGACCGGACGGATGCATGGGCTTCCGCCGAGGGCCTGAAGACGCGGCTGGACATTGCCTGGCAGGCGGCGAAGCAGGCTGACGATATCGGCGATCCCGAGGAGATGCTGGCGTCGCTGATCGGCACATCCGTCTCGGCCGAGACACGCCAGGCGATTTCGCGCGCGGAGTCCAAGCAGCAAGGCCTGGCGCTGCTGTTGATGGCGCCGGAATTCCAGCGCCGCTAATTCCAGCGCCGGTACCAGAAATGGAGATGCAGCCATGAGCCTGCTTTGCGAAACCCCCAGCCTGTCCCGCCGCGCGGTGCTGATGACCGGCGGCGCGCTGTTTGCCTGGGCCTATCTGCCGCGCTTTGCCCGCGCGGCCGACAAGCGCGACCCACGCCTGATCGTCATCGTGCTTCGCGGCGCGCTGGACGGGCTGTCGACCGTCGGACCGGTGGGCGATCCGGATTATGCCGGCCTGCACGGCGATATCGCGCTTTCGCTCTCGGGCGCCAACCCGGCATTGCCGCTTGACGGTTTCTTCGCCGTCAACCCGGCGATGCCGGTGTTCGCGCGCCTGTTCAAGGCAGGCCGGGCGGCGGTCGTGCACGCGGCCGCGACCGGCTACCGCGAGCGCTCGCATTTCGATGGCCAGGACGTGCTGGAAAGCGGCCTGCCGGGCCCCGGCAACGCGACCACCGGCTGGCTCAACCGGGCATTGGCCAGCCTGCCGGCGGGCGAGCGCGTGGCGAGGCTCGGCGGGCTGGCGGTCGGGCCGTCGACGCCGCTGGTGATCCGTGGTGCGGCGCCCGTGCTCGGCTGGGCGCCGCAGGCGCTGCCGACGCCCGGCGATGCGCTGGCGGAGCGTGTGCTCGATCTCTACAACCATCGCGATCCGGTGCTGGCGGCCGTGCTTCAAAAAGGGCTCGACGCCGACCGCATGGCGCTGAGCGACCAGCTCGACGGCAAGACGATGAAGCCTAAGAGCGGCCTCGACAACGCCGCCGGCATGCGGCTGTCGGCGCAAGGCGCGGCGAGGCTGATGGCGGCCGACGACGGACCGCGCATCGCCGCGCTCGCCTTCGACGGCTGGGACACGCATGTCAACGAAGGCGGCGCCACAGGGCGGCTCGCCAATTTGCTCGGCGGCCTCGACGGGGCGTTCGAGGAGCTCGAGAAAGGGCTTGGCGAGCGTTGGCGCGACACCGCAGTCGTTGCCATCACCGAGTTCGGCCGCACGGCCCGCATCAACGGCACTGTCGGCACCGATCACGGCACCGGCACGGTGGTGCTGCTCGCCGGCGGCGCGATCAAGGGCGGCCGCGTCATCGCCGACTGGCCGGGACTGAAGCCGGCGCAGCTCTACGAACAGCGCGACCTCGCGCCGACCAGCGATGTGCGCGCGGTGCTGAAGGGGCTGCTGGCCGATCAGTTCGGACTGTCGCCGGCGGTGCTTGGCGACAAGGTGTTTCCGGAATCGGCGGCGGTGAAGCCGATGCGGGATCTGGTGGCGTGAATCGTGAGTTTGCCGGTCAGCGATAGGCTGGCGGCGCCAGTCAGTTCGTCATCCACGGGCGGAGCGGGAGCGAAGCGGACGCGGAGACCCGAGGATCCATTCCGTGACTTTGATCGTAGCTTGCTGCGGAGCAGAATTCTGAACCGTGGCAACGCCTCAACGTCACGGAATGGATCCTCGGGTCTGCGCTGCGTCGCTTCGCTCCTTGCTCCGCCCGTGGATGACGAGGCTGAGGGGCTCGGCCAATCACGATTGCCTGGCGTGGAGGCCCACCGAATGAACCCCTGCATGGCGAAGCTCGACAAAAGCCCGCTCCGTTTCCGGAGCGGGCGTCTGTCCCAAAAGGCGATCATCAGCTCCAATAGCCGGGATGCCAGCGGCCGTGATACCAGAAGCCGGGATGCCAATGGCGCACCGGCCGGATGAACCGGCGGCCGTTGGGCACGCATCTGCCCCAACGGTTCACGTGCCAGCCGGGACCGCAGCGCCAGCCGACGGCTTCGATGGGCAGCGGCGAAGCAGCTGGCTTGGCCATCGGCATAGCCTCAGAGCCGGCGCCGGAAAGCATCAAGGTGCCGGCGGCCAAGGCGATGGGCAGAACGTATTTTGCGAGCATGCGTTGTCTCCGTAATTGTCCCTACCGCCGTGAAACGGAGGACAGGTCCGAATTCCGTCGGAGCGGTTTGGATCACATCTTCGTTAGATCAATTCGCCTCTCAGTTTCGGTCGGGGCGGCTCTGCAAGGCACGGCCGGCCTCAGCCTTCGCCCATAACGAATTGATCCATATCAACGAGCCGGGACGCGTCCTGCGCTAGCGTTGAAAGAACCGATCGACAAAATTCTCGAGGCCGAAGGCCGGCTTAAAACGGGAGATCATGCCGATGATGATCCGCACACTCTCCACCCTGGAATGCACAAAATTTCTGGCGGCCAACCGCACCGGACATCTGGCCTGCGCGAAGGATGGGCAGCCCTACGTCGTGCCCTTCAACTACGCCTATGCCGACAGCCACCTCTATGCCTTCTCTCTGCTGGGCAAGAAGATCGACTGGATGCGGGAGAATCCCCTGGTGTGTGCGCAGGTTCAAGAGCACACGCAGGGGCGCGGCTGGAGAAGCGTGATCGTTGAAGGCCGCTATGAGGAACTGCCGGACCGGGTCGGCCACAAGGTCCAGCGCGACCATGCGTGGGCGCTGCTGAGCAAGCACACGGACTGGTGGGAGCCCGGCGCGCTCAAGCCCGTCGCGCCTCCAGTGTCAGACAGCCTGCCGCACGTCTTTTTCCGGATCCTCATCGAGCAGGTCTCGGGACGGGAAGCGGTCGAATAACCTGCTCGACGGTTATTAAGCCGGCTATCCGCCAAGCGTCGCCACGGTCTTCAGCGCGCCGTCCAGCATGTCGCCCTTTTCGTCCTTCAGCGCCGCCTCGCGCAGGCGGCGGATCCAGTCGGCGGCGTCCTCCCTGCCCTTGAGCATCGGCAGCGCCGACAGCACGCGGTCGAATTTCGACTGGGCGCGGGCATGGGTGTCGCTGTAGCCCTTGATCAGCCGGCGGCAGTTCAGGATTTCGGTGGCAAGCGCGTAGTCCTTGTGCGCGTGGGCGAGCGCCAGGCCGTACCAGCGCTCCAGATGCGCGACCTCGACCCGGTGGCGCAGCAGGCGGCGGCGCCAGCGGCGCAGGCCGCCGATGAACCACAGCATGGCGAAGCCGGTGAAACTGTCGGTGCGGATGTGGCGGCCGCGATTGATGCGACGGTCGAGGAAAGCCGCGAGCTTGGGCCGGCTCTCAATGTAGCTTCCGAGCCCTGCCGGCAGCGTGCCGCAGAATTCCTCGATGCGCGGATGGAAATATTCGGTCACCCGCAGGACCGAGCCTTCCTTGACGCCAACCTCCTTGCGCACCCGCTTGTCTCGCGTCGAGCGTGTCTTCAAATCGGCGACGCGGATCATGTCGTCATAGCACATGGCGTTGGCGAGATGCTTTGCCGCGGCGACCGACAGCGCGTAGCCGCGCTCCGCATTGTCCAGCGCCACCGCCTTGTCCAGTCGGTCGAGATACTCGCCGCCATAGGCGATGTCCTGGTAATCGACGACCTTGTTCAGGCCGCGCTCGGCCATGTCGCGCAGCGGTTCCGGCAGCAGCGCGACGCGAGCGACAAGCTCCTGCCAGTCCTTGAGCAGAGGTTCCGGTCCGCTGACCTTCGCCGTCGACTTCGGTTCGGCAACAGCAGGCTTCGCTGTCGTATCGTTTGCCGGCGCTGCCGCGATCCCGCGCGCGCGATCGTAAGCCGCGCCGAAGGCGGCGAGGCTTGGCTTGACGCCACGGCCGCCGGCGCCGATCGCCTGCTCATAGCTTTCGCGGGTGAAGGGCAGCGCGTCAGAGCCGGCCAGCGCGCCGAGCAAGCTGGCCGAGATCATGGTGCCGTTGTCGGCGGCGATCTTTTCCATGTCGAAGGCGATGAAGCGCCTGGCCGCCGCTTGCGCCGTCGCGTGCACTTTTTCCGACGAGGCGCGGCCGTCGCCCGGCTCGATCTTTTCCGAGACGGCGGCGATGCGGTGCGAAGACGTGATCAGCGTCGTGCGCTCGGGCGTGACGAAACCGCGGATGATGGCGCGGCCGGCTTCCATCAGCTCGGCGGCGATCAGGATATCGACGTCGCCCTGCGACGGCGACAGCGCGAAGACCGGCAGCCGGCCGGTGTCGCGGGCCATCTCGATATAATAGATCGTGGCGCCGGTGCGCTGGGCGACGCCGGCCACGGAGGTCGATTGGGCGATATAGCCGTTGCGCTCGGCGACGTCGGTGATCCAGTCGGCGAGCACGCCGCCGCCCTGCCCGCCGACCGCGAGCACGGCGAGCTTTATCACCCGCTCGTCGTTTGAAGCGCCCGTCTTCGGGCGCAGCGCTGCGCTGGGGTCAAGCATCGGCAAACATCAAGCGGCGGCTCTCCCGGCGACGCTGCAGAAGACCGATCGCGGCGCGGCGCGCGCTTTCGAGGAAACGGTCCCAGCGGCCGGGATTGTGGACGACATCGGCGCGGTAGAAGGATGGGCAGAGCACGGCGGCGTCCGCCACCTCGCCACAATTGCCGCAGCCGACGCAATTCTGGTCGATCGAGGCGACAGGATCGTCGCGCAGCGGATCGTCGAGCGATTTCACCGACAATGACGGGCAGCCGGAGAGCCGCATGCAGGCGTGGTCGCCGGTGCAGATGTCCTCGTCGACGCCAAATTTCGGCTTCACCACGCGCTCGCCGCCCTTGATCGCCTTGTCGACCAGCGGCTTCTCGCGGCGCTGCCGGTTGAGCATGCATTCCGACGAGGCGACGATGACCTTCGGCCCCTTCTCCTCGGTGGTCAGCGCATCGCGCAACGCGGCTTGCATCTTGCCGACATCATAGGTGCGGTCGATGTGGCGCAGCCATTTGACGCCCATGCCCTTCACCGCTTCGTCGATCGGATGCTTGGTCGACTTGGTGCGGTTGTTGGCGCGCGAGGACAGGATGTCCTGGCCCCCGGTGGCGGCGGAGTAGAAATTGTCGACGATGACGATGACGCCGTCATTCTTGTTGAAGACAGCATTGCCGATCGAGGAGGTCAGGCCGTTGTGCCAGAAGCCGCCGTCGCCGACGAAGGAGATCGAGCGGCGTTTTGCCTCCGGCGAATTGAAGGCGGAAGCCGAGGCCGGCCCCAGCCCATAGCCCATGGTGGTGGCGCCGAGCTCGAAAGGCGGCATGATCGAGAACAGATGGCAGCCGATGTCGGAGGCGATGTGGTGCTTGCCGAGCTCCTGCTCGACCAGCTTCGTCGCGGCGAAGATCGGCCGTTCGGGACAGCCGATGCAGAAGCCCGGCGGGCGGCCGGGAACGACATTGATGAGGTCGGCCGTGTCGACGCCCTCGCCCGCCTTGTTCGGCGCGCGCACCTCGCCCGGCAGCAGATGCGGGGCGTGCGCCCGCAGGAAGGAACCGATGCCGTCGAGCATCACCTGCCCGGTATATTCGCCGGCCATCGGCAGATGCTCCTTGCCGACCAGCTTGGTGCCGCGCCCGGCCTTGTGCAGCATCGCGGCGAAGGCCTGCTCGATATAGTTGGGCTGGCCTTCCTCGACGACCAGCACCGCCTGCTTGCCTTCGCAGAAGGCGAGGAACTCATCGTCGACCAGCGGGTAGACGGCGTTCAGCACGTAAAGCGGCACGTCGGTGTCGCCATAGGTATCGGCAAGGCCGAGCCGCTGCAGCGCGCGGATGACCGAATTGTACATGCCGCCCTGCATGACGATGCCGACCGAGCCATGGTCCGAGCCGAAGATCTCGTTGATCTTGCGGTTTTTGATGAAATCGACCGCCGCCGGCCAGCGCTTGGCGACCTTTTCCTTCTCATGCAGGAAGGAGGCGGGCGGCAGCACGATGCGTCCGGTGTCGCGGCGCGGCGCGGCAAGCGCATCGGCGACCGACATTGGCGGGCGCTTGTTGTCCTTGGCGATGAAATGGCCGTGCACATGGCAGCAGCGGATTCGCACCTGCAGCATCACTGGCGTGTTCGAGACCTCCGACAGCTCGAAGCCGTCCTCGACCGCCTTGACGATCGACGGCAGGTTCGGGCGCGGGTCGAGCAGCCACACCTGGCTTTTCATGGCGAAGGCGTGGCTGCGCTCCTGCACGATCGAGGAGCCCTCGCCATAGTCCTCGCCGACGATGATCAGCGCGCCGCCGGTGACGCCGCCGGACGCCAGATTGGCGAGCGCGTCGGAAGCGACGTTGGTGCCGACCGTCGACTTGAAGGTGGCGGCGCCGCGGATCGGGTAATGCACGGAGGCCGCCAGCATGGCGGTGGCGGTCGCTTCGGAAGCGCTCGCCTCGAAATGCACGCCGAGCTCGCCCAGAATGTCCTGCGCGTCGGCCAGCACGTCCATAAGATGGCTGATCGGCGCGCCCTGGTAGCCGCCGACATAGCCGACGCCGCATTGCAAGAGCGCCTTAGTGATCGCGAGGATGCCCTCGCCGGCGAATTCCTCGCCTGCGCCAAGCCTCAGCTTTTCGACTTCCTTGGCAAAAGACCGTTCGGCCATCTCCGCCTCCTTCCGTTGCCGCCTTCCGTGGGGCGGCGCGTGCATCTAGATTTCGTGCTTGCGGATGTTCTTCAGCATTTTTTGCAGCGTCGCGATCAGCGCGGCGTATTCGGCATCGTCGATACCATCGAACATGGCTTCGAAAGCGTCATGCATTGCGGGCCAGGCGCGGGTGAACAGCGCTCGCCCGTCATCGGTAAGAAAAACATGGCGGATGCGGCTGTCGGTGACGCCCTGCTCGCGCCGCACCAGGCCCTGGCTCTCCAGCGTATCGAGCGTGCGGCTCAAGGTCGACTGCTCGATGACCGTGTACACCGAGAGATCGTTGACGGTGACGCCGTCGGCGACCGACAGCACGGCGAGCGTGCGCACCTGCGGGATGGTCAGGCCCTGCTTGCGGAAGTCGTCGCGCAGCGTGGCGTTGTAGCGGCCCATGATGCGGTTCATCAGATAGGGCGCGAATTGCTGCAGGCCGATCTGGCCGAGGGTCGAGATGCGCTGGCGCTTTTCGGCGAGCTTCTGTTCCATCACAGCCTCCCCGCCAGCAGAAAGCCGGAGCCGCCGCCGAGCCCGGCGCCTGGATGCGTGGACGCGCCGATATGATAGAGACCCTTGATGCCGGTCTCGTGGTTGCGGCTGGCCTTGAACGGCCGCCATAGGAAGGACTGGTCGATGGTCGACGAGCCGCCATAGGGATCGCCGCCGACAAGGTTGACGTTCATGGCTTCGAGATCGGCCGGCGAATAGGCGCGGCGGGCGATGACCGTCTCGCGGAAACCGTCGATGTGGTTGGCGAGGATCGCCTCGACGCGGTCTGCATAGGCCTCGCGCAGCGCGTCGCTCCAGCGGCCGTCGGCCGGCGCTTCAAGCTTGCCGGCGGCATCGCCCTTGATGTGGCGCGGCGCCTCCGGCAGTTGCAGCCACAGGATCGCCTTGCCATCGGGGCAGCGCGACGGGTCGAGCACGTGCGGCTGGCCGACGCAGATGGTCGGCACTTCCGGCAGCAGGCCGCGCACCGCCTCGTTGCAGGCTTTCGACACGCCATCCAAACCCGGCGTCAGATGCAGCAGCGCCACCTTGTCGAGGCCCTCGCCGCGCCAGGCCGGCGGCTTGTCCAGCGCATAGTGGATCTGGAAATTGCCCTTGCCGTAGCGATAAACGCGCGTCGCTTCGACATCGCGTTTTGGAGCATCCCCGCCGAGCAGGCTGCCGTAAAGTTGCGTCGGCGTGACCGAGCAGATGACGCTCTTCTCGGCGTTCAATGTCTCGCCGGACGCGAGCCGCACGCCGCTGGCGCGGCCGCTGGTCTGGACGATTGAGGCGACTTCGGCATTGACGCGTATCTCGCCGCCGCGTTCCCTGATCAGCGCCTCGAAGGCGGCGAGCAGGTTCCTGGCACCGCCCTTGACGATCGGCGCGCCGGCCGCCTCCAGCGCGAAGGCGATGACCTTGGCGATCTGGCCGGAGAAGGCGTCCTCCGGCCCGAGCCCCGCATGCAACACCCAGGGCGCCCAGAGCGCGCGGACGGTATCGGATGTGTAGGTCGTCTCCAGCCAGCCACGTGCCGGCACCAGCGCATCGCCCATGAAAGCGGCAAGGTTGCGCGGGCCGCGCCGCCAGGCCTCGCCGGCGATGAGCTTGGTCGTCGGATAGGACCAGAGCGCGCCGCCGAGCAGGCCGAAGAGCAGCCCGGCATTGCGCTCGATGCCGCCGACATCGCCGCCATGGCGGTCGCCGTCGCCGGAGGCGATCCGGTTCAGCGCCGCGATGTTGGCGGCACGGTCGGTGGTGAGCACGGCATGGCTGCCGTCGGGCGTGAGCACGCCTGTCGGGGTGGCGGTGTGGCAGAACTCCAGCCCATGCCGCGCAAGGTCCTTGCCGAGCGCGGCGAACGCCGGCGAGGTGATGAACAGCACGAAGGTCGTGGCCATCACGTCGTGGACGAAGCCCGGCGCCGTCGCCTCCTCGGTGCGCATGCAGCCGCCGATACGGTCGTTGCGCTCGAGCACGAGCACGCTCGCGCCCTTGGCGCCAAGCATCGCCGCGCAGACCAGGGCGTTGATGCCGCTGCCGACGATGATGTGATCGGGGACGGTCATTGGAGGCTCGCGGGTGTTGGGAGGCCAATCGCGCAAAGCCGCGTTCCTTCGCGCCCCCCTCTGGCCTGCCGGCCATCTCCCCCTCTAGGGGGGAGATCAGCAGTTCCGGCGCCCTGCTCATTTCTGCAATGTTGGAGATTGGCGAAAACCGTTGTGACGGCCAATCTCCCCCCTTGAGGGGGAGATGTCCGGCAGGACAGAGGGGGGCGCCGTAGAGCGCCAGCGCTGCAGAACGGCCGCCTCGACTCCATCACTCCATCGCCCGCAAGCATGATCTTCTCCCGAAGACCCTCGCCTCGCCTATTGGCCCGGCACCAGCGCCAAGGCGCGGATCGGGCTGCCGGTGCCGCGCTCGATCTTGAGCGGCGCGGCGATCAGGATCGCGCCTTTCGGCGGCAGCTGGTCGAGGTTGCAGAGGCTGGCGAGCCCGTAACGGTTGGCCTTGTGCATCAGCGTGTGCGCCGGGAACGGCGGCTCCATGCCGCCGGCCTTGCCGGCATCGGTGCCGATCGTCTCCGAGCCCCAGCCCTTGATGTCCTTGGCGATCAGGAACTGGATGGCTTCCGCCGTCGGTCCCGGCGTGTGCGGACCGGTCTCGTTGGCATTGAGGAACTCGGCTTCCGAGCCGTTGCGCTTGTACCAGTCGGTGCGCATCACAACCCACTCGCCGGGGTTGATGGCGCCGTGCCTGGCTTCCCAGGCCTTGATGTGGTCGACGGTGAGCAGGAAGTCGTGGTCCGCGGCGGATTCTGTCGAGCAGTCGATGACGTTGACCGGGCCGATGAAATTCTGCGCCGGAATGGTGTCGGTGGCGCCGTCCGGATAGTCCTTGCCGGTGATCCAGTGCTGCGGCGCGTCGAAATGCGTGCCCGAATGCTCGCCGAGCTTCAGCCAGTTCCAGGCCCACCACGGGCCGTTCTTGTCATATTTGGAGATCTCGTGGATCTCGACCTTCGGCGTGTCGACGGCGAGCTCCGGCGGCAGCTTGATCAGCGGCGTGTTCGGCCCTAGCGGCGCGGTCAGGTCGACCACCTTGATGGCGCCCGAAAGCAGCTGGCCGGCGACCTCGCCGAGGAGTTTCTGCGTGTCCATGGTCTTTTGTTCCCTCTTGTTCGTGACCTTCAAGACTCGTTGCGGCCCTTAATATACCTACTAGACGAAAACATATGCATCTGCAATTATCTTTAAGCATAAAGCATTTTGGGGCGGGGCGTGAGCGAGTTCGACGCCATCTTTGTCGGGGCGGGCCACAACAGTCTGGCATGCGCCGCGCATCTGGCGCTCAAAGGCTGGAAAATAGCGGTTTTCGAGCGCGGCGAGGCGATCGGCGGCGCGGTGCGGACCGCCGAGTACACGCTTCCCGGTTTCCGGCACGATTTCGGCGCGATGAATTTGAGCCTCTTCGCCGGCTCGGCCTTCCACCGGAAATATGCAAATGAATTGAAAAGCCACGGATTGGAATTCGCGCCCGCGGCCGATTGTTTCGCCAGCGCCTTCCCGGACGGGACATGGTTCGGCGTCAGCAATGATCTCGAAAAGACAGCGTCGCGGCTGGCCGCTGTCTCGGCCGCCGACGCCGCCACATGGCGCCGGCTGGTCGGCGCCTTTCCTGGTGAAGCCGAGCATCTGTTCCGCCTGCTGGGCTCGCCGATGAGCGCAAGGGCGCTGGCCGGCAGCGCGTGGAGTATCTGGCGCAAAAAGGGCCTGGCCGGCGCGCTCGATACGGCTCGATTGCTGTTGTCATCGCCGCGCGCGTGGCTGGAGGAGAATTTCGAAACGCCGTATGTGCGCACGACGCTCGCGGCCTGGGGCATGCATCTCGATTTCGCTCCCGACATCGCCGGCGGCGCCGTGTTCCCTTACCTGGAATCGATGGCCAACCAGAGTTTCGGCATGGTGCTCGGCAAAGGCGGCGCCGATACGATCATCCGCGCGCTGGCCGGCATGGTGACCGCCGCCGGAGGCAGGATTGTCACTGGAGCGGAGGTCGCCGAGATCACGGTGGCCAGCGGCAAGGCGACCGGCGTGCGCCTGGCATCCGGCGAAACCCGTGTCGCGCGCAAGGCCGTCATTGCCGGCGTCGCGCCGAAAGCGCTGCCGGGCAAGCTTCTGCCCAACGGCTCCGGCGACGCCGGTTTCGATGCGGCGATGAGGAAATTCCGCCACGCGCCGGGCACGATGATGATGCATCTGGCGCTGGACGACCTGCCCGACTGGAGCGCCGGCGCCGAGCTTCGCCAGTTCGCCTATGTGCATCTGGCGCCGTCGCTCGATGCCATGTCGCGCGTCTATCAGCAGGCGATCGCCGGCCTGCTGCCTGACCAGCCGGTGCTGGTCGTCGGCCAGCCGACGGCCGTCGATCCGTCGCGCGCGCCGCCAGGCAAGCATGTGCTGTGGGTGCAGGTGCGCATGCTGCCGGCGGAGATCCTTGGCGATGCGGCCGGCAAGATCGCGCCCGCGCACTGGGATGCGGTCAAGGACGCCTATGCCGAGCGCGTGCTCAACATCCTAGAGAGTTATGCGCCGGGATTGCGCAGCAAGATTCTTAGCCGCGCGATTTTCTCACCGCTCGACCTCGAGCGCGAAAACCCGAACCTCGTCGGCGGCGACCAGATCTGCGGCAGCCACCACCTGGCGCAGAATTTCCTGTTCCGCCCGGCGCGCGGCTTCGCGCGCTGGAACACGCCGGTCTCGAACCTCTTTCTCACCGGCGCGGCGGCATGGCCCGGCGCCGGCACGGGCGCGGGCTCCGGCTTCATGCTCGCCCAACAGCTGGGAGGGAACTAGACTTACAGGGACTGCACGTTCGAAGATGGGCAAAGCGCGGTTGCCCGGAAGCCGATCTACCGATCGAAGAATAAAACCGCGCAGACAAAGACAATCAACAAGGGGAACGACCATGACCATCAACAGACGCGACCTTCTCGGATATAGCGCCGCAGCGATTGGCGCCGCCACGCTCGGCCTGCCGAAGGCGGCAAAGGCGGCGGACGAACTCACCATCGCCTACAACGTCAACCTGCCTTCATGGGACCCGACGACCGGACCCTCGGCCGTCAACCCGACCATTCAAGGCCTTTATCAATCGGTGTTCGACCAGATCATCGGACAGAAGCCGGACCTTTCCTTCACGCCCGGGCTGCTTACCGAATGGGGCTGGAACGACGACCGCACCAAGGTGACGATGACGGTGCGCGACGGCGTGAAATGGCATGACGGCTCGCCCTTCACGGCCGAAGACGTGGTGTGGTCGCTGCAGCGGGCCGGTGACGAGAAGACCGGCAACCCGATCCAGTTCGTCTGGAAGAACGTCAACAACTTCAAGATCGACGGCAACAAGATCACCGGCGACGTCGTGCAGTTCGACCCGGTCTATTTCAAATGGATGTCGTTCCTGACCGGCTACTTCCTGCCCAAAGCCTATTACGAGAAGGTCGGCGCGGAAGGCTTCGAGAAGGCGCCGATCGGCACCGGTCCCTATATGGTCGACAAGTTCGAGCGCAATGCGTTCCTGCGGCTGAAGGCCAATCCGCATTATTGGGGCACCAAGCCCGCTTTCGAGAATGTGACGATCAAGTTCGTCACCGACGCGGCGAGCCGTGTCGCCGAGATCGAATCCGGCTCCTCGCAGGTGACGCTCGAAATCCCCTATGAGGAATATGACCGGCTGATCGCCAAGGACGGACTTGCCGGCTCGGTCAAGAACGTTTCCGACATCGGCATGATCTTCTTCAACGACATCGAGGCGATGCTGGACAAGAACGTCCGCCAGGCGGCCGTGATGGCAGTCGACAAGGAGCTTCTGGTCAAGCGGCTGCTGCGCGGCTACGGCCAGCCGATCGCGACGCTGGAGACGCCGGAATACACGGCCTTCGATCCATCGATCAAGGTTGAGCACAATCCGGAAAAGGCCAAGGAGCTGCTCGCCGCCTCCGGCTATTCGCCCAAGAAGCCGGTCAAGTTCACCATCCAGACGACCAAGGGCTTCAAGCCCAAGGACTACGAGATGATCCAGGCGATCGTCGGCATGTGGCGCAAGGTCGGCATCGAGGCCAATATCGAGGTCTACGAGATCGCCAAGCATTACGAGCTGCGCGCCGCCGACAAGCTGGCGCCGGCCGCCTTCTACAACTGGGGCAATTCGATCGGCGACCCGACCACCTCGACCGGCTTTGCCATGTATGGCCCGAGCCCGCATTCGGTGTGGGACAGCCAGGACCTGATCGACATGATCAACCCGCTGTGGGGCGAAAAGGACGAGGCCAAGCGCATCGCCGGCTGGAAGGCTGTCGACAAATACATCGCCGAGCAGGCCTATGTGCTGCCGCTGATCCAATATGCGCAGCCGATCGTGCATTCGAAGAAGGTCAATGTCGTGCAGCACGTGTCCGGCGCTCTGCTGCCGGCGCTGATGACCCCGGCCTGATTATCGGCCTTGCCCCCTGCCGGGTCTTCGCCCGGCAGGCCCCCTCATCCGGCCCTTCGGGCCACCTTCTCCCCGAGGGGAGAAGAGGTCGCCGGCGGCTGAGCCAGCCTCTTCTCCCCACCGGGGAGAAGGTGGCCGCGAAGCGGCCGGATGAGGGGGAGTCCGTTCAGAGTGATTAGGCTCGCATGCTGCTGCAAAGATTCCTCGTTCGTCTGCTGACGATGCTGGTGACGCTGTTCGGCGTCGCCATCGTCGTCTTCGTCGTCATCCGCGTCGCGCCCGGCGACCCGATCGCGATGATGCTGCCGCCCGGCGCCAGCAATGACGACATCGCGCGGCTGCGCGCGCTCTATGGGCTCGACAAGAGCATCGTGCAGCAGTTCTTCATCTGGCTCGGCGGCGTGCTGCATGGCGATTTCGGCACGTCGATATCATTGCGCCAAGACGTCCTCGGCCTGGTGTTCAACCGGCTGCCGGCGACGCTGGAGCTGGCGACGGTCGCGCTGTTGATGGCGATCGCGATCGGCACTACGGCCGCGATCTTCGGCGGGCGCTCGCGCGGCACGGCGGTCGAAGCCGGCATCGACATCGCCAGCGGCGCGACGCTTTCCATTCCCGATTTCCTCTGGGGTCTGGTGCTGATCCTGCTGTTCGGCGTGCTGGTCCCGGTGTTCGACATTTCGGGCCGGGTGTCGCCGCAGCTCGATCTGCCCTTCGCCACCCAGTTCTACCTGGTCGAGAGCATTCTAAGGCTTCGTTTCGACCTGACCTGGGACCTGTTGAAACACATGCTGATGCCGGCCGTGGCATTGGCGCTGCCGCTGGCGGCGATCATCGCTCAATTGCTCAAACAGTCGCTGAAGGAAGTGCTCGACCTCGACTATGTGGTGCTGGCGCGCGTGAAGGGGTTTTCCGAGACGCAGGTGATCCTGCGCGAGGCGCTGAAGAACGCGGCATTGCCGACGCTGACGCTGGTCGGCGTGCAGTTCACCTTCCTCATCGGCGGCACCGTCATCGTCGAGCGGCTGTTCTCCTATGAAGGCCTCGGCAACATGGCGATCGACGCCGTCATCAACCGTGACCTGCCGCTGATCCAGGGCATCGTGCTGGTGTTCGCGCTGCTTTTCGTGCTGATCAACCTCGCCGTCGACATGATGTATGCGCTGCTCAATCCGAGGCTGCGCCATGGATGACGCAAGTGTCGCCAGGCGAGGTTTGAGCCCGAGGCTGTGGCTGGCCGGCGGCTGGCTTCTGCTGGCGCTGCTCGCGGCCATCTTCGCGCCGTTGATCGCGCCGCAGGACCCGCTGGCGCAGGATTTGATGCTGGAGCGCCTGCCGCCCTTCTGGCTGGACGGGGCCGAGCCCGGCTATTGGCTGGGCACCGACAGCCTGGGACGTGATCTGTTGTCTCGGCTGATCTTCGGCGGCCGCATCGCCTTCATCGTCGCCTTCGCGGCGGCGACGTCCGCTTGTGTTCTCGGCTCCACGCTGGGGCTGATCGCCGGCTATTTCGGCGGCTGGCCCGACCGCATCATCTCGCGCATCGTCGATGTGTGGATGGCCTTCCCGCCGGTGCTGTTCGCCATTTTGCTAGTCGCCGTGCTCGGCACCGGCCTGAGCTCCGTCATCCTCGCCATTGCGATCATCGACTGGACGCGCTTCTGCCGGGTGATCCGGGCCGAGGCGATGAGCCAGGCGCGCATGGATTATGTCGAGAGCGCGCGCATCGCAGGCTATGGCCGCATCGGCATCATGCTGCGCGAAGTGCTGCCCAACGTGCTGCCGTCGGTGGTGGCGCTGTTGTCGCTCGAAATGGGCATCGCCGTCATCGTCGAGGCGATCCTGTCCTTCGTCAATCTGTCGATCTCGACCGACGACCCGACTTGGGGCAGCATCATCGCCGAAGGGCGGCTGTCGATCCACCAGGCCTGGTGGGTGCTGGTGTTCCCGCTGATCACGCTGATCCTGACCGTGCTTTCCTTCAGCCAGTTCGGCGAAGCGCTGAAGACGCGCTTCGATCCGGTGCTGCGATGAGCGCGTGCCTGGACATCCGCGGCTTGAGCGCCGTGCTGCCCAACGGCCAGCGCGTGCTGCGCTCGGTGTCGCTTGTCGTGCAGCCGGGCGAAGTGCGCGCGCTGGTCGGCGAAAGCGGCGCCGGCAAGACGATGATCGGCAAGGCGGTGCTCGGCGTGCTGCCGAAAAGCGTGCGCATCGTCGAAGGCGAGATGCTAATCGAGGGCGAGGACCTCGGCCGCCTCGATGTCAAGGCGCGGCGAAACTTGATCGGCGCGCGCACGGCGCTGATCCCGCAGGATCCGCTCACCGCCCTCAACCCGTCGCGCCGCATCGGCGCGCAGATGACGGACCGGCTGGTGCGCATCCTCGGCTGGAGCGGCGAGAGGGCCGACACGCGCATCCGGCAGTTGCTGGATGAGGTGCAGATCCGCGACCCCGAGCGCGTGCTGAAGAGCTATCCGCATGAACTCTCCGGCGGCATGCGTCAGCGCGTGCTGATCGCGGCCGCCTTCGCGGCGGAGCCCAGGCTGATCGTCGCCGACGAGCCGACGACGGCGCTGGACGTGACGGTGCAGAAGCAGATCCTGCGGCTCATCGCGCAGCTGCAGCGCGACCACGGCACGGCGATCCTGTTTGTCACCCACGACCTCGGCGTCGTCGCCAAGATCAGCCAGAAAGTGTCGGTGCTCTATGCCGGCAAGGTGGTCGAGGAAGCCGAGACCGAGGCGCTGTTTGCGGCACCGCAGCACCCTTATACGCGCGCGCTGATGGCGGCGACACCGCGCTACACCGACCCGTTTGCTTCTCTGAAGCCGGTGGACGAAAGCGTGCTCGCCGGGTTGGCCGTGGAGATCGCGGCAGCCGACCAGGCCTGGAGGCCCGGCCATGGCTGAGCCGCTGTTTTCCGTGCGCGGGCTGAAGGTGGCGCTGCCCGACATGACGCGCAAGCCGCTGATCGGCCGCGCGCCGCTGGCCGAGATTCTCAACGGACTGGACTTCGACCTGCCGAAGGGATGTGTCACCGGCATCGTCGGCGAATCCGGCTCCGGCAAGTCGACGCTCGGCCGCGCGCTGGTCAGGCTGATCGAGCCGAGCGCCGGCTCGATCAGCTTCGAGGGGCGCGACATCAGCCGTCTTTCGGAAGCAGAGCTGCGACCGCTGCGCCGCGACCTGCAGATGATCTTCCAGGATCCGATGTCATCGCTCAATCCGCGACATACGATCTTCAACATCATCGCCGCACCCTTGAGGCAGAACGGCCTTGGCGACAAGCTGAAGGAACGCGCCGCGGAAGCGCTGCAGCGCGTCGGCCTGCCGCAGAGTTTCGCCAGCCGCTACCGCCACGAATTGTCGGGCGGCCAGCGCCAGCGCGTCGGCATCGCACGGGCGCTGGCGCTGTCGCCGAAATTCGTGCTGGCCGACGAGATCGTCTCCGGCCTCGACGTCTCGACGCAGGCGCAGATCCTGACGCTGCTGGAGAAGCTTGCCGCCGAGATGGGGCTGACGGTCGCCCTCATCAGCCACGATTTGTCGGTGATCCGGCGGCTCTGCCAGCAGGTCATCGTCATGCGCGAAGGCAGGATCGTCGAGGCCAGCGCCACCGACGCGCTGTTCGAGAACCCGAAGGAGACCTACACGCGCGACCTGCTCGCCGCCATTCCGCTTCCGGAAATCGATCCTGACTGGCTGCAACCGACGCGTAGGGCGTGAAGAGCCGGATTGGACCGGTGAAGGAAGGGCAGGCGGCGATCATTCAATTATAAAACTTTAAGCTTGAAATAATTGCGACCCGGCGCGATACTGACAATTGGGATCGCCGTCTTGCCGGCGTTCCCGATGCAGCGTTTCATGCAATTCCGGACGGAAAACCGCTACGCATTTTTCCCGGAATTGCTCTAGAGGAGATCGCAAGACATGAAGGTTGCGGTTCTCGGCGGCGGACCAGCCGGCCTCTACTTTGCCATCTCGCTCAAGCTGCGCGACGCCGCACATGAGGTGACGGTCTATGAGCGCAACCGCGCCGACGACACATTCGGATGGGGCGTGGTTTTGTCGGCGGAGACGCTGGAGAACCTGACTAGGAACGACCCTGTCAGCGCCGTCTGGATCAAGAAGCATTTCGCCTATTGGGACGACATCGCCGTCATTCATGACGGCGTGCGCACGGTGTCTTCCGGCCATGGCTTTTGCGGCATCGGCCGCAAGCGGCTCCTGATCCTCTTGCAGCGGCGCGCCCGCGAGCTCGGCATCAAGATGATGTTTGAGACCGATATTTCCGACCCGAAACCCTTTATGGAAACGCATGACCTGGTGGTCGCCGCCGACGGGTTGAACTCGAAGTCACGCGCGGCCTTCGCCGATGTCTTCAAGCCCGACATCGACACCCGCAAATGCAAGTTCGTGTGGCTGGGCACCACGCAGAAATTCGACGACGCCTTCACCTTCATCTTCGAAAAGACCGAGCATGGCTGGGTGTGGGCGCATGCCTACCAGTTCGACAGCGAGACCGCGACCTTCATCGTCGAATGCAGCGAAGCGACCTGGGCTGCGTTCGGCTTCGGCCAGATGACGCAGCAGGAATCGATCGCGGTCTGCGAACGCATTTTCGAAAAGCATCTCGGCGGCCATCCGCTGATGACCAACGCCAATCACATTCGAGGTTCAGCGTGGATCAACTTCCCGCGGGTGCTGTGCGAGCGCTGGTCGTACAAGAATCTGGCGCTTATGGGGGATGCGGCGGCTTCAGCGCATTTCTCCATCGGCTCCGGCACCAAGCTCGCGCTGGAGAGCGCGGTGGCGCTCGCCGACTATGTCGAGTCCGAGCCGGACCTCGATGCGGCTTTCCGCAAATATGAGGATGCGCGGCGCACCGAGGTGCTGAAACTGCAATCGGCGGCGCGCAATTCGCTGGAATGGTTCGAAGAAGTCGAACGATATCTCGGTTTAGATCCAGTTCAATTCAACTATTCGCTGCTCACCCGCTCGCAGCGCATCAGCCACGAGAACCTTCGGCTGCGCGATGCCGAATGGCTGGCGGGCGCCGAAGAATGGTTCCAGCGCAAGGCCGGCGCCGGCGGCATCAGCTTACGCCGCGCGCCGATGTTCGCGCCGTTCAAGCTGCGCGGCATGACTTTAGCCAACCGCATCGTCGTCTCGCCGATGGCACAGTACAAGGCCGTCGACGGCTGCCCAACCGACTGGCATTTTTCGCATTATGCCGAGCGCGCCAAGGGCGGCGCCGGCCTGCTCTACATCGAGATGACCTGCGTCAGCCCGGAAGGGCGCATCACGCCCGGATGCCCAGGCTTCTACAGACCGGAGCATGAGGTCGCCTGGAAGCGGCTGGTCGATTTCGTCCATGCCGAAACCGAAGCAAAGATCTGCGCCCAGATCGGCCATTCCGGCGCCAAAGGCTCGACCCGGGTGGGCTGGGAAGGAACCGACGTGCCGCTGCCGGACGGCAACTGGCCGGTGATGGCGCCTTCGGCCGTGCCATGGTCGCCGAAGAACCAGGTGCCGAAGGCGATGGACCGCGCCGACATGGATCTGGTCCGCGATCAGTTCGTCGCCTCGGCGCAAATGGCCGAGCGCTGCGGCTTCGACATGCTGGAGATCCATGCCGCGCATGGCTACCTGCTCTCCGCCTTCATCACGCCGCTGACCAACCGCCGCACCGACGACTATGGCGGCTCGCTGGAAAACCGCATGCGCTATCCGCTGGAAATCTTCCATGCGGTGCGCGCAGTGTGGCCGGCTGAAAAGCCGATCTCGATGCGCATCTCGGCCAATGACTGGGTGGGCATCGAAGGCGTCACGCCTTCGGATGCGGTCGAGATCGCGAAGATGCTGCATGAAGCCGGAGTCGACCTTTGCGACGTATCGGCCGGCCAGACCTCGATCGCCGCCAAGCCGGTCTATGGCCGCATGTTCCAGACGCCGTTCTCCGACCGCATCCGCAACGAGGTCGGCATGGCGACGATGGCGGTCGGCAACATCTATGAGCCGGACCACGCCAACTCGATCCTGATGGCCGGTCGCGCCGACCTGGTGGCGCTGGCAAGGCCGCATCTTGCCGATCCCTACTGGACGCTGCACGCGGCGGTGACGCTCGGCGACCGCGGCGTCAAATGGCCCGATCCCTATCTGCCGGGACGCGACCAGATCTACCGCCTGGCCGAGCGTGAAGCGGCGGCGGGGCTCAAAGTATGAGCGCCGTGCGCGAAATTGCCGGCAAGCACGCACTGGTCACCGGCGGCGGCTCCGGCGTCGGCAAAGCCATTGCGCAAGCGCTGGCGGCAGAAGGTGTGGCCGTCACAATATGCGGGCGGCGCGAAGCAGCGCTGGCCGAGGTGGCAAAGGAAAACGACCGCATCTTTGCCGTCACTGCCGATGTCACGAACGAAGCCGATATGGCGGACGTGCACCAGAAGGCGGAAGCCGCGCGCGGACCCTTCGACATCGTCGTGGCCAATGCCGGCATGGCGGGCAGCGCGGCGGCGCACAAGACCGCGCTGGCCGACTGGCAGCGCATGCTCGACGTCAATCTCACCGGCGCCTTCCTGACCGTGAGGCCGGCGCTCGCCGGAATGCTCGCGCGAAAGACAGGCCGGATCATTTTCATTGCCTCGACTGCGGGCCTCAAGGGTTATGCCTATGTCGCCCCTTACGTCGCGGCCAAGCACGGTGTTGTCGGGCTGATGCGGGCCTTGGCGGCCGAGACCGCCAAATCCGGCGTCACCGTGAATGCCGTGTGCCCGGGCTTCGTCGAAACCGAGATGCTCGAGGAGTCCGTCCAGCGCATCGTCGAGAAGACCGGACGTTCCACCGACGAGGCGCGCGCGAGCCTTGCGGCGACGAACCCGCAAGGGCGTTTCGTCCAGCCGGAGGAAGTCGCGGCGGCGGTGCTTTGGCTGTGCAGCGGCGCCGCGCGGTCGATCACCGGGCAGGCCATTTCGATCTCGGGAGGCGAGACATGGTAGCGGGACCGACTTCCGCCGGACCGGGCAAGGACAGGCTGCGGCTGTGGATACGCCTGCTGCGCGCCTCGCGCACCATCGAGGCGGAGCTGCGTGAGCGTCTGAAGAAGGAGTTCGACACCACGCTGCCGCGCTTCGACGTGATGGCGGCGCTCTACCGCTCGCCGGAAGGCATGCTGATGAGCGACCTGTCGCGCTTCCTGCTGGTGTCGAACGGCAATGTGACGGGCATCGTCGACCGGCTGGTTTCCGAAGGGCTGGTGATGCGCGCGCGCCGTAACGGCGACCGCCGCACCTCCATGGTGCGGCTGACCGAGGAAGGCTCGAAATCTTTCGCCGCGATCGCCGCCGCGCATGAGAATTGGGTCGGCGAGCTTCTCGGCAATGTCAGCGAGGACGAGGCGCGGCAGCTGACCGGCATGCTGAAATCGTTCCGCAGCAATTGGGAGGGACGTGAATGAGCGCCATGGCCAAGCTCAAGCCGAAGCATTTCCTCTGGCAGGTCGAAGGCCGAGTCGCAACAATCCGGCTCGACCGGCCGGAGCGCAAGAACCCGCTGACCTTCGACAGCTATGCCGAGCTGCGCGACACGTTTCGTGGGCTCGTCTATGCCGACGATGTCGATGCCGTGGTGTTCCTGCCCAATGGCGGCAATTTCTGCTCAGGCGGCGATGTCCACGACATCATCGGGCCGCTGGTCAAGATGGACATGAAGGCGCTGCTCGCCTTCACGCGCATGACCGGCGATTTCGTCAAGGCGATGCTCAACTGCGGCAAGCCGATCATCGCGGCCGTCGACGGCGTCGCGGTCGGCGCCGGCGCGATCATCGCCATGGCCTCCGATATCCGCATCGCCACGCCGGAGGCAAAGACCGCCTTCCTGTTTACGCGCGTCGGCCTCGCCGGCTGCGACATGGGCGCCTGCGCGATCCTGCCGCGCATCATCGGCCAGGGCCGCGCCGCCGAATTGCTCTACACCGGCCGCACCATGAGCGCCACTGAGGGTGAGCGCTGGGGTTTCTACAACCGGCTGGTCGAACCGGCGGCGCTGGAGGCCGACGCGCTCGACATGGCGGCGCGCATCGTCTCCGGCCCGACCTTCGCGCACGGCATCACCAAGACGCAACTCAACCAGGAATGGTCGATGGGCCTCGAGCAAGCGATCGAAGCGGAAGCGCAGGCGCAGGCGATCTGCATGCAGACCGGCGATTTCGAGCGGGCCTACAAGGCGTTCGCGGCCAAGGAAAAGCCGGTGTTCGAGGGGGATTGAGGATGGGTGCGTTCTTGGAGAGATTGGCGGGACAGCGCCCCCCTCTGGCCTGCCGGCCATCTCCCCCTCTAGGGGGGAGATCGGATGTCGCCCCCGCTTTCGCCAACCACCAACGCCGCACGATTGAGCGGGGCGCCAAAACTGCCAATCTCCCCCCTAGAGGGGGAGATGTCCGGCAGGACAGAGGGGGGCGCCGTAGAGCGGAAACTTTTGAGAATAGCGGAGGCAAGCATGCCTGACCGCACCTTCCTCTCATGGCCCTTTTTCGAAGATCGCCACCGCCAACTCGCCGAGCGTCTCGAAGCCTGGTGCCAACAAAACCTCCCCGTCGACCATCACGATACCGATGCCGCCTGTCGCGAGCTCGTGGCGATGCTTGGCCGCGACGGGTGGCTGAAGCCGACGGCGCTCGACCCGGCCAAACCCGCGCCGCTCGATGTGCGCACGCTCTGCATCACGCGCGAGACGCTTGCCCGCCACGATGGGCTCGCCGATTTCGCCTTCGCCATGCAGGGGCTGGGCACCGGCGCGATCACGCTGTTCGGCACGCCGGACCAGCAGCGCTGGCTGGAGAAGACGCGGGCCGGCCAAGCAATCTCCGCCTTTGCGCTCTCCGAACCACGCTCAGGATCGGACGTCGCCAACATGGAAATGACCGCCGTCCGCGACGGCGGCGACTATCTGCTTTGCGGCGAAAAGACCTGGATCTCCAATGGCGGCATCGCCGATCTCTATGTCGTGTTCGCCCGCACCGGCGAGGCGCCCGGCGCGAAAGGGATTTCCGCTTTCGTCGTGCCGGCGGAGACGAAGGGGCTCAGCGTCGCCGAGCGGCTCGAGGTCATCGCCCCTCACCCTCTGGCGCGGCTGTCCTTCGACAATGTGCGCGTTCCGGCTTCCGGCCTGATCGGCAAGCCCGGCGACGGTTTTCGGATCGCCATGTCGGTGCTCGACGTCTTCCGCTCGACCGTTGGCGCGGCCGCCCTCGGCTTTGCGCGGCGCGCGCTGGACGAGAGCATCAAACGCGCGGCCGAGCGAAAACTGTTCGGCGCGCCGATGGCGGAGTTGCAGATGGTCCAGGGTCACCTCGCCGACATGGCGCTGGATGTCGATGCGGCCGCGCTGCTCATCTACCGCGCCGCCTGGACCAAGGACATGGGCGCGGCGCGGGTGACACGGGAGGCGGCGATGGCGAAGCTCTTCGCCACCGACAAGGCGCAGGAGGTGATCGACAAGGCGGTGCAACTGCATGGCGGCGACGGCGTGCGCAAGGGCCACATCATCGAGAGCCTCTATCGCGAGATCCGGGCGCTGCGCATCTATGAGGGCGCCTCGGACGTGCAGAAGGTGGTCATCGCCAGGCAGGTGATGGGCGGGGCGTGACAACGAGTTTGAACCAGGGGGAACTGGACATGCACACCATCCTGCAGCCGGAAGGCTGGGCCAAACCGATCGGCTACGCCAATGGTGTGGCCGCGCGTGGCCGGCTTGTCTTTATCGGCGGCCAGGTCGGCTGGAATGCCGAATGCCGGTTCGAGACCGACGACTTCGTCGGCCAGGTGCGCCAGACGCTCGCCAATGTCGTTGCCGTGCTCGCCGAAGCCGGCGGCGAGCCGCGACACATCACCTCGATGACCTGGTACTTTACCGACAAGGCGGAATATGTCGGCAACCTCAAAGGCATCGGCGAGGCCTATCGCGACGTGATCGGCCGACACTTCCCGGCTATGGCGGCGATGCAAGTGGTGGCGCTGGTCGAGGACCGGGCCAAGGTTGAGATTCAGGCGACGGCTGTTATCCCGGAATAAGCGCCCGATCGCTTCGTCATCCACGGGCGGAGCAAGGAGCGATAGCGACGCAGCGCAGACCCGAGGATCCATTCCGTGACTTCGACGCGCCGCATCGGTGCAGAATTCTGCTCCGCTGCGCCCTGCGTCCGAGGTAACGGAATGGATTCCAGGGTCTCCGCGACGGAGCTTCGCTCCTGCTCCGCCCTGGAATGACGAAGTTGCGAAAGCCCCCGCCAGCAGGTACCGACCGGACCTTATCCTCGCAGTCCTGCCTGTCTCAAAATCGGCAGAACATGGTCGCAGAAATAGGGCAGTTCCTGGGTGTAATTGACGAAGGACAACGCGATGCCCTGGTAGCCATGCCCGGCAATGGCGACCATATCGGCGGCAATCTTTTCAGGGGTTCCGATCAACGGATAAGTGCCGGCGCCGCCGGCAAAGCGCTGCCGGTAGCGGTCATAGGCGTGCGGGTCATGCGACTGGGAGAATTCCTTCTTGCCCGCCATATGGGCATCGACGGCTTCGTGATCGGCCATCGCGACGGCGTAGCGCGTGTAGTAGGCCTGCGCCTCTTCCACCGTCGGGCGGCAGACGACATGCGCAACCGTATAGACGCCGACATCGCGGCCTGCCTTGTCGGCGCGCTCACCGATGTCGGCCACATGCTTGCCGGCATCGTTCATCTCGGAAAAGGTCGTGAACAGATAGTCGCATCTGGCGGCGGCGAAATCCCGGCCCGGGCCGCCGAAAGCGGCATTCATCGTCACCGGACGCGGAACCTGAAGACTGGCCGGCCGGCTCACCGCCTCCTTGAGCCGATAATAAGCGCCTTCATAGTCGAGAGGCTCGCTCGACGTATAAAGCCGCTCGAGTATTTCAATCCATTCCGCCGCCTGGTCATAGCCTTTCTCGACCAGCGGCGTGCCGAACATGCCGAATTCCTTCGGGTTCCAGCCGCAAACGATGTTGAGCCCGGCGCGGCCCTGGCTGATGTGGTCGACCGTCGCCAGCGCCTTGGCGGCGTAGAGTGGATGCACCAGCGGCACATGCACCGTCATGAACAGGCCGATCTGCTCGGTCACGGCCGCGAGCGCCGCCGCCCAGGTGAAGGTCTCGAAGGAGAATTCGCGGACCTTGTTGCGGCCGCCGAAACCGCGCCAGCGCGCTATCGGCAGCATGAATTCGAGCCCGGCGCGATCAGCTATCTGCGCCGCCGTCAGATTATCCTGCCAGTTCGCGGTCCAGCGCTCCGGCACGTCGGTGATAGCAAGCCCGCCATCGGCATTGGTCGAGAAGACGCCGAGCTTCAGTCTGTTCGGGCCGTGCAGGGGATGGGCTTTGATCATCTTGGAAACTCGCGGCGGGATGCCACACGCTAGGCCGGCGTGAAAATATTTCAAGCCTGAAATAGCTTCGCCTCGCCGTCATTTGCGGGTATGCATTGGGCAACTCAGAAGGGGATGGCATGAGCGAGTTCCGCCAGAAATGCATCGGCAAGACGAACCTCATCGGGTCATTCGCCGCCATTCCCCATCCGGTCGCCGTCGAGGTGATGGCACTGTCCGGCCTCGATTTCCTCTGCATCGACTGGGAGCACGCGCAGATCTCGCGCGACATGATCGAGGCCATGGTGCGGGCAGCCGACGTGCATCGCGTGCCGGCGATGGTCCGGGTTCCCGGCCATGCGCCGGAAGCCATTCAGGCGGCGCTGGACAGCGGCGCGCAAGGCGTGCTCGTGCCGCGCGTCTCGACAGCGGAGCAGGCCGCGATGGCGGTGAAGGCTTCGCGCTATCCGCCGCAAGGCGCGCGCGGTGTCGGTCCCGGCCGGGCCGCGGGCTATGGCTACCGCATTCCCGAATATCTTGCCTCCGCCAACAACCGAACGATCGTCGCGGTCCAGGTCGAGACATCGGAGGGACTGGCCAACATCGAAGCGATCGCGGCGGTCGAGGGCGTCGACGTGGTCTTCGTCGGCCCTGGCGATCTTTCGGTGTCGATCGACGCGGTCGGACCGGCAGGCGCGGACAGGCTCTCCGAGGCGATCGGAACGATCATTCGCGCGACGATCGCAAACGGCAGGACTGCCGGCATATTTTGCGCCAGCGCACAGACCGTCAGCCGATGGGCAGCCATCGGCGCGAGCTTCTTCGTGCTGGCCAGCGACACGATGTTTCTCGGCGCCGGCGCCGCGGCCAACGGCACCGCCGCCCGCGCGGAACTGGCGCAAGGAGCCGGCTAGGCGAAAGAGGGCGCCAAACTTTAAGCTTAAAACTTTCGCCTTGAAAAGCGCCGTACTTTGGATAGCATCAAGATCGCGGCTGTCCGGCTGGAGGGGCTTTTCCGGTCCATCGCAGTGTTCCGGGTGAGAGGGGTTCGGTCCTTGTCGTTCACACTGCCCCATTCATCGTCCAGCGCGCGCTATGCCTTCGATGGCCTGCGTGCCCAGATTCGCGATCTGCACACCGAAAACATCGCCAACCTTGCGGTTCGCGCGCGGGAACTCGGCGATGTCATCGCGCTCTGGTACGGCGAAGGCGATATGGTGACGCCAGCCTTCATCCGCGACGCGGCGAAGGCCGCCTTCGACGAAGGCCTGACCTTCTACGTTCCCAACATGCGTGGGCACGGCCCGCTGAACGAGGCGCTTTCAGAGTACCAGACGCGCATCCACGGCCGCTCGATCCCGATCGCGCGAACCACGGTGACGCCGGGCGGTATGCAGGCGCTCTATCTGGCGCTGGAACTGCTGGTCGATGCCGGCACCAATGTCGTCTATGTCGGGCCGCAATGGCCCAACATCCACAACGCCATCCATCTGATCGGCGGCGAGCCGCGCCCGTTCTCGCTCGATTTCAAGGGCGACTGGCAGCTCGATCTCGAGCGATTGTTTGCAAGCTGCGACGCGCGCACCCGCGCGATCTTCCTGTCGACGCCGTCCAATCCGACCGGCTGGACCGCGACGCGCGAGGAGATGCAGGCGCTGCTCGACTTCAGCCGGCGCACCGGCATCTGGATCATCTCCGACGAGGTCTACGGCCGGCTCTATTTCGACGGCGCCGTCGCCCCTTCCATCCTGCAGATCGCCGAGGACGGCGACAGGGTGCTGTCGGCCAACAGTTTCTCGAAAGCCTGGGCGATGACCGGCTGGCGCATCGGCTGGCTGACGCATCCGTCGGGCGTTGCCGACCAGCTCGGCGCCATGACGCAATATGTCAACAGCGGCACCGCCGCGCCGATCCAGGCCGGCGCCGTCGCGGCGATCCGTCAGGGCGAGCCGCTGGTCGAGGAAATCAGGCAACGGATCAAGATAGGCCTCGACCTCGCCTATGACCGGCTGGCGCAAATCCCAGGCACCATCCTGCCGACCAAGCCGCGCGGCGGCATGTATGCGTTCTTCGCCCTGGAGGGCGAAAACGACGCGCGACGCGCCTGCGCCCGCATTCTGGAGACGGCGCGGGTCGGGCTTGCGCCCGGTCACCTGTTCGGAAATTCGGCGGCGGCATTCCTGCGCATGTGCGTGTGCCGCGACAGCAACCAGATAGAAACGGCGCTTCAACGCATGACCGCCGCAATGAATTGACGCCCTGCCGGAAGCGGGGCGGCAAAAAGCCGTGCGGGGCGAACCCGCCCGTTCAACAACAGAGGGAACAGAAATGAGCTTTACTCGTCGCAACGTGCTTCTCATGGCCGCCGCCATCGGCATCGCCGCCGGCCCCGTCACCGCTTACGCCGCGGATGCGCTCAATGTTGGCGCCTACCCGACCAATCCACCCTTCGAATACAAGAACGAGAGCGGCACCTTCGAGGGTTTCGAGGTCGACATCGTCAATGAGGCGGCCAAGCGCATCGGCATGACCACCGACATCGCCGATCTCGGGTTCCAGGCGCTGTTCGCCGCCACCACCTCCAAGCGTATCGACGTCGCCATCTCCTCGATCACCATCACGCAGGAGCGGCTGAAGTCGCAGTCCTTCACGCAGCCCTATTATGATTCCGACATGGGCATCGCCACCAAGGCCGACAGCCCGATCAGCGCCGAGGCGGACCTCAAGGGCAAGGTCGTCGGCGTGCTTTCAGGTTCCACCGGCGAAACCTGGGTCAAGGACCATCAGCAGGCCGACGGCTTCAGCGACGTGAAGGGCTACGACACGCAGCAGAACCTGTTGCTCGACCTCAGCGCCGGCCGCGTCGATGCCGCCGTCAGCGACATTCCCGGCATGCAATACTCCTTCAAGAAGATGAAGGACCTCGTCGTCAAGCAACGCATCAAGACCGGCGAGCAATACGGCCTGATGATGACCAAGGACCACCCGCTGCTCGGCAAGCTGAACGACGCGCTGACGGCGATGAAGAAGGACGGGACGCTGGCCGCGATCCACAAGAAGTGGTTCGACAGCGATGCTCCGGCGGATTCCTCCACGGTCAAGGAAATGCCGCTGCCCAAGGCCTGAGCGGCGACGAACGCAACAGGACGTGCCGGCGCGAGAGGCCGGCACGTCCGTTTTTCACGCATGAGCCCTGCCATCGCCGAAGCCGGTGCGGCAAAATCGGTGTCGGTGCCTGGCTCTGGCGTCTGTCTCCTTGATTTGATGCAATTGCGGACGGAAAGCCGTGTCGCACTTTTCGTGGAATTGCTCTGGACGCAAAACGGTTCGGGAACGCTCCCATGTCGCTGATCGACACCTTCTTCAATCCCGGCGTTATTGCATCGAGCCTGCCGGCGCTGCTGCGCGGCTTTCTCAACACGCTGCTGCTTGGGGTGATGAGCATCGTCATCGGCATTGCGGCGGGGCTGGCGATCAGCCTCGTGCGGCTCTATGCGCCGAAGCCGCTGCGACTGCTCGCAGTCGGCTACACCGACATCTTTCGCGCTTTGCCGGTGCTGGTGGTTTTGATCCTGATCTACTACGCGCTGCCCTTCCTCGGCATACGCCTGTCGTCCTGGGCCTCCGCCGTGACGGCTTTTGCCATCATCATGTCGGCTTACTCGGCCGAGGTTTTCCGCTCCGGCATCGAAAGCATTCCGCGCGGCCAGTTCGAGGCGGCGCAGGCGCTTGGCCTGCCGTTCATGCTGACCCTGCGCAAGGTCGTGCTGCCGCAGGCGATCCGCGTGGTCATCCCGCCGATGACCAGCAACTGCGTCTCGATGTTCAAGGATACCTCGCTCGCCTCGACCGTAGCGCTGCCGGAACTGCTCAAGGAAGCGACCAATGCGCAGTCGCTCTATGCCAACCCCTCGCCGTTGATCGGCGCGGCGCTTGTCTACCTCATCTTCCTCTGGCCGATGGTGCGCCTCGTCAGCCTGCTCGAGCGCCGCTTCCAGACCGAGAAGACGCGCTGAACCCGCCAACCGTCCAAGTCCCCCGCAGGAGCGTACCCCCGTGAAAAAGTCCGACAATACCAACGCTGCCGCGTTTCCGGTCGAGAAGATCCGCGCCATGTTTCCGGCGCTTCAACAGGCCGGCGACTTCATCTTCCTGGACAATGCCGCCGGCGCGCAAATCCCGCAAAGCGTGCTCGACGCGGTGACCAATCATCTGGTGTCGCACAATGTGCAGCGCGGCGGCCGCTACGGTCGCAGCGTCACCGTCGATCAGTCGGTCGCCGATGCACGGACAAGTGTGGCACTGCTGATCAATGCCTACAGTCCGTCCGAAATCTGCTTCGGCATGAACGCCACCTCGTTCATCCGCCTGGTCAGCCTCGGCATCGGCCAGATGCTTTCCAATGACAGGGTTGGCGGACGCGACGAGATCGTCATCACCGACATGGATCACGACGCCAACATTGCCACCTGGCTGGCGCTGGAATCGGCCGGCGCCAAGTTCAAATGGTGGCGCATGCGCGAGGACGGCACTTTGCATGTCGACGACCTCAAGCCGCTGGTTTCGGAGCGCACGCGCCTCGTCGCCTGCACGGTGACGGCGCATTCGATCGGCTCGATCGTCGACGTCGCTTCGGTTGCCAAGATCGCGCATGCCGCCGGCGCCGAAGTGTTCCTCGACTGCGTGCATTACGGGCCGCATGGGCTGATCGACGTGCAGGCCTGGCAGTGCGACTACCTCGTCTGCTCCGGTTACAAGAATTTCTCGCCGCATATGGGATTCCTGTGGGGCCGCTTCGAGACGCTGAAGCGGCTGCCGACCTTCCGCGAGGATTTCATTCCCGACGAGCCGCCCTACAAGGTCGAGGCCGGCACCTTCATCTACGAGAACGTCTCCGGCATGGACGCGGCGGTGCGCTATCTGGAATCGATCGGCCGCAACTTCCTTCCCGAAAACAACCGCTCGCGCCGCGACAACATCGTCGCCGGCATGAACGCCATCCGCGACTACGAGCTGATGCTGGCGCACGCCATGCTGAAGGTGCTGAAGGACTGCAATGCCACGATCTACGGCGTCGCCGACGAGGCGCGCATCACCGAGCGCGTGCCGACCTTCTGCTTCAACATCGGCAAGCTGTCGCCGCAGAAAATCGTCGAGGAGATGGCCGCCATGCAGATCGGCATCCGCGACGGCCACATGTATGCGCCGCGGCTGATGAAGCGGCTGAACCTGTCGATGGACAGCGGCGCGATCCGCGCCTCGCTGGTGCACTACAACACGGTGGAGGAAGTGCGCCGGTTTGGGGAAGCGCTGCGGGCGATTATTACGAAGCTGTCTTGAAACAACCGAGCCTTCTTAGGGGGTGCGTAGCAAGTTCCGCTTCGTCATCCACGGGCGAAGCAAGGAGCGAAGCGACGCGGCGCAGACCCGAGGATCCATTCCGTGACATACGAGCGTCGCAACGGTGCAGAATTCTGCTCCGCTGCACCATTCGGCTGAGGTAACGGAATGGATCCTAGGGTCGCGCCACGCTTCGCGTCGCTCCGCCCTAGGATGACGACCTCCTAGGCCGCGGCCGCCTTCTTGGCCAGCCGCGCCTTGATCGAGGCAATGTCGGCGCGCGGCGTCGCGGCGAACAGCGTCTTGGTGTAGGCGTGCTTGGGGTCGGAGAAGACCTCGTCGCGCGGGCCGTATTCGACGGCTTCGCCGAAATACATCACCATCACGTCGTCTGCGATATAGCGGACCACCGAGAGGTCGTGGCTGATGAAGACATAGGTCAGCTGGAATTCGTCCTGCAGGTCGGCAAGCAGGTTGAGCACCTGCGCCTGCACGGAGAGGTCGAGCGCCGAGACCGGCTCGTCGAGCACAAGGAGGCTCGGGTTCAGCATCAGCGCCCGGGCAATGGCGATGCGCTGGCGCTGGCCGCCCGAGAACATGTGCGGATAGCGGTTATAATGCTCCGGTCCCAGCCCGACCTTCTTCAGCATCTTCATCGCCAGGTCGCGGCGCTCCTCGGCCGGCCTGTCGGTATTGATCAGGAGCGGCTCGCCGAGCACGTCGCCGATCTTCTGGCGCGGGTTGAGCGAGCCATAGGGGTTCTGGAAGACGATCTGCACCTTGCGGCGCATTTCCTTGGAGAGACCGTCCCTGGCGATGTCGACCTTGTTGCCGTCGATGAAGAGCTCGCCGGAAGTGGCCGGATCGATCAGCGTGATGATGCGGGCAAGCGTGGACTTGCCGCAGCCGCTCTCGCCGACGATGGCAAGCGTCTTGCCCTTCTCTACGCTGAAGGACACGCCCTTCACCGCATGGACGGTGCGCGCGCCGCGGAACAGGCCGCCGCCGACATGATAGTCGCGCTTGATGTCCTTGCCTTCGACGACCTTGGTCATGCGCCGGCTCCTGAAGGTGCCGGCTCGAACAGCATGTCGGACACGGTCGGCAGCCGGTCGCCGACGGCGTTCTCCGGCAGCGCCGAGAGCAGCGCGCGCGTGTAGTTGCTCTTCGGCGCTTCAAAGAGCGACAGCACGTCGGCCTCTTCCATCTTGCGGCCCTTGTACTGGACGATAACGCGGTCGGCGGTTTCGGCAACCACGCCCATATTGTGGGTGATCATGATCAGGCCCATGCCGTATTTGGCCTGCAGCGAGACCAGCAGGTCGAGGATCTGCTTCTGGATGGTGACGTCGAGCGCGGTGGTCGGCTCGTCGGCGATCAACAGCTTCGGATTGCAGGCGATCGCCATGGCGATCATGACGCGCTGGCACTGGCCGCCCGACATCTGGTGCGGGAAGGAATTCAGCCGCTCCTCCGGTTCCGGAATGCCGACCTGCTTGAAAAGCTCGATGGCGCGCGCCCGGCGCTGGGCCTTGTCCATGCCCATGTGGAAGCGCAGCACTTCCTCGATCTGGAAGCCGACGGTGAAGCAGGGATTGAGGCTGGCGACCGGCTCCTGGAAGATCATGGCAATGTCCTTGCCGATGATCTTGCGACGGTCGGCCGGGTCGATCTTCAACAGATCGCGGCCGTTGAAGGCCATGCGGTCGGCGGTGACGGTCGCTGTCCATGGAAGCAGGCCCATCACGGCCAGCATCGACACCGACTTGCCGGAGCCGGATTCGCCAACGATGGCGAGCACCTCGCGCTCGTCGACATGGAGCGAGACGCCGTCGACGGCGCGGAACGGACCGGACGCGGTCTGGAATTCGACGACGAGGTTCTGGATGTCGAGCAGCGCCATCACGACCTCCTGAGCTTGGGATCGAGGGCATCGCGCAGGCCGTCGCCGACGAGGTTGATGGCAAGCACGGTGATGAGGATGGCGAGACCCGGGAAGGTCACCACCCACCAGGCGCGCAGGATGAATTCGCGCGCCGTGGCAAGCATGGTACCCCACTCCGGCGTCGGCGGCTGGGCGCCGAGGCCAAGGAAGCCGAGCGCGGCGGCTTCCAGGATAGCGTTGGAGAAGGACAGCGTGCCCTGGACGATCAAGGGCGCCAGGCAGTTGGGCAGGATGGTGGCAAGCATCAGCCTGACATGGCCCGCGCCGGCGACCTTCGCCGCCACGACATATTCGCGGCTCTTCTCGGCCATCACGGCGGCACGCACCAGGCGGGCGAAATGCGGCTGCAGGACCAATGCGATCGCCAGCATGGCGTTGAACAGGCCCGGGCCGAGGATGGTGACAAGCACCAGCGCCAGGAGCAGTGACGGAAAGGCCAGGATCAGGTCCATGACGCGCATGATCGCAACGTCGACCCAGCCGCGGAAATAGCCCGCCAGCAGGCCGAGCGTGATGCCGCCGGTGAGCGCCAGCGTGACCACCACCGCGCCGATCAGCAGCGAGAAGCGCGCGCCGTAGAGCAGGCGCGAGAGGATGTCGCGGCCGACCGGGTCGGTGCCGAGCAGATATTGCGTCGAGCCGCCGGCCTGCCAGGCGGGGGGCCGCAGAAACGCGGTCTTGTCCTGGACGTCGGGCGCATAAGGCGCGAGCAGCGGCGCGAACAGCGCGGCGAGCACCAAAAGGAGGAAGACGAACAGGCCGATGACGGCGCCGCGGTTGACGGAGAAATAGTGCCAGAAGGTCTTGAGGCCTGTGAGCCGATCCGGGCTGCCGGCGGCCATCGGGGCGATTTCGGTCTGGGTCATTTATGCCGCCCTGATGCGTGGGTTGATGACGGCATAGAGCACATCGACGATGAGGTTCACCGCCATGACGATGAGCGCGATCAAAAGCAGACCCGACTGCACGACGACATAGTCGCGCTTGAAGATGGAATCGACCATCCACTTGCCGATGCCGGGCCAGGCGAAGATGGTCTCGGTGAGGATGGCGCCCGCAAGCAGCGTGCCGACCTGCAGGCCGATGGTGGTGACGACCGGGATAAGCGCGTTGCGAAGCGCGTGGACGCCGATGACGCGCGCTGCCGAAAGGCCCTTGGCGCGCGCGGTGCGGACATAGTCCTCGCCCAGCACCTCGAGCATGGCCGAGCGCGTCTGGCGCGCGATCACCGCCAGCGGAATGGTCCCGAGCACGATCGCCGGCAGGACGAGATGGCTGAGCGCGGAGCGGAATGCGTCCCACTTGCCATAGAGGAGGCTGTCGACAGTCATGAAGCCGGTGATCGGCTTGAAAAAGAACTGCAAGCCGATGCGGCCCGAGACCGGCGTCCAGCCGAGATAGCCCGAGAAGAAGATGATGAGCAGCAGGCCCCACCAGAAGATCGGCATGGAGTAACCGACAAGGGCCGTGCCCATCAGCGACTGGTCGAACCATGAGCCGCGCTTGACGGCGGCAAAAATGCCGGCGGGAATGCCGATCACCATGGCGAAGATCATGGCGAAGAAGGACAGTTCCAGCGTCGCCGGGAAGAGCGTCTTGAATTCCTCGAGGACCGGCCGCTTGGACGAGATGGAAACGCCGAAATCGCCGGTGGCGACCTCACCCACATAGCGCGCATACTGCTCCCAGATCGGCAGATTGTAGCCGAACTGTTGCTTGAGCTCTTCGTAGCGAGCGGGGGCGACGCCATGCTCGCCGGCCATGGCGAGGATCGGATCGCCCGGCAGCAGTCGGACAAAGGCGAAGGCGCAGATGGTGATGCCGACCAGGGTCGGAATCAGGAGGGCGATTTTGTTGAGAAGGTATCGGAGCATCATCAAATGAAACGGGGCGGCGCTGGAAGTTGCGCCGCCCCGTTCGCAATATTACTCGGACTTGTCAACGCCGTCGAAACGGTGAATGCCGAGCGGGTCCATCTTGAAGCCGGTGACATTATTGCGAACGACCGCGTAAACCTGGCTGTGAGCCAGCAGGAAAGCGGGCGCTTGCTTGGCGAAGATCACCTGCGCCTGCTCATAGAGCTTGGTGCGCTCGGCCTGGTCGCTGGTCTTCTTGGCCTTCTGGATCAGGTCCTCGAAGTCCTTGTCGCACCAGCTGGAGTAGTTCGAGACGCCGATCGCCGAGCAAGCGAAGAGAGTGGCGAAGAAATTGTCCGGATCGCCGTTGTCGCCGGTCCAGCCGATCTGGAAGGCGCCGGGACGGTCCTTCTTCTTGCCTTCCTCGCGATACTTCGTCCACTCGTAGTTGACGATGTTCGCCTTGACGCCGACCTTGGCCCAGTCGGCCTGGATCAGCTCAGCCGCGCGCTGGAAGTTCGGATTGTAGGGACGAACGCGGTCGGCAGCCCAGAGCTGGATTTCCTTCAGGCCGGCATCGGCGAGAACCTTCTTGGCCGCTTCCGGATTGTAGGTGTCGGTCTTCACGTCCTTGTCCCACGACCACATGGTCGGCGGGATGAGGTTCTCGGCGGGCGTCGCGCCGGCATCCTGGAACAGCGACTTGATCAGGGCTTCCCGGTCGATCGCCTGATTGAGCGCATGGCGCACTTCCGGCTTATCGAGCGGCGGGATGGTGGTGTTGTAGCTCATATAGCCGATGTTCAGGCCCGCCTGATCCATCAGCGTCACGTCCTTGTTGGCCTTGATGGTGGCGATGTCGGCCGGGTTCGGATAGGGCGCGACGTCGCATTCGCCGGCGAGCACCTTCTGGATGCGGGCGGTCGCGTCAGGCGTGATGGCGAAGACGAGATCGTCGATCTTTTCCTTGCCCTTGAAGTAGTCGGGATTGGCCGCGTAACGGATGACCGAATCCAGCTGATAGTCGACGAACTGGAACGGACCGGTGCCGACCGGCTTGGTCGAGAAGTCGGCCATCTTGCCGTCCTTCTGGAGCTGGTCGGCATATTCCTTCGACACGATCGAGGCGAAATCCATGCCGAGATTGGCCAGCATCGGCGCGTTCGGCTCGGTCAGCGTCAGCTTGACGGTGAGGTCATCGACCTTCTCCCACTTGGCGACGTATTTCGGCATGTCCATGCCGGTGTAATAGTCCCAGGTGAGGTTCGGCAGATACTTGTCGCCGTTCCACGGATTCTCCTTGTTGAACTGGCGATCGAAGGAGAAGACGACGTCGTCGGCGTTGAGGTCGCGCGTCGGCTTGAAATAGTCGGTGGTCTGGAACTTCACACCCGGATGCAGATGGAAAGTATAGACCAGGCCATCGTCGGAAATTTCCCACTTGTCAGCCAGGCCGGGCTCGATCTCGGTGCCACCATGCTTGAATTCGACCAGTCGGGAATAGACGGTGCGCGAAGACGCGTCGAAGTCGTTGCCGCCGGTTGTCGTACCCGGATCGAAATTGGCCGGCGACGCTTCCGAGCAATAAACGAGCGTCTTAGCACTGGCCATGCCGCTGAGGACGCTTGCAGCCAGCAACGCGGCTGCAAAAGTCATTGTCTTTTTCATTGACCACTCCCTGATGTTCTCTCAAGCCCCTCTATCAGGCTCGCGAAGGGCGCATATAAGCACCGTTTCTTCGCCTTTGGAACACCTCGTTTGCGTACCCCATGGGAAGCAGGAAAAGAATCTATCTTTTGCTCAAACCGCAGAAAAAATGAGTAGTTTTTTCTGCTCACGACATTATTAACGACGGCATTTTTTTATTGATCGCTCACCTGTTAAAATGAGCCGACAGGGCCCGGCTGCTGGAGATCTGCCCGCCGCCGGACATGCTGCGGAAGGTGTCCGGATCATCGGATTTCGACGGCAAATCTTTCCCCGCCCTGCCGCTGGGGCAAGGCTTGCACCGTCGCCGATAGAGGCAATACATAGACTGTGGGCGGGATTTTCCGGAAAATCCGCGACGGCGTGGAGGACGCTTCCCTGGAAGCGGGCGCCGAGATTGAAGGCGACAGGGAGAGACAGGTGGCAAAAGCAGCCAAGACGACAGCCCCGGTGAACGCAAAGGCCAAGGGCACCGCCGCAAGCGATGCGCCCAAGACTGCCAAGGCCGCAGCCGCACCGAAGGCGAAGACGACCGCAAAGCCCGCAAAGTCAGCCCCTAAGCCGGCCGCTGCCAAGCCCGCAGCGGCAAAAGCCGGAAAAGCGGCCGCGAAGTCGCCCGCCGCCGCGCCCGCCGCGAAGACGGCGCCAGCTACGAGTAACGCGAAGCCTGTCTCGAAGGGCTTGCCGAAGGCGATCACCGAGCTCACCGTCGGCCTGCCGGAAAAGCCGTGGCTGAAAAGCTATCCGACGAACATGCCGGCCGAGATCGGCGCCCTGCCCTACAGGTCCATCGGCGACTTCCTTGTCGGCGCCTGCAAGCAATTCGCCGGGCGGCCGGCTTTCGTATGCATGGGCAAGTCGATCACCTATGCCGAGGTCGAACGGCTGTCGGCCGCGTTCGGCGCCTATCTGCAGGCGAGAGGCCTGGAGAAGGGCGCGCGCGTGGCGCTGATGATGCCGAACGTGCTGCAATATCCGGTGGCGATGATGGGCATACTGCGCGCCGGCTATACGGTGGTGAACGTCAACCCGCTCTACACGCCGCGCGAACTGGAACACCAGCTGAAGGATTCCGGCGCGCAGGCGATCGTCATCCTCGAAAACTTCGCCGGCACGCTGCAGGCGGTGATCGCCAGGACGCCGGTGAAGCACGTCATGGTCGCCGCCATGGGCGACATGCTGGGCGGACTCAAGGGCGCCATCGTCAACCTCGTGGTGCGGCGGGTTAAGAAGATGGTTCCGGCATGGTCGCTGCCCGGCCATGTGAAGTTCAACGCCGTGCTCAAGACCGGCGCGAGCATCGCCTTCAAGCCGCCGACGATCTCCGGCGACGACATCGCCTTCCTGCAATATACGGGCGGCACCACCGGCGTCTCGAAGGGTGCTGTGCTACTGCATCGCAACGTGCTTTCGAACGTCGCGCAGAATTCGCTGTGGGTGGAGGACGCCTATACGGTCAAGCCGAAGCCGGCGCATCTCAACTTCATCTGCGCGCTGCCGCTCTATCACATCTTCGCGCTGACGGTGAATGCGCTGATGGGCATGCAGCAGGGCGCGCAGAATGTGCTGATCCCCAACCCGCGCGACATTCCGGGCTTCGTCAAGGAACTTGCGAAATACCCGATGCACATCTTTCCCGGCCTCAATACGCTGTTCAACGCGCTGCTCAACAATGAGGAGTTCCGCAAGCTCGACTTCAAGCCGCTGATCCTGACGCTGGGCGGCGGCATGGCGGTGCAGAGGGGCGTCGCCGAACGCTGGAAGGCGCTGACCGGCTGTCCGGTGAGCGAAGGCTACGGGCTCTCCGAAACCTCGCCGGTGGCGACCGCCAACAAGTTCAGCTCGGCCGATTTCACCGGCACGATCGGGCTGCCGCTGCCTTCGACCGAGATAGCCATCCGCGACGACGACGGCAACAACGTGCCGCTCGGCGAAGTGGGCGAGATCTGCATCCGCGGCCCGCAGGTGATGGCCGGCTACTGGAACCGGCCCGACGAGACCGCCAAGGCGATGACCAAGGACGGCTTCTTCAAATCCGGTGACATGGGCTTCATGGACGAGCGCGGCTACACCAAGATCGTCGACCGCAAGAAGGACATGATCCTGGTCTCCGGCTTCAACGTTTATCCCAACGAACTGGAAGAGGTGGTGGCGCATCACCCCGGCGTGCTCGAAGTGGCGGCCATCGGCGTGCCGGATGAGCATTCCGGCGAGGTGCCTAAATTGTTCGTGGTCAAGAAGGACCAGGCGCTCACCGTCGAGACGTTGATGGCTTACTGCCGCGAGAACCTGACCGGCTACAAGCGGCCGAGATTCATCGAATTCCGCACCGAACTGCCGAAGACGCCGGTCGGCAAGATCCTGCGGCGGGCGCTGCGGGACCAGGTTTGAGCGATTGTTCCGCAGGCAAGGCACGGGAGCGAGGCAAGCGGCTCGATCCGGCGGATTTCATCAAGGCGAACATGCGGCTGGCGCCGGCACCGTCAGTGCCGGAGGTCCGGCTCTATCAGGCGCATCCCGGCAGCGGCTTGCGGCGGCTGCTCGAACCGGAAGACGAGAGCGACGGAAGCCGGCCTGACCCACAGCCGCCCTACTGGGCCTATGCCTGGGCCGGCGGCACCGTGCTGGCACGCTATGTCCTCGACCGTCCGTCGATCGTAGCCGGCAAACGCGTGCTCGACCTCGGCGCCGGCTCGGGGCTGGTCGGCATCGCCGCGGCAAAAGCTGGCGCGCGCGCAGTGATCGCAGCGGAGATCGACCGCAACGGCGTCGTGGCGCTCCGCCTCAACGCGCAAGCCAATGGCGTCGCCATCCAGATAGGCGACGAGGACGTCACCGGCGGTCCGCCGCCGGCGGTCGACCTGGTTCTCGCCGGCGACGTCTTTTACGCGCAGGATGTCGGGCAGCGGATGATCCCGTTCCTCGACCGCTGCCTTGCTGCCGGCATCGATGTGCTGGTCGGCGATCCCGGCCGCGCCTGGCTGCCCAGACCGCGGCTCTGCCTGCTCGGCGAGTATCACGTGCCGGATGTCGGCGGAAACGGCGGCAGCGAACCCGGGCCCAGCGCGGTGTTCGCTTTCGTTGCGAAATCCGGTTAACCCGCCGGCACACTCATCCGCGCAGTCAGAAAATCCGGCAGGTCGGCGACCGAGTCCAGAACGACGTCCGCCATCGGCGCCAGCGAGTCGCGCGTGCCGGTGCCGGAGAGCACGCCCACCGCCAGGCCGCAGCCGCCGGCGCGCGCCATTTCCAGATCGTGGCGGTTGTCGCCGACCATGGCGATCTCGCCGGGCTTCAACCCGGTCAGGTCGCAGAAAGCGACAACCGTGTCGGGCGCCGGCTTGGAGTTGGCAACGGCGTCATAGCCGAAGGCGGCATCGAAGAGCTGCGCGATACCGAGCGTGGCCAGCGTCTTTTCGGCGCCGCTGGTCGAATCGTTGGTGGCGACGCCCATGCGATAGGATCGTTTGTGCAAGGCCCGCAACGAATCGACGACGCCCGGCAGCGCGACCGCCATGGCCGAACCTTGCGCCGAAGTGATCTCGTTGAAGCGGGAAACGGCGTGCATCTGGTCTTCCTCGGACAGACGCGGGAACCATAGCTCGACGACGTCCATGTTCGAGCCGGAGGCGAAGATCGAATCCGGCTTGAAGCGCTTTGTGACGAAGTCGAAGCCGGCGGCGGCGAGCAACCGATCCGCTTTCCAGCGGTCGCCTTCGGCGGCATCCATCGCCATGAAGTCGGCGACGCCGAGCCAGGTTGCGTTGAAGTCGACAAGCGTGCCGTCCTTGTCGAACAATATTCCCTTGATATCCGCCAATCCGGTTTACTCCGCGCCGCGCAATTGGTGGATATGTCCCACCAGCCCGGCAGTCGAGGCGTCGCGTTTTGCGGCAGTCTCCTTGCCTTCCACGACAGGCAGCAGGCCCGTCGCCAGTTCCTTGCCGAGCTCGACGCCCCATTGGTCGAAGGAATTGATGTTGAACAGCGTGCCTTCGACGAAGACGCGGTGCTCGTAAAGCGCGATGAGCCGGCCGAGCGTGCGCGGGTCGAGCTTTCTGTAGAGAATGGTCAGCGAGGGGCGATTGCCCGAGAAGACGCGGTGCGGCGCGATCCGGTCAACGTCGGCCGGATTCATGCCCTTGGCCAGCATCTGCGCGCGCGCCTCTTCCAGCGTGCGCCCCTTCATGAAGGCCTCCGACTGCGCCAGGCAGTTGGCGAGCAAGAGATCGTGCTGGTGTTTCAATTCGGGCTCGTGACCGACGGCGGCGGCGAGGAACTCGACGGGAATGAAGTCGGTGCCCTGATGCAGGAGCTGGAAGAAGGCATGCTGGCCGTTGGTGCCTGGCTCGCCCCAGACCAGCGGGCCGGTCGGCGTGGCGACTGCCGTGCCGTCCAGCGTGACGCTCTTGCCGTTCGATTCCATGTCGAGCTGCTGCAGATAGGCCGGCAGGCGCGACAGGCGCTGGTCGTAAGGGATGACGGCGCGGGCCGGATATTTGCAGACGACGCGATGCCACCAGCCGATCAGCCCCAGAAGCACCGGCAGGTTCTTTTGCATCGGCGCCGAGCGGAAATGCTCGTCCATCTCATGCGCGCCGTCGAGGAAGGCGCGGAAGTTGCGCGGGCCGACGGAAATCATCACCGGCAGCCCGATGGCGCTCCAGACCGAATAGCGGCCGCCGACCCAGTCCCAGAAGCCGAAGACGCGGTCCTGCTCGATGCCGAACTTCGCGACCAGGTCGAGCGCGGTCGAGACGGCGGCGAAATGCTTGCCGACCGCTTCCTTGCCAAGCGCCTTCTGAACCCAGTCGCGCGCCGTCTGCGCATTGGTCATCGTCTCGACCGTGGTGAAGGTCTTGGAAGCAATGATGAACAGGGTCGTCTCGGCAGACAGACCCTTCAGCGTGTCATGGATATGAGCGCCGTCGACATTGGAGACGTAATGCGCGCGCGGCCCGTCATGGTAAGGCGCGAGCGCCAGCGTCACCATTGCCGGGCCGAGGTCCGAGCCGCCGATGCCGATATTGACGATGTCGGTGATCTTCTTGCCCGTGGCGCCGGCCGCCTTGCCCGAGCGGATTGCGTCGGCGAAGGCGCCCATGGCGTCGAGCACGGCGATCACATCGGCCTTGGTGTCCTGGCCGTCGACGATCACGCTCTTGCCGGTCAGGTTGCGCAGGGCGGTGTGCAGCACGGCGCGGTTCTCGGTGATGTTGATCTTCTTGCCGTCGAACATGGCGGCGCGGCGCCCCCCGAGATCGGCGGCGGCGGCGAGCTTCTCCAGCATCGCCATCGTGTTTGCGTCGACCGCGCATTTCGACCAGTCGAGCAGAAGGTCGCCATCGGTGGCGGAGAATGTCTCGAAGCGCTTGGGATCGGCGGCGAAGGCCTCGCGCATTGTGCCCTTGGCCGCCGCGCGCTGCTCACGCAGAGCGGTGACCTGCTTGTCGAAGGCTGACTGATCCACTGGCGGGCTCCTGGCGGGTTTTTAGACCATTTTAACAGGCCGGATGTTTCCGGCGCGTGTCGGCGCGTCATTCTATCGAGCCGATTTCCATTTCGTTCAAGCGTGGCTTTGCCGCACCGCATTCACGCTTTGATGAGGGGCGGTGTTGGATGGTGAGGAGGGGGGATTTCACCGCGAGGAGGCCGTGCGGTGTGGGCGACGATGCTGCGCATCGCGTGGCGACGTCGCTGCGCGTCGCGCTTGGGCAGTGCCGCGACGACGCTTCGCGTCGCGCTTGGATGCTTCGCATCGCGCTTGCGCGGCGACGACGCTTCGCGTCGCGCTTGATAGATCACTGGCATAAATCCCAGCGATCAGAAAAATTGATTGGCGCAACCCCTTATGCCACCCATACACTCCACTGGTCCAGCCAAGTGAAAACAGCTGGCCGTCCGAGGAAGATTTCCCATGCCACAGCGCAATGACACGGCCATATGGTCCGGCCTGTTCCGGATTTCGGCTGAATCCGGCCAAACCCTCCAGGCGCAGATCCGCCAGGCGATCGTCGCGGCCATTCTCGACCGACAGATCGCCGCGTCGATGCCGTTGCCGTCGTGCCGAATTCTCGCGGAAAAACTCGGGGTTGCCCGCGGCACGGTGGTGCTCGCCTTCCAGCAGCTGGTCGACCAGGGCTTCCTGGTGGCGCGCGAACGGCGCGGCCATTTCGTCAATCCGGACGTGCTGGCCACTCCCGCCAAGCCGCACCAGAAAGCGCCCGACCAGCAGAACGAGATCGACTGGAAGGCACGCCGGCAGATCGCCGCGAGCGACATGCCGCCGCCGGCCAAGCATGACAACTGGATCAAGTCCTCCTATCCGTTCGTCTACGGCCAGTTCGATCCGGCGCTGTTTCCGACCGCCGAATGGCGCGAGTGCAACCGCATGGCGCTGGCGGTGCTCGAGATCCGCAATTGGGCGTCCGACATGGTGGATCGCGACGATCCGCTGCTGATCGAGCAGGTCCAGGCCCGGCTTCTGCCGCGGCGCGGCATCTTCGCCAATCCGGACGAGATCATCGTGACGCTGGGCGCGCAGAACGCGCTCTATATGCTGGCCACGCTGCTGATGACCAAGGGCTCGAAGGTGGCCATGGAAGACCCGGGCTATCCCGACGCCCGCTCGATCTTCCGGCTGGCCGGCGCCGATATCCAGCCCGTTCCGGTCGACCAGTCGGGCATCGTGACCTCGTCGATCCCCAGCGATTCCGGCTTCGTCTTCGTCACGCCGAGTCACCACTGCCCGACCATGGTGCCGTTGTCGGCTGAGCGGCGGCAGGATCTCCTGGCGCGCGCCAACCGCAACAACCAGATCATCATCGAGGACGGCTATGACAGCCAGCTGCTCGACGAGGCGCCGCAGCAGGCGCTGAAGAGCCTCGATCGTTCCGGCCGCGTGATCTATGTCGGCTCGATGTCGAAGACGCTGGCTCCGGGTCTCAGGCTTGGCTACATCGTCGCCTCGGCCGGACTGATCGCCGAGCTTCGCGCGCTGCGCCGCTTCATGCTCAGGCACCCGCCGGCGAATAACCAGCGCGCCGTTGCGCTGTTCCTGTCGCTCGGCCATCACGAGGCGCTGGTGCGCAGGCTTTCCACCGCCTTCGACGAACGGCGCAAGCGCCTGGTCCATGCGATTTCCGCTTTCCTGCCAGAGTGGCGCTCGACCGACTCGGCGGGCGGCACATCGCTGTGGCTGGAAGGGCCGCGCGGTACCGATTCACGCGGCCTGGCCGAAGCCGCCGCGTCGCGCAGCGTCATCATCGAACCCGGCGACCGGTTCTTCGATCGAAGCGAAAAGCCCTCTCGTTTCATGCGCTTGGGCATCTCCTCGATCTCGCTGCAGCATATCGAGCCGGGCATCCGCGAACTTGCCACCGCCGCCGGCCGCAGGCCCGCGGCCGCCTGATCGCCACAGACCTCCCTGAAAAAAGAGCCGGCGCTGCGCCGGCTCTTTTTGTTTGGGCGTATGTTTGCCGCTTTAGCATTCTGGCATATTCGACGGGATTGCTTGGCCCATAGGCTGTGCCAATGCCGGCGGCATAGTCGGAGCCAGAAGGGGACGAGGCAGGCCGACGGTGGACCAACCGCCGCGCCCATCTCGCAGATAAAGACAAAAGGTGGAGTGCTTCCATGTCAGTGGCTCTCGAGAAGCAGGAATCGTCGTCGGACCAGCGTTCGCGGCGGTCCGGCGGGCGCGAAGCGCGCCGCGCGATGCGGGCAGCGCCCTTGGCCGACGACATCCGTCCGGTGCGGCCGGGGCTTGAAGGCGGCAGCTATGGCCCATTGAGCCAGAACGACCGCGAACGCATCCACGAAGCGGTGCTGACGCTGCTGGAGACGGTCGGCTTCGCCAATGCCATCCCGTCCTGCATCGAGGCGCTGACCCGGGTCGGCGCCACCTATGGCGACGACGGCCGCGTCCGGCTGCCGCGCGCCTTGGTGCTGGACACAATCAGACAAGCCGCGCGCAACTTCACCCTCCATGGCCAGGATCCGAAGCACGACATGCTGATCCAGGGCAAACGCGTGCATTACGGCACGGCGGGCGCTGCGGTGCATCTGGTCGATGTCGAGAAGCGCGAATATCGCGAATCGCTGCTGCAGGACCTCTACGACGCCGCCCGTCTCGTCGACGGGCTGGACAACATCCACTTCTTCCAGCGCACCATGGTGCCGCGCGACATTCCCGACCCACTCGATATGGATTTCAACACGCTCTATGCCTGCGTGATGGGGACGTCCAAGCATGTCGGCACCTCGTTCACCGTGCGCGAGAACGTCAAGCCGGCGCTGGAAATGCTTTATGCGATTGCCGGCGGAGAAGAGAATTTCCGGGCGCGGCCGTTCGTGTCGAACTCGAACTGCTTCGTCGTGCCGCCGATGAAGTTCGCCGAGGACGCCTGCGGGGTGCTGGAGGCCTGCGTCGAAGGCGGCATTCCGATCCTGCTTCTGTCGGCCGGCCAGGCCGGCGCCACGGCACCTGCCGCCATTGCCGGCGCCGTCGTGCAAGCGGTGGCGGAAGTGCTGATGGGCCTAGTCTATGTCAATGCCGTCAAGCCTGGACATCCGGCGATCTTCGGCACCTGGCCGTTCGTCTCCGATCTCAGGACCGGCGCCATGTCGGGCGGCTCGGCGGAGCAAGCAGTGCTGACCGCGGCCTGCGCCCAGATGGCGCAATATTACGACCTGCCCGGCGGCTCGGCCGCCGGCATGTCGGACTCGAAGCTGCCCGACATCCAGGCGGGCTACGAGAAGGGCATCACCAATGTCATGGCGGGCTTGTCCGGCCTGAACCTGGTCTATGAATCGGCCGGCATGCATGCCTCGCTGCTCGGCTTCTGCCTCGAAAGCCTGATCATCGACAACGACATGCTCGGACATTGCCTGCGCTGCGTGCGCGGCATCGAGGTGACCGACGACGCGCTGTCGATCGACACCATCGCCGATGTCTGCCTCAAGGGCCCTGGGCACTATCTTGGCAACGATCAGACGCTGAAGCTGATGCAGACGGAATATTTCTATCCCGCCGTCGGCGACCGTTTCTCGCCCAAGGAATGGAACGAAAAGGGCCGGCCCGACATCCTGTCGCGGGCGATCGCGGAGAAGAAGCGCGTGCTTGCAGAGCGCTTCCCGCGCCACGTGTCGCGCCTGCTGGACGACAAATTGCGCGCCCGCTTCGGCGAGATGATCAAGTTGCCCCGCAACAAGATGGGCGGCTGATATTCAGGTGAGGCCGGCCTGCAAACGATGCCTTCCTGCGCTTCTGGTGCTCACGTACTTTAAGTACGCTCCGCTCCGGTTCTCGGAAGACACCGTTTTCGACTCGGCCTGACCTGAATATCAATGCATACAATCCAGCGGTTCATTCCACACTCAGTCCGTAGCGCTCGACGACTTCGGCGTTGATCAGCTTGGCGTGCAGCGTCATCAGCACGATCTTCGCATCGAAACTGTCGCCGGCCTCCAGCGCCGCCTCGATGCGGCGCTCGACCTGCAATGTCGGCTCGCGGCCGTTGGCCTGCTCGAACACCTGCGGCCCGGCGACGCAATAGCCGCAGAGCTGTGCCACGGATGCATAGGCGTCCGCCGGCGGCTCATCAGGCCAGCGGTCGTTCATCAGGTTGACGATGGTGAGTTTCACGCCCTCTGGTACCAGCGCCGGATGCAGGTCGGCCGCACGCAACGCGTCGTCGAGCTGGCGCAGATCGCCGGAGCGGCCGAACATGCCGAGAAAGCCGAGGGAAGAGCGCCGTTTCGCCACGATGATCTGTCCCTTCGTGAGCTGCCGAGGTCGAGCTTATCTGTGGGTTCCTTGGAGATGAAACAAGGGCAACAGAAAAGGGCGGCCCGCCGTCGGCAAGCCGCCCTTTTGATCGGCCGAACATACAGGCTTAGTGATTGTCGCGCGGCACGCCGCTGGTATGGGCGACGTCCTGGTATTTCACCGCCGGTTTCAGCACCATGCCGGCCGAGAACTGGTCGACCATGCCGCGCTGGATCTCCTGCCATGGCGTCTGGTGCTGAGGATAGTGATAGCCGCCATTGGCCTGCAGCGCGGCGCGCCGCTTGGCGATCTCCTCGTCGCTGACGAGGATATTGGCCGTGCCCTTCCTCAGGTCGATGCGGACGCGGTCGCCGCTCTTGAGCAGCGCCAGCCCGCCGCCGATCGCGGCTTCAGGCGAGGCGTTGAGGATCGACGGGGAACCCGACGTGCCGGACTGCCGGCCGTCACCGATGCAGGCAAGGGCGTGGATGCCCTTCTTGATCAGGTAGGCCGGCGGCTGCATGTTGACCACCTCGGCGCCGCCGGGATAGCCGACCGGACCGGCGCCGCGCATGAACAGGATCGTGTGCTCGTCGATGCCCTGCGCCGGATCGTCGATGCGGGCGTGATAATCCTCCGGCCCGTCGAAGACCATGGCGTTGCCCTCGAAGGCTTCCGGATCGTTCGGGTTGGAGAGATAGCGTTCACGGAATTCGGGCGAGATGCCGCTGGTCTTCATGATGGCGGAATCGAAAAGGTTGCCCTTAAGGTTGATGAAGCCGGCATTGGCCTTGAGCGGCTTGTCGGCGCTGCGGATGACGTCGTGATTCTCGTTGACGGCATCCCGGCAATTGTCGCCCATCGACCTGCCGTTGGCGGTGACGGCATCGGGATGCGGCAGCAGGCCGCCCTTCATCAGTTCGGCGACGACTGCCGGCACGCCGCCGGCATGGTGATAGTCCTCGCCGAGATACTCGCCCGTCGGCTGCAGGTTGACCAGCAGCGGGATATCGAGGCCGATCTGCTGCCAGTCGTCATTGTCGAGCGGCACGCCGAGATGGCGTGCGATGGCGTTGAGGTGGATCGGCGCGTTGGTCGAGCCGCCGATGGCCGAGTTGACGACGATGGCGTTCTCGAACGCCTCGCGGGTCATGATGTCGGACGGCTTCAGATCCTCATGCACCATCTCGACGATGCGCTTGCCCGTCTCATAGGAGATCTGGCCGCGCTCGCGATACGGGGCCGGGATGGCGGCCGAGCCAGGCAATTGCATGCCGAGCGCCTCGGCCAGCGAATTCATCGTGGTCGCCGTGCCCATGGTGTTGCAATAACCGGTCGACGGCGCCGAGGAGGCGACGATGTCCATAAACTCGTCATAGTCGATCTCGCCGGCCGACAGCCGCTGGCGCGATTCCCAGACGATGGTGCCCGAACCGGTGCGCTTGCCCTTGTGCCAGCCATTCAACATCGGGCCGACCGACAGCGCGATCGCCGGAATGTTGACGGTGGCCGCCGCCATCAGCAAGGCGGGCGTCGTCTTGTCGCAGCCGATGGTCAGCACGACGCCGTCGAGCGGATAGCCGTAGAGCACTTCGACCAGGCTGAGATAGGCAAGGTTGCGGTCGAGCGCGGCCGTCGGGCGCTTGCCGGTCTCCTGGATCGGATGGCAGGGGAACTCGAATGGGATGCCGCCCATCGAGACGATGCCCTCGCGCACGCGCTTGGCGAGCTCGAGGTGATGCCGGTTGCAGGGCGAAAGATCGGAACCGGTCTGCGCGATGCCGATCAGCGGCTTGCCCGACATCAGCTCGGCGCGGGTCAGGCCGTAATTGAGGTAGCGCTCGAGATAGAGCGCCGTCATGCCCGGATTGTCGGGATTGTCGAACCACTCCTGCGAGCGAAATTTCTTCTTCTTGGTGGGGGCGCCTGCCATGGTGGTCTCCGTATTTGTATGACAAATCGATAGGACAATGCGTCCATGCAGGCAAGAGGCAGCCGCAGCCGGAACCCGGACTTTGGTGCGATAGACTTGTTTCGGGCCGCGCGCTACGACCAACCGGCATCAGCAATGCGGGAGGTCTTGATGGCTTTGGTGATCGAAGGCGAGGAGCGGATCGCCGCACCCATCGCGAAAGTATGGGAAGCCCTTAACGACCCGAAGATCCTGAAGGAGGCGATTCCCGGCTGCCAGAGCCTCGAGAAGAATTCGGACACCGCCATGGCGGCGACCGTGGTGCTCAAGATCGGCCCGATCAAGGCGACCTTCAACGGCGAAGTCACGCTGAAGAACCTCAAGCCACCGCATTCCTACACCATCCAGGGCGAAGGCAAGGGCGGCGTTGCCGGTTTCGCCAAGGGCGGCGCCGACGTGACGCTGACCGCCGACGGGGCGGACTCGACAGTGCTCAAATACGCCGCCAAGGCCGAGGTCGGCGGCAAGATCGCGCAACTCGGCAGCCGGCTGATCGAATCGACATCGAAGAAATTGGCAGGGCAGTTCTTCTCGACGTTCGGCGAGAAGGTCGGCGCCTGACCCTCAAAGGAAAGGTGAGTTATTCGAACACGATGCTTGGCACGGCGGCTTCAGCGGCGCCGCGCTCTTCCTGGACCCGTTCCCAGACCTTGCTGGCGATATCGCGGTAGATCTTTGCCTCCGCGCCCTCCGGCTTGGAGGCGACGACCGGGGTGCCGGCATCCGAGCTTTCGCGGATGCCCATTTCCAGCGGCACCTCGCCGAGGAAGGTGACGCCCAGGCGCTCGGCCTCGCGGCGCGCGCCGCCATGGCCGAAAATGTCATAGCGCTTGCCGGTGTCGGGAGCGAGGAAGTAGCTCATGTTCTCGACGATGCCGAGCAGCGGCACGTCGACCTTCTTGAACATGTTGAGGCCCTTGCGGGCGTCGATCAGCGCCAGATCCTGCGGCGTCGAGACGATGACCGCGCCGGCGAGCGGCACCTGCTGGGCCATGGTGAGCTGGGCATCGCCGGTGCCGGGCGGCATGTCGACCACCAGCACATCGAGCGGACCCCATTCGACCTCGCGCAGCATTTGCGTCAGCGCCGACATCACCATCGGGCCGCGCCAGATCATCGGCGTCTCCTCATCGACGAGGAAGCCCATCGACATCACCTTGAGGCCGTAATTCTGCATCGGCTTCAGCACCTTGCCGTCGACGGTCTGCGGCCGGCCGTGGATGTTGAGCAGCCGGGGCATGGACGGGCCGTAGATGTCGGCATCGAGCACGCCCACCTTCAGCCCGTTGGCGGCAAGACCGAGCGCCAGGTTGACCGCGGTCGTCGACTTGCCGACGCCGCCCTTGCCGGAGGCGACGGCGATGATGGCGTCGATGCCGGGCACGCCGCGCCTGCCATGGCTCTGTGATGCGGGCGCGTGCGGCGCGGGGCGCTGCGGCGCCGGCTGCGGAGCGGCGGGCCGCGGGGCAGACGGGCGCGTCGGCACCGGCGCTTCCATGCCGCCGCCTTTCTTCTCCGCCGTCAGCGCGACGACCGCGCTGGCGACGCCGGGGATAGCCTTCACCGCGCGCTCGGCCGCGGCACGCAACGGCTCCAGTTCCTGGGCGCGGGCGGCGGGCACGGTGATCGAGAAGAAGACCTTGGAATCGGCGATGAAAATCTCGGAGACCATGCCGAGATCGACGATGTTGCCGGTGAAGTCCGGTCCGTTCACCGTCTTCAGGCGCTCGATGACGGATTCCTTGGTAACGGTCATGATCTTTCCTCGGCGTTTGGCGTTCCAGATAGTGCAGTTTCCCGGCAGAACCAAGCCGTGGCGCAACGGCTCGCCCGGCGTGCCCCGGAAAGCGACGGATGGTGTCGGATTTGGCCAGGGCCGCGGCGCAGGTTCGGGCCCGGTCATAGCCAAACGGCGCGCCCGCGCTATCTCCATCGCCATCACGACAACCGGAGAAGGAAGACGGTCATGCTTGAAAACAGCAATGTGACAGCCAATCTCGCGGTGAAGGACATCGCCAAGGCAAGGGCGTTCTACGAGGGCACGCTGGGCCTCAGCCAAGTGGACGACATGGATGGCGAACTGATCGTCTACAAAAGCGGCGACACCCTCATCAATGTCTATCACTCGCAATTCGCCGGCACCAACAAGGCGACGGCCGCAACCTGGGCGGTCGGCGACCGGATCGAGCCGATCGTCAAATCGCTGCGGTCGAAGGGCGTCACCTTCGAGCACTATGATATGCCCGGCCTGTCGCTCGAAGGCGACATCCATGTCGGCTCGGGCATGAAGGTGGCCTGGTTCAAGGATCCCGACGGCAACATCCTGAACCTGGTGGGCAAATAGCGCCCACTCTCAGGCGGAGCCGGAACCCGTCATCCGGCCAGCCTTGTGGCGAAAAAAGTCAACTTTTGGCACCAGCGGTCGATGTCCTTGCCCTGGAGAAACTGCTCGAGGGCTTCGGCGCCGCCGACCACGGTGCGCGAATGCCGCTCGAACATATCGAAGAAGCGATCCTCGCGCGGCAACAGCTTGCGAAACCAGCTCAGCATCTCCTTGCTCCGCCCTACCCCACATAGCGCCATGCGCGGCGCGAAAAACAGATAGCCGGTTCAAAATGTGGACGAGACCCGATTGCGCGTGTGTCTTGCGAAGCGAGGCGATTTCCCCGACCTTGGGCCGAACGCTGCGGATCGGATGGCATGATCGACAAGCTGGAATTCTTCATCGCATTGGCCAAGGAGGAGCATTTCGGCCGGGCCGCGGAGGTGTGCGGCGTCACCCAACCGACCTTATCGGCCGGCATCAAGCAACTCGAGGGCCAGTTGGGCGTCATGCTGGTGCTGCGCGGTTCGCGCTTCCAGGGCCTGACACCGGAAGGCAAGCAGGTGCTGGGCTGGGCGCGCCGCATCGTCGGCGACTCACGCACGATGCGCGAGGAGATGCGCGCGGCGCGCCACGGGCTGTCCGGGCGCATCCGCATCGCCGCGATCCCGACGGCGCTCGCCATGGTGGCGCGGCTGACGACGCCATTCCGCGAAAAGCATCCGGGCGTCACCTTCTCGGTGCTGTCGCGCACATCGATCGAAGTCTTGTCGCTGCTCGGCAATTTCGACGTCGATGCCGGCATCACCTATCTCGACAACGAGCCGCTCGGGCGCGTGACCAGCGTGCCGCTCTATGACGAGCGCTATCAGCTGATCACGGCGGTCGGGAACCCCTATTCCGACCGCGACAAAGTGTCGTGGGCCGAGATCAGCCAGCTGCCGCTCTGTCTGCTGACGCCGGACATGCAGAACCGGCGCATCATCGACCAGCACCTGGCGGAAGCCGGCGTGCAGGTGCGGCCGACGCTGGAATCGAATTCGATGATCGTGCTGTTCTCGCATATCCGGACAGGCAAATGGTCGTCGATCATGCCGCTCAACCTTGCGGAAACGTTCGGTTTTTCCGAACCCATCCGCGCCATCCCCATCGTCGAGCCGGATGCCAGCCACACGGTCGGGCTGGTGGCGGCGCCGCGCGAGCCGCACACGCCGCTGGTGCAGGCGCTGCTGGACGAGGCGATGGCGCTGGCGGACGATTTCCGCGCCCACCGCTAGGCTAGACAATGCGAGCTGCCTGATTTCGATAGAGAATTTCTATCAAGCGACGGGAGCGCTTTATTGATTTCGGAGGTTTCCTCTGATTTCGTAAGGACTTAGCGATATTGCGCCCTATGCATGTCGTTGCCCCGAAACCGCTCTAATATTCCGGGTGACATACATTGGCCGCCACGACCAGGGAGGGCGCTGCGTGACCATGCAGGCCGCAAGTACCGAGATCGCGTCGCGCACGGCGGCGATCATTGACGAGATGAAGGGCCTTGAAGGCCCGTTGCTGCCGATCCTGCACAGCATACAGGAAGAGTTCGGCCACGTTCCGAAGGACGCGCTGCCGGTGATCGCCGATGGGCTGAACCTGTCGCGGGCCGAGGTGCACGGCGTGGTCAGCTTCTATCACGATTTCCGCGCCAAGCCTGCCGGCCGGCACGTGCTGAAGCTCTGCCAGGCGGAAGCCTGCCAGTCGATGGGCTCGGAGGCCGTCGCGGCCAAGGTCAAGCAGTTGCTCGGCATCGATTTCCACGAGACCGCCCGCGACGGATCGGTTACACTGGAGCCGGTCTACTGCCTCGGGCTTTGCGCCTGCTCGCCGTCGGCGATGCTCGACGGCGAAGTTATCGGCCGGCTCGATGACGAGAAGATCGAAGAGATCGTCGCGGAGGTACGTTCATGATCCCGCGCATCTATGTCCCGGCAGATTCCGGCGCGCTGGCGCTCGGCGCAGAAAAGGTCGCCAAAGCGATCGAGAAGGAGCTCAAGGAGCGCGGCGTCGAAGCCAAGATCGTGCGCAACGGCTCGCGCGGCGCCTATTTCCTGGAGCCGATGGTCGAGGTGGCCACGGCTGAGGGCCGCGTCGCCTACGGGCCGGTCAAGCCGTCCGACATCAAGAGCCTGTTCGACAGCGGCTTCCTCAAGGGCGGCCATCACAAGCGCTGGCTGGGCTCGCCCGACAAGATCCCCTTCTTCGCCAAGCAGACGCGGCTGACCTTCGCGCGCTGCGGTATCATCGATCCGCTGTCACTCGACAGCTACAAATCGCATGGCGGCCTGAACGGCCTGCAGAATGCAGTGGCGATGGCGCCCGCGGACATCGTGAAACAGGTGACCGAATCCGGCCTGCGCGGCCGCGGCGGCGCCGGCTTCCCGACCGGCATCAAGTGGAAGACGGTGCTGGATACGGCGGGCGAGCAGAAATACATCGTCTGCAACGCCGACGAAGGCGACAGCGCCACTTTCGCCGACCGCATGATCATGGAAGGCGATCCATTCGTGCTGATCGAAGGCATGGCGATCGCCGGCATCGCCACCGGCGCAACCAAGGGCTTCGTCTATATCCGCTCGGAATATCCGCATGCGGTGGCGACGATGAACAAGGCGGTCGCTATCGCCCGCAAGGCGGGCGTGCTGGGCGTCAATGTGCTGGGCTCGCCCAACGCCTTCGACATGGAAATCCGCGTCGGCGCCGGCGCCTATGTCTGCGGCGAGGAAACCTCGCTGCTCAACAGCCTCGAGGGCAAGCGTGGCGTGGTGCGCGCCAAGCCGCCGCTGCCCGCCATCCAAGGCTTATTCGGCAAGCCGACGGTGATCAACAACGTGATCAGCCTGGCCTCGGTGCCTGTAATCATGGACAAGGGCGCTGCCTACTACAAGGATTTCGGCATGGGCCGCTCGCGCGGCACGATCCCGATCCAGATCGCCGGCAACGTCAAGCATGGCGGCCTGTTCGAGACTGCCTTCGGCCTGACGCTGGGCGAGATCGTCGACGACATCGGCGGCGGCACGTCCACTGGGCGTCCGGTGAAGGCGGTGCAGGTCGGCGGTCCGCTCGGCGCCTATTTCCCGCGCGCTTTGTTCGACACGCCCTTCGACTACGAGGAATTCGCCAAGCGCGACGGGCTGATCGGCCATGCCGGCATCACCGTGTTCGACGACACGGCCGACATGCTGAAGCAGGCGCGCTTCGCCATGGAGTTCTGCGCCATCGAAAGCTGCGGCAAGTGCACGCCCTGCCGCATCGGCTCGACCCGCGGCGTCGAGGTTCTCGACAAGGTTGCCGCCGGTATCGAGGCGGAGAAGAACCTCGCTCTGGTCACCGACCTCTGCAACACGATGAAGTTCGGATCGCTTTGTGCGCTGGGCGGCTTCACGCCCTACCCGGTGATGAGCTCGATCACGCATTTCCCCGAGGATTTCAAGCCCGCGCCGGCGCGCGTGGCTGCTGAATAGGAGCTGGCAGATGAACATCAAGGCCGACTTCCCGACACTCATCCAAGAGATCGACTACGGCACGCCGGAGTCGAACGCGACGAAGCAGGTGACCCTGACCGTCGACGGGCAAAGCATCACCGTGCCGGAAGGCACGTCGATCATGCGCGCGGCGATGGAGGGCGGGGTCGAGATCCCGAAACTCTGCGCCACCGATATGCTGGACTCCTTCGGTTCCTGCCGCGTCTGCCTGGTCGAGATCGAAGGACGCGGCGGCACGCCGGCCTCCTGCACGACGCCGGTCGGCGAAGGCATGGTGGTGCGCACGCAGTCGGACCGGCTCGACGCCATCCGTCGCGGCGTCATGGAACTCTATGTCTCCGACCATCCGACCGGCTGGAACGAGAAGGCCGGAACCGGCGCCAGCGAGTTCGACGCAGTGGCGAAGTCGGTGGGTCTCACCGAGAACCGCTACGGCGTCGAGGGCCGCAACCACGTCAAGCAAGAGAACGGCGTCGCGCCCGGCCACGGCTCATTGGCCGTCGACTACATCGCCCGCGACGAATCCAATCCCTATTTCACCTATGATCCGGCACAGTGCATCGTCTGCTCGCGCTGCGTGCGCGCCTGCGAGGAGGTGCAGGGCACCTTCGCGCTGACCATCGAGGGCCGCGGCTTCGAATCGCGCATGGTCGCCGGCATGCATGAGGACTTCATCGCTTCCGAATGCGTGTCCTGCGGCGCCTGCGTGCAGGCCTGCCCGACCGACGCGCTGCGCGAGAAGACCGTGCTCGAGAAGGGCATGCCGGAGCGCTCGGCCGTCACCACCTGCGCCTATTGCGGCGTCGGCTGCTCGTTCAAGGCCGAGGTCAAGGGTGACGAGGTCATCCGCATGATGCCCTACAAGGACGGCAAGGCGAACCACGGCCATAGCTGCGTCAAGGGCCGTTTCGCCTATGGCTATGCCACGCACAAGGACCGCATCCTGTCGCCGATGGTCCGCGAGAAGATTTCCGATCCGTGGCGCGAAGTGAGCTGGGAAGAGGCGATCGCCCATACGGCGAAGGAATTCCGCCGCATCCAGTATCAGTATGAACGCACGGCGATCGGCGGCATCACGTCCTCGCGCTGCACGAATGAGGAAACCTATCTCGTCCAGAAGCTGGTGCGGCAGGGCTTCCGCAACAACAATGTCGACACCTGCGCGCGCGTCTGCCACTCGCCGACCGGCTACGGGCTCGGCCAGACCTACGGCACCTCGGCCGGCACGCAGGATTTCGATTCGGTCGAGTTCACCGATGTCGCCGTCATCATCGGCGCCAATCCGGCTTCGGCCCATCCGGTGTTCGCCTCGCGGCTGAAGAAGCGGCTGCGCCAGGGCGCCAAGCTGATCGTGCTCGATCCGCGCCGCACCGAGATGGTCAAGTCGGCGCATATCGAAGCCGACTACCACCTGCCCTTGAAGCCCGGCACCAACGTGGCGGTGCTGACGGCGCTGGCGCATGTCATCGTCACCGAAGGCCTGTTCGACGAGGCCTTCATCCGCGAGCGCTGCGACTGGGCCGAGTTCCAGGACTGGGCGTCCTTCGTCGCCCTGCCGGAAAACAGCCCTGAGGTGGTCGGCAAGCTCTCGGGCGTCGATCCGGAACTTATCCGGGGTGCCGCGCGCATGTACGCCAAGGGCGGCAACGGCGCGATCTACTACGGCCTCGGCGTGACGGAGCACAGCCAGGGCTCCACCACGGTGATCGCCATCGCCAACCTCGCCATGGCTACGGGTAATATCGGCCGTCCGGGTGTCGGTGTGAACCCGCTGCGCGGCCAGAACAACGTGCAGGGCTCCTGCGACATGGGCTCGTTCCCGCATGAATTGCCGGGCTACCGCCACATCTCGGGCGAAGCGGTGCGCGACATCTATGAGAGCCTGTGGGGCGTCAAGCTGGACGACGAGCCGGGCCTGCGCATCCCCAACATGCTGGACGCCGCCGTCGACGGTTCGTTCAAGGGCATCTACATCCAGGGCGAGGACATCCTGCAGTCCGATCCGGACACCAAGCATGTCGCCGGCGGCCTCGCCGCGATGGAATGCGTGGTCGTGCACGACCTCTTCCTCAACGAGACGGCGAACTACGCGCATGTCTTCCTGCCGGGCTCGACCTTCCTCGAGAAGGACGGCACCTTCACCAATGCCGAGCGCCGCATCAACATGGTGCGCAAGGTCATTGAGCCGAAGGCGCGCTATGCCGACTGGGAAGCGACGCAGGAGCTTGCCCGCGCCATCGGGCTCGACTGGAACTATACCCATCCCTCGCAGATCATGGACGAGATCGCCCAGACGACGCCGAGCTTCGCCGGTGTTTCCTTCGAGCTGCTCGACCGCGTCGGCTCGGTGCAGTGGCCGTGCAACGAGAAGGCGCCGCTCGGCACGCCGATCATGCATGTCGACGGCTTCGTGCGCGGCAAGGGCAAGTTCATCCGCACCGAATATGTGGCGACGGACGAGCGGACCGGTCCGCGCTATCCGCTGCTGCTGACCACCGGCCGTATCCTGTCGCAATACAATGTCGGCGCGCAGACAAGGCGCACCGAAAACGTCGCATGGCATGCCGAGGACCGGCTGGAGATCCATCCGCACGACGCCGAAGTCCGCGGCGTGCACGAAGGCGACTGGGTGCGACTGGCAAGCCGTTCGGGTGAAACGACGCTGCGCGCGCTGATCACCGACCGCGTCTCGCCCGGTGTCGTCTACACGACCTTCCACCACCCCGAGACGCAGGCCAACGTCATCACGACCGACTTCTCGGACTGGGCGACCAATTGTCCGGAATACAAGGTTACCGCCGTGCAGGTGGCGCCGTCCAACGGTCCGACCGACTGGCAGAAGGATTATAACGAGCAGGCCAAGCAGAGCCGGCGCATCGCCCCGCTGGAAGCGGCGGAGTAGGTGTGTCGGGGCAAGAGCTTCAATCTTGACGGCTGATCGACCCCCACTCCGTCGAGCTTCGCTCGACACCTCTCCCCCGATCGACGGGGGAGAGGAAAGGCGCGAGTTGCTGCGAAGGATGGGCAGTACAGGGAGGCGCGCCTCGTGACGAACGAACGTCCCGCCATTTCCCAGATCTCTCGCCTCGCGCATCGCGCCGGCAGCACCGCGGCCGCGAACCGCATGGTGCCGGAAGAGACGCCGGTGGCGTTCTCCTATGCCGGCACCACGCATGCGGTGATGATGGCGAGCCCCGCCGATTTCGAGGATTTCGCGCTCGGCTTCTCGCTGACCGAAGGCATCATTGCCGACCCGGCAGAGATCGAGGCGATCGAGGTCGAGGATCTCGGCGCGGGCATCGACATCCAGATCAAGCTGAAGGACAAGGCCAACACGCGTTTCCAGGCTCGGCGGCGCAGGCTGGCCGGGCCGGTCGGCTGCGGGCTGTGCGGCATCGAATCCATCGAGGAAGCGATGCGCTCGGTCGATGCCGTTGGTGCGTCGCGACTTACGCTTCAATCGGAAGATATAACAAGCGCCGTCCGCCTGCTGTCGAAGCAGCAGCCGCTGCACAAAGAGACCGGCGCGGTGCATGCCGCCGGCTTTTACGTTCCCGGCAAGGGCATCGTCATGGCGCGCGAGGATGTCGGCCGCCACAACGCGCTGGACAAGCTGGCCGGCGCGCTGGCCAAGGCCGGCATCGACGGTGCGAGCGGCGCCGTCGTGGTGACGTCGCGCGTCTCGGTGGAGATGGTGCAGAAGTCGGCCGCCATTGGTGCTTCGATCATCATGGCGGTTTCGGCGCCGACGGCGCTTGCCATCCGCACGGCCGACGCCGCCGGCATGACACTGGTGGCGCTGGTTCGCGGCGACGATTTCGATATTTTCACCCACCCTGAACGGGTGGCTTCCGGAGTTGCCAAGCATGTCGCATGACGAAGACCACATCGCCAGCACCAGGGAAAAGCTGGTGCGCATGGCCAACCAGATCGCCGCCTTCTTCCATTCGAAACCGCGCGAAGAAGGTATTGCCGGAGTTGCCGAGCACATCAACAAGTTCTGGGAGCCGCGGATGCGGCGCCAGTTCTTCGAGATGCTCGACGCCGGCACCGAGAATTTCGACGAGCTCGTGGTCGCTGCCTCGGCCAGGATCAAGCGGCCGATCAGCCCCGCGGAGGCCGACATGAAGCTTGGGCTTACGGCCTTCCCGGCTGATATCGCCGCTTCGCAAAAATAGCGTAGCGACCGGGCGGCCTTATATTTCTTTCTGCTAAAATTTAAGCTGCCGCTATCGGCGCGGCTCTGCTATGTTTAACGATCGGAAATCGTCGGGCCGGGCGGAAGAACTCGTGAGGCCGATCGAGACGCGATATGCCCGCAGCGGGGCCGTGCGGATCGCCTATCAGGTGGTCGGCCAGGGCGCGTTCGATCTTGTGTTCGTGCCGGGCTTCATCTCCAATCTCGATCTGCACTGGGAAGACGAAGGCTACAGCCGCCTGTTGAAACGGCTTTCGGCTTTCTCGCGGCTGATCCTGTTCGACAAGCGCGGCACCGGACTCTCCGACCGTGTCGATACCCTTCATCTGCCGAACTTAGAGACCCGCATGGACGACGTGCGCGCCGTGATGGACGCCGCCGGCAGCGGCCGCGCGGCGATCCTCGGCGCCTCGGAAGGCGCGCCGATGGCGATGCTGTTCGCCGCCACCTATCCGGAGCGGACGCGCGCGCTGGTGCTTTATGGCGGCTATGCGCATTTCCACAAATGGGTGATGCCGCCGGAGCGCCTGGAGGCCTTTATCGAGACGGCGGAGACGGCGTGGGGCACCGGCGCCACCTTGCCCAATTTCGCGCCCGGCCGGGTGGACGATGCGCATTTCGCCCAGTGGTGGGCCCGGTTCGAGCGGCTGTCGGCCAGCCCGACCGCCGCGGCAGCCCTTGCCCGCATGAACGCCGATATCGACGTGCGCGGCATCCTGGCGATGATCAGCGCGCCGACGCTGCTCATCCATCGCCGCAACGACGTCCGTGTCGACCCTGACGCCAGCCGCTTCCTCGCGAAGAAGATCCCGCATGCCCGGCTGGTCGAGATAGCCGGGCGCGATCATCCGATCTGGACCGGCGATGTCGATCGGGTTGCCGACCTGATCGAGGAATGCCTTACCGGCGAGCCGGCGGTGGCCGACACCGAGCGCGTGCTGGCGGCGCTGCTGGTGACGCGCATCTACGACACGGCCAGGCTCGGCGATCGTATGTGGAGCGAGCGCAGCCAGCGCTTCCAGGAAACCTGGCGGCTTCTGGTCGGCCGCCATGGCGGCCGGACGGCCGGCACGCATGGCGAATTGATGATGTCGCGCTTCGATGGGCCGGCGCGCGCCGTGCGCTGCGCCGCGGCATTGCGCGAGGCGGCGCAACAGATCGGCGTGGCGAGCGCGCAAGGCGTGCATGTCGGCGAGACCGAAATGCGCGGCCAGCCGGTCGGGCTGACGGCGCGGGTGACAATGCAACTCGCCGCGCATGCCGGGCGCGGCGACATCCTCGCCTCGCGGCTGGTCGCCGATCTTGCGACAGGTTCCGGCCTGCACTTCGTCGATGCCGGCCGCGTCACCTTCGACGAGCTGGACGAGCCCATGCCGGCGGTTCTTGCGACGTCGGAACAGCATCTGGAGCCGGCCTGCCGTCCCAAGCCCAAGCCGGCCGAGCCGACGGCGCTGACGGCGCGCGAGAGCGAGGTGGTGAGCCTGATCGCCGACGGCAAGAGCAATGCCGCGATCGCCGCCGAGCTCAGCCTCAGCGAGCACACGGTCAAGCGCCATGTCGCCAACATACTGCTCAAGCTCGACCTGCCGTCGCGGGCGGCGGCGGCAGCGTTCTCGGCCAGACATGCTGGCCCGGACGGGCCATGAGAGCCATGGCGCTTTCGGGCGAAGCGGTCGAGGCGCCCTAGGAGGTATCAATTCTCCCCATGCGGGCTGGGCGATGTCGCCGAAAAGGCCCCGCCAAATGGAGGATGAAATGCTGAAACTCAGTCGCAAGATCGGATTGCTGGCATTTGCCGCGGGCGCATTGCTGGCCATCACCCCCGCGATGGCCGAAGACGCTTCGGCTACCGCCGCCTACAAGGACATCCAGGCCACGCTCGGCACGGTGCCGGACATGTTCAAGATTTTGCCCGATGTGGCGGTCGCCGGCGCATGGGCCGAAATCAAGGGCGTGCAGCTCAATCCGAACACCGCCCTCAACGGCAAGACCAAGGAGCTGATGGGTCTCGCGGTCGCCTCGCAGATCCCCTGCCAGTACTGCATCTATTTCCACACGCTAGCGGCCAAGGCGAACGGCGCGAGTGACGAGGAGATCAAGGAGGCCATCGCGATGGCGGCGATCGTCCGCCACTGGTCGACGATGCTCAACGGCAGCCAGGTCGACCTTGCGACCTTCAAGAAGCAGACCGACGACCTGTTCGCGGCAGTCAAAACCAAGTCGCAATGAAAAAATCCCTGCCCGGCACCAAGCGCCGGGCGGCACTTTCGCATATCAACCGCCCAGACGATGGGCACATGGAGGACGACATGCTGACCAAGACACAGACAGTGGACGGCGCGGCGATCAAGAAGGCGATCGAAGGCCGTGACGGCAAGCTCCTATCGAGCTTCTACAATGACGACGCGCTGGTGCGGGTGATCGACCGCAACAATCCGCCGAGCAAACCGCGCGAGATCCGCGGCCGGGCGGCGATCAGCACCTTCTGGGACGACATCTGCAGCCGGGCGATGACCCACAAGGTGGATACCACCATTACCGAGGGGGACAACCTCGCCTTTATGCAAGCCTGCGCCTATCCGGACGGCACGAAAGTGTACTGCGCGGCGATGGTGGAGCTGAAGAACGGGCGGATCGCGCGGCAGACCGTGGTGCAGGCCTGGGACGAATAGTTAACAGCGGGCTCAACCGCAAATCAGGGAGGAGAACCAAAATGTTCAGTGCCAGATGGCAGATCGACGCCAAGTTCGGTCACAAGCAGACCGCGCTCGAGCTGATGCGCAAATGGGAGCGCGAGATCGGCTCGCAGGTCGGGCTCGCCGACATGAAGTTCCAGCTCATGACCGGTTCCGTGGGCGCGCGCGAAGCGACGATCGAGGCGCACCACCAGGTCGAAAGCCTGGCCAAGTTGGAGGAATTCTTCGCCAAGATCGCCAAGATCGACGCGCATGCCAAATGGGGCAAGGAGCTGGAGCCCTATGTGGTGTCGGGCACCAGCCAATGGACGATCTTCCGGATCGTGGAATAGCTGCACCGTCGAAGAGCCGGAGCTGAGAGGCCGCCGGCGAGCACGAAGGCGCGAGCGGCTGCGACGCGAGCGGCCGCTCGTTATCACCAGATCGACAAGGCCAGGGGCCGAGCACCCCAGCATGGGCAACCCCGGCGGCACTCCTGGCCGCCATATCATGGCTCACCTGGGCCATGCTCCGCTGGTCCTTTCGGGCGAAGCGGCGCGCACCGGATTGGTGCAATGTGCTGTTCCTGCACCATCCAACGCACCCGTCCGTCGAGGCGGCATAACGAAGCAACAAATGCGTCGCGCCGACGCCGCATGGCGATGGGCGCAATCAAGGGAGCAAATCGATGACCGACGAAACCCATGCAAAACTGCGTGAAAGCCTGCGCGGAGACGTGATCGCGCGTGACGATGCCGGGTATGACGAGGCCCGCAAGGTCTATAACGGCATGATCGAAAAGCGCCCGCTGCTGATTGCGCGTTGCGCCGATGTCGCCGACGTGATCACCGCTGTGAAATACGCGCGCGACAACGACCTGCTGATCGCTGTGCGCGGCGGCGGGCACAACGGCGCCGGTTTGGGGATTTGCGACAACGGGCTCGTCATCGACCTGTCGATAATGAAGGGGATCCATGTCGATGCGAAAACGTGCACCGTGAGGGTCGCGCCCGGCTGCACATCGGGCGACGTGGACCATGCCACCCATCCTTTCGGGTTGGCCGTTCCGGCCGGGATCGTCTCGACCACAGGCGTTGCCGGCCTAACGCTCGGCGGCGGGACGGGCTATCTCACACGCAGATACGGCCTCACCATCGACAATCTGGTCGAAGCCGATCTGGTGCTGGCCGACGGCAGCGTGGTGACAGCCAGCAAAGCGGAGAACCCCGACCTGTTCTGGGCGCTGCGGGGCGGCGGCGGGAATTTCGGCGTCGTGACCAGCTTCCTGTTCCAGGCCCATCCTGTGAACATGATCTTCGGCGGCCCGGTGTTCTGGGAGGCCAAGGATGCGCTGGCCGTCATGCAGACCTATCGCGACTACCTGTCGGAGGCGCCGGAAGATCTTGGCGCTTTTGTCGGCCTGAAAACCGTTCCCTCCGCCGATCCCTTCCCGCGCGAATTTTGGGGCAAGCGCGCCTGCGCCATCATCTCCTGCTACAACGGCACCGAGGAGGATGGCCGCAAGGCCATGGCGCCACTGCTCGACACTCTGCCGCCGCCGATCTTCAACTGGATGGGCGTGATGCCGTTCCCGGCCTTGCAGGCATTGTTCGACCCGCTGCTTCCGAAAGGCCTGCAATGGTATTGGAAGGGCGATTTCGTCAAGTCGCTTCCCGACGAAGCCATCGCGACCCATATCGCGCAGGCCGCCGAGGCGCCGAGCGAATTGTCGCTCATGCATCTTTATCCGATCGACGGCGCCGTTCGCCGCATCGGCAAGAACGAGACGGCATGGAACGCGCGCGACGCAACCTGGTCGATGGTCATCGCCGGCATCGATCCCGATCCAGGCAAGGCCGCCGACCTCACCAAATGGGCCAAGAATTACTGGGCGAGCATCCATCCCCACAACGGCGAAGGCGGATACGTGAATTTCATGATGGACGACGAAGGTGAAGCACGCGTGCGGGCGAGCTATGGCGCAAACTACGAGCGGCTGAGCCAGGTGAAGCGCACCTATGACCCCCTCAACGTCTTCCGGGTCAACCAGAACATCAAGCCCGCGACATCGGAGATGGGCAGGACGGCTGCTTAGTTTTACGCTGCCTCTGCCGGCACAGGGACCGTCGCCGAGGTCGGATTGCCTCCGAATTGCTCTTCGCAATCCGGCCGGCAATCCGGGTGAGGGGTGACTCGGCGCCAAGCTGGAACACCCCTTGTCCGTCTCGGCGCTGCGCGCCGATCCACCTTCTCCCACAGGGGGAAAAGAGAAAGCTGCACTACCCGTGCGCCACCATGACGTGGCGGACGGCGGTGTAATCCTCCAGCGCGTAGAGCGACATGTCCTTGCCGTAGCCGGACTGCTTCAAGCCACCATGCGGCATCTCGTTGGTCAGCATGAAGTGGGTGTTGATCCAGGTGCAGCCATATTGCAGGCGGGCAGCGGTCGCCATGGCGCGCGAGACGTCCTTGGTCCATACCGACGAGGCAAGGCCGTAGTCGCTGTCGTTCGCCCAGCTCACCGCCTCATCGACATCCGTGAAGCGGGTGACCGAAACGACCGGACCGAACACCTCGCGGCGCACGATCTCGTCCTCCTGGAGCGCGCCGGCGACGACCGTCGGCTGGTAATAGAAGCCGGAGCCTTCGCCCGGCTTGCCGCCGGTGGTGATCTCGATGTGCTTCAGTTCCGAAGCGCGCTCGACGAAGCTCGACACACGGTCGCGCTGGCGGCGCGAGATCAGCGGCCCGATCTCATTGTCGGTATCGTCCGGCTGGTTGTACTTGATGGTCGAGACGGCCGAGGAGAGGTCGGCGACGAGCTTGTCGTAGATCTTCTTGCCGGCATAGATGCGGCAGGCGGCGGTGCAGTCCTGACCGGCATTGTAGTAGCCGAAGGCGCGCAGACCGTTGACCACGGCGCCGAGGTCGGCGTCGTCGAAGACGATGACGGGCGCCTTGCCGCCGAGCTCCAGATGCGTGCGCTTGACCGACTTGGCGGCCGCCTGCAGCACTTTCTTGCCGGTGGCGACGTCGCCGGTGATGGAGATCATGTTGACCTTGGGGTGGTTGATCAGCGTGTTGCCGACGCTGTCGCCGCGGCCGAGCACCACATTGACGACGCCCTCCGGCAGCACCTCGGCGAGGATCTTCGCCAGCTTCAGCGCCGTCAGCGGCGTCTGCTCCGACGGCTTGAAGACCACCGTGTTGCCGCCGCCGATCGCCGGGGCCAGCTTCCAGGCCATCATCATCAGTGGATAATTCCAGGGCGCGATGGAAGCGACGATGCCGATCGGGTCGCGCCGCACCATTGAGGTGTGGCCCGGAATATACTCGCCGGCCACCTGGCCCGGCATCGAGCGCACCGCGCCGGCGAAGAAGCGGTAGCAGTCGACGATCGCCGGAATCTCGTCATTGAGCACGGCATTGATCGGCTTGCCGCAGTTCAGCGCCTCGAGAGCGGCGAACTCCTTCGCTTCGGCTTCGATGTGGTCGGCGATCTTGAGCAGGTAGCCAGAGCGCTGCGCCGGCGTGGTGCGCGACCAAGTGACGAACGCCTGTTCGGCGGCACTAACGGCAGCCTCGATCTGCGCCGGACTCGCCTCCGGCAGGTTGAGGATGGTCGCCCCGGTCTTCGGATTGAGGATCGGCTCCTCGGCCTCGGTGCCCTTCTCGAATTTCGAGCCGATCAGCATTTGGGTGTCCATTGGATTTCTCCCTTAACAGGAGCGAATAGGGAGTAGCGAATAGCGAGTAGGGTTGGGCCATCGATTTCCCTATTCGCTATTCGCTACTCCCTATTCGCTGTTTTTCATTTTCCACTGCCCGCAATCTGATCGCCGTCGCGGGTCAGGTAATAGGCAAAGAGGATCGGCAGCAGCGTCACCAACACCACGACCATGGCCACGACATTGGTGACCGGGCGCTGGCGCGGACGGATCAGCTCCTCCAGCATCCAGATCGGCACGGTCTGCTGCTGGCCGGCGGTGAAGGTGGTGACGATGACCTCGTCGAAGGACAGCGCGAAGGCGAGCATGCCGCCGGCGAGCAATGCGGTTGCGATGTTCGGCAGCACGACATGCCGGAAGGTCTGAAAACCGTCGGCGCCGAGATCCATCGAAGCCTCGATCATCGAGCCCGAGGTGCGGCGGAAGCGGGCGACGGCGTTGTTGTAGACGACGACCACGCAGAAGGTGGCGTGGCCGAGCACGATCGTCCAGAACGAGAACGGGATATCGGCGAGCGCGAAAGCTGAGCGCAGGGCGATGCCGGTGATGATGCCGGGCAGCGCGATCGGGAGGATGACAAGCAGAGAGATGGCCTCGCGGCCGAAGAAGCGCGTCTGCGAGACGGCCGCGGCGCAGAGCGTGCCGAGCACCAGCGCGATCGCCGTCGATATGGCGGCGACGCGGACCGACAGCGACAGTGCCTCCCATACGTCGGGCCGGTTCCAGGTGACGGCGAACCATTGCGTGGTGAGCCCCGGCGGGGGCCAGACGAAACTCTTTTCCTCCGTCGTGAAGGCATAGACGAAGATCAGCAGGATCGGCAAATGCAGGAAGAGCAGGCCGCAGGCGGCGGCGATCTTCAGGCCGAGCGGAGCGGATTGGCCACGGTCAGAGCGCATCGAAAGCCCCCATGCGCTTGGCCCCCCAGAGATAGAAGCCCATGATGACGATGGGCACCACGGTGAAGGCGGCGGCCAAAGGGATGTTGCCGGCGGTGCCCTGCTGCGAATAGACGGCTTGGCCGATGAACAGCCGCGAGGTGCCGATGATCTGCGGGATGATGTAGTCGCCGAGCGTCAGCGAGAAGGTGAAGATCGACCCGGCGACGATGCCGGGCAGCGCCAGCGGGAACAGCACATTGCGGAAGGTCTGGCCGGGTGAGGCGCCGAGATCGGAAGAGGCCTCGACGAGATTGCCGGGCACGCGCTCGAGCGCGGCCTGAACGGGGAGGATCATGAAGGGCAGCCAGACATAGACGAAGACGATGAAGGTGCCGGTGAAGGAGACCGACAGCGAGTTGCCGCCGACGATCGGCAGCGCCAGCCACGCGTCGAGCAGCCACAGAAGGTTCAGCTTGGCGAGCAGCCAGGTGAGGATGCCTTCCTTGGCGAGGATCAGCTTCCAGGCGTAGATCTTGACCAGGTAGCTCGACCACAGCGGCAGCATGACGCCGAGATAGAACAGCGCCTTCCAGCGGCCGCGCGCATAGCGCGCCGCGTAATAGGCAATGGGGAAAGCAATGATAGCCGAAGCAAGCGTGACCAGCGCCGCCATCGTCACCGTGCGCAGGATGATGTCGAGATTGGCGGCCTGCAACAGGTCGCCATAGGTCTTCAGCGTGAACTCGCGGTTGATGAGGCCGGAAAACTCGTCGATCGAGAAGAAGCTCTGTGCCAGCAGGGCAAAGAGCGAGCCGATATAGACGATGCCCAGCCACAGAAGCGGCGGGGCGAGCATCAGGAGGAGGAGCAGCTTTGGCCGGCGCCAGAAGAGGTCGGAGAGCGCGCCACGCATGCCGCCGCTGCCGGGCAGGATGGCGGGGGTGGGGTTGGAATTGAGCGCGGCGACGGTCATGGCGCCACCGTGCACGAACCGAGGTCGCGATCCTTCGCCCCCCTCTCTGTCCTGCCGGACATCTCCCCCTCAGGGGAGGAGATCAGCAGTTTCTCGGCCTCGCCCATCCTGCCACGTTGGAGATTGGCGAAACCCGACAGGACAGCCAATTCCCCCCCTTGAGGGGGAGATGTCCGGCAGGACAGAGAGGGGGGCCTCGCGCAAACCTTCATCATGCCGGCTCGTCCATCAGATGCAGGCTGTCGCGGTTGAAGGTCAGCATCACCGCCTCGCCCTCGGCCGGCAGCGCCATTCCCGCCGGCAGCACCGCATGCAGCCTCAGCCCATCGGCATCGAGCGCCAGCCTGGTCGTCGCGCCGAGATAATTGGTCCCGACCAGGCGGGCGGCGACACCGTCGCCGCTTGCCGCGCTTGAAACGCGGATGGACTCCGGGCGCAGGCTGCCCCAGCGGTGCTGGCCGGAATAGCGCTGGACGAAATCCGGCGGCAGCACATTGGACGAGCCGACGAAATCTGCGACGAAGCGCGTGTTCGGCCGCTGGTAGATATCCTCCGGCGTGCCGACCTGCATGATCTTGCCGTCGTTGAAGACGGCGACGCGATCGGCCATGGACAGCGCCTCGCCCTGGTCGTGGGTGACGAAGACGAAGGTGATGCCGAGCACTTTCTGCAGCGACTTCAGTTCCTCCTGCATGTTCTCGCGCAGCTTGAGGTCGAGCGCGCCGAGCGGCTCGTCGAGCAAAAGCACCTTGGGCTGGTTGACCAGAGCGCGGGCGAGCGCCACGCGCTGGCGCTGGCCGCCGGAGAGCTGGCCGGGGCGGCGCGCGCCGTAGCCCGGCAGGCGCACCAGCGAGAGCGCTTCCTCGGCCGCCTTGAGCCGCTCGGCCTTGCCGACACCCTTGACCATCAGGCCGTAGGCGACGTTGTCGAGCACGTTCAAATGCGGAAACAGCGCGTAGTCCTGGAAGACGGTGTTGACGTTGCGGCGATAGGGCGGAACGCCTTCGGCGCGCTCACCGAAGATGGAGATCGAGCCTGCCGTCGGCTGCTCGAAGCCGGCGATGAGACGCAGGCAGGTCGTCTTGCCGGACCCGGACGGCCCGAGCATGGCGAAGAACTCGCCGGCCACGATGTCGAGATCGACAGCGTCGACGGCGCGCACGCTGCCGAAATGGCGCGAGACTTGTTTGAAGGAAACGGCAGAGGTCATGGGCCCAGTCAGTTCAGTTGCCGGTTAAACGAAGGTGAGTTCGCACGACACCCTACCTCCCCCTCGAGGGGGAGGTCGCGGCAAAGCCGCGGGTGGGGGTGGTTGGCGCCAACGTCCATGCTGCCCCCCACCCCGATGCTACGCGTCGACCCTCCCCACAAGGAGGAGCGTAAGGGAACTCACCGGCCGCCGATGACGCCGATATAATCCGACACCCAGCGGTAATAAGGCACGCACTGGTCGTTCTGGCTGGCGCATTTCGACACCGGCGTCTTCCAGAACTTGATCTTGTCGAAATTGTCGTAGCCGTTGGTCTTGCAACCCTCGTCGGTCAAAAGCTCGTTGCCCTTGCAGGCGGCGGGCACGACGGGCAGCGAGCCGAACCAGGCCGAAACGTCGCCCTGGACCTTCGGCGACAAGGAATGCTCGAGCCACATATAGGCGCAGTTCGGATGGGCGGCGTCGGCTTCCATCATGGTGGTGTCGGCCCAGCCGGTGACGCCCTCTTCCGGCACGGTCGAGGCGACCGGCTTCTTGGCGGCGACCAGCGTGTTGACCTGATAGGGCCAGGAGCCGGAAGCGACCACACCCTCGTTCTGGAAGTCATCGACCTGGATCGCGGCATCGTGCCAATAGCGGCCGACCAGCGTGCGCTGCGTGCGCAAGAGCTCGAGCGCCGCCTTGTACTGGTCCTCATTGAGCTCGTAGGGGTCCTTGATGCCGAGCTCCGGCTTGTGGAACATCAAATAGTTGGCGGCGTCGGCGATATGGATCGGGCCGTCATAGGCCTGGACGCGGCCCTTGTTCGACTTGCCGTCGGGCAGCTTCATTTCCTCAAAGACGACGTTCCAGCTCTTGGGCGCTTCCTTGAAGACTTCGGTGTTGTACATCAGGATGTTCGGACCCCACTGGTAGGGAACGCCGTAATGCACCTTGTCGACGGTGAACCAGGGCGCGTCCTTCAGCCGGTCGTCGACGGTCTTCCAGCTTGGGATGAGATCAGTGTTGATCGGCTGCACACGCTTGCCGGCAACCAGGCGCAGTGAAGCATCGCCCGATGCGGTGACCAGGTCGAAGCCGCCTTCGTTCATCAGCGAGACCATCTCGTCCGAGGTGTTGGCGGTCTTGACGTTGACCTTGCAACCGCTTTCCTTCTCGAAAGCCGTCACCCAATCGTAATTCTTGTCGGTCTCGCCGCGCTCGATATAGCCGGGCCAGGCAACGATGTTGACCTCGCCCTCGCCCTTGCCGAGTTCCTTGACCTGGGCCATGGCCTGAGCGGAAAAAGTCAGCGCGACGGTCAGCGCCGTGCACGACTTCAGGAATGCATTCATCATCGATCTCCCATTGCTAGGGGGCGGCGCTCTCGGGGCGCAGCTTTGTTCCCTGAGCGAAGGTGCGGTGAAAAATCCGGTTTCGCAAATCCATTTATCAGAAAGCCGATATCGGTTTTACCGATATCTTTGACGCGATTCCGGACAGAAGGCTACGGCGAAGTCGCCGAACCCAAGCGTTTCGCGCTTTTCCTGGAACTGCCCTTGATCACGGCCGCTGGCGCACCATGCGCTGCGACTGCGCGAGGCCGATGAAATCGCGCGCGGCCTGCGGCAGGGCGGAGCCGCGACGCCAGACCGTGCCGACCTGGACCACCGGCAGCGAGCCGGAAACGTCGCGCGATTCGATGCGATCGCCTTCCAGCGACCAGGGCCTGTAGACGAGGTCGGGCAGCAGCGCCACGCCGGCGCCGGTGGCGACCAGGCTGCGCACCGCCTCGACCGAGCGGGTGCGGAAGGCGACATGCGGCCTGGCGCCGATCGCCGACAGCAGCTTGCCGGTGTTCTCCTCGATCTCGTCGACGGTGAGCATGATCAGCGGCTCGGAGACGATGTCATTGACCCCGATGATGTCGGCGCTGGCGAGCCTGTGGCTGAGCGGAATCCACAGTCGGTAGGCCGAAACTTCCAGGATTTCGGACTGCAGCGCCGTGCGGTCGCGCAGGTTGGACGTCACCATGACGGCGATGTCGAGCTTGCCGCCGACCAGAAGGTGCTCGAGATAATCGCCATTGTCCTCGATTGCCGAGACCTCGACGCCGGGATAGGCGCGCCGGTAGCGGGCGAGCAGGTCGGACAGCACATAGCCGGCGACCAGCGAGGTGACGCCGAGCTGCAGACGGCCGCCGGCGGCGGCCTGCTCGCTGGAGAAAGAGCGGCGCGCATCGGAAACGTCGGCCAGGATCTTGGTCGCGTGGCGCAGGAACTGGTGACCCTTGTGGGTGATGTTGAGGCCGCGCGGATGGCGCTCGAAGAGCTCGACGCCGAGATCGCTCTCCAGCTCCTTGATCGCCTCGGTGACAGAGGACTGGGAAATCGACAGGTTCTGCGCGGCGCCCGAGACGGTGCCCTGCTCGGCGACGGCGACGAAGAACTGCAATTGGCGGATGGTGAAAGCCATGGCCGGACTAAACACCGGCGCGCACGGGAAAGGAAGCGGGCGTCGAAGCCAAGGTCGTCACCGCCAGCAGGACGCCGAGTGCCGCCAAGTCAGACGCCCTGGTCATGCCGAGAAAGAGCAGCAGCACGTGCGACGGCGGCACAGGCAGGATCTTTTCGGTGAAAGCGAGACAGGCGGCGCCGATCAGGCCAAGCCCGAGTGCCGCCGACAGGAGATCGGTCATGCGAAGCGCCAGTCGTAGGTGCCGAGGCTCTTGATCCTGGAGACACGATAGACCGACGCCGGCGGAAAGTTGCGAAAGGTGCCGCCGATACGGACCGCCTCGAGGTCGAGCCTGTCGAGCACCGTCTGGTCGAAAGGACACCGGCGGCCATAAGTGAACTGGTAGAGCGCTGCGCCCGGCCGAAGACTGGCAAAGACGCCTTCCAGGATCGCGGATGACTTGCGCGGCGATATCAGGCGAAAGGGCAGTCCGCTGACTGCCGCGCCGACGACCGGGCCATCGAACAGCGGCAGATGGCGCAGGCCGACCGCATCCATCTCGACGATACGCGCCGCCGGGAAGCGGCGCGCGAGCAGCGAGGCGAAATCCGGGTCGGACTCGACCAGCGTTAGATCGCTTTCGCGGATGCCGCGCTGCAGCAGGGCGCGGGTGAAAGGACCGGTTCCCGGCCCGAGCTCCAGCACCGGACCGGTCTCGGGACCGATCTCGCGCGTCATCAGCGCCGCCAGGCTCGGGCTCGAGGGCGTGACCGAACCCACCCGGAACGGCGCCAGCGTCCAGGCCATCAGGAAGGATAGAGCATCGCTTGCAGGCATGTTGACCTCATTGCTAGCGCGGGCGATTCGGGCTGCCCGGCATTCGACGAGGCGCTGTTTGCGGGTCGCGGATTGCATGGACATTGCGCATCGGGTGGTGGCACGAAAGAAAGGCTCGCGCCGAAGGCGATATCCGGCGCCATGTTTGCGCAATCTTGGCGCGATAATCGGCCGGCGAGGGATTGCAAGGGATGTTGAATGCGTATCCTGCTGGTCGAGGATGAGCCGGAAATGGTTTCGGCATTGCGGGCCGCGCTGAGGCGGCATGACATGGTGGTCGACCATGCCGGCTCGCTGCTGGAAGCGGAAGGGTTCGTGGCGGTAGACGGCTATGACGCGATCCTGCTCGACCGGCAGTTGCCGGACGGCGACGGGCTGACGCTGGTGCCGAAGCTTCGCGCAGCAAGGAACACGACGCCGGTGCTGATGCTGACGGCCAGAGGCGACACCGCCGACAAGGTCGACGGGCTCGACATGGGCGCCGACGACTATCTGGCCAAGCCTTTCGCCTTCGAGGAATTGCTGGCGAGGCTTCGAGCATTGCTGAGACGTCCGGCGGCGATCGAGGCCCAGACCATCCGCGCCGGCCATGTTTCGCTCGACGTCGGCCACCGCGAAGCCTCGATCCGCGGCGAACCGCTCGCCTTGCCGCGCCGCGAACTGTTGGTGCTGGAAGCGCTAATGCGGCGAACGGGGCGCATGGTGCAGCGCGAGGCCCTGATGGAAGCCGTGTTCGGGCTGGACGACGAGATCCAATCCAACGCGCTCGATACCCATGTCTCGCGGCTGCGCCGCAAGCTCAGCGAAGCCGATGGCGGGGTCGTCATCAACGGCATTCGCGGCGTCGGCTACCTGCTGCGCGAGATCACATGAGCTTGCGCCGGCCGCGTTCGCTGAAATGGAGCCTGGTGCTGCGCATTGCCGTCCTGCAATGCGTGATGCTGACGCTGATCATCGCCGGCATTATCGGCGCAATGCTCGCCACCGGGATCATATCGCACGATTACGAGGACGGCACGATGGATGTGCTGGCGGATGCGGTGACGCGCGACGCCGACGGGGCGTTGGCGCTGAAGGAAAATTCCGATCTGACCAGGCTGCGTTCGGATGTCCCGGACCTCTGGTTCATCATCCGCGACCAGCAAGGACATCGGCTTCAGGAAGGAACCGTGCCGGCGAAATTCCAGCCTTTTGTCGGCCTGCTGGATAATATCAGCGATGCCCGCATCGACCCCGCCGTCGGCGAAGCATCGCCGCCGGGCGGAAAGATCCGGTGGTCGGACACGGCGGCCGGCAAGGTCCAGATCATGAGCGGCACCAAGGGGAAGCTTGCTTTGTTTCGGGTGCTCGGACAGGCGCCAAATCTTTTCCTGTGGGGAATATTGCCGCTGGCCGGGCTGATGGCGCTCGCCACGCTGTTTGCGACACCCTGGGTGGTGCGCGGTGCGCTTTCCGGCCTCGGCAACGCGGCGCGCGCGGCGGAGCAGATCGAGATCGACAAGCGCGGCGCGCAGTTGCCGCTGGATGGGGTGCCGAAGGAGGTCACGCCGCTGGTCGATGCGGTCAATGCCGCCTTGTCGCGGCTCGATGCCGGTTATGCACAGCACAAGCGTTTCCTGACCGATGCCGCGCATGAGCTCAGAACGCCGGTCGCCATTCTCAACACCCGGCTCGCCGCGCTGCCGGCAACACCGGAGCGCGCCAGGCTGTTGCAGGATGCCGCGCGGCTGTCGACGCTGGCCGACCAGTTGCTCGACCTGCAGCGGCTCGATCGCCAGGCCGAGCATTTCGGGCCGGTTGACCTGGTCCTTCTTGCCCGCAACGTCGTGATCGACCTGGCGCCGATGGCTTTTGCCGCCGGCTACGAGATGTCGTTCGAGCCGGCAAAGGAAAAGCTCATCGCGCGCGGAGACCGCACGGCCATCGAACGCGCCGTGACCAATCTCGTCCAGAACGCGATCGACCATGGCGGCAAGGCCGGCCGGATCACCATCAGCGTAAGCCTGCCCGCGATGATCGATGTGCTGGACGAAGGCGACGGCGTGCCGGCATCCGAACGAGAGCGGATCTTCGAGCCCTTCTATCGCCTGCATCCGCAGGACCATGGCGCCGGCCTCGGCCTCAACCTTGTTCGCGACCTGATGCAGCTGCATGGCGGCAAAGTCGAGGTGCTCGACGGCAAGCAGGGCGGCGTCTGTTTTCGGATGATCTTTCCGACCTGACGCACAACCGTGCGTTGGCGGCAGTCCAGCCGAGTTTGACATTGGGGCGATTCGTAACTAGCTAAGTTACATGAAACGCAACAGCCGCCTGTCCTCGACCCTGCATATCCTGGTCCATATGGCCGAGGCCCCCGACCGTGCGCTGACCTCCGAAGAGCTTGCCGGCTTCATCCACACCAATCCGGTGGTGGTGCGACGCACCATCGCCGGGCTGCGCGAGGCCGGCATCGTCACCTCGTCGCGCGGCCATGGCGGCGGCTGGCAGCTCGGCCGCGCGCCGGACAAGATCTCGCTGGCCGAGATCAGCGGCGCGCTCGGCGAGACGCTGTTGCCGTTCAGCACCGAACCGGAAAGTCCCGGATGCCTCGTCGAGCAGGCGGTGATCGCCGTGCTCGACGATTTTCGCCTGGAGGCGGAAAGGCTGCTCACTGAGCGGCTCAGCAATATCACGCTGGCCGACCTGACGGCCGATTTCCGCCGCCGTTATGACCTCATTGGAGTATCCAGCCATGCAGTATGATGTGATCGTCGTCGGCGGCAGCTTTGCCGGCCTGTCCGCCGCCATGTATGCGGCGCGCGGGCGGCGCAAGGTGCTGGTGATCGATGCCGGGCAGCCGCGGAACCGCTTCGCCGAACATTCGCACGGCTTCTTCGGCCAGGACGGACGGGCGCCGGCGGACATTCTCGACGAGGCCAGGCGACAGCTGCTTGCCTATCCTGCCGTCAGCGTGATCGACGGCCGCGCCGAGCGGGCCGCCATTGCCGGCAGCGGCTTCGAGGTCCGGATAGACGATGGCGAGGGTTTCGGCGCGACGCGGCTGGTGCTCGCCACCGGTGTCCGGGACATCCTGCCGGACGTTCCCGGACTGGCCGCGCAGTGGGGCAAGACGGTGCTGCATTGTCCTTATTGCTATGGCTACGAGGTGGCCGGCGGGCCGCTCGGCGTGCTGGCGACCGGACCGATGTCGCTGCACCAGGCCGAGCTGATCTCCGACTGGGGCGACGTCACGCTGTTCGCCGACGGTTTGTTCGAACCGGACGCTGACCAGGCGCGGGCGTTGGAGAAGCGCAACATCCGGTTCGAGCCGGGCAAGGTGAGCGAAGTGCAGAACGACGGGTCCGGCGGCCTGGTCGTCAGGCTCGACGGCAATCGCAGCGCGAGCGTGCGGGCGCTGTTCACCGCGCCGCGCAACGTGATGGCAAGCCCGCTCGCCGAGCAGCTGGGCTGCGCCTTCAACGAAGGCCCGCTCGGCAAGGCGATCGTCGTGGACGACAAGCAGCAGACATCGGTGCCTGGCGTCTTCGCGGCAGGAGACGCCGCGCGCCTGATGCACAACATCGCCTTCGCGGTGTCGGGCGGCGCGATGGCCGGGGTTGCGGCGCACCAGTCGCTGGTGTTCGGCTAGCCTCTTATTCCTTGGGCGCCGTCAGGCCGCGGCGATACTGAGCCGGGCGCCGGCCTGGCTCAGCGCGGCGGCTATATCGCGTGGCGGCGGCTGGTCGGTGGCGAGCTCGGAAAAGCCGTCGAAGCCGCAAACCCGGACAAGTCCCTGGCGGCCGAACTTGGAATGGTCGGTGACGACCAGCGAGCGCTGGCCGCGCGAGAGCACCATGCGGGCGAACTCCGCCTCGTCCAGATCGTAGTCGGTCAGGCCGGCGGCCGCATCGACGGCTCCGATCGAGATCACCGCATGATCGACCGAAAAGCGGCTGACGAACTCGATCGCCGAAATGCCGAAAGCCGCGCCTGAATCGCTGCGCAGCTCGCCGCCCGCCATGTAGACCTTGTTGCCGTTCACAGTCGCCAGCGTGCGGGCAATGTCGGAGGAATTGGTGACCACCGTCAGCCGGCGATGGCCGAGCAGCTCGCGCGCGAGGAAGGACGTGGTCGTGCCGGTATCGAGCATGATCGCCTCGCCATCGCGGATCGTGGCCGCGACCATCCTGGCGATCAGGCGCTTGGCTTCGGCATTCTCGCGCATGCGCCGTTCGAACGGCGCCTCGCCCAGCATCGAGGCAAGACCCACGGCGCCGTGCATCTTCAGCACCGACCCGTCATCGGCGAGCGGCTTGATATCGCGCCGCACTGTTTCCAGCGAAACGCCAAGCCGCTCGGCGAGGCTGGCTATGGTGATCGTGCCCTCCTCGCTGAGGAGCCGCAGGATTTCGCCGTGCCGTTTCGAATGGATCATCGGGTGTGTCCGGGAATTCTGACCGAATTTAAGGCTTTGGCAGCGCTTTGAAAGAAATTGCTTATACTTTCGGGCAAAACACCCAAAAAAGGTCGCAGCTTTTGGATTGACAGCGCTGCCACGCTGGCGTGACATTGACCTTGTGACAGGCTCGGAACTGCCGCGGGAGGGTGATGGCAGAGCCGCAACCTAGTGACCAGATCGCCTGGAACCAGCCAGGCGCGAGCTTTTATCGAATCCGCGGGGGCGGATGCCGGGATATCATGCCTGGCCAAGGGGCTTGTCGGTGCGGTGCGGGATACCGATCCTGGCGTCTCGCACCGACGAGGCTTTTTCATGTTCTCCCAGCCTTGTTTTCCGCGGGACCGGTTGGGGCCGGAGCGAAGCCGTGAGCGCCGAAGACCGCATCCGCGCCTTGCCGTGCTGGAACGGCGGCATCGAGATCGAGCCGCTGCCGGGCGGCCTCAGCAACGCCAATTTTGTCGTGACGGACGCTGCCGGGCGGCATGTCGTGCGCTTCGGCCAGGACTTCCCGTTCCACCATGTCTTTCGCGAGCGTGAGGTGATGACCGCGCGGGCGGCTCATGCGGCGGGCTTCGCGCCGGCCGTGCATTATGCCGAGCCCGGCATCCTGGTGACGGAATTTCTCGGCGCCAAGACCTTCCTGGGAGAGGATGTGCGGGCCAATCTCGGCCGCGTGGCGGCGCTGCTGCGCGGCTTTCACCGCGAGATGCCCAAACATGTCTCCGGCGCCGGCTTCATGTTCTGGGTGTTCCACGTCATCCGCGACTATGCACGCACGCTGGACGAGGGCGGCAGCCGCAAGAAGAGCGAGCTGCCACGTTATCTGGCCCTGGCGGACGAGCTCGAGCGGGCGCAAAAACTGCTGCCGATCGTCTTCGGCCACAACGATCTTTTGCCGGCCAACATCCTCGATGACGGCAAGCGGCTGTGGCTGATCGATTTCGAATATGCCGGCTTCAACACGGCAATGTTCGACCTCGCCGGCGCCGCCTCCAACGCCGGCCTGAGCGATGACGAATCCTTCGCCTTCATGACCGCCTATTTCATGAAGGAACCGGACGGCGAAATCCGCCGCTCGCATGCCGCCATGCAATGCGCCTCGCTGCTGCGCGAAGCGATGTGGAGCATGGTGTCCGAGCTTTATCTCGACGCGCCCGGCATCGACTACGTCGCCTATAGCGAGGAAAACCTCGTCCGGCTCGACGCGGCACTGGACAACTACCGGACGAAATACGGAACCAGATCATGATCTTGCCCAGCCATGCCGAAATCGTCGTCATCGGCGGCGGCATCATCGGCTGTTCCACTGCCTACCACCTGGCGCGCGACCATGGGGCGGACGTGGTGCTGCTCGAGCAGGGCAGGCTGACCTCGGGCTCGACCTGGCACGCCGCCGGCCTGGTCGGGCAGCTGCGCTCCTCGGCCTCGATCACGCGCGTGCTCAAATATTCGGTCGAGCTCTACAAGGGGCTGGAGGCCGAGACGGGCCTGGCGACCGGCTGGAAGATGACCGGCTGCCTGCGGCTGGCGACGAACGCCGACCGCTGGACCGAGTTCAAGCGGCTGGCGACGACGGCCAAAAGCTTCGGCATGGATATGCAGTTGCTGTCGCCGGCGGAAGTGAAGCGCATGTGGCCGCTGATGGAAACAGGCGACCTTGTCGGCGCTTCCTGGCTGCCGAGCGACGGGCAGGCAAGCCCCTCAGACATCGCCCAGTCGCTCGCCAAGGGCGCGCGCATGCATGGCGCGAAACTGTTCGAGGGCGTGCGCGTCACCGGCTTCACGATGAAGGACGGCCGCATCACGGCGGTGAAGACTTCACAAGGCGAGATCGCCTGCGACAAGGTGGTGAACTGCGCTGGACAATGGGCGCGGCAGGTCGGCGCGATGGCCGGCATCAACGTGCCGCTGCAGCCGGTCAAGCACCAGTACATCATCACCGAGAAGATCGCGGGCCTGGCGACCGACGCGCCGACAATCCGCGACCCCGACCGCCGCACCTATTTCAAGGAAGAGGTCGGCGGGCTGGTGATGGGCGGCTATGAGCCCAACCCGCAGGCCTGGGCGACCGGACTTCCCGGCGGCGATGTCCCGAACGACTGGGAGTTCCGTCTCTTCGACGACGACTACGATCATTTCGAGCAGCACATGACCCAGGCGATCGCGCGTGTTCCGGCGCTGCAAACCGCCGGCGTCAAGCAGATGATCAACGGGTCGGAGAGTTTCACGCCGGACGGCAACTTCATCCTCGGCGCAGCGCCCGAATGCGCCAACATGTTCGTCGGCGCCGGCTTCAACGCCTTCGGCATCGCGTCTGGCGGCGGCGCCGGCTGGGTGCTGGCGCAATGGGTGGCCGACGGCGAGGCGCCGCTCGATCTCTGGGTGGTCGACATCCGTCGCTTCTCCGGCCTGCACCGCGATCGCGACTGGGTCCGCGACCGCACGCTGGAAGCCTATGGCAAGCATTACACGATCGGCTTCCCGCACGAGGAATATCTGTCCGGACGGCCGGGCATCGTCTCGCCGCTCTATGAGCGGCTGAAGATGCATCGCGCCGTGTTCGGCTCCAAGCTTGGCTGGGAACGGCCGAACTGGTTCGCGCCGGATGGCGCGATCGCCGAGGACGTCTATTCGATGGGCCGCCAGAACTGGTTCGGCCCGGTCGGCGACGAGCACCTTCACGTGCGCGAGAAGGTCGGCATCTTCGACCAGTCGTCCTTCGCCAAATATGAGCTGACCGGCACTGACGCGCTGAAGGCGCTCGACTGGATCTGCGCCAACGACGTCGACAAGCCGGTCGGACGGTTGACCTACACGCAGCTTCTCAACACGCGCGGCGGCATCGAGGCCGACCTCACCGTGTCGCGGCTCGGCGAGGACCGCTTCTACATCGTCACCGGCACCGGCTTCCGCACGCATGACCTGTCCTGGATCGCCGACCATATCGGCTCCGGCCTCGACGCCAGGCTGACCGACGTCACGGAGGATTTCGGCACGCTGTCGCTGATGGGGCCACGCGCCCGCAACGTGCTGTCGGCGGTGACGGACGCCGATGTCTCGAACGCCGCCTTCCCCTTCGGCCATGCCCGCGAGATCGCAATCGCCGGCCATAGCGTGAAGGCGCTGCGCGTCACTTATGTCGGGGAACTGGGCTGGGAGCTGCATGTGCCGATCGCCGCCACCGGCGAGATTTTCGATGCGCTGATGGCGGCGGGCAAGGCGCATGGCATTCGCCCGGTCGGCTACCGGGCGCTGGAATCGCTGCGACTGGAGAAGGGCTATCGCGCCTGGGGTTCCGACATCACGCCGAACGACACGCCGCTGGAAGCGGGTCTCGGCTGGGCCGTGAAGCTTCGCAAGAATACCGACTTCGTCGGACGCCGGGCGCTGGAGAAGACGGCCGGCAAGCCGCCGACGAAAAGCTTTGCCGGCTTCACGGTGGACGACCCGGGGATCGTGCTGGTCGGACGCGAGACGATCCTGCGCAATGGCGAGCCGGTCGGCTATCTCACCAGCGGCGGCTACGGCTACACGGTGGGAAAGAATATCGGCTACGGCTATGTGCGCAATGCCGACGGCGTCAGCGATGGGTTCCTCGCCTCAGGCGACTATGAGCTTGTCGTGGCGATGGAACGCACGCCGGCAAAAATCCATCTCGAGGCGATGTACGATCCGGCCGGGGCAAGGATAAAGGCCTGAATGGTCAGCTGACGCGCAGCACAAGTCCCCTGCTTGGCACGGTATCGGACTCGCCCGGCATCGAGGCGTAAGGCGCCGTTTCCTCGACGCGCTTCAACCTGCCCTGAGCCTCAAGTCCGGCAATGCGCTCGGCGAAGCCTGATTGCCACAGCGTGTTCTTGACGGTCAGCACGATGATCCCGCCTGGACGGCAGATGCGGATCAACTCGTCCAGTCCCTCGACCCCGACATGGCCCGAGGTGAAGACGCCCGCCGAAACAATGCCGGCATAGACGCCGTCGGCGAAGGGCAAAGCGTCGCCCATCGCCAGGCGATGCAGCGCACTGTAGACGCCCTTGGCGCCGGCCTTGTCCAGCATGCCTTGCGAGATGTCGAGCGCCTCGACCTTCGGATAGCCGGTGATGGCCAGCCATTCGCCGATCAGGCCAGTGCCGGCGCCGGCATCGAGCAAGGGTTCGGCGCCGCGCGGCAGGTGCCTGGCAAGCAGCGCCAGGCAGATCGTCGGGTGGCGATAGCCGGCGGCCGACATGTCGGCATCATAGGTCTCGGACCAGCTGTCATAGATCGCCGCCACTTCCTCAGGCCGCTTCGCGGCGTAGGCCGCGTTTAGCGAGCCGCTGTGCTTGCCGTCCGCCATTTCTGCTCCCGCCGCCGATTCGTACCCGCAATGGTAGCCAAGCGGCAAAAACTGTGGAACCGTTCCGCTATAAAATATCGTGGGATGGTGAAGGGGGTGACGATGGACGAGGCGCGCGCCGCGTTGGCCGCCATTCCGGCGCTGGCAGGCTATGACGGACCGCTGGAGCGTTTGGGCGGCCTGACCAACAAGGTTTACCGGGCCGGCGAAGCGTGTCTGCGCATTCCCGGCAAGGGCACGCAAGAATATATCAACCGCGCCAACGAGGCGGTGGCGGCGCGCGAGGCGGCCAAGGCCGGCGTCAGTCCCGAAGTGCTTTATGCCGATCCGGCGTCCGGCCTGATGGCGACGCGCTTCATCGCCGGCGCCGAGACGATGTCGCCGGAGAAATTCAAGGCGCGGTCGGGCAGCCCCGCGCGAGCGGGCCAAGCCTTCCGCAAGCTGCATTCATCGGGCGCGGTGTTTCCCTTCCGCTTCGAATTGTTCGCGATGATCGACGACTATCTCAAGGTCTTGTCGACGAAGGACGTGGCGCTGCCCGCCGGCTATCACGACGTGGTGCGCGAGGCAGGCGCGGTGCGCGCGGCGCTTGCCGCGCACCCCATCGCGCTCGCCGCCTGCCATTGCGACCCGCTGTGCGAGAATTTCCTCGATACGGGCGAGCGGATGTGGATCGTCGACTGGGAATATTCCGGCATGAACGATCCGCTGTGGGACCTCGGCGACCTCTCGGTCGAGGGCAGGTTCGATGCGGACCAGGACGAGGAACTGATGCGCGCCTATTTCGGCGGCGAGGCGAGGCCGGCGGCGCGCGGACGTATCGTCATCTACAAAGCGATGTGCGACCTGCTCTGGACGCTCTGGGGACTGATCCAGCTCGCCAACGACAATCCGGCCGACGATTTCCGCGCCTATGCCGACGGTCGCTTCGCCCGCTGCAATGCGCTGATGGAGACCGCTGAATTTTCGCGGCACCTCGCCGCCGTGCGCGGGGGTTAGGAAAGCCAAGCCTTAAAGCATTTGTTTTCATGCATGTCGTTTCGCAAAACCGCTGCACACTTTTGCGCGACATGCATTAATTCACGCCCTTCGGCACGTTCTCCGGCGGCACCCCGGTCTCCACCACCTTCTGGCGATGGAAGATGAACATGCCGGCAAGCACGACGATGGCCGCGCCGACGAGGATGCGCGGGCTGGGCACGTCGCCGAAGAAGACCAGTCCGAAGACCACCGCCCACAGGAGCAGGCTGTAGTGCAGCGGCGCCAGCGTCGAGGCCGGCGCCAGCTTCAATGCCCTGGTGATCATCAGATGCGCGGCGCAAGAGACGACGCCGAGCAGAAGCATAGCGCCGAAATCGAGCGCCGAGGGCGTGCGCCAAGCGCCGATGGTGAGCAGGCCGCCGACAATCAGTGTGCCGATCGTCTGCCAGGTGACCAAAGTCGTGTCGCTGGTGCCGCGCAGGAGGCGGCCGAGGATGATGGCGAAGCCGAAGGCGATGCTGCCGACCAGCGCGAAGGCCGACGACAGCGAGAAGGCCGCCGAGGACGGCTTGAGGATGATCAGCACGCCGCAGAAGCCGACCAGGATCGCCAGCCAGCGCCGCCAGCCGACCTTTTCGCCGAGCAGCAAGTGCGACAGCGCCGCGACGTAGATCGGCCCGGCCATGTAGAAGCTCATCACGTCGGCCAGCGGCAGATAGACGACCGCGGCGTAGAAAAGCCCGGTATCGGCGGTGGTGGCCACGACACGCAGGAACTGCAAAACCGGCCGGTCCATGTGAAACAGCCTGGTCGTGCCCTGGTTGGCTATCATCGGGCCGAGCACGAAGAAGGCGCCGATCGAGCGGATCAGCACCACCTGTCCGACTGAGAAGGAAGCGACCAGCCATTTGCCCATCGCGTCGTTCAGCGCGAACATGAAGTCGCCGGCCAGCATCAACAGGATGCCGGCGAGCAACACGTTCCTGATCGTGAAATTGCGGGCGAGGGAGGCCATGCCGCTCCCTAGCCGCAAGCCAGGGGTTTGACGAGGGAAATTCGTAAGACCAGCGCCGGGAATCGAGGTTGACCGAAGCGCAAAGTATCATGAACGGTTCGCGATTGGCATGAACGCTCGTGACTTCGTCATTCTATGGCGAAGCAAGGAGCGAAGCGACGCGGCGCAGACCATAGAATCCATGCCGTTACCTCTAGGCGTCGCAGCGATGCAGAACGACCTTTGTCCTGCGCCGCCTCCGCCCTTCGCGCGAGGCCACGGCATGGATCCTCGGGTCTGCGCGTCCGCTTCGCTCCCGCTCCGCCCGTGGATGACGAAGCTCCGGCGAAAGCGCCGCCAATGCGAGTGGTCAACCCGGGAGGCAGAGAACCTACGCTGTTTTATGCCGCCGGTTCACTTGCGCCGGCCGTCCCGCGATCGACAGCCGTGTCTCCTGGCTAGTGCGTTCGGCCACCACCTTGCCCCTGGCGATGACGCAGAGGCGCTCGGGACGCAGGCGAACGGCCTCGATCGCATTGCCGGCATCGAGCACGACGAGGCTCGCCCGCTTGCCGACCGCCAGGCCCAGATGATCGAGCCCCATGATGGCGGCGTTGACGTTGGTCACCATGTCGAAGCAGCGCGCCATGTCGGCAGGGCTCGACATCTGCGCGACATGCAGGCCCATGAAGGCGACGTCGAGCATGTCGGCGGTGCCCAGCGAATACCAGGGATCGAGCACGCAATCCTGGCCCCAGCCGACGCTGATGCCGAGCGCCTGCATCTCCTTGACCCGGGTCAGGCCGCGCCGCTTCGGGAAGGTGTCGTGGCGCCCCTGCAACATGATGTTGATCAGCGGATTGGGGATTGCCGATACACCGGCCTCGGCGATGAGCGGCAAAAGCTTCGAGACGTAATAATTGTCCATCGAATGCATCGATGTGAGGTGCGACCCGGCCACCCTGCCCTGCAATCCAAGGCGCTGCGTTTCATAGGCCAGTTGCTCGATATGGCGCGACAGCGGATCGTCGGTCTCGTCGCAATGCATGTCGACCATCAGGCCGCGTTTGGCCGCGATCTCGCAAAGCTCCGTCACCGAGCGGGCGCCCTCGGCCATGGTGCGCTCGAAATGCGGGATGCCGCCGACGATGTCGACGCCCATGTCGAGCGCGCGGATGGTGTTTTCACGAGCATTGGGCGAGCGGTAGAGGCCATCCTGCGGAAAGGCGACCAGTTGCAGGTCGATATAGGGCGCGACGGTTTTCTTGACATCGAGCAGGGCTTCCACCGCGAGCAGCCGGTCGTCGCAGACATCGACATGGCTGCGGATGGCGAGCAAGCCCATCGACACGGCCCAGTCGCAATAGGCGAGCGCGCGCTCGCGCACGGCCTCATGCGTCAGCAGCGGCTTCAGCTCGCCCCATAGCGCGATGCCTTCGAGCAGCGTGCCTGACGCATTGATGCGCGGAATGCCGTAGGACAGCGTTGCATCCATATGGAAATGCGGGTCGACGAAGGGCGGCGAGACGAGATTGCCGCTCGCGTCGATTTCGGCCGGCGCCGAACCCTCGAGCTTTGGTTCGATCGCGACGATGGTCTCGCCGGCAATGCCGATATCGGCAATCCTGCCATCCGGCAGCGTGCCGCCGCGCATGATCAAGTCGAAATCCATCTGTCGTCACCCTTTTCCAGGAATCGGCAACATCGTGACCGAAAAGACAGCCTGCCGCAGCCTTTTCTTTCCCTCGATGGCGAAAGGTTCCATCCGGTCTCAACTCGCTCTATAAGCCGCCACGCGCCATTGTGGCGAATCCGAATTTCTCGCAGCCAGCCATAGGATCGGCCGTTGTTTCGCTTCTTCCGCTCGACGGAAAACCAACGCCTCATCGCGAGGCTGGTAAGAGAATCCTTCCATGACCATAAGTTCGGCTATGGCGCGGCCATATTGTCGATGCTGGTGGTCGCCCTCATGACGGGGGCAAGCGCCTGGATCCTGCGCGAAATCACCAACGAGTTCGTGGTCTATAAGCGGATAGACCGCGTCAACCTGATTGCCGGGGGTGTGGCGGCGATCTTTGTTCTCAAGGGCATCGCGACTTTCGTCCAGACCTATTTCATGAGCCGCGTCGGCAATGCCATCATTGCCGACCGGCAGCGCAAGATCTACGACCGTATCCTGGCGCAAGGCATCGAATTCTACCATTCGACCTCGTCTTCCGACCTGATCACCCGCATGACCAACAACGCGCAGGCGGCGCGCAGCGTGCTCGACCTCGTCGTCACGTCCTATGTGCGGGACCTGGTGACGTTGGTTGTGCTGGTGATGGTCATGGTCTGGCAGCAGCCGGCGCTGTCGCTGATCTGCTTCGTCGTCGGACCGGTGGCGATCTATGGCGTCAACCGCATCCTGAGACGCGTCCGCAAGATCGCGGCGATGGAATTCATCTCGCTCGGCCAGATCGTGCATGTGATGCAGGAAACGGCGATCGGCGTGCGGGTCGTCAAATCCTTCAATCTCGAAGCCGCGATGCGCAGGCGCATGCACAAGGCGGTGTCGGACGTCGAAACCCGTGCGAACAACATCGCCACGCTGGAAGCCGCCACCAGCCCGGTGATGGAAACGCTGGCCGGGCTGGCGATTGCCGGCGCCGTGCTGGTCAGCGGCCTGCTGGTGCTGCAGGGCGGCCAGATGCCAGGCAACATCATGGCCTTCATCGCCGCGCTGCTGCTGGCCTATGAGCCGGCAAAGCGCCTGGCCCGCGTCCGCATCTCGCTGGAGACGGGCATTGTCGGCGTGCGCATGATGTTCCAGCTCGCCGACCGGCCGCTGACGCTGGCCGAGAAACCCGGCGCAACGCCGCTGCAACCCGGTCCGGGGGAAATCCGCTTCGACAATGTCGGCTTCGCCTATCCGGAAAGCCCGCCGGTGTTCGAAGGATTCAACCTGACGCTTGACGCCGGCAAGATGACGGCGCTGGTCGGACCGTCGGGCAGCGGCAAGTCGACGATCCTGAACTTGATCATGCGCATGTATGATCCGCAGACCGGCAAGGTGATGTTCGACGGCCAGGACATCTCGTTCGCGACGCTCGATTCGCTCAGGCGCAAGATCGCCTATGTCAGCCAGGACACGTTCCTGTTTGCCGGCACGGTCATGCACAACATCCGCCTCGGCCGCGAGGACGCGACCAACGAAGAGGTGATCGCCGCCGCCAAGGCCGCCAACGCGCACGACTTCATCAGCGCCATGACCAAGGGTTACGACACGGAGGTCGGCGAGAACGGCTCGCTATTGTCCGGGGGCCAGCGCCAGCGCATTTCGATCGCGCGCGCCATGCTGCGCAACGCCGAGATCCTGTTGCTCGACGAGGCGACCAGCGCGCTCGATGCCGAATCGGAAGCGCTGTTCCGCGACGCCCTGCAGCAGCTTACCGTCGGGCGCACGACGATCGTGATCGCGCACCGGCTGTCGACCGTGCACCAGGCCGACACGATCGTGGTGCTGGAAAAGGGCAAGGTGGTGGAAAGCGGCCCGCACAAGACGCTGCTCAAGCAGGGCGGGCTCTACCAGAAGCTTTATGAATATCAGCTGATGCCGTGACGCAGCGCCTCTCCTTCTCCCCTTGCGGGAGAAGGTGTCGCCGAAGGCGACGGATGAGGGGTGTTGGAAGGATCGCGACGCAGCAGAATTAAGCGCGCGGATTCCTTCAATCTTCGACGTCTCACTCCGCTGGAGCACCCCTCATCCGTCTCGGCGCTGCGCGCCGATCCACCTTCTCCCACAAGGGGAGAAGGGGAAGCGCTCCTTACTCCGGCACTTTCCTGACCGCGCCCTTGTCGGCGCTGGTGGCGAAAGCCGCATAGGCACGCAATGCCGTCGTCACCTTGCGCTTGCGCTTCTCGGCCGGTTTCCAGGCGTCGGCGCCCTTCGCCGCCATCGCCCTGCGGCGAGCATCGAGCTCGGCCTCGCTGACGGCGAGATTGATCTTGCGATTGGGGATGTCGATCTCGATCGTGTCGCCTTCCTGGACCAGGCCGATCGCGCCGCCTTCGGCGGCTTCCGGCGAAACATGGCCGATGGACAGGCCCGACGTGCCGCCGGAGAAGCGGCCGTCGGTGATCAGCGCGCAGGCTTTGCCGAGGCCCTTCGACTTCAGGTAGCTGGTCGGGTAGAGCATTTCCTGCATGCCGGGGCCGCCGCGCGGTCCCTCGTAGCGGATGACGACGATGTCACCGGACTTGATCTCATTGCCGAGGATCGCCTTGACGGAGGCATCCTGGCTTTCGAAGACGCGAGCCGGACCGGTGAATTTCAGGATGGATTCATCGACGCCCGCCGTCTTCACGATGCAGCCGTCGAGCGCCAGATTGCCCTTCAGCACGGCAAGACCGCCATCCTTCGAGAAAGGCGTCTTTGCCGAGCGGATGACGCCCGTCTCGCGGTTGGTGTCGAGCTCGTCCCAGCGGCGGTCCTGGCTGAAAGCGACCTGGGTCGGCACGCCGCCGGGAGCGGCGAGGAAGAAGTCGCGGACGTTTTCGGCAGAGGTGCGCGAAATATCCCAGTGGTCGAGGGCCTCGCCGAGGGTCGCCGTATGCACGGTCGGCAGGTCGCGATTGATCAGGCCGGCCTGGTCGAGCTGGCCGAGAATGGCCATGATGCCGCCGGCGCGGTGGACGTCTTCCATGTGGACATCGGACTTGGCCGGCGCCACCTTGCAGAGCACCGGCACCCGGCGCGACAGACGATCGATGTCCTCCATGGTGAAGCCGACCTCGCCCTCATGGGCTGCGGCAAGGATGTGCAGCACCGTGTTGGTCGAGCCGCCCATGGCGATGTCGAGCGCCATCGCGTTCTCGAAGGCGCCCTTGGAGGCGATGCTGCGCGGCAGTGCCGTTTCGTCGTCCTGCTCGTAATAGCGCTGGGCGAGATCGACGACGAGATGGCCGGCCTCGACGAACAGGCGCTTGCGGTCGGCATGGGTGGCCAACGTGGAGCCGTTGCCCGGCAGCGACAGACCCAGCGCCTCGGTCAGGCAGTTCATCGAATTGGCGGTGAACATGCCGGAGCAGGAGCCGCAGGTCGGGCAGGCCGAGCGCTCGATGACCTTAACGTCCTCGTCGGAGATCTTGTCGTCGGCGGCCGCGACCATGGCGTCGACCAGATCGAGCGCCTGCGCCTTGCCGGCCAGCACCACCTTGCCGGCCTCCATCGGGCCGCCCGAGACGAAGACGGTCGGGATATTGAGGCGCAGCGAAGCCATCAGCATGCCGGGGGTGATCTTGTCGCAGTTGGAGATGCAGACCATGGCGTCGGCGCAATGCGCGTTGACCATGTATTCGACGGAATCCGCGATCAGCTCGCGCGACGGCAGCGAATAGAGCATGCCGTCGTGACCCATCGCGATGCCGTCGTCGACCGCGATGGTGTTGAATTCCTTGGCGACGCCCCCGGCCTTCTCGATCTCGCGCGCAACGAGCTGGCCGAGATCCTTCAGATGGACATGGCCCGGCACGAACTGGGTGAAGGAATTCACCACCGCGATGATCGGCTTGCCGAAATCCGAATCCTTCATGCCGGTGGCGCGCCAGAGGCCGCGAGCGCCGGCCATGTTGCGGCCATGGGTGGTGGTGCGGGAACGATAGGCGGGCATTCGATTGTCCTTGCTGGCTGGCCACACCGATGCGCGGCGGGCGGCGCTCGAATTTAGTCGGCAGCGGTTATAGCGATCACGGCCCGGCATGACCACCATTTTGCACTGCGCCAGAAAGCTGGTTGACCATCGACGTCGATTTGTATATAGCCACTTAGGAATATAACTGATTGGCTATCCAACGTGAATCAACTCGACGCTACGTTTGCAGCACTTTCCGACCCGACGCGGCGCGCCATTCTGGCCCGGCTCATCGATGGAGAGGCCTCGGTGATGGAGCTTGCCGAGCCCTTCGCCATGAGCCAGCCGTCGATCTCGAAGCATCTCAAAGTGCTTGAGAGCGCAGGCCTGATCTCGCGCAGCCGTGACGCCCAGCGCAGGCCATGCCGGCTCGAAGTGAAGCCACTGGCCGAAGCCACGGAGTGGTTGGAGCGTTATCGCAAGATTTGGGAAGGTAATTTCCAGCGGCTCGATGCGTTGCTGGGTGCGCTGCAGGCCAGCAAGAGCCCCGGCGAGGCGGAACAATAGCCGAAGCCGCACGTACCCGACCTATGGCACGGCCCAATCAGAAAAATAGCAGTCGTGTCGGACCAGCGCGCGGCCGGACGTCCTTGGGACAAGCGAACACAGAGAGGACATTCCATGAGCACCACGAGATTGCCACGCTCCACCGTCGCGACGCTGACCGTTACAACCCCCAGCGATCGCGAGGTCCGCATAACCCGCGTCTTCGACGCGCCGCGTCCGATGGTGTTCGATTGCTGGACCGTCCCGGAACTGCTCAAGGGCTGGCTGCATGGCCCGGATGGCTGGCGGCTGGAGACTTGCGAGGTCGACCTCAGGGGTGGGCGGGTCGGCGCGCTATGTGTGGCGGCATCGCGACGGCCAGCCGATGGGCATGAGCGCCACCTATCGCGAGATCATCCGGCCGAGCCTGATCGTGGCCAGTGAGCTTTTCGACGAGGACTGGACCGGCGGTGAGACGCTTGGAACCGTGGCCTTCACCGAGGCCGAGGGCAAGACGCTGCTGACGCAAACGATCCTCTACGTGTCGCAAGCCGCGCGCGACGGCGCGCTCGGCACCGGCATGACGTCAGGCATGGCCGGCAGTTACGCACAGCTCGATGCCTATCTCGGTTCCCTTCACGACACCGCCGCCAAGGGCGCCGCCTGACCTTTCATATGAAAAGCGCAAAGGAAAAGACGATGCAGAAGATCACCACCTTCCTGTGGTTCGACACCCAGGCCGAACAGGCGATGAACCACTACATCTCCATCTTCGAGAATTCGAAGGTGCTGAGTGTGACGCGCTGGCCCGAGGGGCATCCTCAGCAAGGCCAGGTGCTGGTCGCCTCGTTCGAGCTCGACGGGGTAGTTTTCCAGGCGCTGAACGGCGGGCCGCAGTACAACTTCACCGAAGCGATCTCGCTGTCGATCGACTGCAAGACGCAAGCTGAGGTCGATCATTTCTGGACCAGGCTGACCGAAGGCGGCGGCCAGCCCGGCCCTTGCGGCTGGCTGAAGGACAAGTTCGGTGTTTCCTGGCAGGTGGTGCCGAAGCAGTTGCCGCGGCTGCTTCAGGATCCAGACCGGGCCAAGGCTGGCCGCGTCATGGACGCGATGATGCAGATGGGCAAGATCGAAATCGACAGGCTTGAGGAAGCGGCGAAGGGGTGATCACTTTTTCCTTCTCCCCTTGTGGGAGAAGGTGGATCGGCGCGCAAGCGCCGAGACGGATGAGGGGTGTTCCAGCGGAGTGAGGCGTCTGCGTTCCCTGGAACAACCCTCATCCGACCTCGCTTCGCGAGGCCACCTTCCCCCACAAGGGGGGAAGGGAAAACAGCGCTACGCCGCCTTGTCGCGGACCTGGTAATCCTTGACCGCGGCGAAGCGGATCGCTTTCCAGCGCTCGGCTTCGTAGTTCAGCGAGAAAGCGTGCTGGGCGAGGAAGACCGGATCATTGTCGAGGTCGCGGGCGATGTCGCCGCGATGCGCCTCGATGAAACGCTGGACTTCCGCCTTGTCGTCGGCCGAGATCCAGCGGCAGATCGAGAAACGCGACATCTCGAAATCAACCGGCAGCGTGTATTCGATGTTCAGCCGTTCCTTCAGAACGTCGAGCTGCAGCGCGCCGACGACGCCGACGATGGCCGGCGAGCCGTCCTCGGGCGAGAACAGCTGAACGACGCCTTCCTCGGCCATCTGGTGCAGCGCTTCCTTCAGCTTCTTAGCCTTCATGGCGTCGCCGAGACGCACGCGGCGCAGGATTTCGGGCGCGAAATTCGGCACGCCGCGGAACAGTATCTCCTCGCCTTCGGTCAGCGTGTCGCCGATGCGCAGCGTGCCGTGGTTGGGGATGCCGACGACGTCGCCGGCGAAGGCCTCGTCGGCGGTGACGCGGGTGCGGGCGAAGAAGAACTGCGGCGCCGACAGGCTCATCGGCTTGCCGGTGCGTACCAGCTTGGCCTTCATGCCGCGCTCAAGCTTGCCCGAGCAGACACGCACGAAGGCGATGCGGTCGCGGTGGTTCGGATCCATGTTGGCCTGGATCTTGAAGACGAAGGAGGTCATCTTCGCCTCCGTTGCCTCGACCGTTCGCTCGTCGGCTTCCTGGGCGCGCGGCGGCGGGCCGTAGGCGCCGAGCGCCTCGATCAGGTCGCGCACGCCGTAATTGCGCAACGCCGAGCCGAAATAGACCGGCGTCAGGTGGCCTTCGCGAAAGGCCTCCACGTCGAGCGGACGACAAGCCTCCCGCGCGAGTTCCAGTTCCTCGATGAAGGCCTCGCGTTCGTTTTCGGGCAAAAGGCCGGCGACGCGGTTGGAATCGGGCCCGTTGACCGGCGTGCGCTCCTTTTCCGCGTCGCCCTTGCGCACCGCGTTCAGCGCCAGATGGTAGGTGCCGGAAAAGGTCCTGCCGCGGCCGATCGGCCAGGTGACGGGCGCGGTGTCCAGCGCCAGCTTCTGCTCGATCTCGTCGAGGATCTCGAATGGATCGCGGCTCTCGCGGTCCATCTTGTTGACGAAGGTGATGATCGGAATGTCGCGCAGCCGGCAGACCTCGAACAATTTCAGCGTGCGCGGCTCGATGCCCTTGGCGGCGTCGATGACCATGACCGCCGAATCCACCGCCGACAGCGTGCGATAAGTGTCGTCGGCGAAATCCTCGTGGCCGGGCGTGTCGAGCAGGTTGAAGACATTGTCGTCATATTCGAAGGTCATCACCGAGGTGACGACCGAGATGCCGCGCTCGCGCTCGATCTTCATCCAGTCGGACCGCGTCTGGATGCGGTCCTTCTTGGCCTTGACCTCGCCGGCGAGCTGGATGGCGCCGCCGAACAGCAGCAGCTTTTCGGTGAGCGTGGTCTTGCCGGCGTCGGGGTGCGCGATGATCGCGAAGGTGCGGCGGCGCGCAACCTCTTCGGGTATTGTTTCGGGCATTTCTTTTAAGGCGTTCCGTGTGACAGGCGGCGCTTCTACCAGCGTGGCGCCGGCCTGTCGACATGCGGCGGGCGCCCGCCGCTCCGCGTCAGGCCGGTTCGGCCGCGCTTTCGGCCCGGGCGATCTGCGGCAGCCATCCGGCAATGGCCTTGCCGATCGTGTCGGGATGGTCTTCCTGCAGATAATGGGCGCCCGGCCCCAGATCGATGAAGCGACAGTTCTTCAGCCGCGCCGCGAATTCCTTTGCCGCCTGCGCTGAAATCAGAGCGCCTGGATCGCCGGCGAACAGCAGTTTCGGATAGGAGGAGAGCCGCAGCGCCCGATGGTCGTGCGCGCTGATTGCGGCGACATCGGCCGGCAGGCCTTCGATCGGCAGCTCCCTCGGCAAGCGCAGCGCCGGCTTGCGCGACAGCGGCGTCGGGAACGGCGCGCGGTAAGCGGCCATTTCCTCCTCGCTCATCGGCCGCAGGACCGAGGCGGGCAGGATTTTTTCGACGAAGACATTGTCCTCCAATACCAGCTTCCCGCCGGCGCCCGGCGTGCGCAACGCCTTGAAGAGCTCGCGCGCCTGCGGGCGCTGGTGGAAATCCTCCCAGCGCTCGAAGGGCCGGATGAATTCCATGAAAGCCAGGCCCAGAACCCGCCGCGGCCGTCGCGCCGCGAAATGGAACGCCAGCGCGGTGCCCCAGTCCTGAGCGACGATCACCAAGTCCTGGAGATCGAGTGCGTCGATAAAGGCGTCGAGATAACGAACCTGATCGAAGAAGCGATAGTCGATATCCGGCTTGCCCGATTGGCCATAGCCGATCAGATCGGGCGCGATGCAGCGGCCGAACGGCGCGACATGCGGGATGATGTTGCGCCATATGTAGGAAGACGTCGGGTTGCCGTGCAGGAACAGCACGGTCGGGCCAGCCGATCCGGCCTCCAGATAGGACATGGTAGAATCCAGCACCGCCACCTGTGAACGCCACAAGGTGGCCTGCTGTCCGTCGGTCGTTGTGTTCATCACGCTTTCTCCTTCCCAAATACAGTGCTGAAGATGATGTTCTTGAACCGCTCGAGCGGTTCCGGGCTGCGCTCGACCTTCATGCGCAGCATGGCGCCCTGCCAGGAGGACAGCAGGAAATCGGCAAGGTCCTCGGCATCGAATGTCTTGGATATTTCGCCCGCCGCCTGACCCTCCGCGATGCAGGCCGCGAACGGCCGGCGCCAGCGCTCGAAAATGTCGACCAGCCTGAGCCGCAGCGGTTCGCTGTGAACAGCCGTTTCCAGGCTGAGATTGCCGATCATGCAGCCGCGCGCCCAGTCATGCGCCTCGAGCTTCGAGGTGATGACGTCGAGATAGCGGCGCAGCCTGCCGATGGGCGGCGTACCGTCCCGCGCCAGCGCTTTTTCCACCAAACCGCTGACATAGGCGAAGTAGCGTTCCAGCACCTCGCCGGCGAAGTCTTCCTTCGAGGCGAAATGGTTGGTGAAGGAACCCGGCCTGGCGCCGGCCGCCGCGACGATGTCGCGCACGCCGGCTGCGGTGTAGCCCGCATTCCAGATGGTCTGGAAGCCGGCTTCGAGAAGGTTTTCGCGGAGTGATTGTCTAGCCATGACGATATAATACGTACGTACGTATTGAAGTCAAGCACTCAAGTTTGCATTGGCAAATGCCTGCGCAAATGGCAGTTGAAGGACATCACAGAGAACCGCGATGGAGAGCAGCGTGACGAAAGAAGTCATCGTCATCGGCGCCGGCATCATCGGCGCTTCGATCGCCTGGCATCTGACGAAAGCCGGCGCGCGGGTGGCGGTGGTTTCGGAAAGCCGCGCCGGCGGTGTCGCCACGTCCAATTCCTTCGCCTGGATCAATGCCAGCTGGGGCAATCCGGAAACCTATTTCCGGCTGCGTATCCGCGCCATAGCCGAATGGAAAAGGCTGGCGAAGGACGTGCCCGGCCTGCCGGTCGCCTGGTGCGGCGGCCTGTGCTTCGACCTGCCGCCGGACAGGCTCGAGGCCTATGCGGCCGAACACTCGTCATGGGGCTATGGCATCGAGCGGGTCGGGCGCGAACAGGCGGCGCGCATCGAACCCAATTTGGCGGAGCTTCCCGAATTTGCACTTTATGTCGCGCAGGAAGGCGTGGCCGAGCCTGTGGCGACCACGAAGGCGCTGCTGGCGGATGCCGAACGGCGCGGGGCACGGCTCGTCACGGGAACCGTCGACAGGCTGGCGCTGGTCAACGGCAAGGTCACGGGCGTGGTCGCTTCGGGCGAGATCATCGCCGCCGACGAGGTGGTGATAGCGTCGGGCGCCGGCGCACCGGCGATCGCCGCGACGGCAGGCATCAAGCTGCCGATCGAGACCCCGCCCGGCCTGATCGTGCATTCGCGACCGCACCCAAAGCTGCTCAACGGGCTGGTGCTGGCTGACAGACTGCATATGCGCCAAACCGCCGACGGCCGTATCATCGCCGGCTCAGATTTCGGTGGCGGCGATCCGGGTGAGAATCCGGAGGCCGCCGCACACGCGCTGTTCGCCGCGACGAAAGCGATGCTGCGCGACGCCAACGGGCTGGAAATCGACTTCCACACGATCGGCTACCGTCCAACGCCGGTCGACGGTTTCCCGATCGTCAGCCGCGCGGAAGGCGTCGGCGGCCTTTATGTCGCCGTCACCCATTCCGGCATCACGCTGGCGCCGGCCGTCGGCCTGTTTGCGGCCGGCGAAATCCTCAACGGTGAGCGCCATGCATTGATCGAGCCCTACGCCCTGTCGCGGTTCGATCAGTAACCCGGCGGCCGGCGGAAAGAGGATGGCGAGGCTTGATCGAAATTGCGGTTCAGCCCGCCAGCGCCAGCGGGGCCGCCGCCGGCGCGAACGGACGGATGCCGGTGCCTTCCCTCGTCATGGTGACGAAGCTCGCCGGAGGTATCGCCTGCCACTCGCCGCCGTCGCGGTCGAAGGGTTCCGAGACGATGCAATGGCCGGCGCGCTTCGCGAAGGCGCCGGTATAGAGCGTCGGCGCATGGCCGTCGGTGGCGTAGCGCACGGCATAGAGCGCCTCGCCATCGGAGAAGGCCGCGGTCAGTTTCAACGCAGGTTCGATGCCGGCCCGGCGGGAGGCTTCGATGACGCGACCGGTTGCCCGCGAGACCGCGCCCTGCGGGTCGGTCGCCAGTCCCTGGTCGATCATCAAGAGGAAAAAGAGCTCGGAATCGGTGGTGCCCTCGCGCTGGTCGAAGACCGCGTCGGAGAGCGAGTTCTCCAGCGCGCGGCGGATCTTTTCGAAACCGCCGATCTGGCCGTTATGCATGAACGACCAGCGGCCGGAGACGAAGGGATGGCAGTTCATGCGGCTGGTGGCGCCGCCGGTCGAAGCGCGCACATGGGCGAGGAACAGGCCCGACTTGATCTGCCGGCAGAGGCTCTTCAGATTGGGGTCGGACCAGGCCGGCAGGATATCGCGATAGAGGCCGGGCTCAGGCCGGTCGCCATACCAGGCGAGGCCAAAACCGTCGCCATTTGTCGGCGACTTGGCTTCCTGGGCGCAGTGGCTCTGGGCGATCAGCGAATGGCAGGGCGCGGTGATGATGTCTTCGAGGAAGACCGCTTCACCAAGATAGGCCGCCCACCGGCACATCGCTTTCCACCATCTGTCAGGCGCGGTCCAGGAGAGCCTTGGGCTCCTTCACCGCATGCGAACCTCTGTTGTGCGTGCGCTCATAGAGCTCGCGAACGATTCGGCTCGCCGTAGTTTCGAACAGAAATGGCAAGAAAGCGTGAACGAGCGCGGCGCCCGCGGCCATCGACAGGCGCGAACAGAACCAGGCGGCGAAGGCCATATGGCCGAAATAGGTCTCGCCGACCTTCTCCGGGTGAGAGGTGAAGAGCGCCGCAAGCCGTGTCGTCATGGTGATCCCTCCTGCCGGGATGAGCCCCGATGCTGAGTATCCTGCCACATGGGTTTGGTTCACCGGTCCCAAATTGTCCTTGCTTTCGTCCTATTCATGGGACATTCATCCCAACATGTCTGTGGAAATTGATGAAATCGATCGAAGATTGCTGGCCGAGCTGCAACGCGACGGCACGCTGTCGGTCGATCAACTGTCGGAGCGGGTGGCGCTTTCGCGCAATGCCTGTTGGCGGCGTGTCAAGCGCCTGGAGGAAGATGGCGTCATCACCGGTCGCGTCGCGCTGGTCGACGCCGACAAGCTCGGGCTTGGGCTGTCCGTCTTTATCCTGGTCCGCACCTCCAACCATGACCCGGACTGGTTGCGGAAATTCCGCGCAGCGGTCACCGGCTTTGCCGAGATCACCGGCGTCTACCGCATGTCGGGCGACCTCGACTATGTGCTGAGGGCCCGCGTCGCTGACGTGAAGGCCTATGACCGGCTCTACCAGCGGCTGATCGCCAAGGTGGCGCTGTCGGACGTCTCGGCCTCCTTCGTCATGGAGGAGATCAAGGAGACGACCGTCGTGCCAGTGGAACTGCGCTAGATTGACCGAGGCCCCCGCGACTTCGTCATCCACGGGCGGAGCGGGAGCGAAGCGGACGCGGAGACCCGAGGATCCATTCCGTTACCTCGACCCTAGAGCGCAGCGGGGAAGAATTCTGCACGGTTGCAACACGTTGAAGTCACGGAATGGATCCTCGGGTTCTCCGCGTCCCTTCGCTCCTTGCTCCGCCCGTGGATGACGAAGCGATGAGTGTTTTCGCCAATCGCCAAAGTAGACGGCGAGGTCATAGTCACGCCAGAAAGAAAGCCGTTGATAGTATGGCGGGCGAGTTGACCGAATCGCCGCACGCGCCGATAGGATCGATTTCATGCGCACGGCTGTCCATTCTTCCTCCGTCATCGGCCCCACCGTCGGTTTCGTCAGGCTTCCGCATGGCGATGGCCTGCCGCTGCCGGCCTATGAAAGCGCGGGCGCCGCTGGCATGGATTTGCGCGCCGCGGTGCCGGAAGACCGGCCGCTGCTCATCCTGCCGGGAAAGCGTGCCCTGGTGCCAACCGGGCTCGTCCTGGAAATCCCCGAAGGCATGGAGGGCCAGGTGCGGCCACGTTCGGGCCTTGCCTTCAAGCATGGGCTCACCGTCCTCAACACGCCCGGCACCGTCGACAGCGACTATCGCGGCGAGGTGAAGGTGCTGCTGGTCAATCTCGGCGACGAGGATTTCTCGGTGACGCGCGGCATGCGCATTGCCCAGATCGTTTTCGCGGCCGTGACCCAGGTTGCGGTCGAGGAAAGAGGGCTGGCCGGCGGCACGGCGCGCGGCGCAGGCGGCTTCGGGTCGACCGGCACCGCTTGAATGGCAATCCCTAAGCTGGTTATCTTCGACTGCGACGGTGTCTTGGTCGACACCGAGAACCTTGCCAACAGGCGCCTCGCCGAATGGCTGACCATCGCCGGGTTTACGACCACATTCGAATATTGTCGCAAGAACTTCTCCGGCCGCAGCATGGCCTCGGTGCAGAAGGAGATCGAAGAGACAACCGAGGTGCGGCTCGGCGCCGACTTCGTCGAGCGCTGGAATGCCGGCCTGCCGGACCTTTTTTCGCACGGGGTCGAAGCAATCCCCTATGTGCGCGACTTCATCGATAAGGTGCGGGCCGCGGGCATCGCCTATTGCGTCGCTTCCTCGGCGCGGGTCGCGAAGATGCACATCACGCTGGGCCAGACCGGGCTGTTGCCGCTGTTCGAGCATGCGATGTTCTCATCCACCATGGTCAGCCGAGGCAAGCCGTTCCCGGATCTCTTTCTGCATGCGGCAACGACGATGGGCTTCGCGCCGGCCGACTGCATCGTGATCGAGGACAGCGTCGCCGGCACCCAAGCCGGCATAGCCGCAGGCATACGGGTGTTCTCCTATTACGCCGATCCGCTCTCCGATCGCGACGGCCTGGCGGCGGCCGGCGGCATATTGTTCGACGACATGCGCGAACTTGCTGGGCTCGTGCCGATCCGCTGATCGCACCCGGCTGCGCACCGCAACGCGCCGTGCTAGCGTGAGCGCATCCGAGAGGCCCCATGATTTTCCACTCTATGCCGTTGAGGAGCCGGTGCCCAAGGCCGCCTCGTACGACATTTCCGTCACCTATCGCTGGAATAAAGCCAGATCGCATTACGCAAGGAGTTCCTACGCCTTCGAGAAATTGTCAGCAGAAAACGTCAAACGTTTCTGAGCCGGAAGCATTCGTTTGCCCGGTTCAAGCGGCCGCGATAAATTCCCCGCACCACTCCACTCATGATTGAGGACCTGCCATGGACAAGGGCAAGATATTTCGCGATCTGCACGCCTCAACCTTCGTCATGCCCAATCCCTGGGACATAGGCACGACAAAGCTTCTTTCTTCCTTCGGCTTCAAGGCGCTGGCGACGACCAGCGCCGGCTTCGCCTTCTCGCGCGGCCTGCCGGATGGCGCCGTGACCTTCGACGCCATGATCCATCATTGCCGAGAGGTGACTGCGGCGACAGAGCTGCCGGTTTCGGCCGATCTGGAGCGCGGCAAGGGCGACAGCCCAGAACAGGCGGCCGAAACCATCTTCGCGGCCGAAGCCGCCGGTCTTGCCGGCTGCTCGATCGAGGACCACACCGGCGACCCCGGTAATCCGATCTACGATTTCTCGCTGGCGACCGAGCGCGTCGCTGCCGCTGTCGAGGCAGCCCGGGCGCTCAAGCACGATTTCGTCTTCACAGCGCGGGCCGAGAATTTCCTGTGGGGCAAGACCGACCTCGACGACACGATCAAGCGGCTGCAGGCCTTCGAGAAAGCCGGCGCCGACGTGCTTTATGCGCCGGGCATCGGCGACGTCGAAATGGTGCGCACGATCTGCTCGTCGCTAACCCGGCCGGTCAATGTGATGGCCCGACCCGGCTTCACCATCGCCGACCTTGCTATGGCCGGAGCCAAGCGCATCTCGCTCGGACCGTGGCTGACTAATTTCGCCTATGGCATGCTGGAGACGGCGGCGCGCGAAATCCAGCAGGACGGCACCTTCGGCTTCGCCCGGGCGGCGATGCCGTTCGGTAAGCTGCAGGCGTTGTTCCGTAGTGGGGCGACTGAATAAGGCTAAACCGGCTCCCGCGCCGCAACCGCCTTGTGCAGATGCACCATCATGGCGGCGGCAAAAAGCGGCGTCAGAAGGTTGAGCAGCGGCACGGCAAGGAACATGGCGATGACCAGTCCGGCCAGGAACACCGTGCCGGCATATTTGCGGCGCAACGCCTTGGCCTCGGGCTCGGGACGAAACCGCATGGCGGCGAACTCGAAGAATTCGCGGCCCAGCAGATAGCCGTTGACGATGAAGAAGGCGGCAATGTTGATGCCCGGCACCAGCAACAGCAGCAGCGCGACGATGTTGCCGAGGACGACCACGCCGAAGAATTTGACGGCCAGCGCAAGCGAATGCAGCGCCGGCACGGCGCGGCCGGGCGGATCGTCGGGGTAGTCGGTACGTTCGACCACTTGGGCGACATCGTCGAGGAACAGGCCGGCGACGATCGCCGTCACCGGCGCGATGAGCAAGGCCAAGCCGACAGCCAGAACGATGCCGGCGATGATGCCGCCCAGCCACCCGGCCCAGGACGGCAGGCCCGGAAGCAGCGTTTGCAGCCATGGCCAGGCCAGCCATTCGAGCAGGCTCTCCAAACCGACCCACAGCGCCAGCAGAGCGAGCAGCGTCAGCCCCAGCGTCTTCAGAAAAACGGAACGGAATTCGGGAGAGAACAACCGGCTGGCGGCGGCGCGGGCGGCGTCGAGGATCACAGCGTCTTCAAACCCTTCATCGAGAAAGACGCTTCGCAGATAAGCAGGCTGGATGCCAGGCGCAACTATTGCGCAAGCCTGGCCTGTCTCGCCGGAATGGTCATCGCCGCGACGCCGGCGACGACGAAGGCCATGCCGAGCCAGGCCGTCGGCCCGAGGCTTTCGCCGAGGAAGACGGCGCCGATGCCGACGCCGATCGGCACGCGCAGATAGGCCTGCGAGGTGGTGCCGACCGAGCCCAGCGTGTGGATGAGGCGGAAGAAGATCGAGAATGCGAGCGCGGTGGAGAAGACCGAAAGCCCGAAAAGAGCCAGCATCGATGCCGGCGACGGCGTCAACGTCCAGGGCCGGTCGAAGACGAGGCTCAAGGGAATCAGGATCACGGCGCCGCAGATCATCGAGCCGGCCGCCGGCACCATCGGATCGAGCCCGCGGAAGTTACGGCCAAAGATGGCGGCGCCCGCGTAGCAGACGGTGGCGGCGACCACGGCAAGCTGCGCCCAGAGCTGGCGGCCGATGCCGCCAAGGGCCTCGGTGCCGACGATGAGGCAAATGCCGGCGATGCCGGCGCCGACGCCGACGAGCTTGCGCAGGTTCACCGGCTCGTGACGGGTGATCAGCGCCGTCAGCAGGAAGGTGAAGATCGGCGACGTCGCGTTCAGGATCGTCGCAAGACCGGCGTCGATCGAGCGCTCGGCGGCGGCAATCAGCGTGAAAGGGATGACGCTGTTGAGGCAGGCCTGGAACATGAAGCGGCGCCAATTGACCATATCCCGCGGCATGGCAAGGCCGCGCCAGCGGATGAGGCCAAGCAGAATGGCGCCGGCAATCAGCGTGCGTCCGGCGATGAAGGTCACAGGCGGGATTGTCTCGACGCCGATCTTGATGAATGTGTAGGAGGCGCCCCACAGCACCGCCAAAACGCCAAGCAGCGCCAGCTCGGTGGACATTTCGGTCTTCTCGGACATTTCTGCGCCTTCTGCTGCGGGAACGATCCGCTTTGTTGTTACGCAATTCCGGACCCGCCACGCACTTTTCCTGGAATTGCTTCTAGCCCATGGCGGCGCGGAAATGTTTCGATCGCCGTGAAACCATAGCGGCGAAGGCCGCGGTCGATATGGGCCAGTTCGACACGAACGCTGCCGCAGCCGGTGCTTCGCAAGACAATGGCGATTTTCGGGGTAGGCAAAGCAATGCCAAGTCGCTAGACCCGCGCCCGGCCGGCATGCCAGATAGCCGGCTAGGTCCTTGGCGGAGATTTTGATGCCGGAATATGACGTGCTTTGCATCGGCAATGCCATTGTCGACATCATCGCGCAGTGCGACGAAGCTTTTCTCGAGACCAACGGCATCATCAAGGGCGCGATGAACCTCATCGACGCCAGGCGCGCCGAGTTGCTTTACAGCCGCATGGGGCCGGCGATCGAGGCTTCCGGCGGCAGCGCCGGCAACACCGCGGCCGGCGTCGCCAGCCTCGGCGGACGGGCCGCCTTCTTCGGCAAGGTGTCGAACGACGCGCTGGGCGAAATCTACACCCATGACATCCACGCCCAGGGCGTGGCCTTCGATACCGCACCGCTCAAGGGCGAACCGCCGACGGCGCGCTCGATGATCTTCGTCACGCCCGACGGCGAGCGTTCGATGAACACCTATCTCGGCGCCTGCATCGAGCTTGGCCCCGAGGATGTCGAGGCCGACAAAGCCGCCGGCGCCAAGGTGACTTATTTCGAAGGCTATCTGTGGGATCCGCCGCGCGCCAAGGAGGCCATTCGGCAGACGGCCAAGCTGGCGCATGCGGCGGGCCGCGAAGTGTCGATGACACTATCGGATTCCTTCTGCGTCGACCGCTACCGCGACGAGTTTCTCGACCTGATGCGTTCGGGCACCGTCGACATCGTCTTTGCCAACAGCCACGAGATCAAGTCGCTCTATCAGACCGCCTCCTTCGAGGAAGCGCTCGCCGCCATCCGCAAGGATTGCAGAATAGCCGCCGTCACCCGTTCTGAAAAAGGCTCGGTCATCGTGCGCGGCGACGAGACCGTCGTCATCCAGGCGACGAAGATCAAGGAGCTGGTCGACACGACCGGCGCCGGCGATCTCTACGCTGCCGGCTTCCTTTACGGCTACACGACCGGCCGCAGCCTCAAGGACTGCGGCGATCTCGGCTCGCTGTCGGCTGGGCTGGTGATCCAGCAGATCGGCCCGCGCCCGCGCCAGAACCTACGTCGCGAGGCCGAGCAAGCGGGGCTTCTTTAGAGCTGCCCAATAAGTACCGTTGCGTCACCGCCAACAGGGTCGAAACTGGCTTCTCTGTCGCGCCCCTGTCACAAAGCGCTCCTACACGCAAACTGAGGCGTACTGCGACTGACATTGCGGCACGCTTAACTAGGGGTGTGAAGATGCATGCCAGCAACCTGCCGGGCCGCGGCGTTCGTTGCCGCCGCAGCTTTTGCTTTCCGCAATAAGAATTTCAGCATCCGCCGGCGCCTGGGAGGAGCGCGGGCCACAAGACAGATTCATGACCAGATTCCAGAACTCGTCCGACGGGATTTCACAAGAGGCATTGGCAGGCCTGGTCGCCGAGGCGGTGCAGCAGGCGCTGATGCGGCAGGGCGTCCTGCTTGACACCGAGGCGCTGACTTCAGCCGGCAAGATTGCCGGCCATGTGGCCGCTGCCCTTCCCTTCCTGCCATCTGCGCAGCGCCTTGCAATCGATTCCTTCAAGGGCGATTGGACCGGCCTTGCCTCCGATTTTCTGCGCGCAATTGCGGAAAAGATAGCGAGGGGGGATTCGACCCTCCCCGACCGCAGCTTCGAGACCCCGCCGAAACCGGAAGCAGGAAGGCCGATTGCACCGCAGATCGCCGAGCGCGCCGCGGATCTCCAGTCGATGCTGATCGAGGATTGGGCCGGCGAAGTCGCCGGCTCCACCTATCTCGAGGACAAGCTCCGTATCCCGCGGTCCACGCTGCATCGCTGGCAAAGGCGCGGCGAGGTCGTCGCGCTGCGCAAGGGCGGCCGCAAGCATGTCTTCCCATTGGCCCAGTTCGTCGACGGCAGGCCGGTTCCGGGGATCAGCGGCGTGCTTTCGGCGATCGCCAATCCGAGGCTTGCCTGGTTCTGGCTAACCCGACCCTCGCCCGAGCTCGACGGCCGCATCCCCATCGAGATGTTACGGCAAGACACGGTCGAGGACGTCATCCGCGCCGCCCGCACTCTATCCTGACTCCCGTTTCGCGGAGTCAATTTTTTCTATGTTTACCCGGATTCTCAGAAATTTAGCCGGCAAATTATCCGTCATAAAACTGTAATAATTGGCACATTTGGCACATTACACAGGTTATCCTGTGTTCCGATTGTACTTATTGTTCAGAATGTCCCATCTTTGCATTTATGTGACGTGATATTTGCGCAACAAGACTTCCACAAGCGTTCAAAAGGCCGCCTTTCCGACACAATCCCTGTTGTGTGAGGCCAACGATTAGGCCATGTCCAAGGCGAAGAAGCGGCGCCGGTGCGCGTGCTTTTTCAACGATGGGGACGGGGGTGGCAAAGCCGAACGGCACGTCAGGCCTGTCTTGAACCTTTGACTGGAGATTCAAGAAAATGAACATCAAGAGCCTTCTACTCGGCTCCGCTGCGGCTCTGATCGCAGTTTCGGGCGCCCGCGCCGCCGACGCGGTGACCGTTGCCGAGCCGGAACCGGCCGAATACGTGAAGATCTGCGACGTCTACGGCGCCGGCTACTTCTACATCCCCGGCACCGAGACCTGCCTGCGCGTCGGCGGCTACATCCGCTATGACGCCGGCTTCGGCGACATCGGCTCCCTCGACGGCCGCAAGACCAGAGACGTTCAGGACGGCGACCTGCAGAGCACTTGGAAGAAGAACGCCCGTTTTGCGCTGAAGACCTGGACCGGTCAGGAGACCGAGCTCGGCACCTTGAAGACCTATACCGAGACGCGCTTCAACTTCCCGAATGGCGGTCCGTCGAACGTGTCGCTGAACTTCGCATGGATCCAGCTCGGCGGCCTGCGCGTCGGTAAGGACGAATCGGTTTACGACTCGTTCATCGGCTACGCCGGTAACGTCATCCAGGACACGATCATCCCGTACGGCATCAAGGACACCGACCTCGTCAGCTACTACTTCGACGCTGGCAACGGCTTCTCGGGCGTCATCTCGCTTGAAGAAGGTTCTGACGTTACAGGTCTTGTCACCGGCACGGGTACGGGCATTATTTCCGGCACGATCGACAGCTATGTTCCGCATGTCGTCGGCGGCGTGAAGTACAAAGGCGACTGGGGCGCGGTCACCGGCGTCGTCGCCTACGACAGCGCCTATGAGGAAGTGGCCGGCAAGGTTCGCCTGGACGTCAATGTCACCAAGGAACTGACGTTGTTCATCATGGGCGGCTACGGTACCGATGATAACTTCCGCGACACGGGTAACACCATCAACACCCATGGCCGGGGCTTCTACAAGCCGTGGGGCGGCAATTGGGCTGTCTGGGGTGGCGGCACCTACAAGTTCGACGCCAAGACTTCGTTCAACCTCCAGGCTTCGGCTGACGACGACAAGAACTACGCCGTGGCTGCGAACATCGCCTACACCATCGTTCCGGGCTTCACGATCACAGGCGAAGTTGATTGGGACCATTTCGGCAGGTTTGACGATGGGCTCGGTGACACCAATGTCGTCGACTGGACCAAGGCCGACAAGAAGAACAGCGTCGGCGGCATCGTCCGTTTCCAGCGCAATTTCTGATCGATCCTAAAAAGCAAAAAGAAGGCCTGCGGCATCGCCGCGGGCCTTCTGCCTTTTCGGTTCGGCGAAAACCGGTGCGCCCAGCGGCGCGTCAATTCCCCGCCGTATAGGCCGCGATCGCCGCCATGTTGACGATATCTGAGTCCTTGGCGTTGAGCGAGACGATCTGGACCGGCTTGTTGAGGCCGACCAGCAGCGGGCCGATGACGGTCGAGCCGCCAAGTTCCTGCAGCATCTTGGTCGAGATCGAGGCCGAGTGGAAGGCGGGCATCACCAGCACATTGGCCGGGCCGGTCAGGCGAATGAAAGGATACTGCGCCATGGCGCGCGGGTTCAGCGCCACGTCGGCCGCCATCTCGCCGTCATACTCGAAATCGACGCGGCGCTTGTCGAGGATGCGCACCGCCTCCTGCACGCGCTCGGAACGCTCGCCCTGCGGATGGCCGAAGGTCGAGTAGGCGAGCATGGCAAGTCTCGGCTCGTAACCCATGCGGCGGGCGAAGCCGGCCGCCTCCTCGGCGATGTCGGCGATCTGCTCGGCGTTCGGCATGTCGTGCACGGCGGTGTCGGCGACCAGCACCGTCCTGCCCCGAGCGAGCACGATCGAGACGCCGATGACCCGGTGGCCCGGCTTGGCGTCGATGATGCGGCGCACGTCGTCGAGCGCGGTGGAATAGTTGCGCGTCACACCCGTGACGATGCCGTCGGCGTCGCCCAGCGCCACCATGCAGGCGGCGAAATGGTTGCGGTCGTTGTTGATCAGCCGCTGGCAGTCGCGGAACAGGAAACCCTTCCGCTGCATGCGCTCGTAGAGATAGTCGGTGTAGATGCCGTTGCGGCGCGACAGCCTGGCGTTGATGATCTCGAGGCCCGGCTTGTTCAAGTCGATGCCGGCATTTCGGGCATTGTCCTTGATGACGTCGTCGCGGCCGAGCAGGATCGCCGTGCCGAGCCTCTGGTTCACATAGGAGACGGCGGCGCGCATCACCTGCTCCTCCTCGCCCTCAGCGAAGACGATGCGCTTGGGCTGGCGGCGCACGCGGTCGTAGATGCGCTGCAAGGTCGAGGCGATCGGGTCGCGGCGGGCGGACAGTTCCTGCGCATAGCGGTCGAGGTCGAGGATCGGCTTGCGGGCGACACCGGATTCCATTGCCGCCTTGGCCACCGCCAGCGGGATCGCCGAGATCAGGCGCGGATCGAACGGCACCGGGATGATGTAGTTGGGGCCGAATTTCGGCCGGTTGCCCTGATAGGCGGCGGCGACGTCGTCCGGCACGTCCTGACGCGCCAGCTCGGCAAGCGCCCTGGCGGCCGCGATCTTCATCTCGTCATTGATGGTGGTGGCGCGCACATCCAGCGCGCCGCGGAAGATATAGGGGAAGCCCAGAACATTGTTGACCTGGTTGGGGTAGTCGGAGCGGCCGGTGGCCATGATGGCGTCGGTGCGGATCTCGGCCACTTCCTCCGGCGTGATCTCCGGATCGGGATTGGCCATGGCGAAGATGATCGGGTTCTTGGCCATCGACTGCACCATGGCGGTGGTGAGCGCGCCCTTGGCGGACAGGCCGAGGAAGACGTCTGCGCCGTCCAGCGCTTCGGCCAGGCTGCGCGCCTCGGTCTTGACCGCATGCGCCGACTTCCACTGGTTCATGCCTTCGGTACGGCCCTGGAAGACCACGCCCTTGGTGTCGCACAGGATGATGTTTTCCGGCGAAAAACCCATCGCCTTCATCAATTCGATGCAGGCGATGCCGGCGGCGCCAGCGCCGTTGCAGACCATCTTCGTGGTCTTCATGTCGCGGCCGGTGATCTCCAACGCGTTGATCAGCCCGGCGGCCGAGATGATGGCCGTGCCATGCTGATCGTCATGGAAGACCGGGATGTCCATCAGCTCGCGCAGCCGCTGCTCGATGATGAAGCACTCCGGCGCCTTGATATCCTCCAGGTTGATGCCGCCGAAGGACGGCCCGAGGAAGCGCACGCAATTGATGAACTCTTCGGCGTCCTCGGTCGCCACTTCGAGGTCGATCGAATCGACATCGGCGAAGCGCTTGAACAGCACCGCCTTGCCTTCCATCACCGGCTTCGAGGCCAGCGCGCCGAGATTGCCGAGACCGAGGATGGCGGTGCCGTTGGAGATGACGGCGACCATGTTGCCGCGCGTCGTATAGTCGAAGGCGCGGCTCGGATCCTCGGCGATGGCGCGCACGGGAACGGCGACGCCCGGCGAATAGGCGAGGCTCAGATCGCGTTGCGTCGCCATCGGCTTGGTGGCGACGATCTCCAGCTTGCCGGGCCGTCCCATGGCGTGGAACTCCAGCGCCTCCTCGGGGCTGACGGAGGGGCCGCTGCTTTCCGTTTTCCTGGCCATGTCGCTGACGTTTCTCCCACCATTTCGCGCTCTTGAGGCGCATTGTTTTGAATTACCCGCTTAAGGGTACACGCCGCCGCTGTAAACCGCCAAGCGATCCAGCGATTTTGTTCTTCCGTTGGCAGAGACAAGCAGTCAGATCTTGCCCGATGAGATCGCGGCAATCTCGCGCAGGTGCTCGCCTACCGGGGCCCACCGCGTCAGCCCGGAGGTGCCGGCGAACGGCCATTCGGAGAAAGGCGGATCGTAGCTTCCCATGCGCTGCTTAAGCGCCGAGAGATAGGCCATCAGTTCCAGCCGTTCCGCCCGCACCCGTTCCAGCGTGCGGCCGCGAATCTCCTCGCGCGGGATAGCGCGGTCGCGAAGTCGCTCGACCGCACGGCGGATTGCGGCCGGCTCCGGCTCGGCGATAAGGCAATAGTCCGGATCGAAATAGACATCGCGGCCGCCGATGCTCGGCGTCGAGACGATCGGCAGACCGGCCAGCAGATACTCCATGCTGGAATACATCGCCCCTTCCACCGCCGACAGGCAGAGCCCGACCGCGGCCCGGTTGTAGACGCGGTTGACCTCGTAAGGCGGCATCCGCCCGGGCAGGCCGTCAACGAGCGGATTGGCGATGCTGTGAAGCGGCGATTGCGCCTGCAGCCGGTGGATGAAGGCGCGGTCGCCGGCCGGCGGCAATTCGCCGATCGAGGACGTCACATGGACCAGTCTTTCGATCTCGAAGGCGAGGTGGTGCCGCTTGGTGTGCGAGATGCGGCCATTGTAGACGGCATCGTACTCGACCGGCACGTCCGGCAGCGGCTGGAAGACGTCTTCCGAGATCATCAGATTGTGGTTGGAGAAGATCGCTGTGCCGCCAACGCCTGCAATCAGACGGCGCTCTTCCTCTGTGTTGCAGAGAAAGATCAGGTCATGGTTGGGGCAGACCGCGGCGAACCACGCGAGATCCTTGCGTATCTGCTCGACGACGCTGGGCCTCTCCAGCGTCCAGTTCGGCATCAGAAGGAAGGTAGCGCGCCGTGGCACCATCCGCCGGCAGAGAGCAGCGAGTGCGTAGAGCGGGCGCCGGCCGCCGACAGGTATGTAGAGGATCAACGGATCGCGACTGAAGATATGGACGGGTATGTCGATGCCGCCATCGAGGCCGGAGAGCGGCCCGCGCGTCGGCAGGATGAAGGGAAACCGTGTCCGCACCCACGCCCTGATTTTGGTTTTGGTACGGTTGGCGCGGTTGGTGGCAAGAAGCCGCACCCGCCCGAGCGGCGAGCCGACAGGGCCGACCATCTCCTCGAACGTCTCGTGTCCGTCCTTCTTCATCGCCCGCTGTCTTCTCATGACACCCGAACGATCCATATGTCGGCCGGCGGCATGAGGCAACACGCCCTGCGCGCCCGTCCTGCTGGTGGCGGCAACGGCCCGCTCGTCCCCCGTTTTTGCAGCCGCCGGCATTAAACCGCCCGCCCACATCTGCTAGCGTGCCGGGATGAATATGCGTACCCCGGAAGAACACAACGCCACGGCGGCACCGGCAGCTTTTGTCACGGGCGGCGTCACGCCGATGATGGAGCAATTCATCGAGATCAAAGCGGCGAACCCGGATTCGCTGCTGTTCTACCGTATGGGCGATTTCTACGAGCTGTTCTTCGACGATGCAGAGAAGGCGAGCCAGGCGCTGGGCATCGTCTTGACCAAGCGCGGCAAGCACCAGGGCAATGACATCCCGATGTGCGGCGTGCCGGTGCATGCGGCGGACGACTATCTGCAGAAGCTGATCGCGCAAGGTTTTCGCGTCGCCGTCTGCGAGCAGATCGAGGACCCGGCCGAAGCCAAGAAACGCGGCTCCAAATCGGTGGTGCGGCGCGACGTGGTGCGGCTGGTCACGCCGGGCACCATCACCGAGGACAAGCTGCTCGCGCCCTCGGAATCGAGCTTCCTGATGGCGCTCGGCCGCGTGAAGGGGGGCGCGACCAGCCAGGCCGGCTTTGCGCTGGCCTGGATCGACATTTCGACCGGCGCCTTCCGCGTCGCCGAGACGAGCGCCGAGCGGCTGCTTGCCGACATCTTCCGCGTCGACCCGCGCGAGCTGATCGTCGCCGAGCCGGTTTTCCATGATCCGGAGCTCAGGCCCGTGTTCGACGTGCTGGGCCGCGTCGCCAATCCGCAGCCGCCGTCGCTGTTCGATTCGGCCTCAGCCACCGGACGCATCGCCCGCTTCTTCGACGTCGCGACGCCGGACAGTTTCGGCACGTTTTCGCGCGCCGAGCTGTCGGCGATCTCGGGCGCCATCGCCTATGTCGAAAAAACGCAGAAAGCGGAGCGGCCGCCGCTGTCGCGCCCCGAGCGCGAGGAGCAGGGCTCGACGCTCTTCATCGATCCGGCGACCCGCGCCAATCTGGAACTTTTGCGCACGCTGTCCGGCAATCGCGACGGCTCGCTGTTCAAGGCGATCGACCGCACCGTGACCGGCGGCGGCGCGCGATTGCTCGCCGACCGTCTGATGGCGCCGCTGACCGACCCGGCGGCGATTGCGGCCCGACTGGATTCGGTGTCGTTCTTCCGCTCCGAGACGCGGCTTTGCCAGGGCCTGCGCGCGAGTCTCAAAAGCGTCGCCGACATGCCGCGCGCGCTGTCCAGGCTGGCGCTCAACCGCGGCGGACCGCGCGATCTGGGCGCGCTGCGCGCCGGCTTCGAGGCGGCCGGCGCGATCGCCGAATTGTTCGCAGCGGCCGTCCTGCCCGCCGAACTCGCCGCGGCACTGGCCGCGATCCACGCCTTGCCGGAGGCGCTTGCCCGCCACCTCAGCGAGGCGCTCGACGACGAGCTGCCGCTGATCAAGCGCGACGGCGGCTTCGTGCGGTCTGGCTACAATGCCGAGCTCGACGAGATGCGGGCATTGCGCGACGAATCGCGCAAAGTGATCGCCGGACTTGAGCGCTCGCTGATCGAGGAAACCGGCATCCGTTCGCTGAAGATCCGGCACAACAATGTGCTCGGCTATTACATCGAGGTGACGGCCAATCACCATTCGATCATGACCGGCAGCGACACCGCCAAGGCGCGCTTCATCCATCGCCAGACCATGGCCAACGCCATGCGCTTCACCACGACCGAACTGGCGGAGCTGGAATCGAAGATCGCCAACGCCGCCGACCGGGCGCTCGGCATCGAGCTTGCCGCCTTCGAACGGCTGACGGCGGAAGTGGTGGGAGAGGCCGAACGGATCCGCGCCGGCGCCGACGCGCTTGCGGCTCTGGATGTTTCATCGGCTCTGGCATTGCTTTCCGAAAGCGAGGGCTGGTGCCGGCCGCTGGTGGATTCGAGCCTCGCCTTCGAAATTGCCGGTGGGCGTCACCCGGTGGTCGAACAGGCGCTCAGACGTTCCGGCGAAGGCCCGTTCGTGGCCAATGATTGCGACCTGTCGCCCCAGGGCGGCGCCAAGGCCGGCGCGATCTGGCTGCTCACCGGCCCGAATATGGGCGGTAAGTCGACGTTCCTCAGGCAGAACGCGCTGATCGCCATACTCGCTCAGACCGGCTCCTTCGTGCCGGCGCAAAGCGCCCATATCGGCGTCGTCGACCGGCTGTTCTCGCGCGTCGGCGCTTCGGACGACCTGGCGCGCGGCCGCTCGACCTTCATGGTCGAAATGGTCGAGACGGCGGCGATCCTCAACCAGGCCGGCGAGCGGGCGCTGGTCATCCTCGACGAGATCGGCCGCGGCACGGCAACTTTCGATGGCCTGTCGATCGCCTGGGCGGCCGTCGAATATCTGCATGAGAAGAACCGCTGCCGGGCGATCTTTGCCACGCATTTCCACGAGATGACGGCGCTGGCCGGCAAGCTCCCCCGGCTTCACAATGTCACCATGCGCGTCAAGGAATGGGAAGGCGACGTCGTCTTCCTGCACGAGGTCGGCAAGGGCGCGGCCGACCGCTCCTACGGCGTGCAGGTGGCGCGGCTCGCCGGCCTGCCGGAAGCGGTCGTCGCCCGCGCCAAGGAAGTGCTGCACCAGCTCGAAGAAGGCGAAGTCTCGGGCAAGACCAATCGGCTCGTCGACGACCTGCCGCTGTTTTCGGTGGCGGTGAAACGCGAAGCCCCGAAACCCGCCAAAAGCGATGCGCTGGGCGAAGCGCTTGGCGCGATCAATCCCGATGAGATGACGCCGCGCGAGGCGCTGGAGGCGCTCTACCGGCTGAAGGGTCTGGCAACGAAGCAGTAGAACCAGGCGTGGCCTTGACTGATTGTACCGGTCGGTACAATGTCGGTTATCGACGATCGGAACCGACAGGAGATTTCATGAGCCGTCCGCCATTGCCGCCCTTCACGGCCGAGACAGCGGCGCAAAAGGCGCGCCTCGCCGAGGATGCCTGGAACAGCCGCGACCCGGAACGCGTTTCGCTCGCCTATACCGAGGACAGCAGCTGGCGCAACCGGGCCGAATTCATCTCGGGTCGCGGCGAGATCGTCGATTTCCTCAAGCGCAAATGGGCGCGCGAGCTGGATTATCGCCTGATCAAGGAGGTCTGGACCTGGAACGACAACCGCATCGCGGTGCGCTTCGCCTATGAATGGCGCGACGATAGCGGCCACTGGTTCCGCTCCTACGGCAACGAGAACTGGGAATTCGACGAGGCCGGGCTGATGCGCCGTCGCGTGGCGAGCATCAACGACCTGCCGATCACGGAGCGCGAGCGGAAATATCACTGGCCGCTCGGCCGCCGGCCGGACGACCATCCCGGCCTTTCGGAACTCGGGCTTTAGAACATGACCTCAAAAAGTGCGTAGCGGTTTTTGGAAAAGATCATGCTCAAACAAGAACACTAAGCATGCGACGCATCGCTCCGGACCGCGACCAGTTGCTGGCGATCGTGGCGGAAGTCTTCCGCGAGAACGGCTATGACGGCGCCAGCCTGGCCCTGATCGGCGAGGCGGCGGGGCTCGGCAAGGGGAGCCTCTACCACTTCTTTCCGGGCGGCAAGGAGGAGATGGCCAGGGCCGTCATTGCCCATATCGACGGCTGGTTCGAGGATAATGTCTTTGCGCCGCTGCGCGACGGCGCCGATCCGTCGGCCGGGATCGAGCAGATGCTCGCGGCGACTGACAGCTACTTCCGCTCCGGGCGCCGGGTCTGTCTCGTCGGCGCCTTCGCGCTGGAGGCATCCCGCGACGTCTTCGCCAGCCAAATCAGGGACTATTTCGGCCGCTGGGTCGCGCACCTCGCCGATGCGCTGGCGCGAGTTGGGCATGGGAAAACCGAAGCAGTCGAGCTGGCCGAGGAAACCGTTGCCGCAATCCAGGGCGCGCTCACCCTTGCCCGTGCCGCTGACGATGCCGGGGTATTCTCCCGTACGCTGCGCCGGCTGCGCATGCGGCTTGGGCTGCCGGTCAAGGCCTAACTCGGGTTCCTACAAAGGTTCGAAGCGGAAGCCCGTCTCGGTTCGGGAAACCCGGCCGATGCCCGGTGAGTCGAGATGCGCCCCTGCAACGCACCAGGCGTTGTCGGCGGCAAGAGCCAATATCTGCAGCCGCGTTGCCCGTGCCTGCTCCTTGTCGGCGTCGAATTCCCATGTGATGTCCGGCCGATCGAACTGAAGCGACGGCACGTGCACAAGGTCGCCCCAGGCCAGCAATGTTTCGCCGCGGCTCGTGGCACGAAAGCAGGTATGGCCGATTTCATGACCCGGGGCGGCGACCGCCTCGATGTTCGCGCTCAAGTGCTGTCCCGGGTCCAGGGGCTGCGCTCGGTCATGGAAGCGGCTCAACCTCGCTTCCGACCGGAACATGTCGAGCTCGGCTCGAGGGACAAGCAAGCGGGAGAGCTGCGGGAAACCGTCCCCGCCATCCGGACGGACGAGCCCTTGGCTATGGTCGAGATGGGTGTGGGTGAAGGCGACCGTTCGTATCCGATCGACGGCGATCTTCGCTTCGCTCAGCGCCTGCGGCAGAAAGCCCATCGTCGGGTGCCATGCATTCGAGGATCCGGTATCGATCAGCGTGATGTCTTCGCCGTCGTCGATGGCAAAGGCATTGACCGACAATCGGAGCGCGCCGTCGAAGAGCGGCACCTGCGGCGGCAGATCGTCGCCGAAAGGCTTGTCTCCCGGCTGGCGCAGTCGACGGACCGGCATATCGACGTAACCGTCGCGCAGCGAGGTAACGGTCAAGTCGCCGATTTTATAGGCCGTGTAATGAGGTCCGGCTGAAATTCGTTCCACGCTTGCTCTCTTTCAACCGCGCATTCCGTCGCGAGGTTTTTGGTTAGTTCCCTCGACACAGGGATTTGAAGGGTTGAGGTCTGTCTTGGTGCAAGATTTTCCGTTCATTTCTGTGAAATCAGCGCAAACGCCGGGGATTGGTTGAAGCCGCCGCCACCTCGTCATTCTATGGCGGAGCAAGGAGCGAAGCGACGCGGCGCAGACCATAGAATCCGTGACATCGAGGCGTAGCAAGGGTGCAGAATTCTGCTTCGCCGCATCCCACGGCCCAGGTCACGGAATGGATTCCAGGGTCTCCGCGACGCCGCTTCGCGGCTGCTCCGCCCTGGAATGACGATCGCGATGGGCGTTTCGGCCAATCTCCAGCGCATGCCGCCTGCCATAAAACAGAGCCGGCCGATCAACATCCCTGTGCAGTGCCACTAGATCATTTCCAGGCCGCGCTTGCGCGTCGGCGGCGGGAATGCGCGATCGAGCTCGGCGAAATCCTCCGCAGTCAATTGGATATCGAGCGCGGCGGCGTTCTGGCGGACATGCTCCTGGCGGCCGGCCTTCGGGATGGCGATGACGCCGTCCTGCATCATTATCCAGGCAAGCGCGATCTGCGCGGCCGTTGCGTCGTGGCGGGCAGCGACCGCCTCGAGCCGGGCATTGCGAGCCAGCGCGCCCTGCTCGACCGGCGAATAAGCCATCAGCGGGATGCCGCGCTTCACGCACCACGGCGCAAGGTCGAATTCCGGGCCGCGCCGCGACAGGTTGTAGAGCACCTGATTGGTCTGGACGTTGGCGCCGGACGGCAGCCCGACAAGGTCCTCCATCTCGTCGGTGTCGAAATTGCTGACGCCCCAGTGGCGGATCTTGCCTTGCGACTTCAGCGCCTCGAACGCCTCCACGGTTTCGGACAGCGGCACGCTGCCGGGCCAATGCAGCAGATAGAGATCGATGCGGTCGGTAGCGAGGCGCTTCAGGCTGCTCTCGCAGGCGCGCTTCACGCCGGCGCGCGAGGCGTTGGAGGGCAGCACCTTGGAGACCAGGAAGGTCTCGTCGCGGCGCCCGGCGATGGCTTGCGCCACCACCTCCTCGGCGCCGCCATCGGCATACATTTCCGCCGTGTCGATCAGCTTCATGCCGAGGTCCAGCCCAAGCTTCAGCGCCGCGACATCATCGGCATGGCGCCATCGATCCTCACCCATCTTCCAGGTGCCTTGGCCCAGCACCGGGACGGTTTCGCCCGACGGCAGCTTCAAGGTTCTGATCGACGAGGGCATGGCGTTCTCCGCGTAAGGCTGGATCGCAGCACAGCCACAGCCGGAAATCCAGACCGACGCCGGCTGGCCGCCCGGATTTCCCGCAGTGACTATTTCGCCGGATGCTTGGCGAGCCAGTCCTGCATCTGCTTGATCTCGGCTTCCTGTGCCGTAACGACGCCTTCGGCGAGCTTGCGGATTTCCGGATCCTTGCCATTGGCGATTACCACCTTGGCCATGTCGATGGCGCCCTGATGATGCGGGATCATGCCGCGGACGAAATCGACATCGGCATTGCCGGTGTATTTGATCGTCATGTCCTTGTGCATCTTCTTCATCGCCTTCTCGTAGCCGACGGTGGCCGGGCTCTGGGCGCCCATCGCCATCTTGGACATGTCGTGCTTCATCTCCTCCGACGAGGCCGGCACGCTCTCGAGGAACACGGCGAGCAGCATTCCGGCCGCCATCAAAAGCAGCACGATTTTCTTGGCCAGGGTCATTCAGGTCTCCTTCTGTTGGATTTCGTATCTGGGGGTCTTGCTCAGAGTTTCAACGTTCTCAGCCGCAGCGCGTTGCCGATCACGGAGACCGATGACAGGCTCATCGCCGCCGCCGCCAGCATCGGCGACAAAAGCGTGCCGGTGAGCGGATACAGCACGCCGGCCGCGACCGGCACGCCGAGCACGTTATAGAGGAAGGCAAAGAACAGGTTCTGGCGGATGTTGCGGATCGTCGCCTGGGCGAGCGTGCGTGCCCTGACGATGCCATTCAAGTCGCCCTTGACCAGCGTGATGCCGGCGCTTTCGACCGCGACATCGGCGCCGGTGCCCATGGCGATGCCGACATCGGCGCCGGCCAGCGCCGGCGCGTCGTTGACACCGTCGCCGGCCATGGCGACGCCGGCGCCCTTGGCACGCAGCTCCTCGACCAGCTGGCCCTTCTCATCCGGCAGCAACCCGGCGCGGACCTCGTCGATGCCGAGCCTGCCGGCGATCGCTCGTGCCGTGCGCTCGTTGTCGCCTGTCGCCATGATGATGCGCAGCCCCTTGTCGTGCAGCGCCCTTATCGCCTCGGCTGTCGTCGCCTTTACGGGATCGGCGACGGCGACAATACCGGCGAAACTGCCCTCGACAGCCACGAACATGACCGTCTTGCCTTCGGCCTGCAGCGCCTCGGCATTGGCCGCCGACGTTGCGACACGGAGGTCCGCCATCATGGCCGCATTACCGAGCGCGACCTTCCTGCCCGAAACCGTGCCCGAAACGCCCTTGCCGGTGATGGCTTCGAAATCGACCGCGTCGGCCAGCTTCAGGCCGCGCGCGGCGGCGCCCTCGACGATCGCCTCGGCCAGCGGATGTTCGGAGCCCTTTTCCAGCGAGGCCGCGAGGCCCAGCAGCTCGTTCTCGTCGATGCCGTCGGTGGCAACGACGTCGGTAAGCCGCGGCTTACCCTCGGTCAGCGTGCCGGTCTTATCGACGATCAGCGTGTCGACCGAGGCGAAACGTTCCAATGCCGCCGCTTCCTTGATCAGCACGCCGGCATGCGCGCCGCGCCCGGTCGCGGTCATGATCGACATCGGCGTCGCAAGACCGAGCGCGCAGGGACAGGCGATGATCAGCACCGACACCGCCGAGACGATGGCGAAGATCAGGCTCGGCTCGGGGCCAACGATCGACCAGGCGATGAAGGCCATGACCGCGACCAGAACGACGGCCGGGACAAAATAGAAGGACACGCGGTCGGCAAGACCCTGGATCGGCGCCCGCGAACGCTGCGCCTTGGCGACCAGCTCGACAATGCGCGACAGCGTGGTCTCGGCGCCGACCTTCTCGGCACGCATGACCAGCGAGCCGTTCTTGTTCAGCGTGCCGCCGGTGAGCGTGTCGCCTTCCGTCTTCTCAACCGGCAGCGGTTCGCCGGTGATCATGGATTCATCGATCGCCGAGCGACCCTCGAGCACGATGCCGTCGACCGGGACGGCATCGCCGGGGCGGATGCGCAAGCGGTCGCCGGACTTGACGCTGTCGAGCGGCACGTCCTTCTCGGAGCCGTCGGCGCCGATCAGCCGCGCCGTTTTCGGGGCAAGGTCCAAAAGCGCGCGGATGGCCGATCCGGTGCGCTCGCGGGCCTTGAGTTCCAGCACCTGGCCGAGAAAGACCAGCGCGACGATGACAGCGGCGGCCTCGAAATAGACCGGGACTGCGCCGTCATGACCGCGGAACTGATGCGGGAAGATGTCCGGGAACAGGGCGGCGACCACGCTGTAGAAGTAGGCGGCCCCGACGCCCAGCGAGATCAGAGTCCACATATTGGGGCTGCGGTTAAGGATCGATTCCCAGCCGCGATGGAAGAACGGAAACGCCGCCCACAGCACCACCGGGCTCGCCAGTCCCAGCTCCACCCAGGTCTTGGCGCGGCCGTTGATGAGGGTTTCGAAGCTGAAGCCCAGCATCGGCGCCATGGCAATGATCAGGAGCGGCACGGAGAGCACCGCGCTGACCCAGAACCGGCGCGTGAAATCGATGAGCTCGGGATTCGGGCCTTCCTCGCCTGTCGGCACGCCCATCGGCTCCAGCGCCATGCCGCAGATCGGACAGGAGCCTGGCTTGTCGCGGACGATCTCGGGATGCATCGGGCAGGTGTATTGCGTGCCCTTGGGCATCGGCTGCGGCTCGGGCCGGCCAGCGAGGTATTTTGCCGGCTCCGCCTCGAACTTGGCCTTGCAACCGGCGGAGCAGAAATAGAAGCCCTGCCCTTCATGGCGCAGAAAGTGTCTGGCGCTTGCCCGATCGACATTCATGCCGCAGACGGGGTCGGTGGCGGAAAGATACGTTTCCGGTTCGGCCTGGAATTTCGTGCGGCAGCGCTCGCTGCAGAAATGAAACGTCCGGCCGCCATGCTCGGCCGTCGGCTTGCCGGCCGCCGGATCGACCGTCATGCCGCAGACAGGATCGCGAATCACCGCTTCGGTGTCGGGCGCGACATCCTTCGCAGAGCAGCAGCCGCCGCCATGCGCATGATGGTGGTGGTGGTCGGAATGGGTCATGCCAGGCCTCTGAATTTCAAACTTGAGGCGGAGGTAGTGCTTCCAGTAACTGGAAGGTCAAGGGATGGTTTGAATTTTTCCGGCTTTCGCCATCCGGCTTCGCGTGGCGTCATCGTGCGCTGCCGGAAACGCGCCGCCCGCCCCATACACAGCGCCGCGAAAACGCGCTATAGACGCCGCCGAATGGCAAAGATTTCCCTGAAACTCGACGAAATCATCGATGGCGACGCGCTGCGCCGCGACTTGACCGCGTTGACGGCGGCGAGCGCCGGCGACGGTTCAGGACCGGCTGTCCGCACGGCCGTCCTCCAGCTGCTCAAGGCCAGGATGGCCGAAGGGCGAAAGATCGCCGAGACCATGCTCAAGCAGGACGGCGGCGGCAATGCCTGCGCCGAGCGGCTGTCGCATCTGATGGATGATCTGATCCGGGCGCTCTATGATTTCGCCGCCACCCATGTCTACCGGGTCAAGAACCGGTCCGCGGCCGAGCGCATGGCGGTCGTTGCCGTCGGCGGCTACGGCCGCGGCACGCTGGCGCCGGGCTCCGACATCGACCTGCTTTTCCTGCTGCCCTACAAGCAGACCCCATGGGGCGAGCAGATCGTCGAATACATGCTCTACATGCTGTGGGACATGGGGCTGAAGGTCGGCCACGCCACCCGCAACATCGACGAGTGCCTCAGGCTGTCGCGCGGCGACATCACCATCCGCACGTCGATCCTCGAGGCACGCTTCCTGTGGGGCGAACAGAAGCTCTACGAAGAACTGCTCACCCGCTTCGACCATGAAGTGGTGCGCACCACCGGGCCAGAATATGTGCAGGCCAAGCTTGCCGAGCGCGACGAGCGCCACGCCAAGGCCGGCGAAAGCCGCTATCTGGTCGAGCCCAATGTCAAGGACGGCAAGGGCGGCCTGCGCGACCTGCAAACGCTGTTTTGGATCGGCAAATATTTCTATCGCGTGCGCACCGGCGAGGAACTGGTCGAGAAGGGCGTCTTCACCGAGGCCGAATATCGCGAATTCCAGAAGGCCGAGGATTTTCTCTGGGCGGTGCGCTGCCACATGCATTTCCTTACCGGCAAGGCGGAAGAGCGGCTGCATTTCGACATCCAGCGCGAGATCGCAGAGCGTCTGGGCTATACGACGCATCCCGGCCTGTCGGCGGTCGAGCGCTTCATGAAGCACTATTTCCTCGTCGCCAAGGATGTCGGCGACCTCACCCGCATCTTCTGCGCGGCGCTCGAGGAAGAGCAGGCCAAGCACGTGCCGGGCTTCAACCGCATCTTCCTCACCTTCTCGCGGCGCAAGCGCAAGCTTGCCGGCACCTCCGACTTCATCGTCGACAATCACCGCATCAACATCGCCGACGACAGCGTGTTCGAGCGCGATCCGGTCAATCTGCTCAGGCTGTTCTGGTTCGCCGACAAGCACGGGCTGGAGTTCCACCCCGACGCGCTGAAGCTGCTCACCCGCTCGCTCGGGCTCGTCAACAAGTCGCTCCGCCGCGACGAGGAAGCCAACCGGCTGTTCCTCGACATCCTGACATCGGACCGCAATGCCGAGCTCAATCTCAGGCGCATGAACGAGGCGGGGCTGCTCGGCAGGCTGATCCCGGACTTCGGCAAGATCGTCGCCATGATGCAGTTCTCGATGTACCACCACTATACGGTGGACGAGCATTTGATCCGCTGCATCGGCGTGCTGGCCGAGATCGAGCGCGGCGACGGCGCGAAGGTGCATCCGCTGTCGCACACGCTGATGCCTAGCCTGAGAAAGAGCCGGGAGGCGCTCTATGTCGCGGTGCTGCTGCACGACATCGCCAAGGGCCGGCCGGAAGACCATTCGGAAGCCGGCGCCAGGATAGCGCGGCGCATCTGCCCGCATATGGGGCTGTCGGCCGCCGACACCGAGACGGTCGCCTGGCTGGTCGAGAACCACCTCGTGATGTCGATGACGGCGCAGACGCGCGACCTCAACGACCGCAAGACGATCGAGGATTTTGCTTCGATCGTGCAATCGGCCGAGCGGCTGAAGCTGCTTTTGATCCTCACCGTCTGCGACATCAGGGGCGTCGGGCCGGGCGTGTGGAACGGCTGGAAGGGGCAGTTGCTGCGCACGCTCTATTACGAGACCGAACTGCTCCTCACGGGCGGCTTTTCGGAAGTCTCGCGCGCCGAGCGCACGGCCGCGGCGCGCGAGCGGCTGGCCGAGGCGCTGTCCGCCTGGCCGGCGAAGGAGCGCAAGCGCTATGTCGCGCAGCACTACGAGAATTACCTTCTGGCGGTTGACCTTGCCGACCAGCTTCGCCATGCCGAATTCATCCGCGAGGCGGATGCGGCCGGCAAGAAGCTCGCCACCATGGTCAAGACGCATGAGTTCGAGGCGGTGACGGAGATCACCGTGCTGGCGCCGGACCATCCGCGCCTGCTTTCGATCATTGCGGGAGCTTGCGCCGCGGCGGGCGGCAACATCGTCGACGCGCAGATCTTCACCACCTCGGACGGCCGCGCGCTGGACTCCATCCTGATCTCCAGGGAGTTCGACCGCGACGAGGACGAGCGCCGCCGCGCCGAGCGCGTCGGCCGGCTGATCGAGGACGTGCTTTCGGGCAAGAGCTGGCTGCCCGAGATGATCGAGAAGCGCACCAAGCCGAAGCGCGGCGCCAAGGCGTTCCGGATTCCGCCGCGCGCCGAGATCCGCAACACGCTGTCGAACCGTTTTTCGGTGATCGAGGTCGAGGGGCTGGACCGGCCGGGCCTGCTGTCCGAGATCACCGGGACGCTCTCCGACCTTTCGCTCGACATCGCCTCGGCGCATATCACGACGTTCGGCGAGAAGGTCATCGACACGTTCTACGTCACCGACCTGACCGGACAGAAGATCGACAGCCCGACGCGCACCGCCACCATCCACAAGCGGCTGATCGATACGCTTGAAGGCAATTCGTCCGAACGCAACGGCAAGGCCAAGGCGGCCGCCGAGTGACATCCATTTGACGCAATTTTTCTGGCAGTCGTTCCCAGCATGAGCCTAGTCAAGAAATTCGCCACCGTCGCCTCCGGCACGCTGATGAGCCGTGCGCTGGGCTTCGGCCGCGAGATGCTGATGGCGGCAGCACTCGGCACCGGACCGGTCGCCGACGCCTTCAACGCCGCCTTCCAGTTTCCCAACACCTTCCGCAGGCTGTTCGCCGAGGGCGCCTTCAACGCCGCTTTCGTGCCGCTGTTCGCCAAGGAGATCGAGCAGCATGGCACCGACGGCGCCAAGCGCTTCTCGGAGGAAGTGTTCGGCGTGCTGTTCTCAGCGCTTCTGGCGCTGACCATCGCGATGGAACTGGCGATGCCGCTGATCGTGCGCTACCTGGTGGCGCCGGGCTTTGCCGACATTCCAGGCAAGTTCGAGACGACCGTCCGGCTTGCGACGATCATGTTCCCGTATCTCATCTGCATGTCGCTCGGCGCCATGATGGCCGGCATGCTGAACTCGCTGCGCCGCTATTTCGCGGCGGCGATCGCGCCCGCCTTCCTCAACATCATCCTGATCGGCGTGCTCGCCTATGCCTGGTATCACGGGCTGGACGCGCATGATGTCGGTTTCGGCCTGTCCTGGGGCGTGCTGGCGGCAGGCATCGTGCAACTCGCCATCGTCTGGATCGCGGTGCGCAATGCCGGCATCTCGATCGGCTTTCGCCGGCCGAAGATGACGCCCAACGTCAAGCGGCTGCTGATCCTGGCGCTGCCGGCGGCGATCACCGGCGGCATCACGCAGATCAACCAGCTGATCGGCACGGCGATCGCGTCGGCGCAGAACAGCGCCGTATCGTCGCTCGCCTATGCCGACCGCATCTACCAGCTGCCGCTCGGCGTCGTCGGTGTGGCCGTCGCCATCGTGCTGTTGCCGGAACTGTCGCGGGCGCTGAAATCGGGCAATTTGGTCGAGGCAGCCAATTTGCAGAACCGCTCGGTCGAGTTCACCTTGTTCATGACGCTGCCCGCGGCCGCGGCACTCTGGGTGATGTCCGAGCCAATCGTGCGGCTGGTCTATGAGCGCGGCGCCTTCGCCGCCAACCACTCGACGCCGATCGTCGCCTCGATTCTGGCGATCTTCGGCCTCGGCCTGCCCGCCTTCGTTTTGATCAAGGCGTTCACGCCCGGCTATTTCGCCCGCGAGGACACGCGCACGCCGATGATTTTTGCCGCCATCTCGGTCGGCGTGAATGTCGCGACGGCGCTGAGCCTGTTCCCGTCGATGGGCGCGCCGGGCATCGCGGTCGCCTCGGCCGTCGCCGGCTGGGTCAACGCGCTGATGCTGCTCGCCATGCTGATCAGGCGCGGGCATTGGGGCCGCGACGTGCCGCTCTTGCGACGCATTCCCCGTCTGGTGCTCTGCGCCGTGATCATGGCCGTGGCGCTTTACTTCGCGGAGCGCCATTTTGCCGCGCAGATTGCGCCTGGCTCGCCGCTCGTGGTGAAGGCGACGACGGTGCTTGGGCTGGTCGCCGGAGGCGCGGCGCTCTACTTCATCGCCGCCTTTGTCACGGGCGGCGCCGATTTCGGCATGATCCGGCGGAACGTGAAACGTCGTTCACCCAAGGCGCTACCGCCCGTCAGGGAACAGTCTCCAGATCCGTGAGTCGGAATTCGTTGGCGGTAGAAAGTATCGGAACGGCGTAATATCGGGCGCAAGCGTAGTGGAAGCAGTCCGCCATGTTTAGGCGGACAGCATTGTTGCGAAACCGCGCAGCGGCCTCGACGGACAGGGATGTTGCCTCGGATGCAGGCGGAAGCTCGCGCAAGGCAATTGCCCGCTCTTCCAGAAAGCGGTCTACAATCTCCGCGCTTCTGGCGACCGGAATCGCCAGCTTTTCTGGTCGCGCGAGCGCCATCGCCGCCTCCCAAACGGCTATCGCCGACGTGAACGGTGCCGATGCCTTCATGACGGCCTGCGCGCATCGCTCGGCTTCCGTCTCGTTGCTCAGGATCGCGACGATGGCGGCGGCGTCGACAAACATCAGTCGTCGCCGGAAAGTTCATCATAAACGGACTGCGGCAGCGGTTTGCGCGCTTGTTCGCTAAGCTTGATTCCAAACTCGGCTCGCAGTCGTGCCGCCGTTTCCAGCGGCGTCTCGCGATTGCGCCGCCGCTCCAGGGCTTCGCGCATGGCGATCACGATTGCCTCGGTGATGCCGACCCCTTCAGCTTTGGCGAAAGCGCGCGTCAGCCTGTCGGCTTCCTTGTTGTTGATATTGATAGTCACCGCTACATTCCTTTATGTAGTTAGAAATATGTAGCCTATGTACGACAATGTCAACGTACCGATGCCCCCATGCCAGCTCGTCCGCGCCTCTTGATCCCGCAACCGGCTTCGTCCATAAGCGCGCCGTCGCAAGACTTTCCCCGCGCGCGGTATCCAGCCGCATGTTGGCTCCAAAAAGTCTGCAACTTTTTGGAAGCACGCTTAACGGCCCTCCACAAGCCATGAGGAATTAATGTCCGCCTTCAAGCCACTCGTCTTTTCGGGCGTCCAGCCGACCGGCAACCTGCATCTCGGCAACTATCTCGGCGCCATCAAGAAATTCGTCGCCCTCCAGGATCAGTCCGACTGCATCTATTGCGTCGTCGATCTGCATTCGCTGACGGCGCAGCTCGTGTATCAGGATCTGGGCGACCAGACGCGCTCGATCACTGCGGCGTTCCTGGCCTCCGGCATCGACCCCAAGAAGCACATCGTCTTCAACCAGTCGCGGGTCATGCAGCACGCCGAGCTCGCCTGGATCCTCAACTGTGTGGCGCGCATCGGCTGGATGTACCGGATGACGCAGTTCAAGGACAAGGCCGGCAAGGACCGCGAGAACGCCTCGCTCGGCCTGCTCGCCTATCCGAGCCTGATGGCCGCCGACATCCTGCTCTACCGCGCAACCCATGTGCCGGTGGGCGAGGACCAGAAGCAGCATCTGGAGCTGACCCGCGACATCGCCCAGAAATTCAACAACGACTTCTCCGAGAAGATCGCCGCCCTTGGCGTCGGCGTCGAAATGCAGGTCGGCGAAGAGACGGTGAACGGCTATTTCCCGATTACCGAACCGGTGATCGGCGGCCCGGCGGCGCGCATCATGAGCCTGCGCGACGGCTCGAAGAAGATGTCGAAGTCGGATCCGTCGGATCTCTCGCGCATCAACCTGACCGACGATGCCGACACGATCTCGAAGAAGATCCGCAAGGCCAAGACCGATCCGGAGGCCTTGCCGAGCGAGATCGACGGGCTGGAAAGCCGGCCCGAAGCGGAAAATCTCGTCGGCATCTATGCCGGCCTCGCGGAAATCTCGAAGGAAGAGGTGCTGAAGGAGTATGGCGGGCAACAGTTTTCCGTGTTCAAGCCGGCGCTTGCCGATCTTGCCGTGGAGAAGCTGGCGCCGATCGCTTCCGAGATGCGCCGCATCGAGGGCGACGGCGCCTATGTCGACGCCGTGCTCAAGGATGGCGGCGACCGGGCCCGCGCAATCGCCGAGGGCACGATGAAGACGGTGCGCGACATTATCGGCCTTCTGCAGGACTGACCCAGCGACCTCCTCGGACCATTGCCGCGCAGGCCGGCGGCTTGCCGCCGGTTCGCGGCAGTGGCAGATTGCGACCGAAACCATACCGAGCAGATAGACATGGTCTCCAAACGCCTCAGCCGCGAAGCCGGCCATCGCCGCAAGTTCCTGGCGATCATCGACGACACGCCCGAATGCGAGCGCGCCGTCGCCTATGCCTCGAAACGGGCGCAAAGCACCGGCGGCGTGCTGGTGCTGCTCTACGTCATCGAGCCGGACGACTTCCAGCACTGGCTGGGCGTGGAAAAGATCATGCGCGAGGAAGCCACGGCGACGGCGCGCGCGGCGCTCGACGGCTACGCCAACAAAGTGCGCCAGCATGCGGGGATCGAACCGGAGCTGGTGGTGCGCGAAGGCAAGCCGCCGGAAGAAATCCACAAGCTGATCGAGGAAGACCAGGACATCGCCATCCTGGTGCTGGCCGCCGGCGCCGGCAAGGAAGGCCCAGGGCCGCTGGTCAGCGCGGTCGCCGGCCGGGGAGCCGCCTTCCCGATCCCCGTCACGGTGGTGCCGCAGAACCTGTCCGACGAAGAGATCGACAGCCTGGCCTGACTTGGAGGCCTTCCGGCCGGAGCCGGGCTTGCCTGAATTCGCGGCGACCCAAGCCAATCCAAGAACAATGCTACCCTTGGCCGGCATTTGCGGCGCGCCATTTGGAATCGTCATATGCGACATTCCAATGGAGAGCCTGTGGACAAGCCAACGCAGAAGGCAGCCCGAAGCGGAAGATCGAGGGCGAAGAGCAAGGATGGCGGGGCGCAGCCGCGCTCGGCGCCGGCACGAGCCCAGGAGAAAGCCCGGCAGGCGCCTCATGCGCAACAGGAGCGCAAGCAGCGCGTGCTGGCCAAGGGCCATCCGGCGATGGTCGACAGCATCGCCGGCGCGATTACCGTCAAGAACCTCGACATCTATTACGTCATCGCCTCCGACGCGCAGATCCCCGTGAAGGACGGGCACGGTTTCGGACTCTATTTTCACGACTGCCGGTTCGTCGGGGGCTATCAGATGACCTTGGCCGGTCTGGCGCCGGTCGTCTTGGCCTCGACCGCGCAGAAGGGTTACGCGGCGCTTTTTGAACTGACCAACCCAGACCTTCATTCCAAGCGGGGCCGGTTGATCCCCAAGGACGAACTCGGCATTCGCTGGGAACGCATCCTGGACGCCGAACAGACATGCGTCAGAGAAGTCCTGACCATCCAGAACCTGGGACACGAGGCGCACGACTTTCCGCTGACCTTGCAATTCGGCGCCGGCTTCGAGGACATCTTCAACGTGCGTGGGCTGGTGCAGCAAAATCTCGGCAGGGCCGAGCGGCCCGCGTGGCGGGACGGCAGGCTGCATTTCGTCTATCACGGCGCCGACCGGCTCCGCAGGATGGCGACGATTGCGTTCTCGCCCCGACCCGATGCTTCATACAAGACGACGGCCGAATTCCAGATCGACGTGCCGGCGGGAGCCACGCGAACGATCGCGCTCACGATCGAGTTGAAGGAACAGCCGGAGGACGCCGCGGCGGACCGACTGAACCAGCGCCCGGCGGCCACGCTCGACGGCCTTGCCGGCAAACTCCGGAAAAGCTCTGAAGAATGGCTGGAGCGGCATACGAAGCTCGACAGCGACAGCTTTCTGCTCAACAGCATCATGGACAGATCGCTGCGCGATGTGGCGATGCTGCGCTCGGAGTTGGGAAGCCGTGAATATTTTGCCGCCGGCGTGCCCTGGTTCGCTGCCCTGTTCGGCCGCGACAGCCTGATCGTCGCATTGGAGATGCTCGCCTTTCAGCCTGAGATCGCCGCCCAGACGCTGCGCCTCCTGGCCAGCTATCAGGGAAGCCGGACGGATCGGTGGCGGGAGGAACAGCCCGGCAAGATCCTGCACGAGCTGCGGGTCGGCGAGCTCGCGCGCGCCGGCGATGTCCCTCATGCCAGGTTCTACTGCACGGTGGACGCCACCCCGCTTTTCCTGCTGCTTCTCGGCCGCCACGCCGCCTGGACCGGCGATCTCGACCTGTTCCGCGAATTGCAGGTGCCGGTGGAAAAGGCATTGGACTGGATCGCCAAGGCCGGAGACGATCACGGCAAGGGGTATCTGAAGTATCGGAGCATGTCCGCCGAGGGCCTCGTCAACCAGGGATGGAAGGATTCGGGCGATGCCATCGTCAGGGCCGATGGCGATCTCGCCAAGCCGCCGATCGCGCTCGTCGAGGCGCAGGGCTATGTCTTTGCAGCCAAACAGGCCATCGCCGATCTCTATGAGCGCGATGGCGAACCCGGTCGCGCCAAACAGCTTCGCCAGGAGGCCGACAGGCTTCGAAGACGCTTCAATCACGATTTCTGGTGTGAGGAAAAGAGCATCTTCGCGCTCGCGCTCGAAGCGAGAGGCCGGCAAGCCGCCGTCGTTTCATCGAACCCCGGCCACGCGCTGTGGTGCGGTATCGCGGACCGCGACAAGGCTCGCCGGTCGATCGCGCGGCTGATGCGGGACGACGTGTTCAATGGCTGGGGAGTGCGTACGCTTGCCGCCTCGGAGCGGCGCTACAATCCCGTCGGTTATCATCTGGGAACGGTCTGGCCACATGACAATGCGCTCGTGGCCGCCGGTTGCAGGCAATATGGCGAGGACGACGCGGCGCTGCGGATTTTTACGGGCATCGCCGAGGCGGCGATGCATTTTCGCCATCACAGGCTGCCTGAAGCGATGGCAGGCTTTCCACGCGCGGATTTCCAGGTGCCGGTACACTATCCGGTGGCTTGTCACCCTCAGGCCTGGGCGGCCGGCGCCGTGCCCTTCATGCTGACGGTGTGCCTCGGCCTGGAACCCGACGCCTTCGCGAACAAGCTGCGGATCGTGCGGCCGCGACTGCCCGGTTTCGTGAACCATGTCGAGCTTCGCGGACTGCGCGTCGGCAAGGGCACCGCCGATCTCGAATTCAGGCGAACGAATACCGGCGCCGAGGTCGATATATTGCAGACGAGTGGACAACTGACCGTCGAAGTTGGAGGATGACGGCTGCCGCGGTTCGGATACCCGCCATGGCAAAACATTCCGCCAGCCAGCCGTTCGAGCGACGCGTTTCGCTTGAATGTCCAGCCGATAGAGCCTATTTAGAATTATTCCAAACTATCGGCCCGGGAAGGGCCTGGAGATACCCATGTTCATCCAGACCGAATCGACGCCGAACCCGGCGACGCTGAAATTCCTGCCGGGCAAGGAAGTGCTGCGCGAAGGCACAGCCGATTTCCGCAACGCCGAAGCCGCGGCGGAGGCGTCGCCGCTGGCTGGCCGCCTGTTCGAGATCCCGGGCGTCACCGGCGTCTTCTTCGGCTACGATTTCATTACCGTGACCAAGGACGGTCCGGACTGGCAGCACCTGAAGCCGGCGATCCTCGGCGCCATCATGGAGCATTTCATGTCCGGTGCGCCGGTCATGGCCGCGACCGCTCCGGCGAGCCAGGCCGGCGAGACCGGCGAGTTCTATGACAAGGCCGACGAAGAGCTGGTGCTGACCATCAAGGAACTGCTCGACACGCGCGTGCGCCCGGCCGTCGCCCAGGACGGCGGCGACATCACCTTCCGCGGCTTCGAGAATGGCACCGTGTTCCTGCACATGAAGGGCGCCTGCGCCGGCTGCCCGTCATCGACGGCAACGCTGAAGCACGGCATCCAGAACCTGCTTCGCCACTTTGTTCCGGAAGTACAGCAGGTCGAGCAGGTCGCCTGAGAACCCACTTCGCCGGCCGCGTCGTGCGGCGAAGCGAATTCCGATCCAAGACGCAAAAACAAAAAACCGGGCCCCAACAGCCCGGTTTTCTGTTTTTGGACGTCTTGTTGTTGCCTAGACGGTCCGCTTGCGAAAGCTTTTGGCCTCGGCCTTCGTGATCACATCACGATGACCTTGGCGCCGACCGACGTGCGGTCGTAGAGGTCGATAATGTCCTGGTTCATCAGCCGGATGCAGCCCGACGACATCGCCTTGCCGATCGAGAACCATTCCGGGCTGCCATGCAGGCGGTAGCCCATGTCGCCGCCCTTGTTGAAGAGATACATGGCGCGCGCGCCGAGCGGGTTCTTCAGGCCCGGCTCCATGCCGCTGGCGAATTTGGCGAGTTCGGGCTGGCGCTTGATCATCTGCGAGGGCGGCGTCCAGGTCGGCCATTCGCGCTTCAGCGCGATATGGGCTGTGCCGTGCCACTCAAAACCCTCCCGGCCGACGCCGATGCCGTAGCGCATCGCCATGCCGTCGCCCTCGATGAAATAGAGGAACTTGTTCTGCGTATCGACGATGATCGTGCCCGGCCTTTCCGACGAGTCGTACCGCACTTCCTGGCGGTGGTACCTGGCGGGGACCTTCTCGATCGGGATGCGCGGCAGTTGATAGCCGGCATCGGTCATCGCGCCATAGTTGTTGGTGAACATTTGCCCACCGATGGTGCTGCACCCGCTGATCGCGGTCGACAGCGCAAGAGCGGCGAGGATTGCAAATGACTTCAAGCGCATGAAAAGGTCCGACGCCCCGCCTCTATACCAGCGGCACGAGTCGGCCGCTTTGTTGCCACCATTCATGCTGGCATTTCTTTTGCTTGCCAAGCGCGCACTGCTTATATGCAGGACCTTACGCGCCGGTAAGTGCCCGACTGCGGCATTTTCGCAACAGGCCTTACAGGATTGTGAAGCAAAATCAATGGGGCGACTCGGAGAGCCGCCTGCGATGCGAGGAGAGCGCCATGAATGTCGGTGATGCCGCCGAGCGTTCCGGCTTGCCGGCCAAGACCATCCGCTACTATGAGGAGATCGGACTGATCCGCCCGGCGCGGGCCGAGAATGGCTATCGCGATTATTCCGGCGACGATATCCACCGGCTCGCCTTCCTGCGCCGTGCGCGCAATCTCGGCTTCTCAATCGACGATTGCAGGCAGCTTATGGCGCTCTATCAGGATCGCGACCGCGCCAGCCACGATGTGCGCGAGATCGCCGCCGCCCATGTCAGGGCGATCGAGGAAAAGGTACGCGAATTGCAGTCGATGCGCTCGACGCTTCAGAAGCTGATCCACGCCTGTCACGGCGACGACCGCCCGGACTGCCCAATCCTGGACGACATGGCGGGCGCGGCGGACCAGGTATCCGCCTGACAGAAACTACCCGCCGCGATATTGCGTGGGCGAAGCGCCGAAGCGGGCCCGGAACCGCCGGTTGAAGTAGGACACGTCGTTGAACCCCGCGGCGAGCGCGATGTCGCTTACCTTGGTCGCGTCGTTGCGGATGTCCGACAGCATGGCACATGCCTTGCGCAGCCGAAGCTCCAGCACGCGCTCGGCAAAGGTGCTGCCACTCTCGAGCAGAAGCGTGTTGAGATATCGACGCGAAAGCCCGACGGCGCGAGCGACCATCTCCGTCGATAGGCCGGGGTCGGCGAAGCGTGCCTCGATCACTGCCACCGCCTCGCGCAGCCGCGCCGCGCGCAGCCCGCGGCCGGTCGCGATTTCCGCGGCATCGCCCTTGGCCCCCAGCGCCAGCACGATCAGGTCGGCCAGCGCCGCCCCGGCCTGCCGCGACAGCGCCGGCTCCGCGTCAACCTCGTCGGATTGAAGCAGGAAATCGATCGTGCGTTCCAGATGCCGCACGGCGGGGTTTGCCGGGTCGAGCCGCGTTACCGGGCGGTCGTCGGCACGCGGCACCTGTCTCAGCAACGAGGCGCGGGGGATGGAGGCCAAGATCCAGGAAGTGACGCCGTTCGTGAAACTTTGGCAGGGTTGGGCGACGTTGTAGGCGATGCCGTTGCCCCGCTGCAGCGACAGGTCGCAATCGGCAACCGACCATATCTGCGGCTTGGGGCTGCGGTAAAATCCCACGAAGATATCGTCGCGGTCGTTGGCGACATGCCGGCGGGTGCGCACATAGTACTCGGTCGTGGTCTCGAACAGGCCGACGCGAAGCTCGCCGAGGAAGCGCATCTTGGTCGCCGTCGCGAACCGCTTGTCCTCGGCATGCCTGATCTCGGCATCGCCAAGCTGCTCCATCCACATGTCGCGCCAGAGGCGAAAGCGATCCTTGTCGCTCAGATGCGCTGGCAAGCTGTCCGACGAAAAATCAATCTTCTGCATTTGACGGAAATCTGTTTGCCCCGCCTTCAGCCTAGCACGGCCGCCACAGACTCGGATCGGCAAAAAAAGAGGCAATCAGGCCGCCCAGTCCAATTCCAGAGCCACCCGGTCCAAGCCGCGATCATTTGGGTCGGCGCTCGTTGCAGCGGCGCCACATTGCGAATCGATTTTCAAACCCAGCCCGCCCATCCAATGCCGGAGCCCGTCGGTCCAAGACGGTAGCCGCGAAATCAGCCATGGCTGCACGGGCCAGGATCAAACTTCGAGGACTTTTGCATGAGACTTTTGTGCGCGGCTGGAATCGTCATCGTGAGCATGTTGCCGCCGGCGGCAATGGCGGCCGACATGAACGCCGCGGCGCAAGAACCGGCCCGGGACTGGAGCGGGTTCTATCTTTCAGCAGGCGGCGGGTTCGGATGGTGGAGCGCTGATCAGTACACGGATTTCGGGGGCTTTCCCGCGCCCGGACCATCCGAGGGCACCTCGGGCAACGGCGGCTTCGGCACGGTAGGTGGCGGCTTCGACTGGCAATTTGCTCCCAGTTGGGTGGCCGGCGTCTTCGCCGACGTTCAGTTCGGCGACATCAGGGGCACGATAAGGGCGCCCTTCGAGCAATATTACGGCACCACGAGCAACAGGCTGAACTATGCTGCCGGTCTTCGTCTCGGCGTGCTCGCAACGCCAAACGCGCTGATCTATGTCGATGGCGGTTACAGCCATGCCGAGTTCACCGGTTCAGGCCTGAACCCGCTTCCGCTGCCGCCCGCCATCAATGTCGCCGGACAACACTACGACGGCTGGTTCGTAGGCGCCGGCATCGAAAACTCGCTCGACTTCACCGGTATCTCCTCCCCCGGTTGGTCCATGAAAACCGAATACCGTTTCGCCAACTACAGCCGTAAAAACGCGCAGATGTATGTCGTTCCCACCGGCGTTCCGGACAACGCGATCGCGTTCAAGCCAACGGTGCAGACGCTTTCGTTCTCGCTCGTCTACCGATTCAACGAGGCGGGAAGCACCGGCTTCTGAGAAACTGCCTCAGCGCTTCCAGAAATCGCGGTGCGGAGCGAGCATCTCGTCCGCGATTTCGGGAAAGGGGCCGAACACCTCGATCCGCTTCTGGCCGGAGGCGAAGACGGTGCGCGAGGCGAGGTTCATCGTCGGATTCTCCGCATGATCGCCGGTGAGCGCCAGGAGGCTGGTTTCCTCGACCCCGTAGACCAGGCGTCCGATATTCGCCCAATACATCGTGCCAGCGCACATCGCGCATGGTTCGAAGGTCGAGACCAGCGTGCATTGCCACAGGAACTCCGGCTCATAGGCCGCCGCGGCGCGGCGGGCCAACTCGGTCTCGGCATGGCGCACCGTGTCGAGATTGCCCTGTCGCATCAAAATGCGATCGTCCGGCGCGACCAGCACGCAGCCGAACGGATGATGCCCATGCGCCGCCGCCTCGCGCGCGACGGCATCGGCGGACCGGAGGTGGGCGAGCATGTGGTCGCGGGTCATGGGGAAATTCCTTTCACGGCGAGATTGCTGCCAAGGGATTCGATCAGCAAGAACTAAGTCTTCTCTGGACCACGGCTCAAACACCCGCTTGGCTTTACGCTCCATGCATTTCTGGTTTGGTGCTATTTTGATGATCGCCTACAATGAGATTGCCGGCCATGGCCATCCAGGATGACATCGAACGGGTCGAGCAGCACATCCGCGAGATCGAACAGCGGATCGAGCGCCAGCGCGCGGTCATCACCCAGGCCGAAGAAAACGGCCTGCCGACCGACGGCCCGAGCAATTTTCTGTGGTTCCTGAAAGAGACATTGAGCCTGAGCCGCGACCACCTGGCCAGGCTTCTGGCGGATGAATTTCGAGCGGGGGACTCGCAGTAGGGGTGCAGCATTCATTGAACTTCCGCTTTGGCGATATTCGAAACCCGCCAGCCCCCGGCAAAAACTCAAAGGGATTCACAAACGAAAGCGGCGGTGATATCTTCACCGCCGCTCCCAGTTTCGACTTGGTGGGCCCACTTCGAGGCTCTGCGACCCTGCCGGTTGTAGAGCCTCTTCGTTTATCCCGTGCCGTGTCCGTGGACCGTGACACAGGCTAGGGGAACTCTCCTGGTAGACACCGTTTTTCCTCTCCGGGCCGGAAATGGCCGAATCGGAATATGCCCTATCGCAGCCTCCGAGGCGATCCCACAGCTTCGATTGCTAAGCTACGCTCTCCGCACAAAGCTGCCGACGATTGCTCCAATTGCTTAGAACGATTGCTTCTGCTATAAGCCAACTCCCAACAAGGAGTTATCGCAGATGGCACGCGCACAGAGCCCGGGATACCCGAACATGAGCCTGCCGAAGGCATTGGCCCACACCCGCAGTATTCACACGGCGGACCGCCGCAATGCCATAGATCGCGAAGTGGCCGTTAAGCACATGGGTTATAGTGGGCTAAGCGGAGCGTCAGACAAGGCGCTTGGCTCGCTTGCTCACTACGGTCTACTGGAAAAGGCCGGGAAAGGGCAGACGCGGGTGACGCAGCTAGCTGTGGACATTCTGCACCCCGATTCTGACAGCTCGCGAAAGAAGGCCCTTCTAGAGGCCGCTTACAAGCCAGATATTTTTTCCGAAATACGGGATCGATTTCCCGACGGTCACCCATCTGAAGGCGCTCTTAAATCGTGGCTTATGCGAGAAAATTTCCTCGACCGTGCCATAGGCCCGGTTGTGGCCTCATACATGGAAACTTGCCGATATTTGGAGCAAGAGCAAGCTTTCGAAAGTGGTGGCGCTTCGGCCGATGCTGGTGAAGAATTAGATCTACCGAACGTGCAAACCCCGGTAACGACCGAAGGCAAGACGTTTGGCGGAGCGAAGGTCGGCGATTTCGTCCAGTGGGAATCGCAGGGAGCGCTTCAACTGCCAAAGCCTCTCCGCGTGCGTTTGGTTTCCGATGACGGAAATTGGATCGCGGTAGAGGGAAGCCAGACAGGAATTCCCATGGGCGAAGTTATCGTAGAATCCAAGGCAGTTCCCGCCCCACCGTCTGCCCCCATTTTTGCCTACGCCCAAGATGCCCATGTTGCGGCACCGGAACAGGGGGAGGTTGAGTGGATGCGCAATCGAGTTGGCCAAGAAACAAACGTTCGGCTTATGGTGAAGGGCGAAATGGGGCCCAAAGAGATTGGCAAGCTGATCAAGCTGCTAGAGGCTCAGAAATTGGTCCTAGAGGACGATTGATGGGTGAGAGATTGATGGGTGAGAGATCGAAACCCAACGCGAGAAATTCGAGGAAGCCGCGCGCGAACTGAAAACCGACCAGTTAGACGAAGCCTTTGAGGCTGTGGTCAACAGAATCGCCCATGCGCCGAAACTCACCAATGAGCAGATAAAGGAACTGGTGCGACGGAAGCGCGAGGTAGATCGCGGGTGGTTAGCCTATATCGCGGCTTCTTCAGTAGCCTTCAGAAGCTGCATCGCAAGCATGCCTTCGAGCATCGCTTCCATATCGGCAATAGCAACAATGCCTCGCTTCCACGAGTCGTCAGCCCCTTCAAGAGCTTTATAGTAGGGCGTTTTACCTGCGGCGATCTGATCCGGGATCGTCGGAGTTCCAGGCAAAAGGCTGCCCAGTTTTACACTTAGTACCAAATACGACACAACCCGCGCCGTTCGCCCATTGCCGTCTGCAAAGGGATGAATCCAATTCATGCGCCAGAGCAAATAGGCCGCTAGGTAGATCCCGGACATATGCCAGTTATCGTTGACGTAGGCGCACATTTCAGCGACCAAATCAGGCACCTCAGTGTGTGCCGGCGGGAAGTGATTGCTCTTGCCTATGTAGACGGGCGAATTTCTGTAGGTTCCGGCTAGAGGGTGAATCCCCTCCAACGCCTTTTGATGGAGGCGCAAAATTATTGATTGCGTAAGCCGGAACTTGCCTCCGTGATCCCCAATGGATGACCGGATTATTTCTAACGCCTCTTTGAACTGCCGGACCCCATTCTCGGCCTCGCGCTGGGCCTTTTCGGTGGGGTCCGTTATGAGTTCAACGGGGTCGGCTTGGCTGTGACGATCCTCGCTCATTAACGGGCTTTAGCGGCTTCCTCTCGGGAAACTTTCTCGTCGGCAGCGGCGACCATCTCACGGGTAATCCGGTCATTCTCAATGTGCGTGTTGCCGTAAACAAAGCTCAGCCTCTGCTCACGCATTTGGCCCTCAGTCATTTGAATCTTTTGAGCTTTTGCAACCAGAGTTTCGAGCGCAGCGGTCATGGCAAATCTCCCGAATTTTCGTAACGAATCTGCGTTACTCAGACCATAAGCGGGCCTGCTTATCAACCGGTAAAGAGGTTATAAGTTTTCCACATTGCCAGCCCAACTGACAGAAGCTGTCATCACTGATAGTGGGCCATCAACCTTGTGCGAGCATGTCGCCAAGTGGCCCAAATATATAACTTCGTACGCCACGAGTCCAATCTGCCGGTCTGCCACCTTATAATCGACTACAACGATTGACGGGCGGGTTCAAACCGTGAACAAAATCTGGCATGGTGCCTCCCATGCCACTCGTTTCCCCGATTCCCCTTAACCCGTTGATCGACGGCCGCCAGTCGGAGCGCGCCATGCTGGTGCGGCGCGGCGTGCAGCGGCTGCTCACCGAAATGGGCGCGCATGTGCTGCCGGAGCTGTCTTTGGCCACCGGGCGGCGCGCCGATCTCGTGGCGCTGACCAGGCAGGGCGATATCTGGATCATCGAGATCAAATCTTCGATCGAGGATTTCAGGGTCGACCGCAAATGGCCGGACTACCGGCTGCATTCCGACCGCTTCTTCTTCGCCACCCATCCCGGCGTTCCACAGGACATCTTTCCCGAGGAATGCGGCTTCATCCTCTCCGACGGCTATGGCGCGGAGATCCTGCGCGATGCACCCGAGCACCGCATGGCGGCAGCGACGCGCAAGGCGCTGATGCTGCGGATTGCCCGTGCGGGCGCCGCGCGGCTGCTGGCGGCCGAGCTTGCCGGCGTGGCGGTGCCGGCGCTGGATGGCGAGAGCGAGTAGCGCCGGGCTGCGTGAGAAGACGGGCGTCGCGGCCTGACCTAGTCCACCTCTTCGTCCACCCCACTCGCCGCCGGCGCCATGAGCAGGATGGCGGCGCCCAAGAGGGCGGCAATCAGCGAGCCGGCGAGGATGCCGACCTTCACCGCGTCCTGCAGCGCCGGGTCGCCGGCGAAGGCGAGCAGGCCGATGAACAGGCTCATGGTGAAGCCGATGCCGCAAAGCAGCGAAATGCCCAGCATGTGCAGCCAGCCGGCATTGGCCGGCAGGTCGGCGAGGCCAAACCGGATGGCCAGGGCCGAGGAGCCGAAGACGCCGACCAGCTTGCCGAGCACCAGACCGGCGGCGACGCCAAGCGTCAGCGGCTCAACCAGTGCTGCAAGGCTCAGGCCGCCGAGCGAGACGCCGGCATTGGCGAAGCCGAAGATCGGGATGACGAGGAAAGGCACCAGCCTATGCAAGCCGTGTTCCAGCCGGTGCAGCGGCGAATGCTCGATATCGCGGCTGATGCCGGGAGACCGCTCCAGCGGGATGGTGAGCGCCAGCGCCACGCCGGCGAGCGTCGCATGCACGCCCGACTTGAGCACCAGCACCCATAGCAATGCGCCAAGCAAGAGATACGGCCAGAGCTTCATGGCCTGCATTCGGTTGAGCACGACGAGCAGCGCGATGACGACGAAGGCGGCGGCCAGATAAGCGAGCGACAGGCCGCTGGTGTAGAACAGCGCGATGATGATGACGGCGCCGAGATCGTCGATGATGGCCAGAGCGGTGAGGAAGACCTTCAGCGAGGCCGGCACGCGGCTGCCCAGCAGCGAGAGCACACCGAGCGCGAAGGCGATGTCGGTGGCGGTGGGGATCGCCCAGCCGGAGAGCGCTGCCGCATTGTCACGATTGATCAAGACATAGACCAGCGCCGGCGCCACCATGCCGCCGGCGGCGGCGATGCCGGGCAGCACGCGGCGCGGCCAGGTCGAAAGCTGTCCGTCCAGCATCTCGCGCTTGATCTCGAGCCCAACCAGCAGGAAGAACACCGCCATCAGCCCGTCATTGATCCAATGCGATACGCTGAGCGGCCCGAGATAGGCGTGCAGGACGGCGAAATAAGTTTCGGCCAAAGGCGAGTTGGCGACGATCAGCGCAAGTGCTGCGGCCACCATCAGGATGATGCCGCCGGCGGCCTCGCCGTCGAGGAATTCACGCAGGATCGATTTCGGCCGCTTATCTTGCATGGTCGCTCCGTCCCGTCACCCCGACCTGACGGCCGGAAACCTATAACCTAATGATGCGCAGCCCGGCTGGCGAAGCAAGCGTTCGAGTTCACATTGACAGATCGCCTGCTTCGGAAGTTGGCCGAAACGCCCGTCGCTTCGTCATCCACGGGCGAAGCAAGGAGCGAAGCGACGCGGCGCAGACCCGAGGATTGACGACGCTCGTTTAACGCGGCGCGCGCTTTGCCAGAATCCGCTGCAGGGTCCGGCGGTGCATGTTGAGGCGGCGCGCCGTTTCGGAGACGTTGCGGTCGCACATTTCGTAGACGCGCTGGATGTGCTCCCAGCGCACGCGATCGGCCGACATCGGGTTTTCCGGAGGCGCGGCGCGCTCGCCGGAGGTGCGGGTAAGCGCGGCGAAGACGTCGTCGGCGTCGGCGGGCTTGGACAGGTAGTCGATGGCGCCGAGCTTCACCGCGGTCACCGCCGTGGCAATGTTGCCGTAGCCGGTCAGGATGATGGCGCGGGCGTCGTTGCGCTTTTCGCGGATGACTGCCACGACATCGAGGCCGTTGCCGTCGCCGAGGCGCATGTCGACCACGGCATAAGCCGGCGGATGAGCGCGCGCCTTGGCGACCGCCTCTTCGACGCTCTCCGCCGTCTCGACCACAAAACCCCGGGTCTCCATGGCCCGGGCAAGCCGGGTGAGGAACGGCTTGTCGTCCTCGACGATGAGCAAGGAGGTGTCCTCGCCCTCGACCATTGCGCCCGTCGTTTCGTCTCCGTTCATCTTATCGGCATCCTACCGATCCAAAGCGCGCCGCGCCGAGACCCATTCTGGCGAAGGCCCTTCAAATCCTTGTTTCCGGGCATGTCGACTTCCTGAAATCGCTGCACAGTTTTGGGCGACATGCCTCACTTTTACGCAGATACAGTCCTGCAAGAGCAATGTCCAATTTTTAGAGCCGGCAACAGAGCTGCCATGCGGTAAATGCAAGGTTTACGCTATCCAACCAAGGTTCAGGCATTGTCGAACATTGTGGCCGAGGCCTGGTCCTGGTTGAGGAAGACGCCGCGCGGCCAGGCGATCTGCACCACCGCGCCTTCGCCGAGCCCGCTCGAATTGCGGAAATCGATGGTGGCGCCCGACCGTTCCAGCAAGGTCTTGGCGATAAACAGCCCCAACCCCAGGCCGCCGCCGGCCTCGGTGCCCTGGCGCGTCGACACATAGGGCTCGCCGATGCGGTCGATGATCTCGGCCGGAAAGCCCGGCCCGTCATCGGTGATCGAGAAGATGACCTTCTCATTGTCCCAGCTCCAGCTGACGGTGACCGACTTGCGGGCGAAATCGACGGCATTCTCGACCAGGTTGCCGAGCCCATAGATGACGCCGGGGCTGCGCTGGCCGACCGGCTCGGGGCCGATGCGCTCGCCGGGCCGCAGCCGGATCGAGATGCCGAAGTCGCGATGCGGCGCCGTCACCTCCTCGACCAGCGAGGTTAGCGGCATGCGCGACAGGTGCGCTTCGCCTTCCGAGGAAAGGCTGGTCAGCCGCTTCAGGATTTCGCGGCAGCGCTCGCTCTGCGAGCGCAGGAGCTTCACGTCCTCGCCGTATTTCGGGTCCTTGCCGAGCGCCTTTTCCATCTCCTTGGCGACGACGGTGATGGTGGCCAAGGGCGTGCCGAGCTCGTGCGCGGCCGCAGCCGCCAGCCCGTCCAGCGCCGACAGATGCTGCTCGCGCTGCAGCACGAGCTCGGTGGCGGCCAGCGCGTTGGCGAGCAGGCGCGCTTCCGCCGCCACGCGGAAGGCATAGATGGCGGTGAAGGCGATCGAGGCGAAGACGGCCATCCACATGCCGGCGACATAGATGAACGGCATCGGCAGAGGCGCGTGCTCGTACCAGGGCAGCGGCAGGTGGAAAAACACCAGCAGCGTGGCGGCAATTATAATCAGCGCGCCCAGCACCGCGGTCATGCGCAGCGGCAGCGAAGCGGCCGAGATGACGACCGGCACGGAAAGCAGCACGCAAAACGGATTGGTGAGGCCGCCGGTCATGTAGAGCAGGCCGGTGAGCTGGACGCCGTCGAAGGTGAGGATCGCGAAGGCCGAAAGCGGGGTCAGGCGATGCGCCGCCGGATAGCGGAAGGTGAGCCACAGGTTCATCCAGGCCGAGCAGGCAATCAGCGCAAAGCACATCGACACCGGCAGCGGGAATTTCAGGCCATAGGCGACGACAAGCACGGTCAGGCTCTGGCCGACGATGGCCAGCCAGCGCAGACGGATCAGCGTGTTGAGCCGCAACCGCTGGCTTTGCTGGGTATCGGGCGCGCGCAGAATGTTGATCATCGACTTACGATTATAGCCGCGAGAGGGTAAGCGCTAGTAGCCCCATAAGAGCGACTTGGCCGGTTGGCAGCCGGTATTTCATCGTTTTCTCGGCCCATTGGCTGAGGCTTCGCGACTTCGTCATCTACGGGCGGAGCAACGCGAAGCGGAGCGCAGATCCGAGGATCCGTTCCGTTACCTCGATCGTAGAGCGCAGCGGAGCGGAATTCTGAACCGTGGCAACGCGTCGACGTCCCGGAATGGATCCTCGGGTCTGCGCGCGTCGCTCCGCTCCTTGCTCCGCCCGTGGATGACGACGTGATGAGCGTCTGCGCCAATCGCAAAGGTATGCGGTTCACTGCCGTGAGCCTGCCACTACGTCCCGCGCGGCTTGGCGCGGCTGGTGGCGGCGGCCAGCAGCGGGTTTTCCGGCCAGACATGTTTTGGATAGCGACCGCGCATGTCGGCGCGCACATCCGCCCAGGAGCCGCGCCAGAAGCCGGGGAGATCGCGCGTCGTCTGGATCGGGCGGTGCGCCGGCGAGAGCAATTCAAGCGTCAGCGGAACGGTTCCGTTTGCGATCGCCGGATGACGGTCGAGGCCGAACAGTTCCTGCACGCGGATCGAAAGCACCGGCCATTCGCCGTCATAGCGGATCGGCACGTGACTGCCCGACGGCGCGTCGAAATGGGTCGGCGCCAATGCGTCGACCTTGCGCTGCAGGTCGTGCGGGACAAGCGCCATCAGTGCCGACGACAAAATCGCCGGCTTGACGGCGCCGAAATAGGCATCGCCGGAGAGAAACGGCAGGAGCCAATCGTCGAGGCCCTCGACAAGCGCTTCATCGGAAACGTCGGGCCAGGGCGCCCCCAAGCCGCGATGCAGCCAGCCGAGCCGCTGGCGGAGAGCCTCCGCTTCCTTGCCCCAGTCGAGCAGCGACAGGCCGTGCTCGCACAAGGCATCGATAATAGCGCGGTCGGCATCGGCGCCGGACGGCGCGGGCAGCATGCGCTCGGAAAGCGTGATGGCGCCGAGACGCGCGGTCTCGCGCACGCGCACGGCGCGGCGCTCGCGGTCGAAACTCGTCTCACGCTTTGTCTCGATGCGGTCGGCAAGGGCGGTGCGGATATCGACTTCGCCGACCGGCGCGGCGGCGGTGATGCGGGCGTTCTGCGCCTTGCCCTGCAGGTCGGCGACCACAAGCCAGGTTTCATTGGCGAGCGCATCCGCGGCATCGATCATGGCGCCCGAACCATTGGCGAGCACGAAGCGGCCGCGCTCGCCGCGCGCCCTTGCCACGCGATCCGGCCAGGCATGGATGAGGAGCGAGCCAGCGCCGGCCGGCGCGTCGCTTCTGTCTCCGCCGGCCTGCCCGGCCAGACGCTCCGCCAATTGCCGCGCGGCATTGGCGCGAGGGGATTTCTCGCCGCGAAACCGGATCAGACGCCGCTCCAGATCGGCGCTGTCGCCGCCCAGCCCACGCTCCGTCAAAAGCACGGCAAGCGTCGTTGCTTCGAGCGGGTGGCCGCTCTTCGCCGCTTCGGCCACCATATGCGCCAGGCGCACCGGCAGCGCCAGCTTGCGCATGGCGGCGCCCGCCTCGGTCAGCCTGCCGGCATCGTCAATGGCATGCAGCGCCTTGAGCAGCTCCCTCGCCTCGTTGAGCGCCGGGGCCGGCGGCGGATCGAGAAAGGAGAGGCTCGACGGATCGGCGACACCGAAGGCGGCGCAGTCGAGCAGCAATCCAGACAGATCGGCCTCAAGGATTTCCGGCGGCGTGAAGGCGGGAAGCGACGCGGTCTGCTCGGCCCGCCACAGGCGAACCGCCACGCCGGCTTGAGTGCGGCCGGCGCGGCCGGCGCGCTGGTCGGCCGAAGCCTTGCTGACACGCACCGTCTCAAGCCTGGTCAGGCCGCTCGCCGGCTCATAGCGCGGCAGCCGCGACAGGCCGGAATCGATGACGACGCGCACGCCGTCGATGGTGATCGAGGTCTCGGCGATTGAGGTCGCCAGCACCACCTTGCGGCGGCCGGCCGGCGCCGGCCTGATCGCCGCGTCCTGCGCCCTGTTGTCGAGCTGACCATAGAGCGGAACGATGTCGGTGTCGGCCGCGACGTTGCCCGCGAGCCGCTCGGCGGTGCGCTCGATCTCGCGCTGTCCGGGCAGGAAGGCAAGCACGCTGCCCGGCTCGCCGGCCAAAGCCGCGCGCACGGCTTTGGCCATGGCGTCCTCAATCGCGACTCCGGCTGGCCGTTCTTCGTAGCGGATCTCGACCGGATAAGCGCGACCCTCGCTTTCGATCACCGGCGCCTCCGACAAAAGCTTCGCCACGCGCGCGCCGTCGAGCGTCGCCGACATGACCAGCAGACGCAGGTCCGGCCGCAACGCGCCCTGCACGTCGAGCGCCAGCGCCAGGCCGACATCGCCGTCGAGCGAGCGTTCATGGAATTCGTCGAAGATCACCGCCGAGACGCCGGGCAGCTCCGGATCGTCGAGAATCATGCGCGAGAGCACGCCTTCGGTGACGACCAGGATCTTGGTACGCGCCGAGGTGCGGTTCTCCATGCGCATGGCGTAGCCCACCGTGCCGCCGGGCTCCTCGCCCAGCAATTCGGCCATGCGGCGCGCGGCGGCGCGGGCGGCGAGCCGCCGCGGCTCGAGGAGCACGATCCGGCCCTCGCCGAGCCAAGGCGCGTCGAGCAGCGCCAGCGGCACCAGCGTTGTCTTGCCGGCGCCGGGCGGCGCCACCAGCACGGCGCTGCTGCACCGCGCGAGCGCTTCGCCGAGCGCCGGCAGCACGGCTGTGACCGGAAGGTCCGGCAAGGGTTTCGTCGTCATTTTGCCCGCATATCAGCGGTCGCGGTCGCCGTGCAACGTGTCGGGCCCATGCAGGTCAAAGCCGCGCACGCGTAAACGGGTTCCAGCGCACTGTGCCAAGCCGCACTTCCTCGCGCACCATGGTGAGGAGGCCCGAGGCGCCGACGACGGCAAGGCCGACCAGCGTCATCGCGTCGGGATATTCCCTGAAGAACATCGCGCCGAGAATAACCGCCCAGACGATCTGCGAATAATGCGTCGGGGCGATGCGATTGGCCGGGGCGTATTTGGCCGCCAGGAGATGCAGCAACTGGCCGCCGGCGGTGAACAGGCCGCCCAGGACCAGCCAGCCCAATTGCCACAGATTGGGGAGCGCAAATGACGTCGCGACCGCGCCGACCCCGTTGAAGAGCAGGCCATAGCCGATCAGCGAGCCCAGCATGGTCGTGCGCTTTTCCTGCTGGGCAAGCGAGCGCATCAGGATGACGATGGTCGCCGCGACGAAGGCATTGGCGAAGGCGGCGAGATGGCCAAGATGCAATTCGCGGAAGCCCGGCCTCACCACCAGCATGACACCGGCGAAGCCCGAGACCACGGCAAGCCACCGCCAGGGGCCGACCTCCTCCTTCAGGATGACGGTCGAAAGCACGGTGACGAGCAACGGGGCCAGGAAGAGCAGCGCATAAACCTCCGCCAGCGGAATGCTGGTGAAGGCATAGACGCTGAGCACGCCCGAGGCGATGCCGGCCCAGGCGCGTGCCTGCACGGCCCAGGGCCGCCCGGTGCGCCAGAAATCGCGCCAGCGCTCCTCCTTCGGCCGGGTGAAGAAGAGGAAACAGCCGGCAAACAAGGTCATGAAGAAGCCGATCTCGAAGACGGTGAACTGCCCGCCCAGACCCTTGATGACGGCGTCGCTGAACGAATAGTTTGCGTAAGCGAGAAGAGCGAGCAGGATTCCGTTCGGCACGATTCCATTCCGGGAGAAAGACGTGAAGATACTGGCGCTGGGGGCACATCCCGACGATATCGAGATATTCATGTTCGGTACGCTGGCCGCCTATGCCGCGCAAGGCGCAGAACTGACTTTCGCCATAGCCACCGATGGTGCCAGAGGCGGCATGGGCGACCCCAAGGCGCTTGCCCGCTTGCGGCACAAGGAAGCGGCCAAGGCGGCGGGCCTGCTCGGCGTCGAGCCGCGCTTCCTCGACTTTCCCGACGGGGAGCTCGTCGCCGATGCCGCGTTCATTGCGGCGCTGAAGGCACTGATCGGCGAGGCGAAGCCCGACCTCGCCATCACCCATGCGCCCTATGATTATCACGGCGACCACCGCGCCCTGTCCGACGGCGTGCGGCTCGCCGCATCCTTCGCGGTGCCGGTGCTGCATGCCGATACGCTCGGCGGCACCGGCTTTTCGCCGACGCATTATGTCGAAATCTCGCATCATTGGGACATCAAGGCGAAAGCAATCCTCGCGCACCAGTCGCAGGGTCCGGAGCACTATGTGCACAGGGCGCGCCTTCAGAACGAGTTTCGCGCCGGACAGTGCAACGGCGCACCCGGCGCGCTGGCCGAGGCCTTTCGCTTCGAGCCGACCTTCCCCTTCGCCGACATACGCGCGCTCCTGCCGCCGGCGCCGCCGATCCGGCCGGTGACGACAAGTCCGGGCCCCGCCAACGCGGCCAGCTGACGTCGGCAGCACGCAGGTCCGGCGATCATTTTCCAACGATTTCAATGACGCGTTTCGCCATGCTGCGGCGCAGCAACGAATTCGCTTGCGTTGTTTAGTAAAAAGCGCATCACTAAACAAATTACTAAACATCGGACGGCGCGTTCGCCCGCCGTGTTTGGGCCCTCGGAGGAGCGAGGGTCGAGGGCTCTTGAAACCGTCATCCGGACGCGTTTCGCAAATGGGAGGTAAGGCATGAAATCGACCTTGAAACTGGCGTTGGGACTGGCCTCGGCGATCTTTGCGTCGACAGCCGTCTCGAACGTCGCGCATGCGGAAGACCTGACGCTGTGCTGGGCGGCCTGGGATCCGGCCAACGCGCTCGTGGAACTGTCCAAGGACTTCACCAAGGAAACCGGCATCGGCATGAAATTCGAGTTCGTGCCGTGGACCAATTACGCCGACCGCTTCCTCAACGAGCTCAACTCGCATGGCAAGCTCTGCGACCTGATAATCGGCGACAGCCAGTGGATCGGCGGCGCCGCCGAGAACGGCCATTACGTGAAGCTGAACGACTTCTTCGACAAGGAGAAGATCAGCATGGACGACTTCGTGCCGGCGACCGTGGTCGGCTATTCGGAATGGCCGAAGAACACGCCGAACTACTGGGCCCTGCCGGCCATGGGCGACGTCGTCGGCTGGACCTATCGCAAGGACTGGTTCTCGCGGCCCGAGCTGCAGAAGGAATTCAAGGAGAAGTATGGCTGGGACCTCGCCCCGCCGACCACCTTCGACCAGCTGAAGCAGATCGCCGAATTCTTCCAGAAGCGGCAGATCGACGGCAAGACCGTCTACGGCGCCTCCATCTATACCGAGCGCGGCTCGGAAGGCATCACCATGGGTGCCATGGACGTGCTCTACAGCTACGGCTTCCAATATGAGAACCCGAAGAAGCCCTACGAGATGGAAGGCTTCGTCAATTCCGAGAAATCGGTGAAGGGGCTGGAATTCTACAAGTCGCTCTATGACTGCTGCACGCCGCCCGGCGCCTCAAACAGCTACATGGGCGAAGGTGTCGACGCCTTCAAATCCGGCCAGGTGGCGATGCACATGAACTTCGCCTTCACTTGGCCCGGTCTGCAGAAGGACGAGAATGTCGGCGGCGACAAGATCGGTTACTTCGTCAATCCGAAGGGTCCCGACGGCGACCAGTTCGCGCAGCTCGGCGGCCAGGGCATTTCGGTGGTTTCCTATTCCGACAAGCAGGAATCGGCGCTGAAATACATCAAGTGGTTCGCCAACAAAGACGTGCAGGCCAAGTGGTGGTCGCTCGGCGGCTATTCCTGCCTGAACTCCGTCGTCAAGGATCCGAAATTCCCGTCCAGCCAGCCCTATGCGCAGGCCTTCCTCGACTCGATGGCAATCGTGAAGGATTTCTGGGCGGAACCCAGCTACGCGCCGCTGCTGCAGGCCTCGCAGAAGCGCTTCCATGACTATGTCGTGGCCGGCCAGGGCTCGCCCAAGGACGCGCTCAACGGGCTGGTCAAGGACTGGACGCAGGTCTTCCAGGACGACGGCAAGATGTAGGCTCCTCCCGAGCCCAACCGCAGCGTCCCGTGCCGCCCTTGGCACGGGACGCAGTTCAGATAAATTCCACAGTCGAGACTTACCCGTGACCGAAGCAGGACTTACCATGCTCGATCGGACTGCGGACAACGTTGCCCGGGCAACACCGGAACCGTTGGCCAAGAAGATCCGGGGCATCAGCGACAAGGGCCTCGCCTGGCTGTTCATCTCGCCGACGATCCTTTTGCTGTTGGCCATCAACATCTTCCCGCTGTTCTGGGCGATCTATCTCTCCTTCACCAATTTCCGCGCCAACCGGCCGAACGAGGCGGTGAAGAACCTTGGGCTCGCCAATTACCAGCGCATCCTCGGCGACCAGGACATCTGGATCGCCATGCAGACGACGGCGCATTTCGTGTTCTGGACGATCCTCTTGCAGACCGTCATCGGCTTCACGCTGGCTTGGCTGATCGACCGCAAGTTTCGCGGCCACGGCTTCTGGACCACCATCATCCTGGTACCGATGATGTTGTCGCCGGCGGTGGTCGGCAATTTCTGGCGCTTCCTCTACGAGCCGCAGATCGGGCTGTTTTCCTATGTCGTCTCATTCGTCACCGGCATTCCGCCGACGAATGTGCAGATGCTGTCCAATGTCGAGCTGGCGCCGTGGGCGATCATCATCGTCGACACCTGGATGTGGACGCCTTACGTGATGCTGATCTGCCTCGCCGGCCTGCGTTCCATTCCCGAATACATCTATGAGGCGGCCGAGGTCGACCGCGCCTCCAACTGGCGGCAGTTTTGGTCGATCACGCTGCCGATGGCGCTGCCCTTCATCATGCTGGCGGTGTTGTTTCGCGGCATCGAGAATTTCAAGATGTTCGACATGGTCAACCTGCTCACCGGCGGCGGACCCGGCTCGACCACGGAAGTCGCCTCGATCACGCTGAAGCGGCAGGCTTTCGAAAGCTGGCGCACCGGCTATTCCTCGGCCTTCGCCATCATCCTGTTCGTTGCGGTGTTCGGGCTGGCCAACATCTACGTCAAGGCGCTCAACAAGGTGAAGCAGAGATGAGCCTGACCACTGCCCATTCCGTCGTTGCGCCCTCGTCGAACGCGAAGCTGATCGCCGGCACGATCATCATAGCCTATGCGCTGATCTCGATCGTGCCGCTGCTGTGGATCTTCGCCACCAGCTTCAAGACGCCGCCGGATTCGATCGCCTATCCGCCCAAGATCGTCTTCCAGCCGAGCATCGAGGGCTATTGCAACCTGTTCACGACCCGCACAAGGCAGACGCCGGACTATATCAAGTCGCTCGGACCGGCGACCGGCTTCTGCGACGAGACCGTGCGCAAGCGCAACATGGTGATCGCCGGGCCGTCGAACTTCCTGCCGCGCTTCGTCAATTCGCTGATCATCGCCTTCGGCTCGACCTTCTGCGCCGTGTTCCTCGGCACGCTCTCGGCCTATGGTTTCTCGCGCTTCAAGGTGCCTCTGGCCGACGACCTTCTGTTCTTCATCCTGTCGACGCGTTTCATGCCGCCGATCGCGGTGGCGATCCCGATCTATCTTATGTATCGCGAGCTCGGCCTGTCCGACACCGCGCTCGGCATGATCCTGCTCTATACCGCGGTCAACGTCTCTTTGGCCGTGTGGCTGCTCAAGGGCTTCATCGACGAGATCCCGCGCGAATATGAAGAGGCCGCGATGATCGACGGCTATACGCGGCTGCAGGCCTTCTGGCGCACTGTGCTGCCGCAGGCGACCACCGGCATCGCCGCGACCGCCATCTTCTGCCTGATCTTTGCCTGGAACGAATATGCCTTCGCAGCGCTGCTTACTTCCGGCACCGCGCAGACCGCTCCGCCCTTCATCCCGACCATCATCGGCGAAGGCGGCCAGGACTGGCCGGCAGTGGCGGCGGGCACGACCATCTTCCTGGTGCCGATCCTCGTCTTCACCATCCTGCTGCGCAAGCAGTTGCTGCGCGGCATCACCTTCGGCGCGGTGCGCAAATGACTAGTGTGGGAATAAGTCGACCCCCACTCCGTCGAGCTTCGCTCGACACCTCTCCCCCGATCGACGGGGGAGAGGAAGGGCGCGAACTTCATTCAGCCAGACTCCCTTCCTCTCCCTCCGGAGGGGGGAGAGGTGGCGCTGCGAAGCAGCGACGGAGTGGGGGAACCACCTGGCAACCATTTCTCCCCTTGAACGGGAAGGAAGGGAGGAACGCATGAACCGCTCTGTTGCCACCAAGCGCTCCTCATGGCCCGTCTGGGCAAGGCGCGGCCTGATGGAAAACATCGCGACCGCGATCATCGCGATCGGCTTCCTGATGCTGTTCCAGCCCTTCGCGCTGTCGCTCTATACCTATTCCTTCGTCACCATGCTTGCCGGCACGGTGATGTTCATCATCGTCTCGAAATTCCCGGAATAACGATGGCCGAGATCCGTGTTCAGAATCTGAGGAAGGCCTTCGGCGCATTCGTCGCCGTCCAGGATTCCAATTTCGTCGTCGAGGACGGCGAGTTCTTCGTCATGCTCGGACCGTCAGGCTGCGGCAAGACGACGACGCTGCGCATGATCGCCGGGCTTGAACTGCCCACCGGCGGCAAGATCCTGCTTGGCGGCGAGGACGTCACCATGCGCCGGGCGCGCGAGCGCGACATCGCCTTCGTCTTCCAGCTCTTCGCGCTCTACCCGCATATGAATGTGCGCCGGAACATCGGCTTTCCGCTTTTGGCGCAGGGCATGCCGTCGGCCGAGATCCGCGGCCGCGTCGAGGAGACGGCGAAGCTCTTGCGCATCGACCATCTGCTCGACAAGTCCGTCTCCGGCCTTGCCGGCGGCGACCGGCAGCGCGTCGCGCTCGGCCGCGCCATTGTGCGGCGGCCGAAATGTTTCCTCATGGACGAGCCGCTTGGGACCCTCGACACCGAATTCCGCGATTTGATGGTGCATGAGCTGCGCGAGCTGCACAACCGCATCCACGCAACGACCGTCTATGTCACGCACGACCAGATGGAAGCGATGTCGATGGCCGACAAAATTGCGGTGATGAATCACGGCGTCATCGAGCAGTTCGGCACGCCGCGCGAAATCTACGACCGGCCCGCAACCATGTTCGTCGCCGATTTCATCGGCTCGCCGCCAATGAATTTCCTGCGCTTCGGCGGCGGGCTCGCCAGGGGCGCGAAGGAGATCGTCGTGCAGGGCGCAAAGGTGGCGGTGCCGGAAGTCCGCGAGGACGTCGCGCCCGCCGACATGGCGCTTGGCATCCGGCCCGAGCATATCCGCTTTGACGACGGCTCGAAGCTGCGCGGCGCGATTTACGGCACCGAATATCTCGGCACCACGCAGATCGTTGCGGTCGAGACGGCCGACGGCATCATCAAGGCGCGGGTGCCGGCCGGCATCCATCTCAGCCCTGGCGAACAGGTCGGGCTGGCGCTGAACGGCGCCCGGCTGTCGCTGTTCGAGAAGGGTTCCGGCCGCGCGGTCAGGACCGCCATGCATGATCAGGCAGCGGAGGCGCGCCATGGCTGATGTCCGTATCCAGGGCGTGACCAAGAGTTTTGGCGACACCGTCGCGATCAACGATCTCGACCTCGCGATCAAGGACGGCGAATTCGTCGTGCTGCTCGGGCCGACCGGCGCCGGCAAGACGACGACGCTGCGGCTGATCGCCGGGCTGGAACGGCCGGATAGCGGCACGATCCACATCGGCGGCCAAGACGCGACGGCGCTGTCGCCGGCCGAACGCGACACCGCCTTCGTCTTCCAGCAATATTCGCTCTATCCGCATCTTTCGGTGTTCGACAATCTCGCCTTCCCGCTGCGCTCGCCGGCGCGGCGGTTTCCCGAAGAGGCTGTGCGGCGGCGCGTCGAGGAAGTCGCGCGCATGGTGCGCATCGACCACAAGCTCGACAACCGCTCGACGAAATTGTCCGGCGGCGAGATGCAGCGCGTCGCCATCGGCCGCGCCCTTGTGAGGAAGCCCGCGATCTACCTGATGGACGAGCCGCTGTCCTCGCTCGACGCCAAGCTGCGCGCCGATCTCCGGCTCGAGCTCAAGCGCATCCAGTCCGAGCTCGGCGCCACCATGCTCTATGTCACGCACGACCAGATCGAGGCGATGACCATGGCCGACCGCATCGGCATCCTCGCCGACGGCATGCTGGTGCAGATCGGCACGCCGCGCGCGATCTATTCTGAGCCGGCAAACCTTCATGTCGCGGCGCGCCTCGGCCAGCCGGCGATCAACCTTCTGCCGGCCGGACTGCTGCCCGACGGCGGCGCCCCGACCGGAACGACGACGATCGGCGCGCGGACCGAGCATCTCGCGATCGAGAAGGCAGCGAACGGACATGCCAACGGCGTCGTCGACTGGGTCGAGCATCTCGGCGATCAGAATCACCTGCATGTGGCGGTGGGGCCGAAGAAGCTGGTGACGCTCACCGATCCTGACACGCCGCTCGCAAAGGGGGACAGAGTGACGATTCGCTACATGGCGCCGCTCTATTTCGGCTCGGACGGGCAAAGATTGATGTAGTCAGCTCGCACGACAAATTTGCAAACCGATTGACGACCGCAGATACGGACTGGACCAAATCCATGAAGCACTTTTTCAACCGCAAGGACACGATCGTCACCGAGGCGCTCGACGGCTTTCTCGCCACGACGGGTTCGGGCGCGCTGGCCCGCCTCGACGGCTATCCCGAGATCAAGGTCGTGCTACGCGCCGAGTGGGACAAGACGAAGGTGGCGATCGTTTCGGGCGGCGGCGCGGGGCATGAACCCTCGCATGCCGGCTTCGTCGGCGCCGGCATGCTGACGGCGGCCGTCTCCGGCGAGATCTTCGCCTCGCCCAGTGTCGAGGCGGTGCTGGCGGCGATCCGCGCGACGACCGGCCCCGCCGGCTGCCTGCTGATCGTCAAGAACTACACCGGCGACCGGCTCAATTTCGGCCTCGCCGCCGAGAAGGCGCGCGCCGAGGGCCTTGCGGTCGAGATGGTGATCGTCGGCGACGACATCGCGCTGCCCGACATCGCGCAGCCGCGTGGCGTTGCCGGCACGCTGTTCGTGCACAAGATCGCCGGATTTTTTTCCGAAAGCGGCCATGACCTTGCATCGGTCGCTGCCGCGGCGCGGACGGCGGCAACCGATATCATCTCGCTCGGCATCTCGCTTTCCTCCTGCTCGATCCCGGGGCAGGCGCATGAGGAGCGCTTCGGCGCGGATGATGGCGAGCTCGGCCTCGGCATCCATGGCGAGCCGGGCGTCGAGCGCATAGCGCTGCAGAGCGCCGGCGCATTTGTCGCTGTCATGGCCGAACGCCTCGCGGCGCGGCTCGACCCCGGCAGCCGCTACGCCTTGCTGATCAACAATCTCGGCTCAGTGCCGCCGCTCGAAATGTCCTTGATCGCCAATGCGGTGCTCGCCTCACCGCTGGCGAAAGCCGTGGCGCTGACGGTCGGCCCCGGACATTTGATGACGGCGCTCAACATGAACGGCTTCTCGCTGTCGCTGCTCAGGCTCGACGCGGAGCGCGAGGCGGCGCTGCTGGCGCCGGTCGGCCCGCATGCCTGGCTGCCGGCAAAGCCGGTTCGGCAGCCGGTCGTCATCGCGATGGCCAAGCCTGGGATAGGCACAGCCACAAAGCCCGCTAGCCGCGATGCGGCCGCCGAGCGGCTGATCAAAGCCGTCTGCCAAAAGCTGATCGCGCTCGAAGAGCCGCTCAATGCGCTCGACGCCAAGGCCGGCGACGGCGACACCGGCTCGACCGTGGCGACGGGAGCGCGCAGCATTCTCGAGCGAATCGAGACGCTGCCGCTCGCCGACAGGGCCGCGACATTTGCCGCAATCGGCGATACGTTGGGCACGTCGATGGGCGGCTCCAGCGGCGTGCTGTTGTCGATCTTCTTCACCGCCGCGTCGCAATCGCTCGGCACCGGCGCGTCGCTCGGCAAGGCGTTGCTTGCCGGGCTCGACCGGATGACCTTCTATGGCGGCGCCAGGATCGGCGACCGCACGATGGTCGATGCACTGGAGCCGGCGCTGAAAGCTCTGGACGCAAGCGGGCCGGAAGCAGCGGCAGAAGCAGCGCGGCAAGGCGCCGAGGCAACCGCCGCGATGCGGAAGGCGAAGGCCGGGCGTTCCGCCTATATCGGCAGACAGCTTGACGTCGCGGATCCCGGCGCCTTCGCGGTCGCCGAAGTTTTCGCCGCCGTGGCGGCTCTGTTCGCCCCGGCATGAAGGACAGGAAATGGCCGCAGCCGATTTCTCCCGATTGATCGCGGCGGCGGCCGATACGATCGCGGCGCATGCCGAGGAGTTGACCGCGCTCGACCAGGCGATCGGCGACGGCGACCACGGGCTGAACATGAAGCGCGGCTTCGAGGCCGTGCGCGCCGAGGCCGACGCCTTTTCAGCAAAACCGCTGCCCGAGGCGCTGAAGGCCGTCGGCACCAAGCTGGTAATGACCGTCGGCGGCGCGTCCGGGCCTCTCTTCGGCACGCTGTTCATGGCGCTCGGCAAGGAATTGCCGGCAGCACCCGATCGAAGCGGCTTGGCCGCGGCACTCGGCAAGGCGATCGAGGCGGTTGCCGCGCGGGGTAAATCTCAAGTTGGCCAAAAAACCATGCTCGATGTGCTGGCGCCGGTGTATGAGGCATTGGCGCAAGGCAAGTCGGCAAGCGAAATCGCCGACGCAGCCGACAAGGCCGCGGAGGCCACTGTGCCGATGAAGGCCCTGCGCGGGCGCGCCTCCTTCCTGGGAGAGCGCTCGATCGGGCATATGGACGCCGGAGCGCGCTCGACCGCGCTGCTGGTGCGCGCAGTCGCCGAAACTGTCGAGGGCATTTGATGAGCAATGTCGGTATCGTCATCGTGTCGCATTCGCCCCTGGTCGCCGAGGGCACGGCCGACATGGTGCGCCAGATGGTGGGCGACGAAGTGCCGCTTGCATGGTGCGGCGGAAACGGCCATGGCGGCCTCGGCACCAGCGTCGAGGCGATCATGAACGCGATCGACAAGGCCTGGTCGGACGCGGGCGTCGCCATACTGGTCGATCTCGGCGGCGCCGAGACCAACTCGGAGATGGCGGTCGAGATGATCGGCGAGCCGCGCTCCCACAGAATAGTCGTCTGCAACGCGCCGATCGTCGAGGGCGCGGTGATGGCGGCGACCGAATCCTCCGGCGGCGCCTCGCTCAAGGAAGTGGTGGCGACGGCGCATGAATTGTCGCCGTCGTGAACGAACGGGAACCGACTGAATGTCCGCATCCGCCGAAGCAACGGTCCTGATCACCCACGCGGTGGGGCTGCATGCGCGCCCTTCGGTGAAGTTCACCAAGCTCGCCAAGTCGTTCGCGGCCGAGGTGGAAGTGGCGGTGGCGGCCAACGGCCCCTGGTTCGACGCCAAGAGCATCGTCAAGGTGATGGCGGCCAAGGCGCCGAAAGGGACCATGCTGCATATCCGCGCCAAGGGCGACGGCGCGACCCAGGCGGTGAAGGCGCTGGTCGATCTGGTGCAGCGTGACTTCGACGAGGACGCGGATCATGCCCGGTCCGCTTGAGACCGATCTGAATGTCGCCAGGTCCGCAAGGAATGCGAGCCATGCGGGTTGAGGGTATCCCCGCCTCTCCCGGCTACGCCGAAGGCCCGCTGTTCGACCTCGACCAGCCTCCGGCGAGCTACATGGCCAAGGCGAGCGCCGACGAAGAACAAGCCGCATTGGTGAGCGCAATCGGCAAGGCCGTCGGCCGGCTGGCGGCGCTGGTCGAAACCGCCAATGGCGACGCCGCCGGCATTCTCGAATTCCACATCGCCATGCTGGAGGACGACGCGCTGAGCGGTCCGGCCTTGTCGGCGATCGGTTCCGGACAGCCGGCGGACGCCGCCTGGCGCGCGGCGCTGGACAGCGAGATCGCCGGCTACGAAGCGTCGGACCAGGACTATTTCCGTGCCCGCGCCGCGGATTTGCGCGACATCCGCGACCAGGTGCTGCGGGCGTTGAGCGAGGACAGCGAGGCCGCGACGCCGCCGGGCGCGATCCTTTATGGCGACGACATCGCGCCGACGCGCTTCCTCGAAACCGACTGGAGCAAGGGCGGCGGCATCGCGCTCAAGCGCGGCAGCACCGCCAGCCATGTCGCTATGCTGGCGCGCTCGCGTGGCGTGCCGATGGTTGTCGGTCTTGGCGACGAGGCTGAAACGCGCACCGGTGTCGCGCTGCTCGATGCCGAACGCGGCGGAATCGTCATTTCGCCCTCGCCGGCCGAGATCGAAGCCTTCCGGCAGTCCGCCTCCACCTTCGCCGATCGCCAGGGCGCTGCGCGGACATTCCTGACGGAGCCGGCGGTGACCAAGGCCGGCACCTCCGTGCGCGTCCAGGTCAACATCGCCTACCCTTCCGATGTCGACGGCATCGAAATCGAAAGCTGCGACGGCGTCGGCCTGATGCGCACGGAGTTCCTGTTCGGTAAGACAGTGCCGGATGAGGAGACGCAATACCGTGCGTATCGCAACGTGCTGGAATGGGCAGGCGACAAGCCGGTGACCATCCGCACCGTCGATGCCGGCGGCGACAAGCCGGTGCCGGGTTTCACCGTCGAGGAAACCAACCCGTTTCTCGGTCTGCGCGGCATAAGGCTTTCGCTTAAGCGGCGCGACATTTTTCGCGTGCAGATACGGGCATTGCTGCGCGCCGCCATCCACGGCAATCTGAAGGTGATGTTCCCGATGATCGCCACGCCCGAGGAGTACAGCCAAGCCGCCGCGCTGTTCGCGGAAGAACAAGCCGCGCTTGCCGCGCAGGGCGTCGCGCACAGGCTTCCGCCGCTCGGCATCATGGTCGAGGTGCCGTCCGTCGCGCTGGCGCCGGAAGCCTTCGCCGATGTCGCCTTCTTCTCGATCGGCTCCAACGACCTGACGCAATACGTGATGGCGGCCGCGCGGGACAACGCGGCGGTCGCGCATCTCAACTCCGTCCGCAACCCGGCGGTGCTGCGACTGATCGCTGCGGTCACCGCCTTCGGACGTGAGAGAGGTATTCCGGTCAGCCTATGCGGCGACGCGGGCGGCGATCCGGCAGCCATCCCGGCCCTGCTCGAGGCCGGCTTGCGCGACCTGTCGGTCGCCCCTGCGCAACTCGCCATGGCCAAGGCGGCCATCGCAGACGTTGCGGTGTAGACGCGGCATGGCCAGGACCGAGAAGATATCGGAAACAGGCTCGGAGGAGGCGATCCGCGCCTATAAGACGATCCTGTCGCAGGTGATCGACCAGCGTCCGTCGGGCATGCGCCAGCGGCTTGCCGACGCGCTCGGCAAGCACCGCAGCTTCGTCACCCAGATCTCCAGCCCGGCCTATTCGATCCCGATCCCGTCAAAGCATCTGCCGTCGATCTTTTCGGTCTGCCATTTCAGCCAGGCCGAGCGCGACCAATTCATGGCCGCCTATCACCAGGCGCATCCCGGCAAGGCGCCCGTAGCCTCGGGGCCGCGCAAGACGCGCCACGTCTCGCTCATCGTGCCGGATTTCGGCGACGACAGGCAGAACGCCGCGCTCGACCGGGCGATCAACGAATTCATCCAGAAAATAACCAGCATCGCCGGCAAGGGCAGCGGCTGAGCAAGAGCAATTCCAGGAAAAGTGTCCAGCGGTTTTCCGTTCGGAATTGCGTAAACTAAGACGTCGGGAGGACTGCCATGAAGAAATTCATCAATTCGGTGGACACGGTCCTGACCGAGAGCCTCGATGGCTTCGCAGCCGCCCATGCCGATATCCTTGTGCTTGGCGACGAGCACAAATTCATCCGCCGCAGGGCGTTGAAGCCGGGCAAGGTGGCGCTGATCTCGGGCGGCGGCTCCGGCCACGAGCCGCTGCATGGCGGTTTTGTCGGCCACGGCATGCTGGACGCTGCCTGCCCCGGCCAGGTCTTCACCTCGCCCACGCCCGACCAGATGCTGGCGGCCGTGCGGGACGTCGATACCGGCGCCGGCTGCCTGTTCATCGTCAAGAACTACGAAGGCGATGTGATGAATTTCGACATGGCGGCAGAGATGGCGGATGGCGTGCTGCAGGTGGTGACGAATGACGACGTCGCGGTCGAGAACTCGTCCTACACGACCGGACGGCGCGGCGTCGCCGGCACGCTGGTGGTGGAAAAGATCGTCGGCGCGGCCGCCGAGCAAGGCATGCCGCTGCCCGCGCTCAAGGCGCTGGGCGACCGCGTCAACGCCGCGACGCGCTCGATGGGCGTGGCGCTGACCAGCGGCACGGTGCCCGCCGCCGGCAGGCCGACCTTCGAGATCGGCGACGGCGAGATGGAATTCGGCGTGGGCATCCACGGCGAGCCCGGCCGGCGGCGCGACGCGCTGAAGAGCGCCGACGCCATCGCCGAGGAGGTCTGTGCGGCGATTGCCGGCGACCTCGGCGATCGCGCCAAAGGACCGGCGCTGCTGTTCGTCAACGGCTTCGGCGGCACGCCGTCCATGGAGCTTTATCTGATGTACAACAGCGCCCGCAGGATGTTCGAGAGGCAGGGCGTGACAGTGGTCCGCTCGCTGGTCGGGTCCTATGTGACCTCGCTCGACATGGCGGGATGCTCGATCACGCTGACCATGCTGGACGACGAAACGTCGGCATTTTGGGACGCGCCGGTACACACGGCGGCGCTGCGCTGGGGGATGTAGCCAGCTTCAGCCAAAACCGAAGCCCGAACGCCTCAAAACGCCGGTGACGCCACGGCCACCACGCTGGACAGTTTTCCAGCCTTGCGCAGCAAAGGCGCCGCATATTTCTTTTTCGTCATTTCCAACACCCTCCGGATCGAATCCGGAGAATGGACGATCCGCTCGGAAAGTCAAACTCACAAGCTGGCTCTGCCGCCGCACTGGTTTCCGGCGTGCTTTTCTGTAAGCATGGCTTGTTCCTGTCGTTCGAACGCCGCCCGGGTTGATGCTGCCTTCTCTTGCGCCTGCCGATGAAAAGCTGCTGCTGACCTTTGCCGACCCCGAAGCACTGCCTGCTGTCGGCCGGGATATTGCAGCCGCAACCCTGCTGGCGCTGCTCGTCAACGCCGAGTTCCATGGTGTGCTGCCAATCATGCTGCGCAAACTCCGGCAAATCGGCGACGCTCAACTGCCGCAGGACGCAGCCTTGCAGCGGAAGTTGTCGGAGTTGCGCGACGAGGCGACGATGGCGACCGGCCAATCGATGCTGTTGCAGTACCACGGCGACCGCATCATGAAGGCGCTGGCGGCAAAGGGCGTGCCGGCCCGGATCGTCAAGGGACCGGTGTTCGCGCGCAAGCTCTATAGCCAGGTTGCGGACCGTCCCTTCACCGACATCGACATTCTCGTCGACCCCGCCAGCATCGATGAGGCCAACAAGACCATCGGCGAATGCGGCTTCGAGCTCGGCAGCGACGAGGCCGAGTCGCACGAGCTGCAGGAATTCAAATGGCTGGAGAAAGAGAACTCCAGCCTGCTGATCGAATTGCATGGCAATCTGGTGCACGACACCGTCATGCGCAGACGCCTGTCGCTTGGCTTTCGCGAGTTGCAGGCGATCGACGGCGGCGAAACCGACACACCGGCCGCGCTGCTCACCATCGCCATCGTCCATGCCGCCGGCGGCCACAAGTTCCACCGCCTGCAGCTCTGCGTCGACGTGCTGCAAGGCGTGCGGGCGCTGAAATCGCCTCAAGAGGAAGCGCGGCTGCTCGATGCCGCCCGCATGACCGGCATCGAGCTCGAGCTGGCCACGGTCCTCAACGTCACCGGACGCCTGTTCGGCGCGCCGCGCGCGATCGAGCTTGCCGACCGCATCAAGCCGGACCTCTCGATACGGTTGGCGAAATGGCTGATCACCGGCAACATGCTGCTTCGCGTCAATTCGCGCGAGAAGCTGCGGTCGCGCCTCAGCCGCGATGCCTTCCGCTGGGTGCAGAGGCTGGCGCGGCCGCGACCATATCCAGCCTGAGAGAGGAAACTCACTCACAGCTAAATCTCAACCGCAGCCTGGATCAGCGCCGCCGCCTCGACCGGCCTTGCCCCGACTTCCAGCGTGAAGGTCGGCACCGCCTGCACCAGTGCCACGATCGTCGCCATGCGCCTTTTCTGCAGCGACAGCAGGCCGGTCATGCCGGTCCTTACATTGTCGGTGGCCAAAGCCACCATGGCATCTGTCCTGGCCATCGGCAGCAGCCGGGTCTCGGCGTCTGCCGAGCGTGCAAGGTGCAAGAGCGCCGCGACGGGCCTGGCGCGCACATCCTCGACACGGATGATTTCGCCAAGGCGGTCCAGCGAAACGGATTGCTCGCCCTCGGCGTCCCACTTCTCGCCCAGGCAGGGCGCGACGAAGGGCAGCATCGCCGCCGTGTTGCGGTGGACCTTCACCTTGCGCGGCATGCCCCAGGCCGTGATGCCCTGCGCGCTTGCGTCGAGGATCATCACGTCGTCCGAGCAGAGGCCGAAGCCCCGCGAGGCAAGCGCGAGCGATGTGGTGGACTTGCCCGTGCCGCTTGGCGCATGAATGAGAACCAGGGCGTCCTTTCCAGGCAAGGTGAGACCCGCGGTGTGCAGCATATGCTGGCCGTCCGCGTCGAGTGCTGCATCCAGCACCATCATCAGCAAAGTCCACTTGATCTTGCTGTCGGGATGAAGACGGATTTCGGCCCGGCTCTCGCCGTCGTGGATCGACAGCGTCTGCTGGCCCGGAAAGACGAGATGGAAGGCGCGTCCGGCGTCGATCATCCGGCAATGGCCATCCAGCGGCACTTCGCCGTCGAAAGCCAGCTTTCCTTCGGGGTTCTCGTGCAACTCAAGCGTTTCGACAATGTCGACGCGAAAACCGGGCTGGACAGGCTCGTTCATACGCAGGGCGCCGAGCATCAGGTCGAAGCTCGGCCACAGATCGGCACGCGCGGCGGTGATGCCTATGACCTGGCCGTTGAGATCATAGCGGAAGGTCTGGTTGCTCAAGCGGCTGGCGCCTTCATGCTGGCCGGGTGGCGGTAGATCTCCACCATGCCGGGCTGGCTGTCGCTGATCACCGGCGTGCCGTCGAGGCAGACCCAGCAATGCGCCGACAGGCGAGGCTCGTGCATCGACTTGGCGTCGACGCCGAAACGCAGCTCTGGATCAAGACCGGCCATGCGCAGAAAGCGGAAGCCGAGCAGACCTTCGCGAAGGCATCTGCGGTCGCGCATCAGCCAGGGGCGTCGCACCGTCCGCTTGACGCGATGGACGATGTAGGTCCAGGGCAAGTCGCGATAGGGTGCGGGCGACTGCAGCGGCGCCAGTTTCAACACGCTTTCGAAATCGCGCCGGCCGACCAGCACCGGCATCAGCCGGGCGCTGAGCCACAAATGGACGCGGAACAAGGCGCGCAGGACCGGTCCGTCGGCCATCACGCGTCCGGGTCGGCGAGGATGCCTTCAGCCACCAGCTCGGCGGCCAATTCGGCCATATCCTGATCGAGCGTTGCCTTGTCGATCTCGAATTCCTCCGACAGCAGATCGACGATCTGGTCGAGCTTGCGCGCGCCGTTCACCTTGTCGAGAAAAGCCTCGGTCGTGTCGTTGCAGGTGTAAAGCTGACCGCTGCGCGCCAAAAGCACGACCGCGCCATCGCCGACATGCTGCACGGACGCATCGTCCGCCATGCGCAGCACCGTTTCAGAGCCGATTTCAGCCATCCGCCCGCTCCCTTCGCTGAAAAAGCAATTAGCGCGGCGCCGCAAGGCTGTCCATCGCCATGCATAGCGAAGGAGGACGATCGACCCTGCAGGTGTCTGCCCGCTAGCAGGCAATATTAGCGAAGTCTTGCCTTGCTTCCCCTAAGTAAGCTATGAGTCCGCCGGGCTTTGGGGAGTGATCTGTATGCGTTACAATTGGGAACGGGCTCCGACGGCGTTCGAGCGCCATCGGAAGGCGCTTGCGGCGGCCATCCTGATCGCCGGCGGCGTCGGGCTGATGCTGGCGGCGCTGCCGCTTTAAGCCGGCTGATATCTCGGACCGTGACGGCGACGCCTCCACCGAAGGCGCCGAACAGAGACGTTTGCCGGCGATGTCGACCAAAATGCAGGAAGACATGGCCGCCACGCGCGGCTTAGTCTATGGCAGGGCGGCAGAACGTTTCTTGGGAGGAAGGCGGATGGCCTCACGCTATCACGAAGTCTATGAGGGCTGGAAAAGCGACCCCATAGGGTTCTGGGCCGAGGCGGCGAAGGCGATCGACTGGTATAGGCCGGCCGAAAAGGTCTTCGATCCGGAAGCCGGCCTCTATGGACGCTGGTTCACCGGCGCCACCTGCAACACCTGCCATAACGCAATCGACCGCCATGTCGCGGACGGCCGCGCCGACCAGCTGGCGCTGATCCATGACAGCGCGATCACCGGCACAATCCGGACATTCACCTATGCCGAATTGAAGCGCGAGGTCGTCGCGCTGGCCTCGGTGCTGAGGCATCGCGGCATCGACAAGGGCGACCGCGTCATCATCTACATGCCGATGGTGGCGGAAGCCGCTATCGCCATGCTCGCCTGCGCGAGGCTAGGCGCCGTGCATTCGGTGGTGTTCGGCGGCTTCGCCTCGCACGAGCTCGCCACCCGCATCGACGACGCCAAGCCGAAGCTGATCATCACCGCCTCCTGCGGCCTGGAGCCAGGCCGCGTCGTCGCCTACAAGCCGCTGCTCGACAAGGCGATCGAGATGTCGAAGCACAAGCCCGACGCCTGCCTCATCCTGCAGCGCGAGCAGCTGCGCTGCGAGATGAAGGACAATTACGACTTCGACTATGCCGATGCGGTTGCGCGCGAACGCGCCGCCGGCGCCAATGTCGATTGCGTGCCGGTTTTAGCCACCGACCCGCTCTACATCATCTACACCTCCGGCACGACCGGCCAGCCGAAAGGCATCGTGCGCGACAATGGCGGCCACATGGTCGCGCTGAAATGGACCATGGACAACGAGTTCGGCGTCAAGCCGGGTGAAGTGTTCTGGGCGGCTTCCGATGTCGGCTGGGTGGTCGGCCATTCCTATATCGTCTACGGGCCGCTTCTGCATGGCTGCACCAGCGTGCTGTTCGAAGGCAAGCCGATCGGCACGCCGGACGCCGGCACCTACTGGCGGGTGATCTCGCAGCACGGCGTGGTCGCGCTGTTCACCGCGCCGACCGCCTTCCGCGCCATCAAGGGGCAGGATCCCAGGGGCGAGTTCGTGCCGAAATACGACCTGTCGAAGTTCCGCACGCTGTTCCTTGCCGGCGAGCGCGCCGACCCCGAAACGATAAAATGGGCGGAGCAGAAGCTCGACCGTCCCGTCATCGACCATTGGTGGCAGACCGAGACCGGCTCGCCGATGACGATCAATCCGGCGGGGCTCGGGTTTTTGCCGGTGAAATACGGCTCGCCCGGCGTGCCGATGCCGGGCTACGACATTCGCATCCTCGACGATGCCGGCCACGAGGTGGCGCGCGGCACCCTCGGCAATGTCGTGGTCAAGCTGCCGCTGCCCGCCGGCTGCCTGCCGACGCTGTGGAACGCCGACGCCCGTTTCCGCCAGGCTTACCTCGAGGAGTTCCCCGGCTACTACAAGACGGCCGACGCCGGCATGATGGACGAGGACGGCTACCTCTATGTGATGGCCCGCACCGACGACATCATCAACGTCGCCGGCCACCGGCTCTCGACCGGCGCCATGGAAGAGGTGCTGGCGGCCCATCCCGATGTCGCCGAATGCGCGGTCATCGGCATTGCCGATGCCATGAAGGGCCAGGTGCCGCTCGGCTTCGTGGTGCTCAATGCCGGCGTGTCGCGCGATAGCGGCGCGATCGAAAGTGAGGTTGTAGGGCTGGTGCGCGAGCGGATCGGCCCGGTTGCCGCCTTCAAGACCGTGGTGACGATCAAGCGGCTGCCCAAGACCCGTTCCGGCAAGATCCTGCGCGGCACGATGCAGAAGATCGCCGACAAGGAGGAATGGACAATGCCGGCGACGATCGACGATCCGGCGATCCTGGACGAGATCACGGCGGCGCTGAAGGGACGCGGCATCGGGGTGTAGTCGCCGGCAGACGGCCGCGTTAAGGATCAATTCACCAATTTGTCCCGCACTGCAATCGCTTATTGTGCAATGCAGCAATAAACTTTAAAGTTTGCGTGGGGGGCCATACCGAAGGTACGGCATGGCCCAGCACAAGACGACATTCGGCGGCGTCGACATACTGCGATGCCTGGCTGCCGTCATGGTGATGTTCTATCACTATATGGCGGCTGTCGCGCTGATGGCGTTGTCGCTGCGCCCCGACTTTTCCTGGCCCGGCTGGCGGCGGATCGGGCTGATGACCTATCCGCTCTATCTCTTCCATGATGTCGTCGGCGCGGCGATGCTCGGCGCCCTGATGCGCGCCGGCGTGCCTTATCTGGCCGCTATTGCGACCGAGGCCGAGCCGCGCATCCGGCTGCTCTTGGACCACACGCTGTTCCGCTATCGGTTGAAGGTCGCCTGACGACGCGACTGCCGATCGCGCGCCGGTGTGGAATTGTTTGCATTCGGCATGATATCGAGGCGCAGATCAGTGCAAGTAGCCGAGCCTCAATCCGTGAATCTTTTCCAACGATCGAGACGCCCTCGACCCGCGCCACGCGAGCGCCTCGTCATGGACATGCGCGACATGGTCGTCTACGTGATCGGCGACGTGCATGGCTGCCACGACGAACTGCGCGCGCTGGAGCAAAAGATCCAGATCGATGCGCAGCGCTTCCGCGGTCGCAAGATCATCATCATGCTGGGCGACTATATCGACCGCGGGCCGCAGTCGCGGCGCGTGATCGACCATCTGATGGCGCCGCCGCCAAAGGGCTTCCAGCGCATCTGCCTCGTGGGAAATCATGAAGTCGCGCTGCTCCTCTATCTGGACGGTCATCTCTCGCGTGAAACCTGGCTCGGCTATGGCGGCCGCGAAACCCTGTTCTCCTACGGCGTTGACCCTGACCGGCTGATAAGCCTCTACGGTTCGAGCGAGCAGGCGGATGCGCGCATACGCGAGGCCATCCCAGCCAGCCATGTCGACTTCCTGCGCACGCTGCCGGCGATGGTCTGCTCCGAGCATTTCGTCTTCGTGCATGCCGGCATCCGTCCCGGCGTGGCGCTCGAGGCGCAGGACGAGGGCGATCTGCTCAACATCCGCGAGGAGTTCTTCCAGGCGGCGCACCGTCTCGACCGCTGGGTGGTGCACGGACACACGATCGTGAATGTTCCGACACTCGACGGACGCCGGCTCGACATCGACACCGGCGCCTTTCAAACGGGACGACTGACGGCGCTTAGGATCGTCGGCAAATACGGCCGGCTGCTGTCTTCGCGGGATTAGGACGGTTCACGCTCCTAGAGCCGGATGATTTCAGGTCGAGTCGACCTGAAATCTGAATCCGGCTCTAAATCAAAGAGATAGAGCATGATGTCGTCCGAAAACCGCTCCACACTTTTCGGCATCATGCTCTAGGCTGAACCGCCCCCGATCTCTGTCTCTCCGAACGGAAACACGCCTCAGGCGGCCTGCTTGGGACGCTGCTCCGATTTTTCCAGATAGTAGCTCGAATAGCGGTCGAAGAACCTTTCCGAGCCGCCGAGCGAGCCGTATTTCGCCAGCTTCTTCAGATCAACCTTGTTGAGCACCGCGCCGATCACCTTATTGGCGATATAGGGCTCGGATTCCAGCATCGAGCGCACCATGTTGCGGGGCGTGCGGCCCCATTCGGCGACCAGGACGAAGCCATCGACCAGCGGCGCGAAGGCCTTGGCGTCGACGACGGGCCCGAGCGGCGGCAGGTCGACGATGATGTATTCGAACGTCTCCTTGGCGTTTTCGATGAAGCGCCGCATGCCGGCCGAGCCCAGAAGCTCGCTGGTGTGCGAGAACTGGCCGCGCAGCACGGCGGGAATGATCGCCAGCTTGGTCTGACGATCGACCTTGCCGACGGACTGCCAGGTCTGGCCATTGACCACCGCTTCCATCAGGCCCTGCTCGGCCTCCATGCCGAGGCTGCGGCTCAGGCCTGGATTGCGCAGGTCGCCGTCGATGAGCAAGGTCTTGGCACCGTTGGCCGCGAGCAGGCCGGCGAGATTCGCGGCCACCGTCGACTTGCCTTCTCCAGGCAGCACCGAAATGACGCCGATGACCCGGCTGCCGCGGTCTTCCATCACCACGTCGAAGGCGATTTTGGCGTTACGCAGCGTCTCGGCGAACATCGAAGCCGGGGCGTCGATGCTGACGCGCATGCGCGCCCGTCTCTCAGCCGCGGAGAGGCTGGCCACCTTGCCGTCGGCCGGCAGGTCGTCGGCTTTGGTATCCTTGGCCTTGCCGCCGCCGATCGTCGGCAGATAACCGAGGAATTTCAGGCCGACGCGGTCGCGAACGTCCTCGCCCGTCCTGAAGAAACGCTCGTTGAACTCGTTGAGGCCGCCGAAACCGGCGCCAAGCATCAGGCCGAGCACCAGCGAGAGCGCCAGCACGCGCAAGGTGCGCGGGCTGGAAGCCGCGAGCGGCATCGTCGCGTCGGAAATGATGCGGACCTTGCCGACCGGGAAGGATTGCTGCTGCGAAGCTTCCTCATAGCGGCTGAGGAAGGTCTGATAGAGCGTGGTGAGCGCCTGTGCCTGCTGGTCGAGCTCCTTGAGCTTCACCTGCGACTGGTTGTCGATCGAGCTCTTGCCGGCGGCGGTGGAAATCTTGTCGCGCAAAGCCGTTTCGCGCGCCTGCGCCACCTCGAAATCGTTGCGGTAGCTTTCGGTGAGCTGTTTCAACTGGCCGAAGATCTGCGCCGAGACATCGGCCTTTTCCTTGGCCAGCGCGACCGCTTGCGGGTGATCCTTGCCAAAATTCGTCTCGACGTCCTGCAGGCGCTTGGCAATGGCCAGATAGCGGGTCTTGAGCGCGATGATGACCGAGCTGCTCGGCTGGTCGGCGCCGATGGCCGAATCGTTGAAGGCGCTTTCGGAACCGCTTTCGACGATCGCCTTGTATTGCTGATAGCGGGCGCTGGCTCTGGCGGTATCGGCCTGGGCGACGATGAGCTGTGCGTTGAGATCGGCGAGCTGCTTGTCACTCAGGAGTTGTCCGTCGCTGTTGGCAGACAATCCATGTTCGGCCCTGAACTTCTCGACGGCCATAGCTGCCCGCTGAGAGCTTTCACGCAACTCCGTGAGCCGGCCCTGCAGCCACAAGGCCGCGCGCTCGGTGGCGTCGAAGCTGGCGTTGAGCTGGTCGGCCAGATAGGCGTCGGCATAGGCCTTGGTGATGGCCGTGGCGAGTGCCGGATTTGTCGACTGATAACCGATGCTGATGACGTTGGCACGGCCGACGCGATCCGCCAGCAACCCGGTCTGCAGCATGAGAACCGCGTAGTCGTGGGTCGCGGTCTTGATCATGGCTTCGCGCGTCGCGGCGTCGACATTCTCGATGCCGGGGAGCTCGCTTGCCGAGCTGCCGCGGAAATAGCCGACAACACTGCGCAGGAACCCCACACCCTTGGCCAAAGCCGACTGCGGCGGGCTCATGAAGTCCGGGTTTTGATCGAGCTTCAGCTTGTCGACCACCACAGACGCCAGCCGCGCCGAGTTGAGAACCTCTATCTGGCTGAGAATCGTGGCGTCCGTTTGCACCGTGGCGCTCGCCGCCGAGATGTCGTCGACGACCTTGTTCAGCCCTTCATCGATCAAAACGCTGGCGACCGCCGTATACTGCTTGGGTGTAGTCTGCAGATAGATGACGCCCAGGCACAGACCGATAATGGCGCAGACCGCCACCACCTTGGCCTGTCGGGCGGCCATGCCAAGCAGACGCTCGATATCGATGAAGTCTTCACCCTTTTCCGGATCGGTGCTGGGCAACGGCATCCTCTTGTCGAGGGGGAAGGTGGCATAGTTCATTTTCGGTCCAATTCCAGGTTGCAGGCGCTATCGGCCTTGGTAGATCGGCGTCGTGACCAGAAAAGACCGCGCAACGTTGCTGCCAGGATGCGCCGGGCCGAAAAGCCCGGGCGCTGGTGTGGCTGTCGCGCCATCGCGAAACCGCATATGCACCCGAAAGATGGGCATTATGCGGCTACTTCCCGGCGCTCATGCGACCGGACAAATTGCTGCAGCATCTCGAAGACAGGGCCCTTCATGTCGTCGCGCGCCAGGGCGAAGGCGATGGTCGCCTCGATAAAGCCCTCCTTGGAGCCGCAGTCGAACATGCGACCGTCGAAAGGCTGAGCGTAAAAAGGCTGGCTCTGCGCCAGGCGCACCATGGCGTCGGTGAGCTGGATTTCGTTGCCGGCGCCGCGCTGCTGATTGCCGAGCAGGGCAAAGATCTCCGGCTGCAGAACGTAGCGGCCGTTGATGTAGAAATTCGACGGCGCATTGGCCGGCGCGGGTTTTTCGACCATCGCCGTCACTTCGAAGCCGGATGCCACGTCGGCGCCGCGGCCGACAATGCCGTATTTGCTGGTTTCGGCCGGGTCGCAGCGCTCGACGGCGATCACATTGCCGCCGGTGCGCTGATAGAGATCGACTGTCTCGGCGAGGCAGCCGCGCGCGCCGAAGGACACCATGTCGGGAAGCAGCAGCGCGAAAGGCTCATTGCCGATCACCTCGCGCGCGCACCATACGGCGTGGCCGAGGCCCTGCGGCGACTGCTGGCGGATGAAGGAGGTGGCGCCGGCCTCCGGCAGCAGGCTCTCCAGCGACTGCAACTGCGCCTTCTTGCCGGTCTGCTCCAACGTGCCGATCAGTTCAGGATGCAGGTCGAAATAATCCTCAATGACCGCCTTGTTGCGGCCGGTGACGAAAACGATGTGCTCGATGCCGGCCTCGAACGCCTCGTCAACGGCATATTGCACGACAGGCTTGTCGACGACGGGCAGCATCTCCTTCGGCATCGACTTGGTCGCCGGCAGGAACCGCGTTCCGAGCCCCGCCACCGGGATGACTGCCTTCCTGACTTTCTGCATCTGCTCTTCCTTCTGAGAGAAAAGATTTCTACCTGTCGCCGGCTATCAAATCGCCAGCATGCTTCATCTCCCCACCCCCACGGCGAACTTGCGCCGCAAGCCTTCTGAGCCGGACCGCGATCGGCATCGACATATGCCCGATGGCGGCCGGATCCCTGAACGCCGCGCCGATCGCCTTGAGCGGGGCGCGTGCCTTGATGTGCTGAACCAGGGACAGGAACGACGCCGCCTTGCGCAGGCTGCGGCCACGCCTGGCGAAAGCCGCCTTTGCGTCGCTGTCCATGGGATATGCCGCCGCGAACACGGCATCGGCGCGCGTCATCGCCTCGACGTGATGCAGTTCGAGCACGCGCGAGATCGAGCCGGTGCGGATGTGGTAGGCATAACCGACGGTCGGCTCGACCACGCAACGGCCGCCGCTGGCCAGCGCGCTTGCGAGCAGAATGTAGTCCTCGCCGATGCGCAGATTCTCGTCGTAGCGCAGCTTGTTGTCGTCAAGGAACCGGCGCTGGAAGATCGGCTTGAGATAGCCGAAATTGAAGCGCGATTCGAAAACCAGATTGCCGGCGATGTAGTCGGCCAGCGAGATTTCGCGCAAGCCATCGAGATAGCCGGCCGGGAACATGGTGTCGTCGGGCGTGCCGTCCTCGCGCACGACCTGCACATTGTCGACCGCAATCTGGGCATCCGCCGCTTCGGCGCGGGAGATCATCGCGGCTAGGCGACCGGGAAGGACCGCGTCGTCGGAATCGAGCACCGCCACCCAGCGGCCGCGCGCCAGGTCGAGGCCGGCATTACGGGCGCCGCCCGGACCGCGATTGGCGGGCAGCGCCACCACCTTGACGATATCTTGCGGATAAGCGCGCGCCACATCCAGCGTGCCGTCGCTCGACTGGTCGTCGACGACGATGACCTCGACGGTCACGCCAAGTTGCGCGATCGCGCTGGCGATGGCGCGGTCGAGAGTCGCCTCGGCGTTGTAGGCGGCGATGACGAAGCTGACGTCAGGCTGCACGCTTGTTCCCTTGTTCTGGCGACGTGAGGCCGTATTGGCGGATTTCACGGACGCCGACCAAACCGCTGACGACACCAACGTGCATAATGCCGCGCAGCACGCTGCGGTTCCGCTGCACCGGGCTGATGGCGGTCAAAATAGCCATGCCGAAGCAGTAGGCGGCCTTGGCCGAAGCGAGCCCGACCTGGCCGGCGCGGCGCAACCCGCCGGCGCCGTGTCCTATCAGGTGGCCGTGCGTCTGGCCGAAGCGGAAGCGCCGGCGGCGCAGCCAGTCGAACGCGGCCCGGGCACGCGGCACGACCTCGTCGACGAAGGCTTGCGGCGCGAAGGCGATGCGGCCGCCGGCCTTGACCATGGCGTCGAAAAACTCCGTGTCCTCGCCGCCGGTCTGGCCGCGTGCCAGGCTGAAGCGCCGGCCGCGAAGGCTCGCGTCGGCCATTTTGAGCAACACGTTGCAGGTGTAGCCGGTGCGAATCTCGCCGCGCACCCAGACCGGCAAGGTGGAATGGAAGTCGCCCTTCTGCATCCAGTCCGGCGCGTCGGGGCGGTAATGCGCCCGCACCGGACCGAGCACCGCCGCAGCGCCCGTGGCATCGGCCGCCGCCATCAATTCGACTAGCCAGCCGGGCGACGCCGTCTCGTCGTCATCGATGAAGGCAACGAAATCCGACACGCTGGCGTCGAGACAGGCGTTGCGGGCAATCGAGATGTTGCGCGCCGGCGCGTGACGATAGCGGACCGGCAGCTGCAGCTCCTCGGCCAAAGCCTTCACCAGTTTCTGCGCGCTGGGCTCATCGTCATTGTCGGCAACGACGATGCCAATCTCGGCTCCCACCGGCTTCTCCAGCGCCGCGACGGAGCGCAGCGTGTCGGCCAGTTCCGGCCGGCGGAAGGTGCAGATGCAGATGTCGATCGAGCCGCCGGCCATCACGCCACCTTACGCTGCAATCGAGACGCCAAAAGCTGCTGCCAGAAACCGGCCGACCAGCCGAAATGCATGACCATCGCCGAGACTCCGGCCAGCCCTATGCCGGCGTTGCGCTGGCGTATCGCGGTGACCGCGCCGTAGCCGAGGCACACCGCCGCCCATAAGAGGAACGGCAGCGCCGCCATCCAGTGGACGAAGGAAAACAGGGCGAGCAGCACCACGGGCGCAACCAGCAGCGGGATCATCTGCCGGACCTTCGGCACCATGCGGTGCTTCAAGACGTTCCTGGCGCGACCGCGGCCATAGCCGAGATACTGGAAATAGAGGCTCTTCAGCGTCGAGCGCGGATAATAGACCATCTGCGTCCTGCCGCTCATCCAGATGCGGTAGCCGGCCTGACGCAGGCGGTAATCGAGCTCGGCGTCCTCATTGTGGCTGAAGCTCTCGTCGTAACCGCCGACATGCCTGAAGGCGGCGATGCGCATCAGCGCGTGATGGCCGTGGTCGACCCATTCGCCTTCGGACATGTGCCGGTGCTTCGAGCCGCCGGTGCCGAGCTTGGAGTTCTGCGCCGCCGCGACCGCCTTCTGCACGGCCCCGGTGCCGGCGGTCAGCATCGAAACGACGACCGAATCAGCGCCGGTGGCAAGGGCCTCCGCGACCAGCCGCTCGCAGTAGTCGTCCGGATAGCCGCCATGCGCGTCGATGCGAATGAGATAGTCGGCGCCTTCGCCAAGGGCCGCCACCGCGAGATTGATGGCGGCGCTCTGGAGGCGCTTGGGATTGGCGAGCAGGATGACCCGGGGATCCTTCGCCACGATTTTTTCGACGATGGCTTGCGTGCCGTCGGTGCTGCCGCCGTCGGCGACGACGATGCGGCCGCCGAGCCGGGGCGCCGCGGGCCGCAATTGGTCGAGCAGGCCGCCGATATGGGCGGCCTCGTTGAGGCAGGGAATGACGATCAGGATCGTGGACTGCGCCATCGGTTGTTGTTCGCCCTGTTGCGCCGTCACGCGGCCGCCTCCGTCGCAAAAGCCGAAGGCATGGCGGCGAGGCCGCGCAGCTTGTCGACGAAGGCCGCGCAGTCGCTGCGGTCGTAGCTCCAGGTCTTCGGATTGCGCGCCGACACGCGCGACTTCAGGCCGCGATATTCATCTTGATCCATCCGGCTCAGCATCGCCTCGAGGCTTTCGGGCGTCGCTTCGGGCAGAAGCACGCCGATATCCCGCTGCTTCAGGAACCTGCCGGTTTCGGTGTCCGCCATGGAGATCGGCACGGCGCCGAAGCGGCAGCCCTCGTAGAGGCGGTTGGGAAGCAGCCATTCGGAATTCTGGCCGGCCTCGAAAAAATCGATCGCCCAGGAGAAATGCACCTCACCGTAGATGGCCGCCATGTCCTCCGGATTGCGGTAGGGGCCGCGGAAGGAAAGCCACGGCTCGGCCTCGACGAAACCGTGAAAGTCCGGAAATTCGGACAGCGCCGGACGGCCCCTGAGCACGACTTCGAAACGGCCCGCCTGCCGACGGGTGAAATCGGCCAGCAGCTCCAGCGAGCGGCGGCAGCGCAGCGCGCCGAACCAGCCGATGCGCCAGGGCGGCGGCGACGGGCTGTCGTCCTCGACAGAATGCGCGGCGACAACGGATGCTGCCTCGAAATATTTGTTCTCGATCAGCTCGACAGGTGCGACGATCTGCCCGAAAGGCTCGAAGTAATTGGCGATGAAAGCCGGCGAGCTCGTCACCAGAAGCTTCACGTCGCGCGCGAGATGGCGTTCGGCGCCACGCAGCGTCCTGCCGACGAGGTCATCGCGCAGCACCAGGCGATGGATATCGAGGCATTCATAGACGATCGGCACGCTCGCCCCGAGCGCGCCGTTGGCGCGGCGGGCCAGCGCCAGCATTTCGAGGTTGCGTGCGATGATCAGATCGGGCCTTGGCATGGCGCCAAGTTTCGCGCCGATTGACATGGCTGCCTTGGCGACCGCACCGAGGCGCTGCGCGAATCGGCCGTCGCGCGTCGCGCCAAGGTCGACAGGCTCGATGCCCTCGATCTCGGAGACCGGGCTGGTGGTGCGGCGGAAGCCCGCCAGGGTGACCCCGGCGCCGCCTGCCTTGAGCATCTGTATTCTCCGGCGCACCGCCGGGTCGGATACGTCATGCACAAGGTACAAGACATGCAGCATGTAACTCGACCGCTGTTGGGCCCACCCATCGGGGATGCTAGTACAGCTTTTGCTGCATCGCAACAATTTTGGTGCGGCGTAGCAAGCGCCCGCACATTTTTTGTTGCACTGCAAAAATCATAAGCTACTCTCAGCCTGCTTGGCGTCGATCCGGATTTCGCGTTGGCTATCAGCGCGGAGCAGCACGCCAGATCGCGACGCGGATCGCGTGGCGGCACTCCGGCAAACATGCCGTTTTAACCGACGTGGCCTGCCACGGACGCGAAACGAGGTTCCCCATGAAAGTCGTGATCGAAAACACGGTGTGTCTGAACACTGGCGATGCCGCGATCCTTTTGGCTATCCGCCATATTCTCAGATCGATCGTCGGCGGCGATGTGCAGTTCCTGGTTTTCGACAGTCAGCCCGACGTCGCGGCCAGGCTTTACCCGAAGAAAGATTACCCGGATCTCGAATTCCACAAGCTGCTGTCGGAATCCCTGTTCAGGGATCAGCATGGCGGCGGGATAAAGGGCCGGCTCAAGTCGATCTACAATCGGGGAGTCTTGCGCGCCTTACGCCGCTTTGCCCGAAACGGCGCCGCCAGAAGCTTTTTTTTCAGCCAAAGCGACCACCACGGCCTTGAGGCCTATGCGAGCGCCGACCTGGTGGTGACGACAGGCGGAACCTATCTCGTCGAGAACTACGACCTTGAAAAGCGGCTCAATCAATTCCGCATCGATGCGATCTTGGGCAAGGACCCGATCTTCTTCACGCAATCGCTCGGCCCGTTCAACAAAAGCTACAATCGCCAGGAGCTAGGTCCGATCTTCGATCGGGCTCCGCTCATCCTGCTGCGTGACGAGCGATCCAGAAATCACATACTGGATCTGGTGAAAGATCCTGGCAAATGCCATGTGGTCGCCGATGCCGTCTTTGCCCTGGCTGATACAGGCAGGATCAAGAAACATCTCGGCAGCGCACCGGCGCCGACGGGCCGTGTCGCTATTTCCGTCCGCCACTGGAGCTTCGTCAGCGACGGTGAGGATGGCATGCGCCGCTATCTCGATTCGATCCGGGAGATCGCCACAATTCTTGTCAGGGACCACGCCAAGGAGGTGACCTTCATCTCAACCTGCCAGGGTGTGCCGGAATATGCACATGACGACGCCAGGACTGCACGGGCGATCGTGGCCGAACTCGACCCGGAAATCGCCGAACACGTCAATGTCGACGCCGCATTTCATACGCCCGACCAATTGATGGCGCTGGTGAAGGATTGCGACTTCGTCGTCGCCACGCGCATGCATATGATGATCATGTCGCTTTGCGTCGGTACACCGGTGCTGCCGATCGCCTATGAATTCAAAACCAAGGAAGTCGCCAAGCACATCGGCGTCGCCGATCTTCTGCTCGACATCGACACCGTGACGCCGTCGGAAGCAGCCGAAAAACTCGGCAGATTCATCGCCAATCTCGACCACTATCGCCGGGCAAGCCTCGAGGCCGTGCTGGAAGAGCATGCGTCGGCAATGTCGGCAACCAGGCCGTTGTCCTCCTTGATAGGCAACCGCTCACCCAATGTTGCTGACGACGTTGGCAAGAGTGGCGAACAACGCCTTGCGCGACTGCGGAACAGCAAGCATGAGGGCCAAGGCGAACCCGTAGTTTAGGACAACCGCCACAAGGATCGTGAGCAGGTCCGACTGATTGGTCAGCAACGCCGGCAGCGACAGATACGAGAGCCAGGCGAGCAGGGACGAGACGATGAAGAGTCCCTGTATGCCCAGAAAATCGCCGGCGGTCACCGGGCCGACGCGATGGATCAGGGCGGCAAGCACCGGGATACGCAGCACGTAACCGCTGATGGCATAGGCAGCCGCGACGCCGATGGCGCCCCAATGCAGGCCGACGATAAAGGAGGCGACGGTCGTCAAAGACGAATAGATGCCCCAATGAAACATCGTCTTCGTCTTGCCCTGGCAGATGAATATCCACCCCGTGGTGCTCGATACGGACTGCATCAGGCCGGCGATGCCCAGCCAGGCGAAAATCGGCGCCACGGCCATCCAACGCTCGCCGAAGAGAAGCCTGACCACCTGCTCCGAAGTCAGTGTCAAGGTGGCAATGCCGGGCATGGTGATAACGGCCAGCAGCCAGTTTGTCCGGACATAGATGTCTCGAAATCGCTGCTTGTCCTCATGGATACGGCTGAGCAGCGGCACCATGATACGCGTCAGCGGCTGGTTGATATTCTGCAGCGGAAACAGCAGAAGCTTGTAGGCTCGATCATAGTAGCCCAGCTCGACCGCGCCGGAATATTTTCCGATGAGGATGTTGTCGAGGTTGCGAGACAGAAAATTGACGAGGTTGAAGCCCGTAAGGTTCGCGCCGAACCTGAATATGTCGGCGTCGACCTTCAGATTCGGCCAAGACGGCGTCCAGCGCGTCACCAACCAGCCGGCAACCAGCGCTACGACAGCTGACACAGCCGGACCCAAAACCAGAGACCAATAGCCAAGCCCCAAATACGCCGCGGTCGCGGTAGCGAGCAGCCCCACGGCCGCGGTGATTGCGTCGTTGAGCGCAAGCTGCCCGAATTGCAAATGGCGGTTCATCAGGGCAAGCGGCACTGCGGCAAGACTGCCAAAAAGCAGCGGAGCGGCGGAAGCAAGTGTTATCCCCCACATTCGCTGATCGCCGTAGAAAGCGGCAATGGCGGGGGCCAGGCAAGCCACGACCGCCCCGGCGCACAGGCCGACAACCGCGCTCAGCCAGAAGACTTGGTTGAGTTGCCGTTGATCGATCTCCTTGCGCTGGATGACCGCCTGCTGGAGGCCCAGATCCTGAAGCAGGCCGACGAAGGCCACGATCGGTCCCACGGAAGCCACCAGGCCGAAATCCTCGGGGACGAGCAGTCGGGCAAGGATGACGACCGAAAGGAACTGGATCGCTATCTTGAAGCCTTGCGCGCCGGCCGTGACCAGCCCGCCGCGCAAGGCAACGCGACCAAATTGCGGGGGCGGCGGATTGGCATTCATGTGACGGATCCGGTCTCCCCTAGCCGCGCGACGATCTGCGCAAAGCGTTCATTCAAGCTATCGGCATTGAAATCCGCCTCGACCTTCCTTCGAGCGGCAAGCGCTATCGGCTCGCACAGGCCCGGGTTCTCGACGATCCAGGTGAGTTTGCCGGCAAGCGCAGCGACGTCCCGTTCAGGCACGAGGAAGCCAGTCTTGCGATCCTCGATCAGCTCCGGAATTCCCGAATGGTAGGTGCTGACAGCGATCAGGCCGCCGGCCATCGCCTCCATGAGCGCAACCGGTATTCCTTCCAGATCGCCGTCTCGCCCGGCGACGCTTGGCAGAAGGAAGACATGGGCGTCGCGCAGGCGCTGCTTCACCTCGCCGTGCGGACGCGGTCCGAAGAAAGTCACCCTGTCGGCAATACCGAGGTCGACGGCGGTAAGCTTCAATTCCTCCAACAATTCCCCGCCGCCGATCACCGAATAGGTCCAGTCGCGGTGCGGCAGGCAAGCGAGGGCGCGAAGCGCATATTCGGTCCCCTTTTTCTCGGTCAGCCGGCAGACCGAGATGAAAGACAGCGTACGTCCCTGCCAGGAACGCCAGCGATATTCGATCTCGCTTGGGCGAATGCCCATATGGTGAACCGCGACTTGTGCCGATGCGGCACCGGCATCGATCAGGGCCTGACGGAAGAATGCGTTCACAGGGAGCTGGAGAGCCCCTTTTTCGAAAACGGGTCTGTACTGGTCCAGTGTGCCATCATGCAACGGCCTGCCGACATCGGTGCCATGGAATATGGTCACCAAAGGCGCGGAAATCCTTCGCCGCTTCATGACGCGGGCGACGCGCAGGCCGTTATGGCCAAAATGCGCCACGATCACATCGACGTTTCGCAGCTTTTGTGCGTTGGCCAGGTCGATGAAGGTCGAAAGCTTGTCCCAAAATCTGCCGGACCATTTCCGGAGCAGTGAGCGGTAGCGATTCAGGCCACCCCACCAGGAAACGACAGGTCCGGGCAATGTCTGCCAACGTGCATCGTCCACATTGCTATCCTTGCCAAAAGCCATCTCGTTGCAGACGACGCTGACTTTCATTCCTCTTTCAAGGCATCCGGCAATCTGATCGAGCACGAATGTCTCGGACAAAGTGGGAAATTTATCGACTACGAAACAAATCCTCATCGGCAGGATGTTCTCGCCCAAATCAGGCTGGAGACATCGCTGGCAGGGCCTGACGCATGCGGCATGAACTTTGACTCCTGTCGGCGCAACCTATTGCAGGTTTTGCCGCATCGCAACATTTTTGGTGCGGTGCAGCAAATCGGTTCCAGCTCCTTGCTTGCAAGCTACGCAGCGTGGCGGACGCCCTGCTGGGCCGCTCTTTCGAGCAGATCGAGAAACACCACCAATTGCCGCGCGGGATCGAGCTCCGGGCGCTTGGAGAAGGCCAGAGCCGAGGCCGAAAGCCGTTCGTATTCCTGGCGATCATTCCACAGGCGCGTCACCGCCGACGCCCAGTCGGTAAGCGGGGCGTCATAGTCGAGCACCACGCCGCCGGGACCGATGGCTTCGGGCAGGCCGCCGCGCCTCGATCCGACGACCGGGATGCCGCTGCAATGCGCCTCGGACGCGACGCGGCCCCAGGCTTCCTCCCATTTGCTCGGGGCAAGCAGGATCCTGGTGCGGCCATAGACCGTCTTCATGTCGTCGGTGCGGTTTTCCAGCGTGACATTCGAGAGCGGCGCGATGGTCTTTTCGATGCGGGCACGATGCTCGTCCTCCAGTTTCCAGCTCTCCACGAACAGGAACGGAATCTCCGGGCAGGCGGCCGCAATCCTCACCGCCAGATCGAACCCCTTCTCTTCATAGGGATTGATCATGGTGACGAATTCGCCGGTCGTATGCGTGCAGTAGAGCGCGTCGTTGATGGTCGGCGGAAGAACGGTGGACTCGATGCCGAATTGTTCCTTGTAGGTGCGCGCGGTGAATTCCGAATTGGCGATGTACAACGCCGAATTGAGTTCGCGCGGATCGCCGGCGAGCTCGTGAAATTCGACATTGTGCAGATAAACGACCAGAGGCACGCCTTCGGCAAGAAGCGCCTTTCCGAGCAGGACGGATTTGTGGCACTGCACGACCGCGACGTCCGGTGTGGTCTTCTCGACGGCGAAGCCGGCCGCCTCCCAGGGGAACCAGGCGCGCATCACCGGATAGCCGGGAAAATTGTCGACGACCGCGGGCTGCCGCAACAGCTTCATCTTGGCGCGCGCCTTGAGGCCGAACATGCCGTCGCCGAACAGCGAGGCGAGAACCGACGCCTGATGGCCGTGCTCGATCAATTGTTCGACCAGGTGATGCGTGTTGGATTGCACGCCGCCGGTGAACTCGGGAATGTACCCGTTGCCGCTTGCAAAAAGCACTTTCATCGTTCTGCTCCTAATTCGGCCCGGGCGAGTATCCGCAAGCCACGGCTCATCAGCTTGCGCCGCGCGCCAAGGGAAGCTTCGACGTCATCGCCCGACACAGCCGGCCGAGCGAAGCGGAAAGCGACAGCGCCGAATACTCCCGCAACAATTTCGAAGCCGGGATCACCTTTCCCGCCTTCAGGTCCCGCGCCAGATAATGCGGGAAGGAATGCATGTATTCCCTGACGATGTCGGCCTTCAGCGGTCCCGACCTCCATGCCTTCACCGCCGAGACGAATTCGTCGGCCGGGGCGGATGCCAAACCTGTATCGTAGGCTTCGAACGTACGCCGCACGATGGCGCGTTCCTTGTCGCTGAGCGACGTCTTTCCGGCTCGTTCGGCAAGCAGGGCGTAGCGGCGGATGTCCTCGGCCGCGTGATGCCACAAACCCTTTCTGGCCATGATGCTCGACCGCTGCAGCAGCGCCTGCATCTCGAGATCGGCCGTCCTCGGCAGGGCCTGCTCCGAGCGATCCAGATACTCATGCAGATCGACCGACTTGTAGACCTCTTCCATGATCGCCCGGTCGTACGAGCCCCAGGCCTTGATCCGGTCGGTGTAGGAAATGACCACCTTGGTGCTGCCGCGGACCATGTCGTGCTGGCGCTGGAAGAACATCAAGCCGTCGACCCTGACGCCCTTGAACCGGCGCGCAAGCCTCAGCATCATCTCGTAGTCCTGCGACCGGACCAGGGTCTCGTTGAAGCCACCCACCTCGTCGTAGCATCGGCGGCGCACCAGGAGACCCGGCTGGTGGACGTGGCAATATTCGAGATGCGACGGGAAGAAATTGTCCTGGCTGACATGGCCGAAGGCGACGATCTCGTAATCCTGCTCCTCGATTTGGGCCGAACGCTGGAAACGCGCATATTCGCCGAATGCGAAATCGGCGGCCGGCTCGCGCTCGAAGGCGGCGAGAAACCGCTCAAGCGCCGTCGGGTGCGCGACGTCGTCGTCATCGAATATCAAGACGAAATCTCCTGTGCAGCGCTTCAGGGCAAAATTCAGCGCCGTCGATTTCCCGCCATTCTCCTTGCGGTAGTATTCCACCGGCGCCGGGAAAGAGGCCGCCACCGCGCCGGTATCGTCCGTCGAGCCGTCGTCCACGATCAGGATCTGATCCGGCACCACGGTCTGCCGCAGCAGGCTGCCGATGGATTCGGGCAGGAATTTTTGCCGGTTGAAGGTGGGGACGATGACGGTGACCGTCGGTTTGCGCTGCGCAGCCATTGATGACCTCATACTGTTGCCGATGCCCCGTTCGCCGGCATGAGTCCACAGCCATGGCGACGGCCATTGTCCTTGAGGCAATCAGCAGTCATGCCGCCATCCTGCCGATCGAGAAGTATTCGATGCCGTAGCGCGCGATCACCTTGGGATCGTAGAGATTGCGGCCGTCGAAGATGACCGGCGTGGTCAGCGCATCCTTGAGCGCGTCGAAGGACGGTGCGCGGAAGCTCTTCCATTCGGTGCAGATCAAAAGCGCGTCGGCGCCGCGCAGCGCCGCCTCCTTGGTGCCGCACAAAAGCAGATCCTCGCGCAGGCCGTAGATCGCCTGGCACTCCTGCATCGCCTCCGGATCGTAGGCCTGCACCTTGGCGCCGGCCGCCCACAACGCTTCCATCAGCGTGCGCGCCGGCGCCTCGCGCATGTCGTCGGTGTTGGGCTTGAAGGCGAGCCCCCAGACGGCGAAGGTCTTGTCCCTGAGCGCGCCCTTGAAATAGTGGTTGACCTTGTCGAACAGGACCGACTTCTGCGCATTGTTGCGCTCCTCGACGGCGCGCAGCAATTTGGCGTCGAACTTGACGCCCTCGGCGGTCTTGATCAGCGCGCGCACATCCTTCGGGAAGCAGGAGCCGCCATAGCCGAGGCCGGGATAGATGAAGTGGTAGCCGATGCGCGGATCCGAGCCGATGCCCTTGCGCACCTCCTCGATGTCGGCGCCCAGCTGCTCGGCCAGATTGGCCATCTCGTTCATGAAGCTGATCTTGGTCGCCAGCATGCAGTTGGCGGCGTATTTGGTGAATTCGGCGCTGCGCACGTCCATCACGATCATCTTCTCGTGGTTGCGGTTGAACGGCGCGTAGAGCTCGCGCATCACCATCTCGGTGTCCTCGCTGGAGGTGCCGACGATGATGCGGTCCGGCTTCATGCAATCGGCGACCGCCGAGCCTTCCTTGAGGAATTCGGGGTTCGAGGCGACGTCGAAGGCGAGATCCTCGCGGCCGCGCTTCTTCAGCGTTTCGGCGATCCTGGCCTTCACCTTCTCGCAAGTGCCGACCGGCACGGTCGACTTGCCGACGACGATCTTGGCGCTGTCCATCTCACGGCCGATGGTCTCGGCGACGGCCAGCACATATTTCAAGTCGGCCGAGCCATCCTCGCCGGGCGGCGTGCCGACCGCGATCATCTGGATCTGGCCGTGCCTGACCGCCGCTGCCGCGTCGGTGGTGAAGCGGATGCGACCGGCCGCGTGGTTTTCCCTGACGAGGGCCTCCAGGCCCGGTTCGAAAATCGGGACCAAGCCCTGGTTGAGCCGCTCCACCTTCTTCTCGTCGATATCGACGCACACCACCTCATGGCCGACCTCTGCCAGCACAGCGGCCTGGACGAGACCGACATAACCAATCCCAAACACCGTCAAATTCATTTGGTTCTATTCCTGTCAAAGGCCGGGCCGCAAAAGCGGTCCGGCCGGTTCAGATGTCCCTCAGGCCCAACGGCCCAGTTGGTTCGGCATGATCCTATCCCAAAATCGGTTCCACTTTGGGGATCATGCCTAGTTGGAATTGCTTATGCTGCATGCCAGCGATTCCGGAAATTGGCATGGCTGGCCCAAAGCGGTGAAAGCGACGCGCTTGACCTCCATGGTCACCTTGCTGCCGGGATCGACAAAGGCGCCCATCCAGTTGGTCAGTTTGTCGCTGCCCCAGAGGCTGAAGAAGATTTTCTGCGAATGCTTCGGCAACTCGTCGGGGTTGGTCACCTCATGGACGAGCTTGCCGTTGACGTACCAGCGCAGCCGGTCCTTCTCCCAGACGAAGCCATAATCGTTGAAGCCCTTGTCGGCGCCGCCTTCGACGTCGACAAGCTTGCCGTTCTTCGGCTTGCCCTGGATATAGCTGTTGACCTGCACCTTCGACGGATCCTTGGTGAGGACCTCGAAGTCGATCTCGTCCCAAGGCTGTTTGTCCTGCGGGCCGATATAGGAGAAGAAGGCGGCGTTGAGGCCGGAGCCGGTGCCGGTCTTCATCCGTGCCTCATAGACGCCGTAGCCGTAGCGCTGCTTGGTCTGGATCTCGGCGCAGGCGAACTCGCGGTCCTTCAGCTTGCGCTTTTCGAAGCCCAACGAAAGCACGCCGTCGGAAAGCCGCACGAGATCCTTCGACCACGTGCAGTTCTGATGGGCGCCATTGGTCCAGCCGTCCGAGACGAACCAGCGGGACTGGCTGAAATTCGAGAAATTATCGACGAAGGACGGCGCGCTTTGCAGCTCTTGCTGCGCCGCTTGCGCATGCGCGGGATGCGGGCTCGCCGCAAGGGCCGCAACGACCCCAAACAGGGCGCCGACCACGCCGAGCCTCAGGCTGGTTAATCCGCTCCCTGGCGCCTGCGATATCGCGCAAGCCGCCTCGGTGGAGGTGTTGTCCGGATCTGCGTTCATAACAAACTCACCTTGTGTTGTCCGCCCAACCCAAAGTCATCCTCGGTTCGCATGAGCGAGCCGCTTCCGATCTTCCGCCCTGTGAACTCCTCTAGTGTCCTGTAACGTCTCGTGCCGATGACGGCGCCTGACGCGCCGTCAGCCTCTTGCCGTCGCCTGCGCAGCAGACCGGTCGGCACCATCCTCGACGATCGCGTCGAGCGAATGGCGCAGTTCCTTCACCAGGCCTTTCTGGCGAGCGAGCTCCGCAATGCGCCGCTCGCAGTTCAGGATCGACTTGGTCATCGCGGCGACATCCGATCCCTTGCTGGCCGACGCCGAACCATTCTCCATCGCCTCGACCAGAAAGGCGGCGTTGGCGGCCGTCGACTTATAACGATTCTCCAGTCCGGTTTTCTCCGCCTCGATCTCGGCCGCAATCTGGTCGAACAGCTTCGCCAGCCGGTCGAAACGCTGAAGATCGGTCTGCCGGTCGCGAGCCGGATCCCGGGATCTGAAGCTAAAAATCGAAGCCATCCTATCGGCCTTTCGAAATTGCTGCATTGCAACATAGAGTGCCATTCCAGTAGCGACTAGGCAACATCATAGTTTCCGGAATGCGATTTTTTGAGGGACGGCGGCTTCCGGGACAATGCGGATCACCCGCTTGCGGCGCTGGTTGCCGCCATCAGGAAGCGCGTCGGCGGCATCTGCTGCGGCGCAACAATCCCGGTGCGGCGGAACAGCGCGTCGAGCTTGTCGGTGGCGACGCCGCGCACGATCGGGATCAGATTCGACTGGCTTGCGAAAGCGTAGGCCGCGGCCGACGCCAGCCCACGCTCGGCTTTCACGTCAAGAAAGTTGCGCAGCCGGTATTTGTCGCGGACATGGCGCTCATGGCGCCGCAACGCGGCCTTTGAGCGCTCCGGAAGGCTGTCTATCTGGAGCAGCGCCAGATCGGCATCGGCAAGACGCTTCAAATCCTGCGTCCTGTGGCGGCCGCTCAGCGAATCGGCGCGCACGATCGCCCCATAGCCGCAAGACTTGATGATCTTGAACCGAGCCCCGTAAGCGACAGCGCGCGCGTAGAGCTCGTAGTCCTCGCCAAGCCTGAGGTTCTCGTCGTAGCTCAACCCATGCCGCTCGAGGAAAGCCCGGCTGATCACCGGCTTGAGGAAACCGAGCTCGCCGCGCCGCACACGGCGGCGCGAGATGTTGCCGTCGATGAAGCGCTCGAAATCGAGAAATTCCGGCTCGGCCGCGAAAGGCGGGGCGGCGACCTTGGCGAGGTCGGTCGCGGCATCGTCGCGGATCAGCATGATGTTGTCGGCGGCGAAATCCCAGTCGGTGCTGGCGAAAAGCCGGCGGAAGCGGCCTTCGAGGAAGAAATCATCGGCGTCGAGAATGCTGATGAAGGGCGATTTGGAGGCCTGGATAGCGGCGTTGCGCGCGGCGGAAGGACCGCGATTGACGTCGAAACGGATGACGGCAAGCCGGCCGCTGCCGTCGTCGGCGGCCAAAGCCACATCCTTGGTGTCGTCGGTGGAGGCGTCGTCGATCACGACGACTTCGGCGACTTCGGCCTCGCGCAGCGCCGAGGCGATGGCGCCGCGAATGGTGCGCGCAGCATTGCGCGCGGCGATGATGACGCAGACCCCGGAGGTCGTTATGGGCGTCGTCACGGGCATGGGCTCACCTTTCGCTTGCATGATTTGCCGCCCCGCCCACGATTTTGATCATTTCGCTCCGCGCCGGCTCGGCCGTGGCCGGGCCCTCGAAGATGCGCCGGCTGAGGTCGGCGGAGGCCGCCCAGCCGGCTTCGGCCAGGTAGCGGACCGGCTCGCGGCCGCAGAGTTCCCACAGCACATGGCGGCGCTGCGGCCAGCGCAGGGACGCGAGCCACGGCGCCATTACCATGTGGAAGAGGTCGGCGTTGTCGATGCGGGCCAGCATGCGGGTGGCGCGATCCGAAAGCAGCGTGCCGTCGCCGCCGAGCAGCACGTCGGCGGCGCGCAATCCCAAGAGCAGCGTATCCGCCAGGCCCTGTTCGGCGGCGTGGTCGAGCACCCTCCGCTGCTCGGCTTCGCTCAGGCGGCTGACGCTGGCCCTGACGTCGCAGACATAGCCGGCGCAGGGCTCGCGGTTGAAAAAGGCCTTGGCGACACTGATCGAGGACAAAAGCAAGGTGTCGGCCGCCGAGATGATCGGCATGGCGGCGCCGGCCACCTCTACTTCGCGCTTGCGGCGCAGGAAGCCGTCGGTGTCGCGCGGGCTGGGCGAACCCGGCTGCTGCAGCCGGTGGTGGAGGTCGACCGTCGAGGCCCTCGCGCCGTCTTCGCGCACCATATGCTGCTCACCGAGGAAGCGCACCCACCAGACCGAGCGCGACTTGCGGGCAACCTCGTAGCCCATCGTTCGCAACGCATCGCGGGCCTTGGCGAAACCGGTCGGCGAAACCAGTATGTCGACGTCGCCGGATGGCTTCATGAAATGGTCGCCATAGAGTAGATGCTGCTGGAGCGGCCCCTTGAGGAAGACGAAATCGACCTGCCTGTCGCGCAGCACACGAGCAATGGCCATCGAATCGCCGATGCAGGCGACGTTCATCGACATGGTTCGCCGGCGGTAGACGTCGAGCCAGCCAGGCAATTCCGCAGGCGCGGCATCCGTGGGCGCCCGCGCGAGCGCCTTGAGCAGGAAGACGGCGACCTTATTCAGCCTGGCGATATCGGCGACATTGGTTGCCGAAATTGGGGCCGCCGAGATTGGGGCCGCGGTGTTCGGGGCGGCCGACACCGTCGGCGCGGGCACATCGACCCGGCCATCGGTGATGTTGGCTCGTGGCGCGAAAAACAGCCTCAGGCAGGCCTGCACATAAGCGACTTCGTCGGCGCAGCCGGCGGCGCGCAGCCTTTCATAGGAGCCATCCTGCACCGCCATGCCCGATGTCGTTCTCCGCAAAATGCCGCCCGAAGGGGTTATACTGCAACTGCGAAGAAAAGCATCGGAAAAATTGACGCGATCACGCTGAAAGCGGCTGAGGTCGCCTCCTGACCGCAACCCCAGCGTTTAAAATCGCCACATGTTCAATCACTTTTGAAGACAATTCCGGGGGGCGTCGCGGCAGGCCGGAAAATGACGATTTTTTGAGGCAATTTCTTCGCAATTGCGATATGTCTTTTTCGCCTGAGAAATTATCGCAGATAAATCAAACGGTTACCTGAACGGTATGGACCTGCGGTTGAATTCCTGGATGGGTGAAGTTTAGGATGACGCTGCCTACGTCTTGATTAACAACGGATGCGAGCGCAACCAAGAATTGATTAATGCTTGGTAAATCAAGCTTGACTCATGGATGTTGCCATGCAGCAATTGCGCTGCAGCATAGCGATATGTTGGCGGCATTCTGCAGCCGCTTCCAGTCCTTAATTGGAGAGTACAATGGAACAGAATGTTGAAAAGCATGAGTATGAAACCCCCAGCCTGACGGTTCACGGTTCGATTGAAACTATCACGCAGGGCGGTGCGGGCACGACGGCGCTCGACGCGAGCTTTCCCGCGCACACGCCGGTCGGCGAGCTGACTTTCTCTTAAAACTCAGACAGGTATCCGGGTGTCTGAGTTGGGGCTCCGGATGCTCTCCAACAGGTGAGCCGGGGGGCTTTTGTCCCCCGGATTCCTGCCGAGGGTCGCAGGCAACCGATCCCGGTGGAAGCCATAGGGCGGACGGGCCAGCAACGAGGTTTTAGGATGCACTGGAACCCTTCGGACCATGACCGCGTCGTCGCGACGAACGAGGCGGTGGCTTGTGAATTCGGCGCCGGACTGGCGCTGCTCCACCTCAAATCCAATGTCTATTACAGCCTGAACGGCGTCGGCGCCTTCATTTGGGAGCAGATCCAGGAGCCGCGATCGATGCTCGATATCCGCAGCGCCGTGCTTGCGCACTACAATGTCGATGCCGAACGCTGCAGGGCCGATGTCGAGGGCTTGCTCAAGGGGCTGAGCGAAGCAGGGCTTGCGAGGCTCCACAATGAGGAACTGGTCTAGGCTCCGCTCGCTGAGCGCCCGGGAAATGCTGTTTCTGGCACGCTGCCTGATGGTGGTGAGCGTGGTGCGACTCGCGCTGACGCTGTCCTCCTATAATCGCGTCCGCAGCCTGGTGACGGGACTGCACGCCAGACGCGACGCCAGCGTCGCCGACCTGCGGCGTGTCGCATGGGGCGTTGCCGCCGCGGCGCGGCTCGTGCCGGGCGCCAGCTGCCTGACCCAAGCGCTGGCCGGACAATATCTGCTCGCCCGCCAGGGCAGCGCCTCGAAAATCAGCATCGGCATCGAGCAAGGGACTGGCAGCGAGCTCAAGGCGCATGCCTGGCTGATGAGCGGCAACCACATCGTGCTTGGCGGCTCGGTCAAAGGATTTGCCCATCTGGTCGACCATAGGTCCTGAGCGATGAGCGGCGTCGCTGGAATCGTGCTCAGCGACAACGGCCGGCCCGCCGCGGCCGGCGATATCCAAGAGATGCTTTCGCGCATGCGCCACCGCGCCCGCGACGGCAGCTCATGGTGGGCGGACGGCAGCGTCGCGCTCGGCCACGCTTGGCTCGACACGACCGGTGAGGACGGGCCCGGGCCGCTGACGATGGCCGACGGCAAACTCGCCATCACCGCCGACTGCCGGCTGGACAATCGCGACGAGCTTCTGGCGCGGCTCGGCCTGCGGGACCGGTCGGTCGCCGACGCAGTGCTCATCATGCGCGCCTACCTTAAATGGGGCGAGGCCTGCCCGACCTATCTGCAGGGCGATTTCGCCTTCGCCATATGGGATGGCGAGCGCCGGGCGCTGTTTTGCGCGCGCGACCATTTCGGCGTCAAGCCTTTCTACTATCATTCGACCGGCAGGCGCTTCGCGTTCGCCTCGGAGATCGGGCCGATCCTTGCGCTGGACGGCGTCGGCAGGCGGCTCAGCGAACACCAGATTTCCGGCTTCCTCGCCGGCTTGACGGACGATCCGCAGGCCACGCCGTACGCCGAGATCTTCCGCCTGCCGGCGCGGCACAGCATGACGGTCGCCGACCGCCGGGTGGTGCTGCAGCGCTACTGGCAGATCGAGCCTTCGCAGCGGCCGCCGCGCCCGGACGCGGCCGAAGAATTCAGGCATCTCTTTGCGCAATCGGTGGAGAACAGGATGCGCGGCACGCCGGCCGTTGGCGCGATGCTGAGCGGCGGGCTTGATTCCTCCTCGATCGCTTGCGTTGCCGGTCTTCGCGCGGCGGCGAGGCGCAACCCGAGGCTCAAGACCTTCTCGCTGGTGTTCGACAGAGGCTCGTCGATGGACGAGAAGCCGTTCATCGATGCGGTGCTCGACGGCAATCCGCTCGACGCCACGCTGATTGCGGTGAGCAATTACGCGCCCTTCGCCGAGTTCGACCGTATCCTGGAGGAGCAGGAAGGCACGTTCCTGGCGCCCGGTCTGTCTTTGACCCGCGATCTTTACCGCACCGCGGGCGCAAAGGGCGTCAAGGTGCTTCTCGACGGGCATGGCGGCGACGAGGTCGTCTCGCAGGGCCATGGGCACCTTCATGAGCTCGCCAATGCCGGCCGTTGGCTGGAGCTGTGGCGCGAATTGCACAGCGCCGCCAACACCTATGGCGAGGGCATGTTCTCCCTCTATTTCAAGTTCCTGACCATTTACGGACCAGCCTGGCGGATCGCCCGGATGAGATCGATGGCCAGACGCCTTGTCGGCAAGGTGCGGCAGAGGCCGGCATCGGCGCCGCGCGCCTGGGCGGGCCTGGTCAATCCGGACCTTGCCAAGCGCACCGATCTTGCCGAGCGCTTTCACCGCAGCGGCTACATGCCCGCCGCCGTGAGCGCCAGCGAAGCGCTGACGCATCGCTGGCTGCTGTCCACCGGACTGGTGCCGCATGCCTTCGAAGTGCTCGACAAGGCCGCCGCCAATTCCGGCGTCGAGCCCCGCTATCCGTTCTGGGACAAGGCGCTCGTCGAGTTCTGCCTGGCGCTGCCCGGCGAGGAAAAACTCAAGGACGGGTTTGGCCGCCACGTGCTGCGCCGGGCCATGCAAGGCATTCTGCCGCCGGCCGTGCAATGGCGGCGCGACAAGATCGATTTCACCGCCAATCTGGTCAAGGGCATGCTCGGCAACCACCGCGAGCTTCTGGACAGGCTGCTGATAGCGGACGGCGAGCGGATCGCGCCCTATGTCAACCTGCCTGAAGTGAACGCCGTCTATGAGCGCCTGCTCAGCCAGCCCGAGCAGGCAACGCTGCCCGACGTCCAGCATGTCTGGCGCTCGGTTTCGCTGTCGCTGTGGCTGCGGCAAGTCCAAGGAAGCCCCGCATGAATCTTCCGATCGCTTCCCTTGCGCGGCCCCTGCCCGCCACCGAAACGATGGCGCCGAGCGGACGCGTCCGCCATTTCTACAAGGCCTACGGGCTGATCGTCAGCTCGGACGTGGCCTTGCCGGAACTGACGCCGACGGCGCCGGCGACACCGGACCTGGAGATCGCGGTCGGGCCGATCGACTTTCCCGACGGCGCATCGCAGGGCGCCACGGCCTTTCGTTTCGAGGCGACGCGCCAATATCTTTCCTGGCAGGCGGTCGGCACCTTCATGATCAGCGATGCCAACCGGATCGATGTCGATCCGGCGCCGGGGATCGACGACCCGCTGCTTGCCTTTCCGCTGCTCGGGCCGGTGATGGCTCTTGCCCTGCATCGGCGCGGGCTGCTCGTCCTGCATGCCAGCGCCATTGCCGTCGGCGGCAAGAGCGTGATCTTCATGGGCGACAAGGGTGCCGGCAAGTCGACGACGGCGGGCGCGATGATCCGCGCCGGCCATCGGCTGCTCACCGACGACGTCGTCGCGCTGGATTTGTCCGACCCTGGACGACCGATGATCCTGCCCGGATTTCCGCAGCTCAAACTGGCCGCGGACGCGGCCGGCGCCATTCACCTCGAGCAGGCGGAAGTGCGCCCGCAGGTGCATCCGCAAATCGACAAGGCGCAGCATCGGCTGCACGACGGATTTGCCACTGAGGCGGTGCCGGTATCCCGCATCTATGTGCTCGAGCGCGGCGAACGCGCGGCGATTTCGCAGCTTGCCAGTGTCGCCGCGCTGCCAGCGATCATTAAATTCTCGTACATCACGCGCTTCGGCCGGCAGGCGTTGACCGGCGATCTCGCCGCCGCGCATCTCAGCCAATGCGCTGAGATCGCCGGGGTGATCGGCGTCAACCGCCTCGAAGTGCCGGCCGGACTCGCCAGGCTCGATGAAGCGGTCGCCGCGATCGAAACCGACCTGGCGTGCGGAACAAGGTGAGCCGGGGTATGGGCTGGTCCTCGAAGTTTCGCCTGTCGCTTTTGCGCGATGTCGCCGGTTTCGGCGCCATGGTGGCGCATGTCGGCGGACGGCGCACGGCGACGGCGCTTGCCTTCCTGATCCTGGGGAGCCTCACCGAAGGCATTTCGATCCTGCTGCTCGTTCCGCTGCTGCGCCTGATCGGCAAGCCCGACCAGTACTATGCGGTGCGGGTGCCGGAGGCCTTGCATCGGCTGGTGCCCGGCGGAACGCTGTCGCTCGCGAGCGTGCTCTCACTGCTCGTCGCGCTGGTGGCGCTGCAAGCGATGTTAAACCGCTTCAAGTCGGTCTACATGGCGCGGTTGCTCTATGACTTCGTCAACCGCGTGCGCATGAACCTGTTCGAGAGCGTCGGCAAGGCGCGCTGGGGCGTTTTCACCCGCATCCGCAGCTCCGATCTGGACCATGCGCTGAATGGCGACGTCGACCGGGTGCAGGTTGCGGCCTTCTCGCTGCTGATGCTGACCCAAGCCACACTGCTCCTGGCCGGCTATCTCATTGTCTCGCTGTTCATCTCGCCGGTGATGACGTGCTTCGCCATCCTTGTCGGTCTGGTGCTGCTGGTTGCGCTGCAGCCGTTCCGGGCGCGCGCCAGCGCCTATGGCCGCACGCTGACCGGCAATCGCCAGGACCAATACCGCACGGTCTCCGAGTTCCTCGGCGGCATCAAGGTCGCCAAGAGCCTGAATGTCGAGGCAAGCTATTTTGCCGAGCTCGGCGCAACACTGGACAGGATGAAGGCCGACAACATCGCCTTCGTCCGCAACAGCTCGCTCGGCACCGCTCTGTTCCAGCTTACGAGCGTGATCGGGCTGAGCCTCTTCATCTATATCGCGCTGGTTCGCTTTCACCTGTCGCTGGCCGAGATCGTCGTGCTGCTGCTCGTCTTCATGCGGGTCGCGCCGCGCTTCATGGACATGCAGCTTCAGACCCAACAGGTGCTGATCAACCTGCCGGCCTATGCTTCGATGCAAAGCCTGCAGGCTCGCTTCGATGCCGAGCGCGAGCCGGAAGAGAACGTGACCGAACAAGGCGCAAAACTGTCGCTTGAGACGGGCCTCAACATCCGTGATGTGGCGTTCGCCTATGGCGAGGGCGACGGCAAACCGGTGGTCAGCGACATCACCTTCGGTCTGCCGGCCGGCAAGGTGACGGCGCTGATCGGCCCTTCGGGTTCCGGCAAGAGCACGATCGCCGACATGCTGCTTGGGCTGCTTGAACCCACCCAGGGGCGTATTCTGGCCGACGGCGTGGAGATTACGGCGCAGAATCGCAGGGCCTGGCGCGATCAGGTCGCCTATGTGCCGCAGGATGTGTTCCTGCTGCACGACACGATCGCCGCCAATCTGCGTCTTGCGGCGCCTGAGGCCAGCGACGAAGAATTGTGGGCGGCCCTGCGAAACGCCCATGCGGCCGATTTCGTGGAGCGGCTGGACTCGCGGCTCGATACGGTGGTGGGCGACCGCGGCGTCCGCCTTTCCGGCGGCGAGCGGCAGCGCATCGCACTGGCGCGTGCGCTGCTGCGCAAGCCCTCGCTGCTCATCCTCGACGAGGCGACAAGCGCGCTCGATTGGCAGAATCAGTCGCTGATCGCCCAATCGATCGAGGCGCTGCGCGGCCGGATGACGATTTTGACCATCGCGCACCGACCGTCGATGATCGCCTTCGCCGACTGGGTCGTGGCCATCGAGAACGGACGCATCGTCGAGGTCGGACAATATCGGCGGTTGAAGGCGAAAGCCGGCAGCCGGCTTGCGAGGATGCTGTCCGGCGAGCAGGCGGAGCGCGAAAGCGCGCCACCGATCGCGGCCGGGCTGTCCTGCGCGCCGGTCGAACGTTCAGTGGAGGCTGCGTCTGGCGCTTAGCTTTTCGCCTTCGGCGACCTTGCTCAGGATCGGGCCGCGGTCCGCCTCGCGGGTCTTGTCGGCCGATGTCGGCGTGGCTCCTCCGATCATGGCAAAGACCAGAAGGAAATAGCCAGCCTGGATAATGACGGCGCAGACGATAGTGCGAAGCAGGATGGTACCCGCCGACGCGCCATCGAAATAGGACCAGCCGATGACGATCGCGAGCGCGAAGATCATTCCGACGATGAATTTCGGCAAAGACATGACCGCCGCCCTCTCAATCGAGACGAGCATGCAGAAGCTGCGACTTACCCACCCGCGTAACTCCCCGTTGCGCCAAAGAGCTCTTTCTGGCTGCCCAATCCGGCCGGTTGCTTCCGACCTTCCTTACCCATGCAGACTATGACAGGAACAATTTGCGACTCTATTAAGGCCGGCCTGCCGGAGCAAGGCCGTGCAGATATGGTTTCCAACGATTTTACGAGATCGACTCTGCCATGCTGCGCCGCACACTCTGGCTCCGATAGCTATTCAATGAGACGTCTGCCGCTTCAGTCAAACTCATGGCTTTGATTAGTATTTTATGTGAATAACTTACCATTGCGAGTGCTTACAGGGGCATGCAACCGCGTTTCTTCTGCAGCAAAGAATGCACTGTCCAAAAATGGCCCGAAAAGCGGACTACATTTTCCTGGTTTTCTCTCACCTTGTCATAAACGCGCCACAAAGGTGAAAATTTGGGCAAGGCAGGTTTATTATTTAATCAATTCATGACGTGAACATTTCAACGCGATGGGAAATTGTGTGTTGCGCTGCAGCATTTTTTTGGTATCTTGCCGTAAACCATCCGTTCAACGTATGGAGCTTCTGCATGAGGGACGTCGCCAAGTCGGCTAATGCGAGTTTTGCGCAGGCCGGCGTTGATTTTCCACCCCCCATCGGCGGTCTGCTCAAACGCAGTTTCGATGTCGTTGGTTCCCTGGCTGGGCTGATCCTGCTGAGCCCGCTCTTCCTGATGGTCGCGCTGCTGGTCAAGCTTTCGGATAATGGTCCGATCTTCTATGGCCACAAGCGTATCGGCCGCGGCGGCAGGATTTTCTCCTGCCTCAAATTCCGCACCATGGTGCCGGATGGCGAGCGCGTGCTCGCTGCGTATCTGGCGGCCAATCCGGAAGCCAACGCCGAATGGATCGCGACGCGCAAGCTGAAGAACGATCCGCGCGTCACCCGCGTCGGCCAGGTGCTTCGCAAGCTCAGCCTCGATGAGCTGCCGCAGATCCTCAACATCCTGCAGGGCGACATGAGTCTTGTCGGCCCGCGCCCGGTCGTGCGCGACGAATTGGAAATCTACGGCAGCGCGGCGGTCTATTACCTGAAGTCGCGCCCTGGTCTCACCGGGTTGTGGCAGGTGAGCGGCCGCAACGACGTATCCTACGACACGCGCGTCGCCTTCGATCGCCATTATGTCGAGAACTGGTCGTTGTCCGGGGATATTCGCATCATCTTCAAGACTGTTCCTGCCGTGTGGATGTCACGCGGCAGCTATTGACCGACGGGCCTGCTCCGCCAGATTCGGGGCAGGCATCCGGCAGTGATCTCATCGGGCGGATGGGGCCAAAGCGAATCGGAAAACGTATTTGACAAAAGACCTCTTCGGACTGCCCTTCGCATGCAGTCTCATATCCAGGACCACAGCCCGCTTCGGCGGCGTCTTGCTTGCTGCGTTGCTGGTCATGCCGCAGGTCGCTGCCGCCAGCGACTATCGGCTTGGACCGCTGGACAAGCTCAACATCCGGGTCGCCGAATGGCAGACGGTCGACGGCACGTTCCGCGATTGGTCGGCCCTCAATGGCGAGTATGCGGTCGGCCCGGGCGGGACGCTCTCGGTGCCGTTCGTCGGCGACATGCAGGCCGCCGGCAAGACGACAGCCGAGATCGCTTCCGCGATCGGGCTTGCATTGCAGCGCAAGCTGGCGCTGCCCGACAAGCCGGAAGCTTCGGTCGAGATGGCGCAGTTCCGGCCGTTCTACATTTCCGGCGAAGTCCAGAATCCCGGGCAGTTTCCCTTCGTGCCCGATCTGACTGTGCTCAAGGCAATCAGCATTGCCGGCGGTATAAGGCGCAATGCCGACTATGGTCCGCAGCTCGAAAAGGATCTGATCACCGCCAAGGGCAGCTATGAAATCTATGACGACCAGCGCTTGCGGCTGATGGTCAGGCGAGCCCGCATCGACGCCGACCTCGCCGGGAAAACGACTTTCGAGGTGCCTCAGGAAATTCAGGGCGATTCGAGATTGCCGACCATCGTCGCCGACGAAACGGCAATCCTGGTCTCCGACCAGAAATCGCTGAAGCTGAAACTCGATGCGCTCGATGATCTGAAGGGTGTTCTGCAGTCGGAAATCGAATCGCTGCAAAAAAAGATCGCCAATCAGCAGAAGCAGGTCGATCTGGCCTCGAAGCAGGCCGACAGCATCGGTCCACTGGCGCAGAAGGGCCTGGTCGCCAATGCGCGCCTGCTTTCCTCGCAACAGTCGGTCACCGACCTGCAGGGCAAGATCCTGGACTATGAGACGGCCATCCTCACCGCCAAGCAGTCGATCAGCAAGGCGGAGCAGGACGCCATCGATGCCCGCAACACACTGGGTTCGACCCTCACCGCCGATCGGCAGGCAACGGAAGCGAACCTTAATGAGGCGGCCTTGAGGGTCGGCATGCAGAAGGGCCTGATCGCACAGGCATCGGATCCGGCAACGGCTGCCGCCTACACCGGCAATGAAGAGCCAGCCCTGCTCTATTCGCTGGTGCGCGTCGTCGACGGCAAGACTAGCGAGGTCGAAGCCAAGGAAGACACGCCTATCCTGCCGGGCGACGTGATCAAGGTGAAGCTGGCGCCGACGGCCAGCCAATAGCGCCGCCGGCCCGGGTTTGTCCGAAGCGAACCGGGAACGGGGGCGGGAGGGACAAGCCAGGCTCGTTCGCGCGCAGCGCGGGCGAGCGATCTGTTTGGACCGCTTGAAGGCATAACATGCAGCCCGCAGCCCAGCGTCACGTGTATCTGAACCTCGACGCCATCCGCGGCGTGGCGGCGATCAGCGTCATGCTCTACCATTTCTCGCCATTCCTCGCCGACGGCAAGGTGCTGCCGTCGAGCTATCTCGCGGTCGATCTGTTCTTCCTGCTCAGCGGCTTCGTCATCGCGCATGCCTATGACCGCAAGATCGAAACCGGCATGGGCTTCGGCACTTTCGTGGCCATCCGCCTGATCCGGCTCTATCCGCTCTATCTAGCCGGCACGCTGCTCGGCTTCTTCTATCTGCTGGTCAAGAACAGACTGATGCCGGCGGAATACATGCCGCTGTCCGAGATCGGCATGCAGCTGACGACCGGCATGTTCTTCATCCCGCTGGTCAGCGACGCCTATCACACGATCTTTCCTCTCAACCCGGCATCGTGGTCGCTGTTCTTCGAGCTCATCGTCAACATCGCCTATGTCGCTGTCTTCGTGCTCCTGTCGCGGCGGGTGCTGACGGGGATCGTCGGCGCCAGCCTCGTGCTGCTCGTCGTCGCCTCGGTTTTCGCCGGCACTCTCGATTTCGGCATGACCGGCAAGACCATCGTCAGCGGGCTGCCGCGCGTAACCTTCTCGTTCTTCCTGGGCGTGCTGCTCTGCCGATCGATGGCGCGCTGGCAGGGCAGCTTCGGCTTCCTGCGGCGCGGCTTCTGGGTCGAGGGCGCGATCCTGCTCACGCTTGCCGTCTTCGCCATTGCCCCGGCTGCCGGCGGCGCGCGCATTGCCTACGACCTCTGCGCCATCGTCATCGTCTTCCCGATCATGGTGATGACCGGCGCGGTGGCGCCGACCGCGCCGCGACTGTCAGGCGTCTATGGCTGGCTCGGGCGGATTTCCTACCCGATCTACATCATCCACACGCCGATGCTGATGATCATCGCCGGGGCCGGCAAGGCCTTCTCGATCGATCCGTTCGCGCATCATCCCTTGTTCGGCATCGTGATGGCGGCGACGGTTGTCGTCATCGCTGACATCGCCACGCGCGTCTATGATGAGCCGGTGCGGCGCTTCCTGCAGCGGCAGATGCAGCGCGCCCGGGCCGTGGCTTAGCGCGGGACAAAAAGCCGGTATGAAGATTCCAAAATCCATCCTGATCGATCCCGATCGCAACGAGACCTACGGCATTTTCGCCGTCGCGGTTTCCACGCTCGCCTTCGCCTACTCGCCCAATTTCGGCCAGATCCTGATCCTCGCCTACTACGCCGTTTGGCTGCCGCTGCTGTTCGTCGACTATCGGCGCTTCACCTGGAAACTCTCCAGCGCCTGGCTGCCCATTCTGCTTGCGGCCTATGTCTGCCTCTCGGTGTTCTGGTCGCAGGCGGCGGGCATCAGCGCGCGCGCGGCAGTGCAATATTCTTCGCATATCGTCTGCGCCTATGTCGCGGCGCGCACGATCAGCGTGCGCACGCTGGTGGTGGGCTCGCTGATCGGCATCTTCTTCGTTCTGCTCTATTCACTCGGAGTCGGCGGTTACGCGCTCGACACTCTCGACGGCACGGTCAATTTCGTCGGCGCCTTCGGTTCCAAGAACCAGGTCGGCTTCTTCTCTTCGCTCGGCATCTTCTTCTGCCTGGCGTTCCTTGTCTTCTACCGGCGCAACTGGCTGGGCTTCGTCTGGACCGCGCCGATCATGCTTTTGTCGGTCTATATGCTGGCAATCGCCCATTCGGCGACGTCGGTGGCCTCGCTGCCGGCGGTCATTGGCATCGTGGCGCTGCTCACCATGACCAAGGTCCTGTCGCGACGCTATCGCCGGGTGCTGTTCATCGTCGGCGCCGGGGCGCTGGTGACGGGCGTGGTGGCAGCGCTCAACCTCGGGCTGCTGGATGTCGTGCTCGGCATCTTCGGCAAGGATTCGACGCTCACCGGCCGCACCTATCTGTGGCAACAGGGCTGGGAAGCAGCGCAGCAGCGTCCGCTGCTCGGCTATGGCTATGCCGCCTATTGGGTGCAGGGTTTTGCCGATCCGGAGCGGCTGTGGGCGGAATTCTATATCTCGACGCGCTCCGGCTTCCACTTCCACAACACCTATGTCGAGACGCTGGTCGAAATCGGCTTCATCGGCGTCACCTTGCTGGCGCTGGTCATCCTGCGCGCCTTCTACGGCCACGTATCGAAGGTGGTGTTCGGCGGGTGGAGTGCCGATTCGGTGGTGCTTGCCGGCGCGACCGGGCTGATGCTGATCCGCTCCTTCTTCGAGGTCGAGATGCTCGGCCCCTATTTCATGGCGTCCTTCGTCGTCTATTACGGCCTGTTCAAGCTGAGCCCATTGCCGGCTTTCCGGCGCCGCCAGATGGCCGTTCCCGCCGAGGACGAGAGGCCGGCCATCGGCCGCATGCCGGCACCGACCTGAGAGGCTTTTGGCGTGCTCGCCAACGATCTGGGGATCCGCCCGATCGGCTTGCCCAAGCTCGAAATCCTGCACGTGCCGTGTAAACGCCTATGTTACATCGGCCTGCCGCGCCAGGCGGTTTTCCAACGGCGCAGCCTGGTACGCAGAAAAGCCTTGCCCCCAAACGGCAGCGAAGGTTTGCCTGGCCGCCGGCCCGTGCCATGCTGCGTCTGGCAAGGCGCCGTGTTACCCTTTTCGCGGCAATCGCGAAAGAACCACGCGGTTCCGCACTCACCCATGCAGGTCCCTTGCAATCGCCGGCCCGATCGTGAAGCCGGAAAAGGTCGCCTCAAAGCCTTCGCGCTGCGGCGAGCAGCACATCATGCCGACATCAACCGATTTCGAGATCGGGAAATAGGCCAGGCGCACCGGTTTCCAATGGCCGTCCGAGGCGTCCAGATACTGGATACGGATCGCCTCGGCGTGGCGGGTCAGCCGGATCCTGACGCCGTCCTTGCCGGCGGCAATGGCGACCAGCGACCAGTCGGAAGTGTCGTTGGTGACGACGACGGAGAAGTATGCCAGCCCGTCGGTGTATTCGATGCCGGCCTTGATCCAGTTCGTTTCGCTCAGGCGCAGCATCAGCCCCGCCTGATCGTAGAGCACCTTGTAGTCGCCCTTGACGGTGACTTCGGCGCTGAAATCACCCTCGACGGAACGGTAGAGGAAATGGCCGTTGTCACGCCAGAAGCCGTAGAAGGTCTCGCGCCAGAAGTCGGTGTCCTTGCCTGTTCGGACGGTGAGCGTGCCGTCGCCGACCGTGTGGTGCGGCGGCGGGTTGAGCCATGTCATGTCGGCCACGCTCATCGATCTCCTCCCGGATTGGACTAGTGCGTTTCACCGTTTCATGGAAACGGCGAAACGCCCTATCTCCTTGTTTTCACGCAATTCCGGACGGAAAACCGCCAACACTTTTCCTGGAATTGCTCTAGCCGGCGAATGTATAGGCGGTCTTCACCGTGGTGTAGAACTCCATCGCGTAACGGCCTTGTTCGCGCGGGCCGTAGCTCGAGCCCTTGCGGCCGCCGAACGGCACGTGGAAATCGACGCCCGCCGTCGGCAGGTTGACCATCACCATGCCGGCTTCGGAATTGCGCTTGAAATGCGTCGCGTGCTTCAGGCTGGTGGTGCAGATGCCGGAAGTGAGGCCGAACGGTGTGTCGTTGGCGACAGCCAGCGCTTCGTCATAGTCCTTGACGCGGATGACATTGGCGACCGGGCCGAAAATCTCCTCGCGCGAGATGCGCATCGCATTGGTCGAGCCGACAAACAGCGCAGGCTGCAGATAAAAGCCAGGCGCGCCGCGTTCCAGCCGGTCACCGCCGAAAGCGAGCTCGGCGCCTTCCTGGCGGCCGATGGCGATGTAATCCTCGTCCTGCTTGAGCTGGGTCTGGTCGACGACCGGACCGATCTGGGTCTTGGCATCGAGCGCATCGCCGATGACAAGCTTGTCCAGGCGCTCCTTGATCGCGTCGACAAAACGGTCGTGGATGCCATCGGCGACGATCAGGCGCGAGGACGCCGTGCAGCGCTGTCCGGTCGAGAAATAAGCGCCGTTGACCGCGCAGTCGACGGCCACCGCGAGATCGGCGTCGTCGAGCACGACGAGCGGATTTTTGCCGCCCATTTCGAGCTGGATTTTGCGCATGTGCTCCACACTTGCCGCGGCGACGCGCTTGCCGGTGCCGACCGAGCCTGTGAAAGAGACGGCGTTGACATCGGGATTGTCGAGCATCGCCTGGCCGACCACCGAACCCTTGCCCATGACAAGGTTGAGCACGCCCTTGGGCAGGCCGGCGCGGTGCAGGATATCGACGATAGTCCAGGCGCTTTCAGGAACCAGTTCGGCCGGCTTGAAGACGATCGTGTTGCCATAGGCCAGCGCCGGCGCGATCTTCCATGCGGGGATGGCGATGGGGAAATTCCACGGCGTGATGATGCCGACGACGCCGACGCCTTCGCGCGTCATCTCAACGCCGACGCCAGGCCGAACGCTCGGTACCATCTCGCCCGACAGACGCAGCGTCTCACCGGCGAAGAAGTCGAATATCTGCGCGGCGCGGATCGTCTCGCCGACGCCCTCTGCCAGCGTCTTTCCTTCCTCGCGCGCGAGCGACCGGCCGATCTCGTCCTTGCGTGCCATGATCTCGTCGGAGGTTTTCTTCAGTACGGCATGGCGGGCCAGCGGGCCTGAGCGCGACCAGGCCGGAAAGGCCGCCTTGGCGGCCGCGATGGCCTGCTTGGCTTGTTCAGGCCCGGCCGAAGCATATTCGCCGACGATGTCGTTGGTGTTAGAGGGGTTGATGTTGCGCGAGCCGGCCTCGCCAAGCCACTCGCCGTCGATCAGGTTCTTACGCAGCACGGTCATTGTCTTGTTCCTTGAAGCTGGGGGTAGCGGCAGTCCGTCGGCCGGTCAATTGTCGGACAAATGATATAATGATTGTCCCGTGGCAGGTCTACCGGCCTTCTGCGACAAACCTAGGGCCTTGCCGCGTCAGGTCGAGAACGACCAGAACAGGCAGGCGAGCGTGACCGCGCCGAAGGCGACGAAGAACAGGCTTCTGAGCAGGATGTTGCGGCGAAGCTCGTTCATGGTGAGATGTGCCGCAACGATCACAGCCACGAACAGGAAACGCCAGTTGAAAAGCGCCCAGAGCACCTCGTGCTGGCCGAAGGCCCACCTGGCAAGCAGCGAGCCGACGATGGTCGCGAACAATACGATCGTCGCCCAGAAGATCGCATCGGCCGCGTGGGTCAGCACGACGCCGGCGGCGCGGATGGGCAGGATCATCATCAGCATGGCAGCGAAAAAATAGACGGCGGCGATCGCCAGGAACGAGCCGGCGTCGGCGATGCCGTCGAGACGCTTCACGCCGAACGCGCCATAGGGATAGCCGTGCCTCGCCACGGCCAATGACAGCGCCATCAGCAAAGCGCTCAAAACCGTGACCAGTGCGAATGTGCCGAGGGCCTTGCTCATGCCTTTTCCTATCGAGACGAATCAACAGGAGTTTAGCAGAGCGTGGGCCTCGAAAGCCGCAATTCACTGCTCGACATTCTCGAAGACGTCGACCCTTAAGCGATCAAGTTGGTTGCCATGACCAGCGAGACGATCGCGCCTGAGTTGAACACCCACGTCTGCGGCAGGTGGGTTGCTGGCGGAGCGTTCCGATGACGCGCCGCTGTTGGCCAGCTAGCCGATCCGGTTTCCGCTCACCGGGTCGAACAGATGCAGCGCCGTCGGATCGGCGGCGAGGCGGATCCTGTCGCCCGGCCTCACATCGCTGCGGCCCATGACGAAGACGCAGATCTGTTGGTTGGCCAGCCTGACGTAGAATTGCGTCGACAGGCCGAGCGGCTCGACCACCTCGATCTCGGCCTTCAGCGCGCCGTCGTCCACGAGCTTGATGTGCTCCGGCCGCAGTCCGATGGTGAGATCGTCGCCATCGCTCAGCGGCAGGCCATCCGGCAGCCGCAGCTTCTGGCCATCGGCGAGCACGGCATCCGCCTTGCCGCCCTTGGCGACCTTAGCCGGCAGGAAGTTCATGCCCGGCGAGCCGATGAAGCCGGCGACGAAGGTGTTGACCGGACGGTCGTAAAGCTCCAGCGGGCGGCCGACCTGCTGCACATAGCCGTCATGCATGACGACGATGCGGTCGGCCATGGTCATGGCCTCGATCTGGTCGTGGGTGACATAGACCGAAGTGGTCTTGAGCTGCTGGTGCAGCGCCTTGATCTCGGCGCGCATATGGACGCGCAATTTGGCGTCGAGGTTGGAGAGCGGCTCGTCGAACAGGAACACTTTGGGGTCGCGCACGATGGCGCGGCCCATGGCGACGCGCTGGCGCTGGCCGCCGGAGAGCTGGCGCGGCAGGCGACCGAGATAGGCGTCGAGGCCGAGCCGCTTGGCGGCGGCCCCCACCCTGCCGTCGATCGTCGTCTTCTCGGCCTTCTTCAAAAGCAAGCTGAAGCCCATGTTGGAGGAGACATCCATATGCGGGTAGAGCGCGTAGGACTGGAACACCATGGCGATGTCTCGGTCCTTCGGCGCGACGTCGTTGACCAGCCGCTCGCCGATATGGATCTCGCCGCCGGTAACTTCCTCCAGGCCGGCGATCATGCGCAGCAGCGTGGACTTGCCGCAGCCGGACGGGCCGACCAGCACGACGAACTCGCCATCGGCGATCTCGAGATCGACGCCGTGCAGGATGCGCAGCGCGCCGTAATCCTTCTCGACGTTTTGCAGCGTGACGGAAGCCATTTTTCATCCTTTGACCGCGCCGGCGGTGAGGCCGGTGACGAGATAGCGTTGCAGGAAAGCGAAGAAGGCGCAGACCGGGATCAGCGCCAGGATGGAAGCCGCCATCATCTGCCCCCAGTCGACGGCGAACTTGCCGATGAAGGTGAGCAGGCCGACGGCAAAGGTCTTCTGCTCGTCGCTGGAGATCAGCATCAGCGCGAACAGCAACTCGCTCCAGGCGGCGGTGAAGACGAAGCCCAGCGTCGCGCCCATGCCGGGCAAGGTCAGCGGCACGATCACCCGGCGCATCGCCTGAGCGCGGGTGCAGCCGTCGATCATCGCCGCTTCCTCCAGGTCTTTCGGGATGCCGTCGAAGAAGGACTGCATCAGGAAGGTTGCGAAGGCGATGTTGAAGGCGGTGTAGATGATGATCAGGCCGATCAGGCTGTTGGTGAGGCCGAGGTCGCCCATGATGCGGTAGATCGGCGGAATGACCATGACCAGCGGGAAGGTCTGGGTGAGCAGCAACAGGATCGCCAAAGTCGCCTTGCCGCGGAAAGTGAAGCGCGACATGGCGTAGCCGGCAAGCGTAGCGATGACCGTGACAAAGGCGGCCGTCGACACCGAGACGATGACGCTGTTGAGGAAATAGCGCGGAAAGTCCGATGCCTCGAGCACGGTGACGAAATTCTGAAAGGTCGTCTGCGACGGCCAGAAGGTGATGCCTTCGGAATAGAGCAGGCGTTCGGGCGTCACCGAGATCTTGAGCGTCCAGAAGATCGGAAACAGCGCGAAGATCACGTAGGCCGCGATAGCGCCGTAGAGACCGATGCCGCCGAAGATGCGCGAGGAGGTTGAGCGACCGGCGATCATCAGACGTGCCTCACCAGCGTGCGGCGGATGGCGATCAGGCCGATGGCGTAGGCGATGAGCAGCACCAGAAGCAGCACCGCAACCGCCGAAGCGTAGCCTTTGTCGAGCGACTTGAAGGCGCTGACATAGATGTAGACCGGCACCGTGCTTGTGGAGCCGGCCGGCCCGCCCTCGGTCATGACGAAGATCAGGTCGGCGAAGGTGGCGATCCAGATGGTGCGCAGCATGACTGTGATGACAATGGTCGGCGCTAGGAAGGGCAGCGTCACCTTGGTGAAGCGCTGCCAGGGCGAAGCGCCGTCGATGGCCGCCGCCTCATGCAGCTCGGAAGGGATCGACTTCAGCGCCGCCAGCAGCGTGATGGCGAAGAACGGGATGCCGAACCAGATGTTGGCGACGATCGGCCCCCACATGGCGGTGGCGGGATCGGACAACACGTTGGTCGGCTCCGCCTTCAGGCCAAGCGCGAACAGCCAATGCGGCAGCGGCCCGATGATCGGGTTGAACAGCCAGGCCCAGGTGAGGCCTGAGAGAAAGGACGGCACTGCCCAGGGCAGGAACACGACAGCCTGCACTATCCTGCGGCCGTAGAAGGGCTTGTCGAGCAGCAGCGCGAGACCCAGGCCAAGAAAGAACTGAAAGAACAGGCTGGCAACCGTCCACCACAACGTGTTGATCAGCGCCTGGCCGAGCATCTGGTCGGAGAGCATCGCCTGGTATTGGGCGAGGCCGACATATTGCGACTTGAAGGCCGAGAATTTGCGGAAGGAATAGCTGATGCCGATGACCAGCGGCACCAAAAGCACCAGGACCAGCAGGACGATCGCAGGCGATAGGTAGAGCCACGGCTCGATCGCGGCCTTGCTCAGCCGTTGCTTTCGCGGCCGGGCGGCGGATCGGATTTCGGAGACGGCGTAGGTCATACGTTTTGGCTCTACGGTGGTGAGTGGGTGCCGGGGACGGCGACAGCGTCCTTCTCCCCGTTCAACGGGGAGAAGATGCCGGCAGGCAGATGAGGGGCAGCGCGAACTTACGAAGGTGTGGCGCTGCCCCTCATCCGGCCCTTTGGGCCACCTTCTCCCCGTGAACGGGGAGAAGGGAAACCCTGCGCATTACTTCTTGTTCTTCGCCATCCAATCCTGCTGTTCCTTGGTCAGGAACTTGGCCCATTCGTCGGCGACATCCTTGGCCGGCTTCTGGCCGAGCAGCACTTCCTGAAAATTCTTGATCGCCACCTGGTCGACGAAGTTGCCGAGGTTCTCCAGATGCGTCGGCGGCGTCACCATTTCGTATTTGGAGCTGTCGCTGAGCTCTGTGAACCAGCCCTTGAACTGCTCGGTCTTGAAATGCGCGTCCTGGTCGGCGCCATTGTGGATCGGCACGACGCCGACTTCCTTGGCCCATTCCAGATTGTCCTTGGGCGACAGCAGCGTCGCCATCAGCTTCCAGGCCTCGTCCTTGTGCTGGGAATTGGCGAACATCGCCCAACCTGCATAGCCGAGCGTCGGGTAGGATTTGCCGCTCGGGCCTACGGGCAACGGCGCGACCGCAAAGTCGTCGGCGCTCATCTTGTCGGCGATGCCGAGCAGCGCGTCCGGATCCTGGTTGAGCATGGCGCAGGTGCCGGAATAGAAGCCGGTCACCGTCTCGTTGAAGCCCCAGCTCACGGAATCTTTCGGCGCCAGGCCGTTCTTGTACATGTCGGCCAGCATCTGCAGACCCTTGACCGAGCCTTCGTCATTGATGGTCGAGACGCCGTCGTCGGTGAAATAGCCGCCCTTGCCGTCGGCGATGTTCATGAACATGTGCATGCCGTTGAAGGCGCCGGGGCCGCCGCGCAGGCAGTAGCCGTATTTGCCGGGGATGGCGGAGATCTTCTTGGAGAACGAGACGAACTCGTCGAGGTTTACCGGCGGACGGTCCAGTCCGGCTTCCTTGAACAGCTTCTTGTTCCAGAACAGCGCGTTCACATAATAGCCATAGGGAATCATGAACTGGGTGTTGTTGACGGTCGAGCCGAACTGCTTGGCGCGGTCGCCGAGCGTCTTGGCGTCGGGCCATTTGGCCATGAAGGGACCGAGATCCTCGAGCTGGCCGTTGTTGGCATAGAGGCCCATCCAGCGTTCCGGCATCTCGACGACGTCGGGCGTGTCACCGGCCTGCACCATGGTGAGGAACTTCTCGAAGGCCTGGCCCCAGGGCAGCGAGACCACTTCCACCTTGATGCCCGGATTGGCGGTCTCGAATTCGGCGATCTGCTTCTTCAGGAATTCGGTGCGCGGCGGGCTGGTGATGACCTCGACCAGCTTGATGGTAGTGTCGGCCAGCGCGCCGCTGGCGGAAATCGCAAGGCCGGCCACGGCGGCAAACATGAAGGTCAGTCTTTTCATCTTCGGGACTCCCATTTTTGGACTACTATTTTTTTGATTTGTCGAAGGCTTTACTTTTGTCGAAGGCTTGGGCGATGTCGGCCCAGAGGTCCTCGACATTTTCCAATCCGACATTGAAGCGGATGGTTCGGGGGCTGACGCCGAAGCGCGCCATCGAATTGATGCCCGGCGTCTGCTCGAGCGAGGCCTTGGCCGGCACGACTAGGCTTTCGTGGCCGCCCCAGCTGACGCCGATACGGAAGAACTTCAGCGCATCGACAAAAGCCGGGATGTCGACATCCTCGGCGACCTCAAAGGAGAACAGGCCGGCATAGCCGGCTAAAGTTTTCTTGCCGGGGTGGTTGGAATAGGCGGGATGGTTGACCCGCTCGACCTTGCCATGCGCCTTCAGCCGCTCGGCAATGATGAGCCCGCTCTTCATGTGATGCGGCAGCCTGAGCGGCAGCGTGCGCAGGCCGCGCAGCAACAGCCAGCCTTCGAAGGGCGACAGCTTGCCGCCAAGCTGCGAATAGGTCTGTTCGTTGATGTGCTTGATGTGGGCGGCTGAGCCGGCCACCACACCGGCGACGGTGTCGCTGTGGCCGCCCAGATATTTGGACGCCGAATGCAGCACCAGGTCGACGCCATGCGAGATCGGCTTCTGGAAGACGGGGGTGGCCCAGGAATTGTCGATGGTGGTGACGATGCCCTGCTCCTTCGCCAGCCGCGTCAGATGCTCCAGGTCCTGCAGCTCGAACATCATCGAGGTCGGGCTTTCGAGATAGAGCAGCTTGGCGCCGGGAAGTGCTGCCGCAACCGCGTCGGGATCGGAGCCGTCGACATAATCGACCTTGATGTGCAAGCGCGGGAACAGCCGCTCGAACAGGCGGTAGGCGTCGCCATAGCAGTTGCGCACGGCGACCATGCGCTCGCCGGCGCCGACAAAGGCGAGGACCGTGGCGCTGATGGCCGCCATGCCGCTCGAAAAGCCGCGCGCGGCCTCCGCGCCTTCGAGCGCGGCGACACGCGCTTCGAATTCCATCACCGTCGGATTGTCGCCGCGCGAATAGATCGGCTGCTTTCGCCGTCCGGCGAAGGTGTCGGCCATGTCGGCATAATTGGCGAAGGTAAACAGCGAGGTCTGGTAGATCGGCGGCACCACCGCACCGTCTGGAAACGGATCGTCATGCGCCAGAAGCGTCGCCGCCTCGCCGAGGTAGTCGCTGGCCATCGAGGCCGGGTCGAAAGTGCTGGGCTGCTCGTTCATCTGCGGTCCGAAAGTTTGAGGTTGGCAGCGCCGCGCTTCAAATCGTCCTCGACGGTGGCGATGAGTTTTAGCGCCTCGGCGCGAGCGCCATCGGGGTCACGCGCGGCAATGCAATTGAAGATGGTCCGGTGATAAGGAAAGCTGGCATGGCCGAAGTCGCGCACGCCGAGAGGATGCTCCCAGAAGCGGTGGAACAGCTCGTACATGGCGGCGATGATCTGCTCGAACAGCGGATTGCCGGAAGCGCGGAAGATCGCCTGGTGGAACTCCCAATCCTCGTCCGAGGACATGCCGGCGCGGGTCTGGAAGGCCTCTTCCATGAGGTCGAGCTTGCGCTCGATCTCGGCGAGCTCAGCTTTGCCGGCACGAATGGCGCAGAGCGCAGCGGCCTCCGCTTCCAGCGCGCGCCGGATCTCAAGCGTGGACATCAGGCCGGCGAAATCATTGCCACCGGCTAATGTCAGCGGCATGTGCAGCATATCGGGCGAGACGGCGGCCTTGAGGTAGGTGCCCGAACCCTGCCGCCGCTCGACAAGGCCGAGGCCTTCCCAGCGCGTCAGCGCCTCACGCACCGTGTTGCGGCTGACCTTGAGGCGTTCGGCGAGGATGCGCTCGGTCGGCAACTTCCCGCCGGGACCCAAAGCCTCCTGCCGCACGAACCCCGCCAAGGCCTTCAGCACCGCGTCGTCGCGCGCCGTCGTCTGGATGGGGGGCAGGAAATCGGTCACACCGGCCAAGCCTAAAGTGGTTCAATGGTCCAACCAATTTCTGCACATGCGGAAAGATGAGTCAACAACCGAAACCAGGCCCGACGCCGAATGGCGGGTTCTCCGGTCACAACGCCGAGTGGTAAGTCGGCAAATCGTCCTTACAACGTCGCCGGCAAAGGTCCGATGGCGGCCAAGCCGGCTTCGGTCAGCGCGTAGACGCCGCGCTCGGCCCTGGCGAACCAGCCATAGTAATTGTGCAAAAGGATGTTGGCGGCGCGCGGCGAAAGGGTTTTGAGATCACGCGGCCGTTTCGGGCCGTCGACCATCGCGGCGGCGCAGGCGAGCGCTTCCTGCCGGTAGGCGGTCATGATCGGCTTCTTGCGCGTGCTGCCGCCGACGGACGGATCGCCCTTGCGGCGGTGATGCTCCTCGACCAGACGCGAGCGCCGCCTGGGATCGCGGCGCGGCGGCAAGGCGGCAGGACTGAGCAGCAGTTCCACCTCGCCCTTCTTGCCGACGCCCAACAGGCCGAAGCCGAGACGGCGGCAGAGCGCGCGGAAGCGACGGTCATGCTCACGGCCCTTGCCGCGCGCCGACATCAAGGCGGCCAGCCAGACCTCGTCACAGGCCGCCGCGCGGTCGACGGCCTGCAGGACGAGCTCGAGGTTGAATTGCAACTTGAGCTCGCAAATGACGACGACGTCCGGCTCGCCCGCGCGCACGCCGACCATGTCACAGCCGCCGATCTCGCCCTTGACGGCGAAATCCATGCTCTCGAGGAACCGCTTCACCGGCCCGTAGAGGGAGGTTTCCTGCATGGCAGAGGCATAGCCGATTCGCAGCGGTCCGGCACGCCGGGCCACCCCATGTCAGCCGCGATGCAGATAGTCTTCGATCGACCTGGCCTTCATCTCGATCGAGAAGCCGGGCGCCGTCGGCGGCATATAGGCGGCATCGCGGATCACGCAGGGTTCGATGAAATGTTCATGCAGGTGATCGACGTATTCGATGACCCGTCCGTCCTTGCTGCCTGAGACAGCGATGTAGTCGATCATCGACAGGTGCTGGACATATTCGCACAGGCCCACACCGCCGGCATGCGGCCAGACCGGCAGGTCGAATTTGGCGGCGATCAGCAACACCGCCAGAACCTCGTTCAACCCGCCCATGCGGCAGGAATCGATCTGCACGACGTCGATCGCGCCGCCGGCGATGAACTGCTTGAACATGATTCGGTTCTGGCACATCTCGCCGGTCGCGACCTTGATCGGCGCCACCGCCTTGCGGATTTTCGCGTGGCCGGCGACGTCGTCCGGACTGGTAGGCTCCTCGATGAAGAAGGGCTTGGCGAAGGCAAGGTCCTTGAGCCAGTCGATCGCCTGGTCGACCTCCCAGACCTGGTTGGCGTCGATCATCAGGTAACGGTCCGGGCCGATCACCTCGCGGGCGATCTTGAGGCGGCGGACATCGTCGGCGCGGTCGCGGCCGACCTTCAGCTTGATGTGGTTGAACCCATCGTCGACCGCTTCCTGGCAAAGACGCCGCAGCTTGTCGTCGGGATAGCCGAGCCAGCCGGCGGAGGTGGTGTAGCAGGCGTAGCCTTCGCGCTCGAGCGTGGCGATGCGCTCGGCCCCGTGGGCCTCGGCCTTCTTCAGGATCGCCAGCGCCTCGGCGGGCGTGATGGCGTCGGTGAGATAGCGGAAGTCGACGATGCGCACGATCTCTTCCGGGCTCATCTCGGCGATAAGGCGCCAGACCGGCTTGCCGGCTTCCTTGGCCCAGAGATCCCAGACCGCGTTGACCACCGCACCAACCGCAAGATGCATGGCGCCCTTGTCCGGGCCGATCCAGCGCAGCTGGCTGTCGCCCGTCACGTGGTGCCAGAAGCGGCCGGGATCCTCTTTCACCCAGTCGAGATCGAGCCCGACGACGAGGTGGCGCAGCGCTTCGATCGCCGCGCAGCAGATCTCGTTGCCACGGCCGATGGTGAAGGTGAGGCCATGGCCTTTCAGCGACGGGACATCGGTGTCGAGGATGACATAGGCAGCCGAGTAATCCGGGTCCGGATTCATCGCGTCCGAGCCGTCGAGACTTTGCGACGTGGGGAAGCGCAGGTCGAAGGTTCTGAGGTCTGTTATTTTTGTCATTGCTGCCTCTTAACTGGCCTGTCTCGTAACTCAACCGGCGGCCGAAACGGCCTCAGATCGACCAGCCGCCGTCGATATTATAGGCCTGCCCGGTCGTATAGGTGGCGCCGGCCAGGTAGACCGCAAGGTTGGCGATCTCCTCCGGCGTGCCGATCCTGCCCATCGGCTGACGGGCGATGAAGGCGGCGCGCGCCGCATCATAGTCGCCCTGCGCCTGCATGCGGCCCTGAAGCGAGGGGCTCTCGACGGTGCCCGGGCAGATGGCGTTGCAGCGGACGCCCTTGGCGACATAATCGGCGGCAATCGACTTGGTCAGGCCGATCACGGCCGCCTTGGTCACGCCGTAGGCGAAGCGGTTCGGCACGCCCTTCGGGGCGCCAGCCACCGACGCCATGTTGATGATCGAGCCATCGCCGCGCTCCAGCATGCCGGGCAGCACGGCGCGGATGGTGCGGATCATGGCGCGCACATTGAGGTTGAAGGCAAAGTCGAGATCCTCGTCCTTCATCTCCAGGATCGAGCCGGCATGGACGAAGCCGGCGCAGTTGAACAGCACGTCGACTTGGCCGATTTCGGCGAAAGCCGCCTTCACCGCGTCGTCGCTCAGCACATCGAGTTTTCGCGCCGTAATGCCGGGCGTCTTTGCGAAATCGGCCAGGGCCGCCTCGTTGATGTCGGTGGCGTGGACGATGGCGCCGGCCTTGGCGAAAGCCAGCGCGCTTGCCCGTCCGATGCCCTGCGCGGCCGCCGTGACCACCACGACCTTGCCAGTGATATCCGCCATGTTCTTGCCTCCGTGTTCAGCCGGGCCGTCGCTCGACGATATAGATGTGATCCGCCGCCAGCACGACCTCGTCGCGCTGGTTCAAAACCTCGACGCGTTCGATGACGCGTCCCGCGTTTGGCCGTTTCGGGTCGTCTTCCTTGGCGGCGATGGTGGTGCGCGTGCGGATCGTGTCGCCGATGAAGACCGGCTTGATGAAGCGCAGCCGGTCGTAGCCGTAGGAGAAGGCGACCGGGTTGATGACGCTCGCCGTCAGCCCGACGCCGACCGAGAAGACCAGCGTTCCATGCGCGATGCGCTGGCCGAAGGGCGTCGTCTTCATGAACTCGGCATCCATGTGATGCGGGAAGAAATCGCCGGTGTGGCCGGCGTGGACGACGAAGTCCGTCTCGGTAATGGTGCGGCCGCTGGTGAGGCGCGAGGAGCCGATCTCATAGTCCTCGAAATAGGTGGTCTGTTCCATGTCCGGCCTTACGGCTTTGCGGCCAGCGGCGTCGCCGGCGCTACGCTCGATTTATAGGCGGCCTCGACCAGCGCCATGGTATGCCAGGCGTCCTCGACGGAGCTGACCAGCTCCGCATCTTCGCCGGAGGCGAAGCGCTGCACATTGGCCATGCGGCCGACAAAGGCATCGGGGAACCATTCGCCGGCGAGCGGCACGGCGACCCAGTCCGACCCGCCTTTCGGATGGATTTCCAGAATATCCGGCTCGCCGCGCGGATAGTCGAGGTTGAGGCCGAGCTTGACATAGGCCGCGCCCTCGGTGCCGCAGATGCGGAACTCGCAGGCCTGGTGGCGGCGCCCGAATTTGTGGTCGTGGTTGATCGAGAGCGCGCAGCGCACCGTATCGCCATAGTCGAGGATGGCGCTGGTGCGGGTCTGCGCCACCTTGTGGTTGGGGTGGCCGAGCGTCTTGGCATGCACGCCAAGCGGATTGCCGAGAAGCTGGCGGATCAGGTCGAGATAATGGATCGAATGCATGGCGATCTCGACGCGTGGCGCCTTGAGCAGGAATTCCCACAGCTGCCAGGGCGTGTCGAGCGCCAGCAGCGCATCGAAGTCCACCACCTCGCCCAGCCATCCCTTGGCAACGGCGTCCTTCAGCGCCAGCATCATCGGCGCGAAGCGGAGCTGGAAATTGACCGCCGCCTTGAGCCGCTTGGCGCGGCAGATTTCGAGGATTTCCGTCGCCTCGCCGAGATAATTGCCCATCGGCTTCTGGATCAGCGCCACAGCGCCATCCGGCAGGGCCTTCAGCACCTCGGCATGGCGGCCCGGCGGCGTAGCGAGGTCGAAGATAGCATCCTTCACGGCCGCTGCTTCCTCAACCGAACGGAACGCCGTCACGCCCCATTTGTCGGCAAGCTTCTGCGCTTTGGCCTGATCCGGATCGTAGAGGCCGGAAATAGGGAAGCCGCCCTTGCGGTAGGCGGGGAAATGCGCATCGCCGACGATTGAACCGGCGCCGAAGGTGACGATCGGGCGCGGCTTTAAAGGCTTTGGCCAGGACTGCGCCAGCGATGCCGGATCGAAGGCATCAGTCATGATGGAAGACCTCGTCCATCGTCGCCCACCATTCGCCTTCCTTGCGGGTCGGCAGCGGCTCCTGGCAGGGCATGCAGACCGACCACCATTCCTGCGTCTTCGGGTCGGCGGCCATCTTGGCCATGTCGGCGGCGTAGTCGGTGCCGTGATATTCGAAGTAGGAGAAAAGCAGGTTCTCCGGCCGCTTCAGGTAGATCGAATAGTTCTTGATGTTGCAGGCCGAGATCATGGTCAGCACGTCCGGCCATACGGCGGCGTGGAGGCGGACATATTCCTCGACCTTCTGGGGCTTCAGGCCCAGCACCATTCCCATCCGCTGCATATCCGCCTCCCTATTTCACGATCGCCATAGTGAACTCGGCGATGCTTTTTGCCTTCACGGCGTCCCAGTCCCAGTCGATGCCGATGCCGGGCTCGCTGGGCGCCAGCGCATGGCCATTCTCGATGCGCATCTTGGCGCCCGTCAACTCGTCGAGCTGCGGAATATACTCGACATATTTGCCGTTCCGGATGGCGCAGACCAGACTGACATGCAATTCCATCAGGAAATGCGGGCAGACCGGCATGTCGAAGGCCTCCGCGGCGTGGGCGACTTTCAGCCAGGGGGTGATGCCGCCGATGCGACCGGCATCGACCTGAATGATGTTGCAGCCGCCCTTCTGCATGTACTCGCGAAAATGCCTTATCGAATAGAGCGACTCGCCGACCGCGATCGGCGTCGCGGTCGAGTTCGACAGCCGCACATGGCCGTCGATGTCGTCGGCCGGCAGCGGCTCCTCGATCCAGGCGAGATCGAGGTCGCGCAGGCGCTCGGCGCGGCGGACCGCCTCGTCGACGGAAAAGCCCTGATTGCAATCGGTCATGATCTCGTAGCCGTCGCCGACCGCCTTGCGCACCGCCGACAGCCGCGCGACGTCCTCTGAACCGTGTGGCTTGCCGATCTTCACCTTCGAGCCGGTAAAGCCCTTGGCCTTCGCTTCCAGTGCATCGTCGACCAGTGCCTGCGTCTCGATATGCAGCCAGCCGCCCTCTGTCGTGTAGAGCGGGCAGCGGTCCTTGGCGCCGCCGGCAAGCTTCCAGAGCGGCAGGTTCTGTTTTCTTGCCCGCAAATCCCAAAGGGCGGTGTCGATCGCGGCCAGCGCGATCGCGGTGATGGCGCCGATGGTGGTGGCGTGGGTGGCGAATTCGAGCTCGTGCCAGATCGCCTCGATCTGGTCGGCGTCGCGGCCGATCAGGCGCGGCGCGAGATGGTCGGCCAGCAGCCGCATGACCGACGAGCCGCCGGTGCCGATCGTGTAGCTGTAGCCGGTGCCCGATGCGCCGTCGGCATCGGTGATGGTGACGATCGGCGTCTCCTGGCTGACGAAGCTCTGGATGGCGTCGATGCGCTTCACCTTCGGCACGAGGTCGACCATGCGCAGCTCGATCTTCTCGATTTTCGCCATGTCAGCTCCTCAGCGACTTGCCGGTTTCGGCGGAGAACAGATGCGCGCGGCTGAGGTCGAAGCTCATGCCGATCCTGTCACCTGCTTTCAGCGGCTTCGGATTGAGCATGCGCGAGACCCAATCGGTGCCGTTGAACTCGGCGAAGACCAGCGTTTCGTTGCCGAGCGGCTCGGTGATGCTGACCGGCAGCTCGACGCGATGGACTTCGGTCTCGCCGCCGGAGCTCAGGCCGTGGCCGGTCGGATAGAAATCATCGGGACGGATGCCGAACACGACCTTGTCGCCGGCAGCCGTCTTCGACTTGAACTGGCCGGGCAGCGGCAAGCTGTCGCCGCCGCTGAACATCAGCCTGCCATCGCTCACCGTCGCCTCATGCAGGTTCATCGGCGGCGAGCCGATGAAACCGGCGACGAAGTGGGTCGCTGGCCGGCTGAACACCTCGTCCGGCGTGCCGACCTGCTCGATATAGCCTGAGCGCATGATGACGATACGATCGGCCAGCGTCATCGCCTCGACTTGGTCGTGGGTGACGTAGATGACCGTCGACTTGACCTTGGCGTGCAGCTTCTTGATTTCGGTGCGCATCTGCGTGCGCAGCTTGGCGTCGAGGTTGGAGAGAGGCTCGTCGAACAGGAAGACATCCGGATCGCGCACGATGGCGCGGCCCATGGCGACGCGCTGGCGCTGGCCGCCGGAAAGTTGCGAGGGACGGCGCTCGAGCAGTTCGTCGAGGCCGAGGATGGCGGAGGCTTCGGCGACGCGCCGATCCATGTCGTCCTTGGCCGCACCCGCGATCTTGAGCGAGAAGCCGAGATTCTCGCGCACCGTCATGTGCGGGTAGAGCGCATAGGACTGGAACACCATCGAAATGTTGCGCGAGCGCGGCGGCAGGTCGTTGACCATGCGCCCGCCGATGTCGATCATACCGCCGCTGATGTCCTCGAGGCCTGCGATCATGCGCAACGTCGTCGACTTGCCGCAGCCGGATGGGCCGACCAGCGCGATAAATTCGCGGTCGGCGATCTCGAGATCGATGCCGTGCACGATCTCCATATTGCCGTAGCGCTTGGTGAGCTGTTTTAGCGAAACCGTTGCCATGGAAATCAACCTTTCACCGCGCCGGAGGTCAGGCCGCCGACGAGGTGTTTCTGGACGATATAGGTGAGGGTCAGCGCCGGGATGATCATCACCACGGCCAGCGCGCACATGCCGCGCCAGTCGATGGTGAACTCGGCCGTATAATCGAGCAGCCCGACCGGCAGCGTCTTGGAATTGACGGAACGGGTGAGCTGCGAGGCCAAAGCGAACTCGTTCCAGCAGGTGAGAAAGGCGAAGATGGCGGCCGAGGCGATGCCCGGGCGCGCCAGCGGAAATTCGACCTGCCAGAACGCCTGCCAGCGCGTGCAGCCATCGATCTGGGCCGCTTCGGCAAGGTCCTTCGGCACCTGGCGGAAGAAGCCGTCGATCAGCCAGATGGTGAACGGCACGTTGAGCGCGACATAGGCCAGGATCATCCCGATATGAGTGTCGATGATGCCCAGCCGCACATAAAGAAAAAACAAGGGCAGCGAGAGCGCGATACCGGGCACGGTGCGCGTCAGCATCAGGCCGAGGAACATGCCTGACTTGCCGCGGAAGCGGTATCGCGCAAAAGCGTAGCCGCCGGCCATGCCGATGGCCACCGCGATCACCGTCGAGGTGACCGAGATGATCAGCGAGTTGCGGAAATAGTCGAGCACCGGGATGCCGCCTTTGCCGATGCCGCTGAACATGGCGACATAAGCGTCGACGGACAGCTGCTGCGGAATCCAGACCGGCGGCTTGGCCATGATCTCGACCGTGGGCCGCAGCGACGACAGCACGATCCAGATGCCCGGCAGGCAGATCACCAGCATGGCAAGGAACAGGCCGACGCGGTGCGCGACGGTCAGCGCGCGGCGGGTGAGGCGGGCGGAGGCGTTCTCGTCCATTCTCACCACTCAGCGCCAATCTGCGCGCGCGCCGCGGCGAGCTTGTTGTAGAAATAGACGGTGAAAGCGATCGACAGCAGGATCGAGAAATAGGCCATGGCATTGGCGAGGCCCATGCGGGCATCGCTGTAGGCGGTGCGCCCGACCAGCGTCCACAACAGCTCCGTGCGGCCGGCCGGGCCGCCGTCGGTCATGATCTTGACGATGTCATAGGCGCGCGCGACATCGAGCGAGCGGATCGTCATGGCGATGTAGGCGAAGGGCATGACGAAGGGCCAGGTGACATAGCGGAAGGTCTGCCAGGGCGTGCAGCCGTCGACGCGGGCCGCCTCGATCGGCTCCTTGGGCATGGCGAGCAAGCCGGCCAGGATCAGGATGGCGAAGATCGAGGTCGACGACCAGATCTCGGCGATCGAGATGGCGATGAAGGCGAGATGGCCTTCGATCAGCCAGGGGATGGCGTCCTCAGTGATGCCCAGCGACTGCAGCGCATTGTTCACCAGGCCGATATTGTCGTTGAACATGAATTTGAACTGGAAGCCGACGAGGATCGGCGAGAACATCATCGGGAACATCATAAGCGTGCGCAGGATGCGCTGGCCGCGCGTCGCCTTCTCGACCAGCATGGCCAGGCCAAGGCCGAGCAGCATTTCGAGGTTCAGCGCGATGGTGAGCAGCAGAACGGTGCGGCCGAAGGCCCACCAGAAATCCGCATTGGACAGGATCGACAGATAGTTCCTGAAGCCGACGAAGACGAAGAAGGTCTCGGGCCGCGTCAGGCGGAACGGCGTGAAGCTGGAATAGAGCGACAGGATCAACGGCAGCACCACCACTGCCGCCAGCACGATGATGGCCGGGAGCAGCAGCAGGAACGGCGCGGATGGCTTGATGCCCTTCATCAGGATCCTGTGAGGTTTTGCATATAATTCGGGCCGCCATGGGCAAGGCCCGGCCGAAACGGAAGGTCCGCAGCGGCAAGACGCTGTCGCCTCCCCATTTCGCGACGGGGAGGCGACGTTGGCAGCAGTGACTAGAGCTTGCCGGCGTCCTGAAGGATCTGCGTCGCCTTGGCGGCCGCCTCGTCCAGGGCCTGCTTGGACGTCTTGTCGCCAAGGATCGCCGCCTGCAGCTCGGGATAGACGGCGTTGGATATCTCGATCCACTCAGGCGTCTGCGGCACGGCGAAGGCGTGCTTGGCTTCCTCCTGGAAGGCGCCCAGAACCTCCTTCTTGTACGGATCGTTCTCAGCCTGCTTCACGTCCCAGTCCCAAACCGCGGTGCGGGTCGGCAGCGGGCCGGCGGCGGCTTCCAGCTTCTGGCTGTCCTCATTGGTCAGCCACCATACGAGCGAAGCGGCGGCTTCCTTGTTGGCGCAGTTCTCGGTCACCGAGAAGCCGTGGAAACCCGACCAGCCGGTGCGCTTGCCGGAAGAGCCCTTGGGCGCGACCTTCACACCGACATTGCCCGCGACCTTCGAGGACTTCGGGTCGTTGAAGAACCCGGCCCAGCCCGGCCAGTCGAGGTTGATCGCCACGGTGCCCGAGGCAAAGCCCTGGCCGAGATCGTCCCAGAGATAGTTGGTGGTGCCGGCCGGCACAGCCTTGGCCTTGTAGAGGTTGACGAACCAGTCGAGCGCACGGATGCCAGCCTCGGAGTTGAAGACGGGCTTGCCGTCCTTGTCGAGATATTCGCCGCCCTCGGCGACCACCATCTCGTAGAAGCGGCCGTTGATCGCCTCTTCCTTGCCGGCGAATTGCGTGCCGTAGAAATTGGGCGGGTTGGCGAAGAACTCGGCCTGGTCGGTGACTTCCTTCCAGGTGTCGGGCGGCGCAAGGTCATAGCCGTATTTGGCCTTGAACTTGGTCTTGTTGTCGGCGTTCTCGTAGAGGCTCTTCTGGTAGTAGAGCGCCGAGACGTCGAACTGCGCGCGCGGCAGCATCTCGAGCTTGCCGTCGATGGTCGCGGCCTTGATTGTCGACGGCACGAAAGCGTCGATCTCTTCCTTCGGCAAGAGCTTGCTGAGGTCGGTGTAAAGGCCGGTATATTGCGGCGCGAAGGACGAATGGTTCCAGCCGACGCACCAGTTGGTGCTGCCCGAGGCGATGTCGGACTTCAGCTCCTTGTCGATGTCGAAGCCGTTCTTCTTGGTCAGGATGTTGACCTTGGCGCCGGTCGCCTTCTCCCATTCGGGGATGCGCTCGTAGAGTTTTTCATATTGCTGGCCGCCGATCAGCTTCACGTCGATCGTCACGCCCGGAAATTTGCCGGGCAGATCGGCCGAAAACGCAGTGCCGCTCAGCAGCAGGCCAGCCAGGCCGGCGGAAATGCCTAGAACCAGTCTTGTCATGCTCTCCTCCCATGGGCTCACAGCGACGGCCTGCCGAGTGCGCGACCGATCGCTTGAGTTTCATTCATATGCAAATAGCATTTTCATTCCCGGGTCAAGCCGATTGTGCTTCCAGCGGAATGAAGTTCATGCATATATGCAGATCGAAATTCACTGGAGGGACGGGTGGCAGAGGAAGAAGACGGGGACCGCTACCGCGCGCCGGCGCTGGACAAGGGGCTGGATATTCTCGAGCTGTTGTCCAGCGTGGACGGAGGGCTGACGCAGGCGGAGATCGCCAAGCGGCTCGACCGCAGCCCGAACGAGTTCTACCGGATGCTCGACCGTCTGGTGCGGCGCGGCTATGTCACCAAGATCGACGGCGACCGTTATTCGCTGACGCTCAAGCTCTTCGGCCTCGCGCAATTGCACGCGCCGGTTCGCCGGCTGGTATCCTATGCGACGCCAATCATGCGGGAGCTGGCCGAAACCTCGTCGCAGGCCAACCAGTTGGTGGTGTTCGACCGCGGCGCCGCCGTGGTCATCGCGCAGCAGGAAGCGCCGCGCTATTGGGGCATCTCGATCCGCGTCGGCTCGCATATCAGCCTGTTCGACACCGGCTCCGGCCATGTGCTGCTTGCCTTCCGCTCGCCCGAAGAGCGCAAGATGATGATTGCCGAGCATCTGCAGAGCACCGAGCATCTCAACCTGACGCCGGAATTCTTCGCCCGCCTCGACCAGGTGCGCGACCGCGGTTACGAGATGATGGCGTCGCTGCAGACCGCCGGCGTCTACAATCTTTCGACGCCGGTGCTGGGACCGGACGGCAGAGCCATCGCGGCGCTGACCATTCCCTACATCACCTTGGTCAACGCGCCCACGGCGCCGGACATCACGCTGACGATCCGGCATCTGCAGGACGCAGCGGCAAGGCTCTCGCAGCTCGCCGGGTCAGATGTGCCGCAATCGTCGTAATTTCTTATTTGAATGATCGATTTTTCGGCGAGATAGTGCCCTAGCGCGGGATGAACCCAAAGCAGCCGGTCATCCCGTTCCAACGCTTTGTTTTTTGGAGCATGATCTTATGCGAAAAGTCTGCAACTTTTCGGGATCATTCTCCAGGCCACGGAGGATACGCCGCCATGATCATCGACACGCATCTGCACCTCATAGACCAGGGCGCGCTTCGCTATCCGTGGCTGTCCGGCGTGCCGGCGCTGAACCGCGATTTCTCCTATGCCGAATATGCCGCCGACGCGCGGCGCTCGGGCATTGAAGCCGTGTTGCATATGGAGGTCGATGTCGATCCCGCCGATATTGCCGCCGAGACGGCGCGGGTGAAGTCGATCGCCGGCCAGGCGGGTAGCCTACTCAAGGGCGCGATAGCCTCCTGCCGGCCCGAGGAGGCCGGTTTCGAAGCCTATTTGGAAACGGTCAAGGCCGAGCCGTTCGTCAAGGGTTTCCGCCGCGTGCTGCATGTCGTTCCCGACGACCTGTCGGAAGGGGCGCTGTTTCGCCAGAACATCAAGCGGCTGGCCGACACCGGCCTGACATTCGATCTTGTGGTGCTGCCACATCAGATCCCGAAGGCAATGGCGCTCGCAGACCTCGCCCCCGACGTCCAGTTCGTTCTCGACCATTGCGGCGTGCCCGACATCAAGGGCAATGCCGAGCATCCGTGGCGAGAGCATATCGAAGCAATCGCCCAACGGCCCAACGTCACGGCCAAGATCTCCGGCGTCGTCGCCTATGCCGATCCGGCGACGTGGACGGTCGAGACGCTCCGGCCCTATGTCGAGCACACGATCCGGTGCTTCGGCTGGGACCGGGTGATCTGGGGCAGCGATTGGCCGGTCTGCACGCTGGGCGGCGGGCTGACGACCTGGGTCGCCGCCACGCATGCGCTGCTGGCCGGTGCAAGCGATTCAGAGCGGACCCGCCTGCTCTCGGGCAATGCACGCCGGCTGTGGCGGATATAGACGTCAAGCTCGCCGAGCGTCGCGGCGGCGATCGGCACATCTAGCCGGCGGCGGCCGGCGCGAAACTCTCCCGGAACAGGCGATTGATGTCGGCGACGACGCGCCTTGCTTCCTGACGGCCGGCAAGACCTTCATTGATGCGGTCCGAAGCCCGCTGCTGGAAGGCCATATAGCCGTCATGGCGCGGGCGGACCCAAGCGCCCTCGAGCGTCGCCCGCGTAGCGCGATAGAAGTCGCCTGTCGCGGCGTTGACGGCGTCGTCCTCCCAGGCTGCGGCATGGCCGGGCTGGCCGCCGGCGGCGGCATAAGGGCCGCGCTGCACGTCGCCGCTGGCGATCCAATAGGCGAAGTCGATCGCCGCCTCGGGCGCGGCGGAAAAGGCGGAGACGGCAATGCCGGTGCCGCCGAGCGCCGAGCCGATCGGGCCGTTGCCGCTGGCGACCGGCATGTCGGCGAAGGCGAGGCGGTGCGGGCGGAAACCCGCCACCGCATAGGGAACATAGCCATAGATCAGCGGCGCGCAGGCGATGCGCGAGCCGGGCTTGGCCATCTTCTCGAAGACGGCGATCGGATCCATCGTCAGGCATGCGGGATCGACCAGCGCCGCGATCTCGCACAGCATCTCGAAGGCGGTTTCGCCGGTCCCGCCATCGACAAGGTCGGCCGAACCGTCGACCGTGCAGGGCCGGCCGAGATCGGCGGCCAACGTGTAGAAGCACATCAGCGAATGCGGCGGCCTGAGCGGCAAGAGCACGCGGCCCTGCTCGGCAAGCGCCAGCACTTCGGTCCAGATCGCCGGCGCGGTTTCGATCAGATCGGGCCGCCAAGCCTGAACCTGGGTCGCGGCGTCGATCGGGAAAGCCCATTGCCGGCCCTGCCAGGTATAGCTCGGATAGGACTGGCCGACGCTTGCCGCAGCCAGCGCCTCGCGTTCCGCCTCGCGCCCTGGCACATCGAGCGGCGCCAGACACTTCTCGGCGGTGATCTGGCCGACATGCGGATGGTCGATAACGATCAAATCATAGGCGCGGGCGAGCTCTTCCACCGGGAAAGACTCGAAATCCTGCAGCGAGCGCTTTTCCCATTCGATCGAGACGCCGGTCTTTTCCTTCCACAGCGCCGAGCACGCCACCATCGGGTCGTAGCCGCGCGGATGGTTCCAGGTCATGCCTTTCAACGAAACACCGCTCACAGCCCGAACTCCGCGCGGATTTTTTCGCTGTGCTCACCGATTTGCGGGGCGGCGCGATCCACCTTGGCGCGCGCGCCGTCGACGCGCAGAGGTGTGCGGGTGGTCAGGATCGAGACATTGTCCTCACGGGTCACCGTCTGCAGCATGTCGAGCGTCTTGAAGCCGTCGCTCTGCATCAGTTCCGGCCAGGTCAGCACTTTGGCGCACCAGACATCGGCGGGCTCGAGGACGGCCAGCCATTCGTCGATGGTTTTCTCGGCAATGCGCCTGGCGATGATCGCCTTGATCTCGTCGCGGGCGGTGAACCAGGTCTCCGGCTTGTCGCGGAAAGGGTCTAGCTCGGGAAGTTCGAGCAGGTCGGCTATCTTCGGGATCGGCGTCATGGCAATCGCCAGGTAGCCGTCCTTGGCCGGATAGACGCCGTATGGCGCCGAGAGATAGGCATGGGCGCTGCGGAAGGACGGGCGCTTCGGCAGGCGGCGGCCGTCGTTGAGATGCGTGGTCAGCACCTCGAACTGGAAATCGATCAGCGCCTCAAGCAGGCTGGTTTCGACATGGCCGCCCTCGCCGGTGATGCCGCGCCGCACCAGCTTGGCGAGGATGCCTTGGGCGCAGGCGGCGCCCGCCAGCATGTCGGCGATCGCCAGGCCGAAAGGCACCGGTCCCTGCTCCTCGTCGCCGTTCAGCCACATCACGCCGGAACGAGCCTGGGCGAGCAGATCCTGCCCCGGGCGCTTCACCCATGGCCCTTCCTCGCCATAGCCGCTGATCGAGGCATAGACGAGCCGGGGGTTGATCGTGCTGACATGCTCATGGTCGAGGCCGAGCCGCTCGATGACGCCCGGCCTGAAGTTCTGGATGAGCACGTCGGCCTTGGCGATCAACGCGCGCAGCGCGGCGAGGTCGGCCTCGTTCTTTAGGTCGACGGCAAGGCTCTCCTTGCCGCGGTTGATGGCGTGGAAAATGGTGGAATCGCCGCCGATCTCGGTGTCGCTGAGATAGAGCCGGCGCGACAGGTCGCCGCCATCGGGCCGCTCGATCTTGATGACGCGCGCGCCGAGGTCGAGCAGGCGCAGCGAACAGTAGGGTCCCGACAGGAACTGGCTCATGTCGATGACGACGAGGCCGGTTAGTGGAAGTTCTTTGTCAGCGGCCACGGTTCACTTCTCGGTCTTGCCGACGAAATCGGCCGGGTTCTTGTATTTCACGGTTTGCAGATGCTCGCAGTAGAGCACCAGCTCTCCTTCACCCTTGAAGACTTCGTAGCTGGCGCGGATCAGGCCCATATCCTGGTAGCGCGGCTTTTTGTCGAGGTTGGTGCGGATCGAATAGATGGTGTCGCCGATGAAGACCGGCTTGATGAAGCGCAGTCTGTCATAGCCATAGGAAAAGGCGTTGATGCAGTTGGTGGCAACCAGGCCGAGCCCGGCCGAAAACACGAAGGCGCCCGCCACCAGCCGCTTGCCGAAGATGCCTTCCTTCTCGGCGAACATCTGGTCCTGCACGTAAGGATGGATGTCCAACACTAGCGCATTGAACATATGGCTTTCGCCCTCGGCGACGGTGCGGCGAAGCGAGCGGATTTTGTGACCGACTTGCCAGTCCTCGTAGAACCAGTTTTCAGAATTCCAGACAGGGATTTCGGCATGCGCCTCAGGCATGTCGGCGGGATGCGTCGAGGCGACACCGACGGTCGGCGAGAATGCGCTCATGATCCTCTCCGGGAGCTTCCGGCGCGGCCTGCAAGGCGGTTCCGGGCGCGATGCCGGATGGCGAGACGCATGGTCGCTTTCCTCCCACTGTTTTCTTTTGTGAATAATATTTTCACATATGGGATTGCCTTGCAAGCGACGATCGGCGAAATTTTCGCAAGGCCGACACCAGCGGAGAAGCCGCCGGCGACGCCAGGAAGATCGATGCAAAGCGCCTGTCTTGCTTTGTCGGCAGCCTTCAATCGCGAGGCGCCCTGTTTCAGGGCGCGCGATATCGGCCTCGGCGTCTACACCTTGGACGGGACGACGCTGCCGTGCCGAAGCTTGCCGAGACCGACGACGTCGACAAACTCGGCCTTCCTGTCGGCGACGCCGGACGGCTCGTTCAGCCAACCAGAATGCCGACCGGATCTCGATCTTCGCCCGCTACGAGACGCGCGGCCGGCTGATCGATGCCGGCCCATGCCGTCGAGATCGGAGATGAGCGTGCGGATCGCGCAGAACCCGCTTTGACCTCAGTGACCGGCTTTGCTCACTGGCTGACCCGGGCGAAGGAACCGGCATAGGTCTGCCCCGCCAGCGCGTAGGTGACGTTGAGCATTCCCGGCGACGCCATGGTGGCGGTGATGTCGGCGCCGTTCGGCAGGCGCCCGAGCTTCAACGTGTTGCCGGAAATCCTGCCGGAGCCGTCAGCGACACCCGGCTTGTTGTCGGCCAGATCGCCCCATGCGTAGCTGACCGTCACCTGCCCGCCCGAAGACACGGTCAGGACCGCCAGCTTGCCGTCATACATGCCGTTGAGCTGTCCCGCCCATATGCCGGAGAATGCAGTGTATCTGGCCGGAACGCCCTTGCCGGGCGGAACGACCGCAGCCGCCTCATCCAGTACCGCCGAATTCGGTGAGGCCGGAGCGGGAGCGGCGGCCGGAGCGGGTTGCGGGTCAGCAACAGGCTGTGTGTCTGGGGTCGATTGACAAGCAGCAAGCGCGACCGCAATGCAAAGCATCGGCAAGAGATTGTTTTGTCGCGCAAGCAGCCCGGATCGAACACGTCCCTGCGCCGGATTTCCACCCAAAGCCGGAATTCTCATAAGCGTCCCTCTGACAGGAAGCCCTTAGCCTAGTTGCCGCCACCGGCATAGGGATTTCCTCCGGCGCTTGTTTCGCCGGATACGACCTGAGTTCGCTTCCGTTGGAGCAGCTTTCCCAGCGACGATATCTCGACTTGCAGGCATCCATCGACGCGCCGTCGCGGGCATGATGCTGGAACTCCCGCCAACGCCCCGCGTTCCAAAAGAAACCAGTAGCGAGCGCGCTCCGCCGATGCGAGCAAAGATCGTTCGTGAATTCCTTCGCGAAGAACGCGATAAGTGCACGGAGTTCCAGCCATGGCTTTCACGCTTGAGAGTCCAGCCTTTGAAAACGGCCAGACCATTCCCGAGCCCTATGTCCGCAACGGAGGCAATTTGTCTCCTCCCCTGCGGTGGAAGAACGCGCCGGCCGGGACCAGAAGCTTCCTGCTCGTCGTCGAGGATCCCGACGCGCCGCGCGGCATGTTTCGCCATTGGGCGGTCTATGACATTGCCGCCGGCCGAGACCGCTTGCCCGAAGGCACCGCTGGACCGGAAACTTTCCACCAGGCCGTGAACGACTTCGGCAATGCCCGTTATGACGGTCCCCAGCCGCCAAAAGGGCACGGCGTTCACCATTATCACTTCCGCCTTTCAGCACTCGACGTTGAGGCGCTGGAAACCGGCGGAGAACCGGGAATCGCCAATCTTCTGGCCCAGGCGGAGCCGCATATGATCGCCACTACCGATCTCGTCGGCACATATGAAAGCCGCTGATGCGCGATCTGACGCATCCTGTCGGCATTCGATCATGCCCCCGTTCGAACGAGGAGAAAAACAATGCCGGACAAGAAAACCATCGAAAAGGCGCGCGAAGACAAGCGCGAAGGCAAGTCGGCAAGCACGCAGGCCGGTGAATTCGTTCACGCGGAAATCGACAAAGTCCGCAAAGGCAAGCACGGCGCCCGCTCCACCAAACAGGCGATCGCCATCGGTCTTTCGGAAGCGCGCCGCGCGGGCATCGACCTGCCGCCCCCCAAAAAAGGCGATGTGAAGGACAGCACGCGCAAGAGCGCCAAATATGCTTACGAGGCAGGCCAGGGCGAACGGAAGCCGAAGCGCCAGCCGAAGGTCTCGAAGGCGGTATCGAAGGTGCTTGAGGGCGAGCCGAAGAGCACCGCCTCTCACAAGGCTCTGTCGAAGCAGGCCAAGAGCGCCGCATCCGGCCGCACAGCCGAAGAGCGGTCGGCGGCGGCGAGGAAAGCCGCGCAGACTAAAGGCGCCGCCGGACGATCGGCGGCAGCGCGCAAAGCAGCCAGAACCCGCGCCCAGCGCGGTTAGAGCAATTCGAGTGCGAGCGGTTTTCCGTTCGTGCAATTGGTCAGGAAGTGACTGTTTGGTGGAGCCAATCGGAATCGAACCGACGACCTCTTGAATGCCATTCAAGCGCTCTCCCAACTGAGCTATGGCCCCACTCCCGGCAGTCGGCCGGCGCCGTTTCCGGCGAAGAGATCCGGCGCGATTGGGAACCGCGCCGTCGTTTAGTGCTGGCGGCTTCTAGCGCCGCCTTCGGTCAAGATCAAGCCTTGAAAAGCCGCTTTTTCGTCACAGGCCAAAATGGCCGGCAAACGATCCAATCAGACTTCGTCATCGTCGTCGCCGACACCGATCATATCGGCGACGTCATCGTCCTCTTCCTCTTCGTCGGCAAGGAAGGTGTCGTCCTCATCGTCGCCGAGATCGACATCTTCTTCATCGTCGCCAAGATCCGGAAGTTCGTCGCCGCCGCCCTTGGCCTCGTCATCGGCCTCCTCGAGCGACACGACTTCGGCGCCTTCCTCTTCGTCGGCGTCCACTTCCTTTTCGGCGACTTCCTCATCTTCCTCGAGGGCGGAAATCTTGCCTTCCTCGAAATAGGAGCGCGGATAGCTCTTGCCGGTATAGGGCGAGACGATCGGGTCTTTGTTGAGATCGTAGAATTTCCGACCCGTTTCGGGGTCGACACGCTTGGTGCCAAGTTCAGCTTTTGCCACAGCAGGCCTCGTCAATAAAAGAGTGGTCCCCATAACCGCAGTTTTGAGCGCTGTCAAAGCCAAAAGCCGGCATTGTAAAATGCTCGTATTCGAAGGCCTCGCACAAGGGGATGACCATTGCAACGCACCGTGATACGAGACCGCCGCAGCATGACGAACCGAGCCGGCCAGCCGGCATTTCATTTGGAAGACAAGGATGTCTCACTCCGCCGCCGCTAAGCCGGCCACGGCCCGCAAATCCCCTGCCCTTGCCGGCACCGCGCGCGTGCCGGGCGACAAATCGATCTCGCACCGCTCGTTCATGTTCGGCGGCCTTGCCTCCGGCGAAACCCGCATCACCGGCCTGCTCGAAGGCGAGGACGTGATGCGCACGGGCGCCGCCATGAAGGCGATGGGCGCGCATATCGAAAAGAACGGCGGCGAATGGGTGATCCGCGGCACCGGCAACGGCGCGTTGCTGCAGCCTGAAGGCCCGCTCGACTTCGGCAATGCCGGCACCGGCTCGCGCCTCACCATGGGGCTCGTCGGCACCTATGACATGGAGACGACCTTCATCGGCGACGCCTCGCTTTCGGGCCGGCCGATGGGCCGCGTGCTCGACCCGCTGCGCCAGATGGGCGTGCAGGTGCTGAAGGCCGCTCCCGGCGACCGCATGCCGATCACGCTGCGCGGCCCGAAGCATGCAGCGCCCATCACCTATCGCGTACCGATGGCATCCGCCCAGGTGAAGTCGGCGGTGCTGCTTGCCGGCTTGAACACTCCCGGCATCACCACGGTGATCGAACCCGTGATGACGCGCGACCATACCGAAAAGATGCTGAAGGGTTTCGGTGCCAACCTGAGCGTCGAGACGGATGAGCGCGGCGTGCGGCACATCTTCATCGAAGGCCAGGGCAAGCTCACCGGACAGACGATCGCCGTGCCGGGCGATCCGTCCTCGGCCGGCTTCCCGCTGGTTGCGGCGCTCATCGTGCCGGGTTCGGACATCGTCATCGAGAACGTGCTGATGAACCCGACCCGCACCGGACTGCTGCTGACATTGCAGGAAATGGGCGGCAAGATCGATATCCTCAATCCGCGCAATGCCGGCGGCGAGGACGTGGCGGACTTGCGCGTGCGCTCGTCGGAGCTGAAAGGCGTGGCGGTGCCGCCCGAGCGCGCGCCGTCGATGATCGACGAGTATCCGGTGCTGGCCGTCGCCGCGAGCTTCGCCGAGGGCGAGACGCTGATGCAGGGGCTGGAGGAACTTCGGGTCAAGGAATCCGACCGTCTGGCGGCGGTGGCCAGGGGCCTGGAGCTCAACGGCGTCGACTGCACCGAGGGCGAGGCCTCGCTCGCCGTGCGCGGCAGACCGGGCGGCAAGGGACTGGGCGCTCATCCCAACGGCCCCGATACGGCGGTGAAGACGCATCTCGACCACCGCATCGCCATGAGTTTTCTGGTGATGGGGCTGGCAACGGAGAAGCCGGTGACCATCGACGACGCCAACATGATCGCGACGAGCTTTCCGGAATTCATGGGGCTGATGAAGGGGTTGGGCGCGGAGATTGGGTGAGGTCGATGAGATTGGGCCAAACTGAAACGCTGGCGGGACAGCGCCCCCCTCTGTTCTGCCGGACTGTCCGGCAGGACAGAGGGGGGCGCGAAGGATCGCGGCGCCCGCGTCTTCGGTTGGCCCGCCCATGACCCACACCTTCACCATCGCCATCGACGGCCCGGCAGGCGCGGGCAAAGGCACGCTCGCCCGCCGGCTCGCCGACCACTACCGGCTGAACCTGCTCGATACCGGCCTCACCTATCGCGCGGTGGCCCACAAGCTGCTCGAGCTCGGCCTGCCGCTCGACAATGTCTCGGCGGCCGAAACCGCTGCTCGGCAGGTGGACCTCTCCAACCTTGACCGCACCGTGCTGGCCGCGCATGCGGTGGGCGAGGCCGCATCGAAGGTCGCGGTCATTCCGACCGTACGGCGTATCCTGGTGGAGAAGCAGCGGGCCTTCGCCAAGGCGCCGCCGGGTGCTGTGCTCGACGGCCGCGACATCGGCACCGTGGTGTGCCCCGATGCCGACATCAAGCTCTATGTCACGGCAAGCGCCGAAGTGCGCGCCAGACGCCGGCTGGCCGAGATCGAGAGCATGGGCGGCAGCGCCGATCTCGCCACCATCCTTGCCGATATCGAGCGTCGCGACGAGCGCGACATGGGCCGCGCCGACTCGCCGCTGAAGCCGGCGGCAGACGCGCACTTGCTTGATACCAGCGAAATGGCTATAGAAGCCGCGTTTCTGGCGGCGATGGCGATCGTTGACGACGTCCTTGCCGAAAGAAACAAGGCCTGATCAGGTTTTTCGATTGCCGTTGGCGGCGAAAATACCCATATCGGGCACGAACCAGCCTGCCAGCATTCTTCATGCGCCGGACTTGCCGCCTGAACAGCGGCCAAGGGCTTTCAGCCCGGAACGCCGGCAGGCTCACGCAACGCTAACCCACGGCGCCCGCCCCGCTTGAAGACCGGGGTATTCCAGGAGAAACAATGTCAGTAGCTAATCCGTCTCGCGACGATTTCGCGAGCATGCTCGAAGAATCATTCACCGCCGGCCATTCCGGCGAGGGCCAGGTTGTCCGGGGCACGATCACCGCGATCGAAAAGGACATGGCCATCATCGATGTCGGCCTCAAGGTCGAAGGCCGAGTGCCGCTGAAGGAATTCGGCGCCAAGGGCAAGGAATCCTCCCTCAAGGTCGGCGACACCGTCGAGGTCTATGTCGAGCGCATCGAAAACGCGCTTGGCGAAGCCATGCTGTCGCGCGAGAAGGCTCGCCGCGAGGAGAGCTGGGTGCGTCTCGAAGAGAAGTTCACCAAGGGTGAGCGCGTCGAAGGCGTCATCTTCAACCAGGTCAAGGGCGGCTTCACCGTCGACCTCGACGGCGCCGTGGCGTTCCTGCCGCGCAGCCAGGTCGATATCCGCCCGATCCGCGACGTTACCCCGCTGATGCACAACCCGCAGCCCTTCGAGATCCTCAAGATGGATCGCCGCCGCGGCAACATCGTGGTGTCGCGCCGCACCGTGCTCGAGGAGAGCCGCGCCGAACAGCGCTCGGAAATCGTGCAGAACCTCGAGGAAGGCCAGGTGGTCGAAGGCGTGGTCAAGAACATCACCGACTACGGTGCGTTCGTCGACCTCGGCGGCATCGACGGCTTGCTGCATGTCACCGACATGGCCTGGCGCCGCGTCAACCATCCGACCGAAATCCTCAACATCGGCCAGACGGTCAAGGTGCAGATCATCCGCATCAACCAGGAAACCCACCGCATCTCGCTCGGCATGAAGCAGCTCGAGTCGGATCCGTGGTCGGATATCGGCACCAAGTTCCCGATCGGCAAGAAGATCAAGGGCACCGTCACCAACATCACCGACTACGGCGCGTTCGTCGAGTTGGAGCCGGGCATCGAGGGCCTCATCCACGTTTCGGAAATGTCGTGGACGAAGAAGAATGTGCACCCCGGCAAGATCCTGTCGACGACGCAGGAAGTCGACGTGGTGGTGCTCGAGGTCGATCCGGCCAAGCGCCGCATCTCGCTCGGCCTCAAGCAGACGCTGGAAAACCCGTGGCAGGCTTTCGCCTCGAGCCATCCGGTCGGCAGCCAGGTCGAGGGCGAGGTCAAGAACAAGACCGAGTTCGGCCTGTTCATCGGCCTGGAAGGCGACGTGGACGGCATGGTGCATCTCTCCGACCTCGACTGGACCCGTCCGGGCGAGCAGGTCATCGAAGAGTACAATCGCGGCGACATGGTCAAGGCGCAGGTGCTCGACGTCGACATCGAGAAGGAGCGCATCTCGCTCGGCATCAAGCAGCTGGCCCGCGACACGGTCGGCGAAGCGGCCAGCAGCGGCGAGCTGCGCAAGAACGCCGTCGTCACCTGCGAGGTCATCGGCGTGAAGGATGGCGGTCTGGACGTGCGGCTGGTCGACAGCGGCATCGAGACCTTCATCAAGCGTTCGGACCTTTCGCGCGACCGCGATGAGCAGCGCCCCGAGCGCTTCACCGTCGGCCAGAAGGTCGATGCCCGTGTCATCGCCTTCGACAAGAAGACCCGCAAGCTGCAGGTCTCGATCAAGGCGCTGGAAATCGCCGAGGAGAAGGAAGCGGTCGCTCAGTACGGCTCGACCGACTCCGGCGCTTCGCTGGGCGACATTCTGGGCGCCGCGCTGAAGAAGCAGGGCAACTAAGCCGCTTCGCGCACCGCGTAAGCTGCAGCCGCGCCACGCGCGCGGCTTGAACAATGAACCCGCGGGCCGCAAGGCTCGCGGGTTTTTCATTTCGCGGCACTGGTACAAGACAGGGACCGTGCAATCCCTTCAACTCCACACTCCGGGCAATAGGGTCATGCGCATGAAGGTCGTCGAACTCCATCGTTATCCGGTCAAGAGCCTGCGCGGCCATGCCGTGCCGAGCGCTGACATCGAGACCATGGGCTTGGAAGGCGACCGCCGCTGGATGATCGTCGACAAGGACGTACAGTTCCTCACCATTCGCCAGATACCGGCAATGACAACGATTGACGTCGAGCATCGCGATACGGGCATACTGTTGAAACATGACAGGCATGGTTCGCATGCCGTCGAGGTTCCAGGCCCAGGTGCTGCACTCCGTCAGATCAAGATCTGGAAGGATATGGTTGCCGCGCGGTCGTGTGATCCAGCCGCTGGCGCTTATCTCGCCACGATTCTTGGCCGGCCCGTCGATCTCGTCTATTTCGACGATCCGCAAAACCGGCCGGTCGACCCTGAATTCGGCGAGCCTGGAGATTATGTCGGCTTTGCGGACGGTTTTCCGCTGCTGGTCGCCACGACGGGGTCGCTGGACCATCTGAACAGCCATTTAGCCAGGCCGATCGGGATGGCGCGGTTTCGCCCCAACATTGTCATCGACGCAGAAGGCGCATGGCCCGAAGACAGCTGGAGGACGATCCGCATAGGCTCGGTCGAGTTGCGCATCGCCAAGCCCTGCGCGCGCTGTGTCATCACCACCCGCGACCCGCACAGCGGCGAGCAGCCGGACCCGCGCGAGCCGCTGCAGACGCTTGGCAAACTCCACCGCTCCGCCAAGGGCGGCATCATCTTCGGTCAGAACGCGATACCGAACAACACGGGCACAATCTCAATCGGCGACGCGGTCGAGGTCGTGGAGGCGGGCGTCTCGAATCTGACATAGTCGCAGGTTCTTCTAATGCAGTAGAGGCGTTGGCGGTCGTCATGCCCGCCAATGTCGAGAAAGGCCGCTATAGGAAGCCAGACGGTTCGGAGCCCCTATGGCCCGAGTCGGTTTTGTCGCAGCATTCCTGCTGGCCGGCACAGTGGTGACGGCGGCGGCATTGCCGCCCTACCGGCAGCGCAAGGCCGAGATCGACGCCATCACCGACAGTGGCGATGTTGCCCGCAGGCTGGAAAATCATGGCCCCATCGACGTGATCGAGCATATCGGAAACGACCACTACCGGTGGGCGGCGGCCGCACCCTCGATGTATTTATCGTCGACGACGCGAGCGCCGAACAGATTCCGGGCCCGCGCAAGTTCAAGCCGCAGATAGGCAAGCTCGTCTGTAGATGAGCCGCCCCGCGGTCGCCCCTCAGGCGCGGCCGTAGAGCGGCACCAGCGTGCCGCTCATCGCCAGGTTGGCGGGCGAGGCGAGATAGGCGATCGCTTCCGCCGCGGCCTCCAGGCTGACCCATTTGGCGAAATCGGCGTCGGGCATGTCGGCGCGGTTGGCGGGCGTGTCGAGCGTCGAGGGCGCCACGGCGTTGACTAGGATGCCCTTGCCCTTCAACTCCTCCGCCATGGCCACAGTCATCGCCGCGACCGCCGCCTTGCTTGCGGCATAGGCGACCATGCCGGAGCCGCGCCTCGGATCGAGACCGGCGCGCGCGGCGACATTGACGATGCGGCCGGCCGTATTGGACTCCAGCATCGAGCGCACCGCGGCGCGGCTGCACAGGAAAGCCGTACGGGCGTTGGTGTCCATCATCTCGGCGAAGGAGGCCGACTCGATCTTTTCGACCGGCGCCATGGTGAAGCCGCCGGCAAGGTGGATCGAGGCCCAGAGCTCGGGCACCTGGTGGTAGAAAGCTTCGACCTTGGCCGAATCCGATAGGTCGACATTATGCGCCAGATGCACGCTGGCATGGGCCGCGTAAGGAAAATGCGGCGGGGCCGCCGCGTGGGCATTGGGCACGTGGCAGATCGCGCCCTGCTCCAGCAATCTGCCGACAACCGCGCCGCCGAGTGCCCCAGTGCCGCCCGTCACCACGACATGCCTGCCGTTCAGCGTTTCCGTCATACTTCGACCGCTCCTGTCATTTTCTTATGATTATTTCTTTTGGTTGTACCGCCCCAGACTGGAACGTCGCGCCTTTCGCGTTGTCACTCAATTGAAATATCGACATGGCAGGCGCAGCGTCTTTGCATGCGTCGGACCGTGGCGGCCGGCATCGGTTTGCCGGCGCCGGAAGGGCCAGCCGGCAGACGTGCCGGTCTTTCAGTCGACGGCGATTTCGATGACGCGCGGCTTGCCGGCCGCCCGCGCGCGCTTCAGCGCCACGGCAAGGCCGCCGGCCCCGGCCAGCCGCTCGGCCTCGATGCCGTAGGCCTCGGCGAGCTTGCAGAAATCGGGCGGCGCCGGCGACACGCCGACCGGCTCGACGCCGACATCGAGCATCGAAGTTTCGATCTCGCGATAGCCGCGATTGTTCCAGACGACGAAGATCACCGGCGCTTGGGCGTCAAGCGCGGCGCCGATCTCCGGCAAGGTGAACTGGAAGCCGCCATCGCCGGTGAGGCACACCACCGGCGCCTCCGGCACCGCAAGTGCTGCGCCGATCGCCGCCGGCGGGCCGTAGCCCAACGCGCCGAAGCCGGTCGCGGCGTTGAACCAGCCGCCGGGACGGTCGTGGTCGTAATAGAGGTTGGCGGCATAGATCGGCTGGGTCGAATCGCCGACGATGATGGCGCCCGGCAGCGCGTCGCGGATCGCCTCCACGGCGCGCACCTGCGCCAGATAATCAGGCTTCAATTCGGACAGTGCTGCCGCGCGTGTGGCGGCCGCACGAGCCCCGCCTTCGCTTGCCGCGGCATGGCCAGGCCCGATCGCCGCGAGCAGGGCGTCGATCGCTTCCGAGCAATCCGCCTGGATGCCGACCGTCACCGGCCGGCGCGCGATCTGGTCGGCGCCGATATCGATGCGGATCAGGTTCTTCGGCAGCACGAAGCCGCCGTCGCCATAACCGTCATAATCGGTCGGGCCGAATTCGGTGCCGGCGGCAATCACCAGATCGGCGTCCGCCATCAACGCACGCACGGCCTTGAGGCTGGGGCTCGCCGGCACGCATAGCGGATGGCCGTGCAGCAGGCCCCGCGCATTGGCGGTCTCGACCACGGGGGCGCCGAGCATCTCGGCCAGACGCCGCAGCGCCGCATCGGCCTTCTTGGCGCCGCCGCCCGAAACGATCAGTGGACGGCGTGCTGCCCTGCAAAGCCTTGCCGCCTCGGCCATCGCCGCCAACTCCGGAGCGGGTGGCGCGGTATTGCTAAGGACGGCCGCAACACCATCGGCGGGCTTGACCATGACGTCGGTGGGGATCTCGATATGGACTGGACCCGGGCGTGAGGAGGAGAAGACGGCGAAGGCGCGGGCGAGCGCGCCAGGCAATTGCTCGGCCTCGGTGATGCGCTCGGAAAACAGCGCCACCTTCTCCATCATGCCGCGCTGGTCGGGCAGCTCATGCAGGAAGCCCAGCCCTTTTCCCAGCGTATCGGTGGCGTTGACACCGGAGATGACCAGCATCGGCACCGAATCGGCGCGCGCCTGTCCCATGGCTGTGATGGTGTTGGTGAGGCCCGGCCCGGTGATGACGAAGGCGACGCCGGGACGGCCGCCGGCGCGCGCATAACCGTCGGCCATGAAGCCGGCGCCCTGCTCGTGGCGCGGCGTGACATGACGGATCTTCGAGCGCGCCAGGCCGCGATAGAGCTCGACCGTATGCACACCCGGAATACCGAAAACGGTGTCGACGCCATGCGCTTCGAGCAATTTGATCAGCGCCTCGCCGATGGTGGTCATTGGTTTCCTCCCTTTTGTGGCGTCAAGCCGAGCTCGGCCTCTATGGCGTTGACGCCTATCGCCGCCAATTCGCCAGGCGAGAACATCTCTGCCGCCAGGCAGCCTTCGATCCAGAGCCCGTCGATGATCGCGTTGATCGCGATGGCATGACGGCGCAGCTCGCCTGCGTCCGGCTTGCGCTGCTCGGCGGCAAGCACTTCGGCAACGACCGCTTCCACCTCGTCGCGAAAGCCGAGGTAGCCTTCGCGATGGGCACGGGCGAGCGCCGGATCCGCATTGGCGCGGCCAAGGAAGGTTGCCCAGAGCGAAAACACCCGCCGGTCGACGATCGGCGCGTTGAGGTTGGCGGTGACGAAAGCCGCGAGGCGTTGGCGAGGCGAGGCGTCTTCCATGACCAATGCCGCTTTCGCCTGCTCGGTCATGCGGCCGACCAGCGCCGCATAGGCTTCCTGCAGCAATTCTTCCTTGCCGGGGAAATAGTGCCGGATCAGCCCGGCGGTGACGCCGGCGCGCAAGGCGATGGTGCGCAAGGTGGCGCCCTGAAGGCCATATTCCGCCACGCTGTCCAGGGTCGCATCGATCAGATCCTGCCGCCGCCGCTCCTCGCCCTCGCGGCGGAACTTGCGGCGCGCATTCATTGGCGCAGGATCGGCCGCGTCAGGCATGTCGGCCCGCCTTCGCAGGCGATGCAGAGCGCATCCGCCTCGAATGTCTCGACCGTGCAGCCGGCGGCTTCCATCGCGGCCTTGGTCTTGGGAAAACCAGCAACGGCGATGACCTTGTGCGGGCTGGTCGGCAGCACGTTCAGGCTGAGGCCGTTGGAAGCGGCGAACTCTTCGGCGTCGCCTTCGACCAGCCGGATGCCGCGCGCCTTCAGCATCTGATAGAACGTGGCCGGCAGAAGCGGCGAATAGACCAGGGCCAGGTCGTCGGCCAGCGGGCTGATCACCGACATCAGATGCAGGCACGCCTCTTCGCCCTGCCACAGCGGCAAATCGAAGCCGTAGACGGAAATGCCCAGCGGCGTCAGCAGGTTGGAAACCTGCTGGATGCCTTCCTGGTTGGAGCGCACACCGCGCCCGATCGCCAGCGTGCGGGCATCCACCCATACGCAGTCACCGCCTTCGACCTGACCAGGCGCCTCGACACGACCGAGGACCGGAATGCCCAGCCTCTTATAAGTTTCCTCATGCAGCGAGGGCTCCCGGGCGCGCAGTGGCTTGCCCATGGACAGGATCAGGGCGCCGCGGTCGGTCATCAGCGACGGGTCATGCGTGAACACCGAATCCGAAAGGCCGTCGGCCGTGTCCTCGATCCATTCGATCTCGGCGCCGGAAGCCGCCACCAGCTCGGCAAGGAGCGAATGCTGCGAAGCGGCCTTCGCCGGGTTGAATCCCGGGCCATAGTGCCAGGCCGCCCTGTCGGCATCACGCATGGCGTTGGCCGCCGACCGCATCAGCACGCGCCGCAGCGGCGCCGCCATGGACTGTGATCCGAAAGCGCTCATCGATGCCCTTTTAAGATGAAAAAAACCGTGAAAATTTCATGAAGGGCTATTTATACACTTGCGCAACAAGGCCGCAAGTGCCGTAATGAGCGGGATTGACGGGCTCGCGCTGTCGGGTCCATGCTGAAGCCTGGAGCGGGTCAGTGCAGCGTATGTTGATTAGCCGGATAGACGTTCGACGAACTGCCGTCGGCCAGATAGAGGCCACCCGGTGAGCGCTGCAGGAGTTGCCGTAGTCCAATCCGGTGAGGCGCAGAACGGCGCCGCCGAAGCCATCCATGTCGAAAACCTGCACAAGAAGTTCGGCCAGCTGCACGTGCTGAAGGGGGTTTCGCTGTCGGCGCGCGACGGCGAGGTGGTCGCCATCATCGGCGGCTCCGGTTCCGGCAAGTCGACGCTCTTACGCTGCATCAACTGCCTGGAGAATCCCACGAGCGGCATCATCCGGGTCAATGGCGAGGAGATCAAGCTCAAGGCCGACAGCCACGGCCACACCGTTCCGGCCGACCGCAGGCAGATCGAGCGCATTCGCTCGAGGCTCGGCATGGTTTTCCAGAATTTCAACCTGTGGAGCCACATGACGCTGATCGAGAATGTCATCGAGGTTCCGGTGCATGTGCTTGGCGTCAAGCGCAGCGAAGCGATCGCCCAGGCCGAGAAGCTGCTCGCCCGCGTCGGGCTGGCGGAAAAGCGCGACGTCTATCCGGCTTTCCTGTCCGGCGGCCAGCAGCAGCGAGCCGCGATCGCCCGCGCGCTGGCGATCAATCCGCGCGTCATGCTGTTCGACGAACCGACTTCCGCGCTCGATCCCGAGCTGGTCGGCGAGGTGCTGAAGGTCATCGGCGATCTGGCGCGCGAGGGACGCACCATGGTGCTGGTGACGCATGAAATGAAGTTCGCCCGCGAGGTCGCGACGCATGTCGTCTATCTCTACAACGGGCTGGTCGAGGAAGAAGGTCCGCCGGAACAGCTGTTCGGCGCGCCCAAATCCGAAAGGCTCAAGCAATTCCTCCGCAATGTCGGCTAGGTGCCGGCATCAAGCGGAGCGAAAAACCGGGAACAACAACAAACTGGGAGTCCTGACATGAAGACTGTTCTCAAGACATTTGCCGCCGCGCTGCTTCTCGGCGTCGCGGCGATGGGCGGAGTGGCCAAGGCCGAGCAGGTCAAGATCGGCGTCGCCGCCGAACCCTACCCGCCCTTCACCTCGCCCGACGCCAGCGGCAAATGGGTGGGCTGGGAGATCGACTTCGTCGACGCCGTCTGCGCCGAAGAGAAACTCGACTGCGTGATCACGCCGGTGGCCTGGGACGGCATCATCCCGGCGCTGACGACCAAGAAGATCGACGCCATCGTCTCTTCCATGTCGATCACCGACGAGCGCAAGAAGACGATCGACTTCTCGGACAAGTACTACAACACCCCGACCGCGATCATCGGGCCGAAGGACCAGAAGTTCGGCGCCACGCCGGACGATCTCAAGGGCAAGGTGATCGGCGTCCAGGTCTCGACCGTGCATGCCGTGTACGCCAAGAAGCATTTCACCGGCGCGCAGGAAATCAAGGAATACCAGACCCAGGATGAAGCCAACCAGGATCTGGCCGCCGGTCGCATCGACGCGGTGCAGGCCGACTCGATCGCGCTCGGCGAATTCCTGAAGTCGGACCAGGGCAAGGCCTGCTGCGACCTGAAGGGCATGGTGGCGCCCGACGACGAAGTGCTTGGCCCAGGTGTCGGCGCCGGTATCCGCAAGGAAGACACCGCGCTCAAGGAAAAGTTCAACGCCGGCATCAAGGCGATCCGCGCCAACGGCAAGTACGACGAGATCTCGAAAAAATATTTCGACTTCGACATCTATGGCGGCGCCACGCAGTCGAACTGAGCCCTCTCGCATATGAGTGAGGGCATGGCGTCCGCGCCATGCCCGATCTTGCCACGCATGCCCGCCGCTGACCTGACCGTCGGCGGCTCGCCAGCAATCCGGGGGCGAAGCTGATCGACGCCTTTCTTCCGGCCTCCGCGGCCGGCATCATGGAACTCCTGTCGCCCGTGGCGCCCGGCTGGGGCGGCACGTTGCTGGTCGGTCTGCTGCATTCGGTCGAGATCGCCATAGGCGCGACCTGCCTCGGCCTCATGATCGGCACCGCCGGCGCGTTCGGCAAGCTCTATGGCGGCCCGGTGACGCGCGATCTGCTCGCGGTCTACACGACGGTCGTGCGCGCCGTGCCGGAACTGGTGCTGATCCTGCTGCTTTATTACGCCGGCACCGACCTCATCAACCAAGTGCTGACGGCGATCGGCTACAGCCGTGTCGACATCAGCGGACTCGCGGCCGGCATTTTCGTGCTGGGTTTCGTCCAGGGCGCCTATTCGACCGAAGTCATCCGCGGCGCCATCCTCGCCATCCCGCAAGGCCAGATCGAGGCCGCCCGCGCCTACGGCATGTCGCCGGGCCTGATGCTGCGACGCATCACTGTGCCGGCCATGCTGCCCTTCGCCATCCCCGGCCTGGCGAACCTGTGGCTCATCGCCACCAAGGACACAGCGCTGCTTGCTGTCGTCGGCTTCTTCGAACTGACGCTGGCGACGCGCCAGGCGGCCGGCGTGACCAAGGCCTACCTTCTTTTCTATCTTGCGGCCGGCGCGCTCTATCTCGCGCTCTCGCTGTTCTCCAACCTGATCATCGGCCGCGTCGAGGCCTGGTCGCGGCGCGGCATGCCCTCCGTCAGAGAGGCGCGCTGATGTCCGCCGAAGCCTCCGCGATCCACATGGCGGCGCGCGCCTCGATCTGGCTCAAGCCGCACCGCATCGTGCTGATCCTGATCGGGCTGGCGCTGGTTCTCTGCGCCGCCGTCTTCATGCGCTGGGACTGGCTGCCGCAATATTGGGAAATGGGCCTGATGGGCATCTGGCGGGCGCTTTGGATCCTCGCCGTCACCTGCGCGCTGGGCTTTGCGCTGGCCGTGCCGCTCGGGCTCGCCCAGGCAGGCGGACCGATCTGGTTCTCGGCGCCGGCGAAGGTCTTCTGCACCATCATCCGGGGAACGCCGCTGCTCCTGCAGCTCTGGCTGCTCTATTACGGCCTCGGCTCGATCTTTCCGCAATATCCATGGATCCGCGAATCGTGGCTTTGGCCGTATCTCAGGCAGGCCTGGCCGTATGGCGTGGTGGCGCTGACCTTCTCATTCGCCGGCTACGAGGGTGAAGTGATGCGCGGCGCATTCGCCGGTGTGCCGCGCGGACAGTTGGAGGCAGCCCGCGCGTTCGGCATGAGCCGCTGGAAAATCTTCCGGCGCATATGGTTGCCGCAGGCCTTCTATCGTGCGCTGCCGACGCTGACCGGCGAGACCGTGCTGCAGTTGAAATCGACCCCGCTGGTGGCGACGATCAGCGTCATCGACATCTTCGCCGTCTCCTCCAAGGTGCGCCAGGACACCTATCTGACCTACGAGCCTTTGCTGCTGCTGGCGCTGATCTATATGACGATCACCGGTATCCTGGTCTTCGTCTTCAGTCGGATCGAGGCACGGATTCCGGTCAAGATCGGATAGTAGGGGAGTAGGGGAGTAGGGGAGTGTTCAGCCACGATCCGCATTCACATTTCCACCCCCAGTCGCTACTCGCTCCATAATTTTCCCCTACTCCCCTACTCCCTTATTCCCCTACTCACTTAGGACGGCCACGATGCAACTCACCCTCGCCCAGGCTACAGGCCTATGCCGGATGGCGGCGCTCGGCGCCGGTGCCAATGAGGAGGCGGCGCAGTCGCTCACCGCCTCGATCATCGCCGCGGAAGCCGAAGGCCTGTCGACGGTGGGGCTGTCGCATTTCATCGACTATCTGGAAGCGCTCGAAGCCGGCCGCATCGACGGCAACGCCGATCCGGCGATCACGCGGCCGGCGCTCGCCGTCTATCTTTCGGATGCGCGCGGCGGACTTGCCCATACCGGCTTCGACCGCACCATCGACGACCTGGTCAAGGCGGCAAAACTGTTCGGCGTCTCGATCTTCTCGCAGAAGAACGCCTACACATGCGGCGCACTCGGCTATTTCACCGGACGGCTGGCCGAACAGGGGCTGGTTTCCTTCGCCGCCACCAACGGACCGGCGGTGCTTGCCGGCTCAGGCTCGGTCAAGCCGGTCTATTGTACCAATCCGATGTCCTTTGCGTCGCCCGCCGCCGACGGGCCGCCGCTGATCATCGATCAGTCGTCGAGCGCGACTGCCTTCGTCAACATCCGCAAGGCGGCCGAGGACGGCAAGAAAATCCCCGAAGGCTGGGCGCTGGATGCCAGCGGCAACCCGACCACCGATCCGGCGGCGGCGATGAAGGGCGCCATGCTTGCCTTTGGCGGCCAGCGCGGCGCCAACATCGCTTTAATGGTCGAGGTGCTGGCCGCGGGCATTTCCGGCGCCAACTGGTCGCTCGACGCGCCCTGGTTCACCGATGGGGCGGAGAGCCCCGGCACCGGCCTTTTCGTTCTGGCCATCGAGCCAAAGCTGCTCGACCCGGATTTCGAGCGGCGCATGAAGGACCAGCTCGACCGGTTGCGGCGGCGCTATGGCGTGCATATACCCGGCCGCTCCCGCGCCGAAGCCGCCGAGAAGGCAAAGGCGCGCGGCATCACCACGTCCAGGGCAGTGGTGCAGCGCATTTCGGAATTCGCCGAGCGTTATTCGGCCTGATTTTCCCTGCGCGATTGAACCTTTTTTAGACGCTGCACGACCCATGTCCGGCACCCCACGCCGCGAGCCGCCGATTGGCTTCGTCAGGCACGCGGCTGGCGGCGCCGCGCCGAGCGTTCAGGCCGGGGCGGGCGTGCTTGCTTCACGCCACCTTGATGCCGTCTCAGGTCAGGCCGCCTCGTTGAACCCTGCTTCGGCGTGGACACTGCCCGGGAAACCCCGCTTCGGCGGGGTTTTCTGCCTTCGTCAACGTGGCAGGAGGGGCGTTCTGGGCAAGTCCAAAAACAACGCGATGGCGACCTCCGGTCGCTCTTTGCCTTTGGCGAGAAACGGATTAAGAAACGGCTTCAGCCAAGCATTGCGCGCGGAGCCAAGTCATGACCGAAATCCTGCAGACCCCCAAGCTCGTCGTCGTCTTCGGCGGCTCGGGCTTCGTCGGTCGCCATGTCGTGCGGGCGCTCGCCAAGCGCGGCTACCGCATCCGGGTCGCCTGCCGGCGGCCCGACCTTGCCGGCCATGTGCAGCCGCTCGGCAATGTCGGCCAGATTCAGCCCGTTCAGGCCAATGTGCGCGTGCGCTGGTCGGTCGACCGCGCCGTGCAAGGCGCCGACCATGTCGTCAACCTGGTCGCCATCCTGCATGAGACCGGCCGCCAGAAATTCGGCGCCGTGCACGATTTCGGCGCGCGCGCCGTCGCCGAGGCCGCACGCTCGGTCGGCGCAGGCCTCACGCAGATCTCGGCGCTCGGCGCCGATCTCAATTCGCCGTCCAACTACGCCCGCACCAAGGCGCTGGGCGAAAAGGCGGTGTTCGAGACGATTGAGGATGCCGTCATCTTCCGGCCGTCGATCAATTTCGGACCGGAGGACCGCTTCTTCAACCGCTTCGCCGGCATGGCGCGCCTATCGCCCGTGCTGCCGCTGATCGGCGGCGGGCAAACGAAATACCAGCCGGTCTATGTCGGCGACGTCGCCGAAGCGATCGCACGCTCGGTCGACGGCAAGGTCAAGGGCGGCGAGATCTACGAGCTCGGCGGCCCGCAGGTGCTGACCTTCAAGGAATGCATGGAAGAGCTGCTCGCGGTCATCGACCGCCGGCGGTTGCTGGTGCCGGTGCCGTGGTGGGTGGCGAACATCCAGGCGTCGATCCTGCAGCTGCTGCCCAATCCGCTCCTGACCAAGGACCAGGTGCTGCAGCTGCGCGAGCACAATGTCGTCTCGGACGAAGCCGTCAGCGCCGCCAGGACGCTTGCCGGCCTCGGCATCCAGCCGCAGGCGATCGCCACCATCCTGCCCAGCTATCTCTGGCGCTTCCGCGCCGCCGGACAGTTCCAGCAGCGCCGGCCGATCGCCGACCGATAGCGAAACTCTAGGCGCGGCGAGAGACCTGCATCGGCAGGCCGCCCTGCGGCTGCGTGGTGAGTTTCTGCACCGGCCAAGGCCGGGTCTGCGATGTCGCGTCGAAGCGGAAGCGCGACAACAGGATCGCCAGGGCGATGATCGCCTCCTGCATGGCGAAGCTTGCGCCGATGCAGACGCGCGGCCCGGCGCCGAAGGGCAGGTACTGGAAGCGGTCGATCCTGTCGCGGTTTTCGGGATGGAAACGCTCCGGCAGGAAGGCGTCCGGCCTGTCCCACAGCTTGCGGTGGCGGTGCACCACCCAAGGCATCACCAGCACGGCGGCGTATTTCGGAATGTATAAGCCGTTCCAGGTCTCCGGTTCGATCGGCTCGCGGTTGATCGAGGGCGCAGGCGGATAGAGCCTGAGCGCCTCCTCGAAAGCGGCGCGGGTGAGCGGCATGGCATCCAGCCACTTGGTCGGATCGGGTTCGCGCGCCAGCACGGCGTCGATCTCCTGCTCGACCTTGTCGCGTTCCCAGGGCGCCCCGGCGAGGCAATAGATCGTCCAGCCCAGCGCCCGCGCGGTCGTCTCATGGCCGGCGCCGATGAAGGTGATGATGTTGTCCTCGACTTCGGCGCGGGTCAGCCCGTCCGGCCCCTCGGCGCGCAGCAGAAGCGTGAGAAAATCCTGCGGCACGCCATCGGGATCGCGCTTCATCCGCTCCTCGCGCATCCTCACCGTGCCGGCGACGATGTTGCGGAAATAGGCCATGGTCTTGCGGCCGCGGATGCGGGTGAAGCGCGGCAGCCATTCCGGCGCGCGCAGCAGGTCGAGCGGATCGACGCGGCCCATCGTCTCGAACAGGCGATCGATCTCCTTGGCGAAGCTGCCGGGCTCGCCGGCGATCTCGCCGGAGAACAGCGTCTCGGCCAGAATGTCATAGGTGAGCAGCGTCATGTCGTGGGCGACATCGGTCGTGCCGCCGGCCTCGTAGCGGGTGACGAACTCCAACGTGTGTCTCAGCATCGGCTCGGCGAAGCCGAAGATGTGGCGCGGCGTGAACACCGGCGCCATCGCCTTGCGCGAGCGCTTCCAGACCTCGCCCTCTGCGGTCAGCAGCCCGTCGCGCAGGATCGGCCGCAGCACCAGCTGGCGCACGGTCGCCATCTTGTAGTTCCTGGCGTTGTCGACCAGCACATGGCGGATGAGGCCCGGATCATTGGCGACCACCAGCGGCCCGCCGACGCCGGTGACCGAAATCCAAGGCTCGTTGTAGGTGTGCTCGCCCCACAATTCGAGCGGATTGCGGTAGATGATGCGCATCATCTACCGCGTCGAAGGCGGCGTTGTGCGCGGCGTCGGCGCCGGCGGCACGAAAGGGGCGGGCTTGGTGTCCATGTAGCATGCTCCGCTGACAGCCGAATGTAGTGCCCGACGAAGCGGGCGTCCATCTGGCCGAGCAGGTCCGCGACCGTACCCGAATGCGGCTCGCGCTCAGCCAGCTTGCCGGTCCGTCGGCTCGGGGTGAATGAAAGGCTTCTCGCCAAGCCGGCAAAATGGCCGCAAACCTTGGAAAACCAGCCGTTTGCGCCTATATCTAGGACATCAAAACGGCGCGATTCGGGGTGACTTTCCCGTGCCGGATCATCGACATCAATCAGACAGGTATTCATGAGCGACCAGACCGAAAGCGCCATTGGCGTGGAAGCCGAGTACGGCGCCGATTCCATCAAGGTTTTGAAGGGGTTGGATGCCGTGCGCAAGCGTCCAGGCATGTATATCGGCGACACCGATGACGGCTCGGGCCTGCATCACATGGTCTATGAGGTGGTGGACAACGCCATCGACGAGGCGCTGGCGGGTCACGCCGACCTCGTCTCGGTGACGCTCAACCCCGACGGTTCCGTCACCGTGATCGACAATGGCCGCGGCATTCCGACCGACATCCACTCCAGCGAGGGTGTTTCGGCGGCCGAAGTGATCATGACGCAGCTGCATGCCGGCGGCAAATTCGACCAGAACTCCTACAAGGTTTCCGGCGGTCTGCACGGCGTCGGCGTCTCGGTGGTCAACGCGCTTTCCGCATGGCTCAAGCTCAAGATCCGCCGCAACGGCGAAATCTTCGAGATGAGCTTCACGCATGGCAATGCCGACGCGCCGTTGAAGGTGACGGGCACATATGAGCAGAACAAACAGCCCGGCACCTACGAGGGCCGCAGCGGCAGCGAGATCACCTTCTTCCCGTCGGCCGAGACCTTCACCATGGTCGAATTCGACTATGGCACTCTGGAACACCGGCTGCGCGAGCTCGCCTTCCTCAATTCCGGCGTGCGCATCGTGCTCACCGACGCGCGTCATGCCGACCTGGTGCGCCACGAGCTGCATTACGACGGCGGCCTGGAAGAGTTCGTCAAATATCTCGACCGGGTCAAGAAGCCGCTGATCGAAACGCCGATCGCCATCCGCGCCGAGCGCGACGGCATCACCGTGGAAGTCGCGATGTGGTGGAACGACAGCTACCACGAGAACGTGCTGGCCTTCACCAACAACATCCCGCAACGCGACGGCGGCACGCACCTGGCGGGCTTCCGCGCGGCGCTGACCAGGCAGATCACCGGCTATGGCGAATCGTCCGGCCAGACCAAGAAGGAAAAAGTCTCGCTGACCGGCGACGACTGCCGCGAGGGTCTGACCGCGGTGCTCTCGGTCAAGGTGCCGGATCCGAAATTCTCCTCGCAGACCAAGGACAAGCTGGTTTCGTCCGAGGTCCGACCGGTGGTGGAGAGCCTGGTCAACGAGGCGCTGGGCACCTGGCTGGAAGAGCATCCGAGCGAAGGCAGGGTGGTGGTCGAGAAGGTGATCCAGGCGGCGGCCGCGCGCGAGGCCGCGCGCAAGGCGCGCGACATCACCCGCAAGAGCTCGCTCGGCGTCACCTCGCTGCCCGGCAAGCTCGCCGACTGCCAGGAGCGCGATCCGGCGAAGTCGGAAATCTTCATCGTCGAGGGCGACTCGGCCGGCGGCTCGGCCAAGGGCGGGCGCTCGCGCCAGAACCAGGCGATCCTGCCGCTGCGCGGCAAGATCCTCAATGTCGAACGGGCGCGCTTCGACCGCATGCTCTCTTCCGACATGATCGGCACGCTGATCACCGCGCTCGGCACCTCGATCGGCAAGGACGAGTTCAACGCCGACAAGCTGCGCTACCACAAGATCATCCTGATGACGGACGCCGACGTCGACGGCGCCCACATCCGCACGCTGTTGCTCACCTTCTTCTTCCGGCAGATGCCGGAGCTGATCGAGCGCGGCCATCTCTACATCGCCCAGCCGCCGCTCTACAAAGTGACGCGGGGCAAGAGCTCGCAATATCTCAAGGACGAAAGCGCCTATGAGGAATATCTGATCGGGTCCGGACTGGATGAGGCCTCGCTGGTGCTGGCCTCCGGCGAGGTACGGACAGGACAGGACCTGCGCGCCTCGGTCGACGACGCGCTTTCGGTGCGCCAGCTGATCAACGGGCTGCACACGCGCTATAACCGCAGCGTCGTCGAGCAGGCGGCGATCGCCGGCGCGCTCAATCCCGACGTGCTTGCCGATCTCGGCCGCGCCAACGCAATGGCCGAGCGCGTCGCCGGGCGGCTCGACATGATCGCCGAGGAGACCGAGCGCGGCTGGACCGGCAGGCTGTCGACCTCCAATGACGGTTCGGGCGGCTATGTGTTCGAGCGCACCGTGCGCGGCGTGAAGGATGTGGTCCAGCTCGACGCCGGGCTGATCAATTCGGCCGATGCGCGCCAGCTCGACCGCTACGCAGCGCGCCTGGCGGAAGTCTATGGCGAGCAGCCTGCCTTGCGTCGGAAAGAGACCTCGGAACTCCTCTCGGGGCCGCTGGCGCTGCTCAACGCAGTGTTCGCTTCAGGTCGCAAGGGCCTCACCATGCAGCGCTACAAGGGCCTCGGCGAGATGAATGCCGAGCAGCTTTGGGAAACCACGCTGGACCCGAATGTGCGCTCGCTGCTGCAGGTCAAGGTCAACGACGCGACCGACGCGGATTCGCTGTTCTCGCGGCTGATGGGCGACGAGGTGGAACCACGCCGCGAGTTCATCCAGGACAATGCGCTGTCGGTGGCCAATCTGGATATTTGAGCGCGCCTTTACAGGTTCAAAGAGAAAGGCCCGGCAGCTGTCGGACCTTTCTTTTTGATGCCTGCCATGAGGCTCAGTGATCAAACGCCTTGACGATTTCCTCGGTCATCTTCTTGGCGTCGCCCAAGAGCATCATGGTGCCGTCCTTGTAGAACAGCGTGTTGTCGATGCCGGCATAGCCGGAACCGAGCGAGCGCTTGACGAACAGGCAGGTGCGCGCCTTGTCGACGTCGAGGATCGGCATGCCGTAGATCGGCGAGGACTTGTCGTCGCGCGCGGACGGGTTGGTGACGTCGTTGGCGCCGATGACATAGGCGACGTCGGCCTGCGCGAATTCGGAGTTGATGTCCTCCAGCTCGAACACTTCGTCATAGGGCACGTTGGCTTCGGCTAGAAGCACGTTCATGTGGCCGGGCATGCGGCCGGCGACCGGATGGATGGCGTATTTGACCTCGACGCCGGCGGCCTTGAGCTTGTCGGCCATCTCGCGCAGCGCGTGCTGCGCCTGGGCGACCGCCATGCCGTAACCGGGCACGATGATGACTTTCTGGGCGTTCATCATCAGATAGGCGGCGTCGTCGGCCGAGCCCTGCTTGACGGTGCGCTCGATGCCGTCGTCGGCGGCTTGAGCGGTCTCGCCGCCGAAGCCGCCGAGGATGACGGAGATGAAGCTCCGGTTCATGCCCTTGCACATGATGTAGGACAGGATGGCGCCCGACGAGCCCACCAGCGCGCCGGTGATGATCAGCGCCAGATTGCCGAGGGTGAAGCCGAGAGCCGCCGCCGCCCAGCCGGAATAGGAATTCAGCATCGACACCACGACCGGCATGTCGGCGCCGCCGATCGGGATGATCAAGAGCACGCCGAGCACCAGCGAGGCGGCGACGATCAGCCAGAAGACGAGCTTGGATTCGGTGGTGACGAGCAGCACGATCAGCACCACCAGCGCGATACCGAGCGCGATGTTGATCAGGTGGCGGCCGCCGATCATGATCGGCTTTCCGGACATGCGGCCGTCGAGCTTCAGGAAGGCGATGACCGAGCCGGTGAAGGTGATGGCGCCGATGGCGACGCCCAGGCTCATCTCGACAAGCGCTTGGGCGTGGATGTCGCCCGCCGTGCCGATGCCAAAACTTTCCGGCGCGTAGATGGCAGCAGCCGCCACCATGACGGCGGCGAAGCCGACGAGGCTGTGGAAGGCGGCGACCAGCTGCGGCATCGAGGTCATGGCGATGCGGCGCGCGGTAACCGCGCCGATGCCGCCGCCAATGGCGAGACCGAGCACGATAAGGCCGAAGCGGCCGGCCGAAGGCAGCGCCAGCGCCAGCGTTGTGGCTATGGCGATGCCCATGCCGATCATGCCGTAAAGATTGCCCTGGCGGCTGGTGGTCGGGTGCGACAGGCCGCGCAGCGCCAGGATGAACAGGATGCCGGAGACAAGATAGAGGAAGGAAGCGAAGTTGGCGTTCACGTCACTTTTCCTTCTTCTTGTACATGGCGAGCATGCGCTGGGTGACGAGGAAGCCGCCGAAGATATTGACCGAGACCAGCACCAGCGCGACGAAGCCGAAGCCCGCGGCCAGGCCGGAAGCGGCGATGCCGACGGCAAGCAGCGCGCCGACGACGATGACCGAGGAGATGGCGTTGGTGACGGCCATCAGTGGCGTGTGCAGCGCCGGCGTCACCGACCAGACGACATAATAGCCGACGAAGATCGCCAACACGAAGATGGCGAAACGGAAGACGAAGGGATCGATGGCGCCGCCCGACAGCGCATGCGCGGCGTTGCCGGCAGCCTCGCCGGCCGGCGCGTTGGCGAGATCCTGCACCGCAAGGCGGACGGCGGCGGTCGCCTGATCGAGCTGGTCGAGGGCTTTCTGCAGCTGTTCCATCAGGCGGTCCCTTCAGACTTGGACGAGGGCGACTTGGCTGCGGCGGGTTTCTTCGTCGCGGCCTTCTTTGCGGCAGGTTTTGGCGATGCGTCAGCGACCATGATCGTCGCGGGAATGGCCGCCGGCTCGGTGCGCGGCGCCTCGGCCGCCTTGGCGAAGGCAGGATGCACGACCTTGCCGCCATCGGTCAGCATCGTCGCCTTGACCAACTCGTCGTCGCGCTTGATGGCGAGCTGTTTCGCCGCCTTGTCGACCATCGTCTCGAGGAAGGCGTAGAGGTTCTTGGCGTAGAGCAGCGAGGCGGACGCAGCAACACGACCGGGCACGTTGAGATGGCCGACGATCTTGACGCCGTTTTCCGTCGTCACGACCTTGCCGGGCGCCGCACCTTCGACATTGCCGCCGCGCTCGACCGCGAGGTCGACGATCACCGAGCCGGGCTTCATCGAAGCAACCATGGCGGCCGAGATGAGCTTCGGCGCCGGCCGGCCGGGGATCAGCGCGGTGGTGATGACGATGTCCTGCTTGGCGATGTGCTCAGCCGTCAGCGCCGCCTGCTTGGCTTGGTATTCCTTCGACATTTCCTTGGCGTAGCCGCCGGCCGTCTCGGCCGCCTTGAACTCCTCGTCCTCGACCGCCAGGAACTTGGCGCCGAGCGATTGCACCTGCTCCTTCACCGCTGGACGTACGTCTGTAGCGGTGACGATGGCGCCCAGCCGACGCGCGGTGGCGATGGCCTGCAGGCCGGCGACGCCGACGCCCATGACGAAGGCTTTCGCCGCCGGCACTGTGCCCGCCGCCGTCATCATCATCGGCAGCGCGCGGTCATATTCGGCGGCCGCGTCGATCACCGCCTGGTAGCCGGCGAGGTTGGCCTGCGAGGAAAGCACGTCCATCGACTGCGCGCGGGTGATGCGCGGCATGAACTCCATCGAAAAAGCGGTGATGCCGGCCTTGGCCATCGCGGCGACAGCGGCATCGTTGCCGTAAGGATCCATGATGGCGATGACGGCGGCGCCCGGCTTGTAGCCCTTGAGCTCAGCGTCCGTCGGCCGGCGCACTTTCAGCACCACATCGGCCTTTTTGGCGTCGGCCGCCGTTCCGAGCGTGCCGCCGGCAGCAGTGAAATCCTGGTCGGGAATGCGGGAGCCGAGGCCGGCACCCTTCTCGACGATCACGTCGAAGCCGAGACCCGCCAGGCGCTTGACCGTCTCCGGCGAGGCCGCGACGCGCGGCTCGTTCGGGTCAATCTCGCGAGGGATGAATACGATTTGTCCCACCGGATGATCCTTTCGGCTGGAACCTTGACTGCGCAAGGCGTCGGCCGGACGTCCGGCGACGTCGAGGGCAATGGGCTTGGGAAGTCTACCGCAGAATGAGAGTGCCGACGGCCACAATCAGGATGAACAGGATGGTCGCCGAGAAGAAGCCGCCGACGAAGAAGCCGAAGGCCATTGCAATAAGGATGGCGGCACAGAACAGCGAGCCGTATTTGGCAAGACCTAGGAAGCCTTTGTAGGTACGGTCGTGCTCGGCATAGTCCATCTGCGCGCCCAGCTCGACAGGACCGGTCGGCGTGTGATCAGCCATGGAAGTACCCCTTCGAAAATGCCTTCGAGGCACATAGCGAAAAGCCGAACCAAGAGCAATGGCGCTATTGCCGCACAGTCCGCGACAACTGCCTCAAACGAAAGTTGAAATCGAATGCCGCGCTATGTCGCCGCGGCCGGCGCGGGATTTCAGCCCGCGAGGTGGGGGAAAAGGCCGAGCAGGCCGACAACGATCAGGTAAAGCGCGACGATGTAGTTGAGGAGCCGAGGCATCACCAGGATCAGCACGCCGGCGATCAGCGAGATCAGCGGCGTCAGCGCGAGCGAGTGGATGGTCATGCGGGATCCTTTCCTATGACAGGCGCGATCGCCTGGGCAGACCGGGCTGCGACGTTGATAACGGCGCAGCCGGTGAAAGGTTCATGGCCTGCGTTCAGGCCGCAGTGCGATAGTATTTCGCCGTCGGCAGAATGGTGAGGGGCGTCAGCCGGTTGATGGCCGGATTGCCGAACATCATCCGCTGCTCCATCGGCGTCGAATTGTAGAACGGGAACCGTTCGAGCGTGCGGCGCATATTCTCGCCGGCAGGGATTTCGAACAGCGCGATCGGAGCGAGAACGCCCGGGAACTGCTTGGCTTCGCTCCTCTGCACGGCATTGAAGAACCGGGCATAGAAATGAGAATGCTCGACCTTGACCGGGGTCAAAACCGAGTCCTGGCCAAAGTAGTTGGAGGCCACCATGGCGATCCTGAGCGTCAGGAAAGGCAGAACGCCAGGCGCCGGCGCGGCATCGGGATCGGTTGCGAAGCGGGTGCCGTCGATGAAGGTTTCCCCCCGAGCGAGGCGCGGGAGCAACACTTCCGGATAGGCGTCCACCGAAGGCGAGTATGGCTGTTCACTGGAAATATAGTGAAAGCGCAATGTGCTGACCAATTCGCCGTAACAATAGACGCCGAAGCGGTAGGAATTGGGAAGATTATCCCAGCGATCCTCGAACATCCCGCTGGCGATCGGACCGCACATGCCTGATTTGAGGTAGGACTGATAGCGCAGCCGGTAGATCGCTTCCAGATCCTCGCCCCCGGTGATGAGGCGATATTCGACATGCTCCAGGAGCTGCATCATCGTTCGGTTGAGCAGGGAGTCAGCCTTTGAGCTGGCGCCAGCCGACGCGTCCTTAGCCGCAGCTTCCATTATTGTCCGTCCTCGAATTCCGCCTGTGAACAAGCTATTCGAGTTGAAATGAGACACAAGCTGAAAATGCAAGATCGCTGATTTACCGTCTGTTAACCTTAATAGCTGCGATCGCTTCATCGATCTTGCACGCGAAAGGCAAATACCGCAGCCAGCAGCTGTCTGATCCGACCTGACGGCGGCCATCAAGGTAAATCCGGATTCAGAGCTTGGAAGCGTCAGACATCACAGAATTATACTACGCCGGAGCGGCTATCGTTTCAGGAGACGCATATCAGCTCCGGCGTAGCAAACCGGTCTCCATTTCTTCTGGAATTGCTTTCCATTTCAGTGCAATTCCAGACGGAAGACCACCTCGCACTTTTCCTGGAATTGTTCTTTGCTTGACGCAATTCCAGACGGAAAACCGCTTCGCACTTTTCCTGGAATTGCTTCTTAGCTGGCTGTCCTTTTGCCGGCGATGTGCAGATCCGCGGCAAACGGCCATGTGACGCTCGACATCGTCTCGATGCCCGACGCGCTGAGCGCGGCGCCGAAGAGAAAGCCCTGCACGAAGTCCGGCTTGACCAAATGAACTAGCGTCTTCAGCTGCTCGAAGGTCTCGACCCCTTCGATGGTGACCGAAAGACCCAACGTCCGGGACAAGCTGACGATGCCCTTCAGAAGATCGAGCGACTGCCGGTTCTGGTTCACATCGACCAGGAACGAGCGATCGATCTTGATCTTGTCGAGCGGCAGCTTGTGGAGATAGCTCAGACTGGAGTAGCCGGTGCCGAAATCGTCAAGCGCGATGCGCGCGCCGAGCGCCTTCAGTTCCTCGATCGACTCGCGCGTCAGCGACTTGTCGTCCAGCAATGCGGTCTCGGTGACCTCGATTTCGAGCCGATGCGCCGCAAGGCCCGACTTGGCCAAGGCGTCGCTGACCTTCTGGACGATATCGCGATTGCGGAAGTCCTTGGCCGATAGATTGACCGACACACTGGTCTGCGCCGGCCATTTGGCGCATTCGGCGCACGCGGCCTCCAGCACGAAAGTGCTGATGTCGGAAACGATGCCCATCTCCTCGGCGAGCGGGATGAAGACGCTGGGTGAGATCGGGCCGAGGTCGGGATGATCCCAGCGGCAGAGCGCTTCGCAGCTGGCGATGCGCATGGTGCTGACAGCCACGATCGGCTGGTAGACGACGCGCAATTCCCTGGCCTGCACGGCATTGCGCAGGTCGGCTTTCATCAGCTGGCGATTGCGGAAGGCCGCATCCATGGCCGCCTCGAACAGCCGCCAGCTGTTCTTGCCGAGTTCCTTGGCCTTGTAGAGGGCAAGGTCCGCCTTGACGATCATGGCGTCCGCATCGGTGTCCTTGACCCTGGAAAGCACCGCGCCGCCGCTGGTCTGGATGCGCAACCCGTGGCCGGCGACGTCCACCTCGCCCTGCAGGTCCGCGAAAATCTGGTCGAGCAGGGTGCTGAGATGGCTCTCGTCCTCGACACGGTCGAAGAAGATCATGAACTCGTCGCCGCCGAAGCGGCTGACGGTGATGCCCGGTCCGGCGACCGCCGCGAGGCGCTCGGCTACGGCATAGATCAGCCCGTCGCCGACCGGATGGCCGAGCGTGTCGTTGACGCTCTTGAAGTCGTCGAGATCGAGCACCGCGAGGCCGCACAGCCGGTCCTGGTCGCCGGAGGCCATCGCCTCGCCGACCAGCTCGTGGAAATAGGCGCGGTTCGGCAGCCCGGTCAAATTGTCGTAGCGCGCCATGAAGCGTATCTTTTCCTCCGCCTCGACGCGGGCCGTCACGTCCTCGAAGGTGATGACGCCCAGTTCCTGGCTGCCTTCGCGAGCGGAGAATTCATAGTGCTGGCCATTGGCCAGCGAAACGAGCACCTTGCGGTCGCGGCCTTCGCGCAAGGCACGCGTCAGCTGCGCCTCGATGTAGCGGCAGTCTTTCGGCGCCAGCATGCCGCCGGCGACGCCGCGCATCAAAAGACCGTGGATCGAGCGTCCAAGCAAGGCATCGCCCGATTTCAGCGACATCAGGTGGGCGGCTTCGGCATTGGCCACCACGACACGCCCGTCGGGTCCCAGCATGACCAGGCCATGCGACATGGTGTTGAGCGCGCGATCGAACCGGCGCGTCAGATTCCTGGCCTGCTTGTGGCCGATGACGGCGGAGAAGAGCACGTTGCGGACATGGTCGGCGCTGTTGATGGTGATGAATGTCAGCGGGATGATCATCAGGCCGAGCAGGACCGACGGGAAATCCATGCGCAGCAGAAGCCCGAGCGCCGCCGGTCCAATGAACGTCACGGAGAAAATCCGCACCATCTGCGGGGAGCCGTAGTTGCGGCCGACAACCGTGACCAGGGTCGCGATCGTCAGCGACGTCGCGGCCAGCTCGGCAAAGGGATCGGGGTAAACGTAGATCGATATGAAGCACAGCGAACCCAGGCCCAGGCCCTGCAGGCTGCCCTTGAGGATATAAATGCGCTCCCACCGCTTGGCCTCTTCGACATTCGCTATAGTGCCACCCGCCTTCAGAAAGGCGCGAATGCCGAAGTAACGGAAAAGGCTGATGGAGAGCAGGCCGAAAGAAAAGCCCACAAAAAGCGGATTGTGCGTCCGCCAATAGATCATGAATCCGAGAATCCAGTAGCAAACGCCACCGATCACCAGCATGTGGGCGTTGTCGAACAACGACCGCACAAACTGTATGTAAACATCCGCCGGGATGTTCTCGGTCTTTGTTCTACCCATGCCGTTGGCCCAACACTACGCCTTTGTCATGACACACCTGCCTTAAGAAAGGCTTAGAACGGCGCCCGGCCACGGTTGCACGGAGTTGCGACACGCGGGAGAGACTGGGAAATTCAGGGGTTTGGCGCGGCGTCAACGCGCCGGCGCGATCATTCCGCCGCCCGAAGCGCAGGCTCGGCGGGGGCTTGCTTCAAACGCTCGACCAAGCGCGAGCGCTCGCCCGCCGCCTTGTCGGCGCTGGCCTGCCGGACATGGCCGTAGCCGCGGATAAGCGCCGGCACGGAGGCCAGAGCTGTCGCAGCTTCCACCCTGCCCGGCGCCAGCGCGCCCGCGATCAGGTCGAGGTCGGCCTCGTATGCTCTCAGCGACTGCCGCTCGATGCGCCGCTCGGCCGTGTAGCCGAAAAGGTCGAAGGCGGTTCCACGCAGGCCCTTCATCGCCGCCAGCAGCCGAAAGCCTTTCATCATCCACGGGCCGAAGCTCGATTTGCGGGGCTTGCCGTCATTGCCGCGCCGCCCGAGGATCGGCGGCGCGAGATGGAACTCGAGCTTGTCGTAGCTCTGGAACTGCTTGGCGAGGTCGGCGGCGAAAGTGCCGTCGGTGTAAAGCCGCGCCACCTCATATTCGTCCTTGATCGCCATCAGCTTGAAGAGGTTCCTGGCGACGGCCTCGGTCACCGCGGTCGAGCCTGGCACGGCCTTGGCCTCGGCTGCGCGCAACTTTGCCACGCGGTCGGAGTAACGCTTGGCATAGGCGGCGTTCTGATAGGCGGTAAGGAAGGCGACACGGCGGGCGATGACATCGTCCAGCGTCTCGGCAGGTCGGGAAGCCGGCTTGCCCGTCTGGCCGACCAGGCCGCGCACGAAATCGGGCTGATGCGCGGCGCGGCGGCCCCAGCGGAAAGCCGCGATGTTCATCGGCACCGCTTCGCCGTTCAATTCTATCGCCTTTTCAACGGCTTCGGCGGAAAGCGGCAGCCCGCCGTGCTGGAAGGCGAAGCCGAGCATGAACATGTTGGCGCCCAGCGAATTGCCGAACAAGGCCGTCGCCGTGCGGGTGGCGTCGAAGAAATGCGCCTTGTCGTCGCCGGCAGCCGCCCGGATCGCCTTCTTCAGCCGCTCGATCGGCAGCGAGAAGTCGGCCGACCGGGTGAATTCGCCGGGCATGATCTCGGCGGTGTTGGCGAGGAAGATCGTGTGGCCCTCGCGCACCGCGCCCAGCACCTTCTTGGCGCCGGAGACGACAAGATCGCAGCCGAGCACAAGGTCGGCCTTGCCGGCCGAAACGCGGATGGCGTGGATGTCCTCGGGCGTCGGGGCGATGCGGACATGGGTGAAGACCGAGCCGCCCTTCTGGGCGAGGCCGGCCATGTCGATCATGCCGCAGCCCTTGCCTTCGAGATGCGCGGCCATGCCGAGCACCGCGCCGACGGTGACGACGCCGGTGCCGCCGACCCCGTCGATGATCGCCGCCCAGCCCTGGGTGTCCATGTGGAATTCAGCCGGCGCGGGCACGCCGTCGAGAGGATCGGCCTTGCCGGCAATGCCTTCGGCCTTCCTGATCTTGCCGCCATGCACGGTGACGAAGGACGGGCAAAAGCCGTTGAGGCAGGAGAAATCCTTGTTGCAGCTCGACTGGTCGATCCGGCGCTTGCGGCCGTATTCGGTCTCGACCGGCTGGATCGAGACGCAGTTCGACTGCACGCCGCAATCGCCGCAGCCTTCGCAGACCAGTTCGTTGATAAAGACGCGCTTGTCCGGATCGGGGAAGGTGCCGCGCTTGCGGCGCCGGCGTTTCTCGGCGGCGCAGGTCTGATCGTAGATGAGAACGGAAACGCCTTTGAGCCCACGCAACTCGCGCTGGACGAGATCGAGGTCGTCACGGTGATGGATGCTGACGCCGGCCGGGAAATCGGCCTTGCCGGCATATTTGTCGGGCTCGTCGGTGACGACGGCGATGCGCTCGACACCCTCGGCGCGCACTTGTCTCGCGACCATGTCGACAGTCAGGCCGCCCTCATGCGGCTGGCCTCCGGTCATGGCGACGGCGTCGTTGTAGAGTATCTTGTAGGTGATGTTGGCGCCGGAGGAGAGCGCGAAGCGGATCGCCAGCACGCCGGAATGGTTGTAGGTGCCGTCGCCCAGATTCTGGAAGATGTGGTCGCGCTTCGAGAACGGCGCCTGTCCGACCCATTGCGCGCCCTCGCCGCCCATGGCGGTGAAGCCGACCGTATTCCTGTCCATCCACAGCGCCATGAAATGACAGCCGATGCCGGCGGCGGCGATCGAGCCGTCCGGAACCTTGGTCGAGGAATTGTGCGGGCAGCCGGAGCAGAAGAAAGGCGTGCGCGAGCCGATATCGACGGTGTCGGCGAGCATCGCCTGGAACTGGCGCAGCTTCGCCAGCCGCGCTGCGATCTCTTCCGACGGACCGATGGTGCGCAGAATTCGTTCGCCGAGCGCGATGGCGATCTCGTTCGGATCGAGCGCGCCCTTGGCCGGAAACAGCCAGTCGCCGCGCTCGTCCTTCTTGCCGACGATCACCGGCTGCGTGGCGGTGCCGTAGAGGTTCTCGCGCAGCTGCACCTCGATCAAAGAGCGCTTTTCCTCGACGACGACGATAGTGTCGAGGCCGCGGGCGAACTCGGCGATGTGCTGGAAATCGAGCGGCCACGGGCAGCCGACCTTGAACAGGCGGATGCCGATGCGGTTGGCGGCCTGTTCGTCGATGCCGATATCCTCCAGCGCCTGGCTGACATCGAGATAGCTCTTGCCGATGGTGATGACGCCGAGCTTGGGGTTGCGGCCGCCGGAATAGACGATGCGGTTGAGACTATTGGCCTGGATGAAGGCGGAAGCGGCGGCGCGCTTGTACTCGTGCAGCCGCTCTTCCTGGCCGAGCATGTCGATCTCGTGGCGGATGTTGAGGCCGCCCGGCGGCATGTCGAATTCGGGAATGACGATGCCCAGACGCTCGATCGAGGCGTCGACCGAGGCCGTCGATTCGATGTTGTCCTTGACGCATTTGATCGCCGCCCAGGTGCCGGCGAAGCGCGACATGGCAAAGCCGTAGAGACCGTAGTCGATGATCTCCTGGACGCCGGCCGGGTTGAGGATCGGCACCATGGTGTCGACGAACAGAAATTCGGTGGCATGCGCGTTGGTCGAGGATTCGGCCATGTGGTCATCGCCCATCAGGGCAAGCACGCCGCCATGCTTGGACGAGCCGGCAAGATTGGCGTGGCGGAAGACGTCGCCGGAACGGTCGACGCCCGGCCCCTTGCCGTACCAGACCGAAAAGACGCCGTCATGCGTGCCCTCGCCTAGCAATTCGGTCTGCTGAGAACCCCAGCAGGCGGTGGCGGCGAGTTCCTCGTTGAGGCCGGGCTGGAAGACGATGTCGGCAGCCGCAAGCTGCTTCTTGGCCCGCCAGAGCTGCATGTCGAGGCCGCCCAAAGGCGAGCCGCGATAGCCGGAGACGAAGCCCGCCGTGTTGAGGCCCGCGCGGCGGTCGCGCTCGCGCTGCATCAGAAGCATGCGCACGACCGCCTGCGCGCCGGACAGGAAGACGCGCTCCTTGCCAAGGTCGAACTTGTCGTCGAGCGCGACGTCGTGCAGCGTCATCAGGTATTTCCTCTGCGGAGGCGGCGCAAATCAGGCAGCCAACGTCGGAGTGGGACGCCGCAGTCTTTCTTCCCTTGGCGGAGAGGTCAAACAAAATCGCAGCAGCCAGATAACACGCAACAAACGGTCTGGCGAGTGGCCGACGGCGCATGCAAGACCGCGCTAACCGCCTCGCGAAGAACAAAAATTTCGTGAGCGCTGGGCGTTTCAGGTCGCTTTCGAGCAATCCGGCTTCTGCTCGTCAGGCAGCCTGCCGTCGGGATGGCCGGCAAGGTCCGGGTTGAGCTCGTATTTCGGCCCGATCACCAGCGGCCGGTCCGGCAGCATGGTCTGATCCTCTGACGAGGTCATGGTGGTGTCGATGCTTTGCAGCAATGTGCCGCTCGCATCCTGGATGCGGATCGAGACTTTGTAAGGCTTGTCCTTGACCACGCAGGAGAGCGGCGGACTGGTGAGCGTGATATGGGGCAGCTTCGGCCAGATCTTCTGGTTGACGACGAGCGGCTCGCCGCCGGCCGGGTTCTGGAAGCTCACCACCGCGACCTGGCCGTCGACCATCGGGCGCAGCGGCTTCAGGGTGATGACATAGGTGGCGATGGCCAGCCGGTAATTGAACTCGAACAGCTTGCCGGAGATGGCGAAGAGTTGCTCCTTGCCGGTGTCGCGGCAGGCGCCAAGGGCGAATGCAGCGATCAAGGCGGCGCCGACCAGAGCCGAACGCGACAATTTCCTAAGCATTGCTGACCTCCCTCGCCCCTGTACGGCGGCGGTAATAGCGGTTTGCCTTCTGGCGGTTGCCGCAAACCGCCATGTCGCACCAGAGGCGGCTGGCGTTGCGGCTGCGGTCGACGAACAGCCAACTGCAATTGGGACAGATCCTCAGCCTCGCCACCGTTTCGTCGCGCAGCAGCGACAGCGCCGAGACGGCCAAAGCCGCCTCGAAGGCAATCGGCGTTTGCGGATCGCCGAAAGGCTGGCCCGGCACCCCGATCTCGGTCGCGCTGCCGGACAGCCCGCCGGCGCAGGCCGTGAGGAAATCCGGCAAATGGCTGGTCGCGATCGCGCCGTTCGATACGGCATGGCGAAACAGGCGGTCGGTCGCTTCACGAATCGAGACGACGGCCGGCTTTATCTCGCCCGGCTCCGGCGCCTGCAGCCTCCGGCCGCCGAGCTCGGCCGCCCGAAAGCCGCTCGCCGCCTCGGCGAAGCGGGCGATCTCGGCCGGGTCGTCAAAACGGTCAAAGGACTTTTGCGGATCGTTGCGCAGCACGACGGTGTTCGCCGTGTCGAGCGCAAGGATGCCGCCGGTGAAGCGGTGCGGGGTCCAGGAAACCGTCATGACAAAAATCTAACCGATAAAACGCATTTGACAAGTTAGATTCCGAGTGCAACGGTCCGGCGGGGTCGCGTCATACGACCTGTAGGATATCGCATGCTCTATTTCTTCCAGCAGGTGCTGAACGGGCTGCATTCGGGCGCGCTCTATGCGCTGCTTGCCTTCGGCTATGTGCTGACCAACGGCATCCTGCATCGTACCAACCTGGCTTACGGCGCGCTGTTCGCCTTCTGCGGCCAGACGATGATCCTGACCGCCGCCTTCGGCTATCAGGCGCTGTGGCTGACGCTGGCCGCCGCGGTAATGCTCGGCGTCGCCGCCGCCGTGCTTTATGCCGCGCTGATCAGCCATGTCCTGTCGCGCAGCGTTTTCGAGAGGCTCGCCGACCGCTCGCCCAATGCCATCGTGGTGACGACGCTCGGCATTCTCATCTTCCTGTCGGAAGCGAGCCGCATCGCCGCCGACACGCATGACCTGTGGCTGCCGCCGATGCTCGCCAACCCCGTCATCTTTGCCCAGGGTGACGGCTTCAAGGTGACGCTCACCGTCATCCAGCTGCTCGATTGCGCTAGTATCATCGCGGTGGTGGCGCTGGCGGCCTGGCTATTCTCGCATTCGCATTTCGGCCGCGCCTGGCGCGCCGTCTCCGACGACCCGAAAGCGGCGGCAATGTGCGGCATCGACGTCACCGCCGTGTTCCGCCGCGCCGTGCTGTTCAGCGGCTTTTGCGCCGCCCTGGCCGGCGTGCTTGCCGGTCTCTATTACGGCAATGTCAGCTTCGGCACCGGGCTGGTCTACGGCCTCAAGATCCTGTTCGTGACGGCGGTCGGCGGCTATCTGTCGCCGCTCAAGGCGGCGCTTGGCGCCGCGGCCTTCGGCATGGCGGAATCGCTTTGGGCCGGCTATTTCCCGCTCGAATGGCGCGACGCCTGGATCTATCTCTTCCTCGTCGCGATGCTGGTGCTGATCGGCGCCGGGCGCGACCAGGCCAAGATCGCCTGAGCTCCCAGACTTTGGTTGCATGACGTGGCGTCATGCGGCGCCATTCCGCCTCTGCGCGGCTCCCGATCTGTTTGCCGTCGCTTTGTCATGTTGACCTGCCGGACCACGCACTGCATATCGTTAGGCCAAGCGGCGCGACACCGGAGGGGGAATCGGGCGCGCTGTCGGTACCAGGGAGGACTGTGCATGGCAGGGCTGCTCGCTCTATCCAGGACGATCGACCGCATCAACGAGTTCATCGGCCGCTGGGTCTCGTGGCTGATCCTGCTCGCGATCCTGGTGAGCGCCGGCAATGCCGTCATCCGCAAGGTGTTCGACATCTCCTCCAACGCCTGGCTGGAGTTGCAGTGGTACCTGTTCGGCGCCGCATTCATGCTGGCCGCCGCCTACACGCTGAAACAGAACGACCATATCCGCATCGACATCGTCTACGGCATGTTCCCGCGCCGCGTGCAGCACTGGATCGACCTTTTCGGCCATCTCTTTTTCCTGATGCCGTTCGTGGTGCTGATGGTGATCTATTTCGTGCCTTACGTGTCGCTTTCCTTCCGCAGCGGCGAGATGTCGACCAATGCCGGCGGCCTGATCGTGTGGCCGGCCAAGGCCATCCTGCTGGTCGGCTTCTTCCTGCTCGCGCTGCAAGGGGTTTCCGAAATCATCAAGAAGATCGCCATCATGCGCGGCGACATGGACGATCCCACTCCTTTCATCTCGGCCCATGAGCAGGCCGAGCTCGAGGCCAAGGCGCTGGCCGAGGAAGCCAAGGCGCTCGCGGGCGAGGTGCGCTCGTGATCGAATTCATCGCGCAGAACATGGCGCCGATCATGTTCGCCTCGCTGGTCCTCTTCCTGTTGATCGGCTACCCCGTAGCCTTCTCACTCGCCGCCAACGGGCTGATGTTCTTCTTCATCGGTGTCGTGCTGTCGCCCTATTCCGGCGGGTCGATCAACCTTGCCTGGCCGCTGCTGCATGCGCTTCCCGACAATTTCTACGGCACCAGGGTGATGTCCAACGACACGCTGTTGGCGATACCGTTCTTCACCTTCATGGGTATCGTGCTGGAGCGCTCCGGCATGGCCGAGGACCTGCTCGACACGATCGGACAGCTGTTCGGGCCGATCCGCGGCGGCCTTGCCTATGCGGTGATCTTCGTCGGCGCGCTGCTTGCCGCAACGACCGGCGTGGTGGCCGCTTCGGTCATCGCCATGGGCCTGATCTCGCTGCCGATCATGTTGCGCTACGGCTACGACCGGCGCGTGGCCTCGGGCGTTATCGCCGCCTCCGGCACGCTGGCGCAGATCATCCCGCCGTCGCTGGTGCTGATCGTGCTGGCCGACCAGCTGGGACGCTCGGTCGGCGACATGTATGCCGGCGCGTTGATCCCCGGCCTCGTGCTCACCGGCATCTACATGCTCTACATCCTGATCATGTCGATCGTCCGGCCGAACTCGATGCCGGCACTGCCGCTCGAGGCGCGTACGCTCGGCCACGGCGTGATATCTCTGCTGGCGGCACTTGTGGTGACGGGCGCGATTTCCTACGCGGCCTATCGCTACCTTGCGCCGACCCACGGCGACAATGCCGACATCCTCGGCTTCGCCGTCGGCGTCATCGTCATCTATGTCGTCGCCATCCTCGATCAGCGGCTCCGTATCAACATGATGTCGAAGCTGGCGCAGCAGGTGGTGATCGTGCTGATCCCGCCGCTGGCGCTGATCTTCCTGGTGCTGGGCACGATCTTCCTCGGCATCGCCACGCCGACCGAAGGCGGCGCCATGGGCGCCGTCGGCGCGCTCATCATGGCGGCAATGAAGGGCCGCCTGACGATGGACGTCATCAACCAGGCGCTGGCCTCGACGACCCGGCTTTCCGCCTTCGTGCTGTTCATCCTGATCGGCGCGCGCGTCTTTTCGCTGACCTTCTATGGCGTCAACGGCCATATCTGGGTCGAGCACTTGCTGACCTCGCTGCCCGGCGGCGAGACCGGCTTCCTGATCGGCGTCAACATCCTGGTCTTCGTGCTTGCCTTCTTCCTCGATTTTTTCGAGCTCGCCTTCATCATCGTGCCGCTGCTGGCGCCGGCCGCCGACAAGCTCGGCATCGACCTGATCTGGTTCGGCGTGCTGCTCGGCGTCAACATGCAGACCAGCTTCATGCATCCGCCCTTCGGCTTCGCGCTGTTCTACCTGCGCTCGGTCGCGGCCCGAGTGCCCTACCTCGACAGGATCACCGGCAAGCAGATTGCGCCGATCAGCACCGGGCAGATCTATTGGGGCGCTGTGCCGTTCGTCCTGATCCAGGTGATCATGATCGCGCTGACCATCGCCTTCCCGCAGATGGTCATGCGCTACAAGGGCGCCGCGGTGGAGCCCAGCACCATGGACCTCAGGCTGCCCGACATGCCTTCGCTGTCGCCGCTCGGCACGCCCCCGGCGAACAACAATGGAGCTGCGCCGGCCAATGGTGGCGCTCCGGCGGCACCCGGCACGCCCGACCTTTCGCAACCACCCAAATTCAACTGAGGTGAACCGCGTCATGAGAGCCGTGCGGCTGGAAGCGGCAGGTAAGATCGGGTTGCGCGAGGTCGCAAAACCCGTTGCCGGGCCTGAGGACGTTCTGGTGCGCATCGAGGCCTGCGGCGTCTGCGGCACCGACCGCACCTCTTCCATGGCGAGTTTCCCTGCACGCCGCCGGTGACGCTCGGCCATGAATTCTCCGGCATCGTCGAAGCTGTCGGCGAGGCGGTGTCCGGCATTGCCATCGGCGACCGCGTCACCGGCGATCCGAACATTGCCTGCGGGCGCTGCGCCCATTGCCATGCCGGCCGCGTCAATCTCTGCAGCAATCTGCGCGCCATCGGCATCCACCGCGACGGCGGCTTCGCCGACTATGTGCTGATGCCGCAAAGCCAAGCCTTCCGGCTGCCCGCAAACCTCAAGCCGACGCATGGCGCCTTCTGCGAGCCGCTCGCCTGCTGCCTGCACGGCGTCGACCTGGGCGCGATCCGGCCGGGGGCTTCCGTCGTGGTGCTGGGCGGCGGCGTCATCGGCCTGCTCGTCGTGCAGCTGGCCAAGCTCGCGGGCGCGGCGACTATCATTCTGTCGACCCGGCAGGCTTCGCGTCGCGCGCTCGCCGAGGAACTCGGCGCGACCGCGACGATCGACCCAAGCGCCGGCGACCCGATCGCGGCCGTCGCCGGGCCGAACGGCCTGGCGCCCGGCGGCGTCGACGTGGTGCTGGAATGCGCCGGCGTCCGCGACACGGTGGAGCAGTCGATGAGCATGGCAAAGGCGGGCGGCACGGTGGTGATCGTCGGCGTCGCGCCGCAAGGCATGAAGGTGGAAATCGAGCCGTTCGATCTCTTGTTTCGCGAACTGAAGGTGCTCGGCTCCTTCCTCAACCCGTTCACGCATGGCCGGGCGGCTCAGCTGATCGCCTCCGGCGCGATCGAGGTCGACCGGCTGATCACGAGGCAGGTCAGCCTGCAGGAAGCGCCGCAGGTGATCGCCGGCCCTCCGGCGCCGGGCGAGGTCAAGGTGCTGGTGGTGCCGGGCCGCGGTTAAGCGCGGATTGCGGTGCTTTAGTCGACGGGCTGCTCGAAGACAACGTCGAGAATAATCATCGCCGAGTTGAGCTCGGTGGCAGCAGTATGGATCACGCGCTTTACGCGGTACAAATCCTGACTCAGCGCGCCCCGGTCGTCGCGCTTGCCGTCACGTGAAAAACCAACAAATTCACCCTCTCTCGGTACTTCACCAAAGGTAAAAACAGGCAGCACGCCAGCTCCGACTCTCGGGTCGTCGCCGATGATCTTGATGTAGCAGCTTATCGCCATAACGTCCCACGCTTGCCAGCCGGTGTTGTCCTAGTGCTCCAAACAGCTTGAGATGGGAAGAACCTCGGTCGATAGACCGAGGTTCTTGAGTAAGGTGCGCCAGGACCGCCTACAGCTTGCCGTTGCGCTGCTGCACCATCATGAAGGTGTCGTAGTTGTATTCGGCGACCTGGGCCCAGAGATAGTGCTCCTTGCGGAACGCCTTGATCGATTCCCAGATCTTCTTGAACGGCGCGTTGTTGGATTCCATCTCGGCGTATACTTCATTTGCCTTCTCGAAGCAGGCGGCCATGATCTCCTGGCTGAACGGCGCCAGCTTGGCACCGTTCGACACCAGCCGCTTCACCGCCGCCGGATTGAGATAGTCGTACTTCTGCAGCATGTTGGCATCCGCCGCTTGCGCGGCGGTATGCACCAGCGACTTGTAGGCCGGCGAAAGCTCTTCGTATTTGGCCTTGTTGAACATCAGATGCACGGTCGGGCCGCCTTCCCACCAGCCGGGATAGTAGTAGTAGGGCGCGACCTTATAGAAGCCGAGCTTCTCGTCGTCATAGGGGCCGACCCATTCGGCCGCGTCGATGGTGCCCTTCTCCAGCGCCGGATAGATGTCGCCGCCGGCGATCTGCTGCGGCACGACGCCGAGCTTCTGCACAACTTTGCCGGCAAAGCCGCCGATGCGCATCTTGAGGCCCGAGAGATCGGCCACCGTGTTGATCTGCTTGCGGAACCAGCCGCCCATCTGAACGCCGGTATTGCCGCCCGGCAGGCCGAACAGCCCTTGCGTGGCGAGGAACTCGTTGAACAGGTCGATGCCGCCGCCATGATAGTGCCAGGCATTCATACCGCGCGCGTTGAGCGAGAAGGGCACTGCGGCACCGAGCGCCCAGGTCGGGTCCTTGCCCCAGTAATAGTATGCGACCGTATGGCAGGCCTCGACCGTGCCGGCGGTGGTGGCGTCCGCAGCCTGCAGGCCGGGCACGAGCTCACCGGAGGCGAAGACCTGGACCTGGAAATTGCCGTCGGTCGCCTCCGACAGCATTTTTGAGAAGACTTCCGCGCCGCCATAGATCGTGTCGAGCGATTTCGGGAAGGACGATGCCAGTCTCCACGTCACTTTCGGATTGGACTGGGCTATTGCCGGCGTGGCAAGCGCTGCGGCCGCAGCTGCAGCACCGACACCGGACGCACCGGCCTTACGAATGAAAGAACGACGATCCATTAAGTTTCCTCCCTTGGGATCAGCTGACCGACGTCAGGGCATCCTCGTTGCCCGCATCGGTTGGGGAAGAAACATACACAGGCAAAGAGTCGAGTCCAGCGTTGCGGGCAAGGGTTGCCGCCATTCCGGCGCCGCGTGCAACTATAGTCTAACGAGCCTGCCGCTGGCCCATGCAAGGCAGCGAAACTTACCATGGCAAACTGCCTTCAGATCGCCTATTTTGTAGGCAGATTAACTCCTTAGCTCTCGAAGGAAGCCAAACCCAAAATGCAGCAGCCGCTCGTCGCAGTGTCATCCGACGTCCGCCAGTTCGACAACTACACCTGGCACGCGGCACCTCAGCAGTATCTGGAAGCGGCGGTAGCAGGCGCCGGCGTGTTTCCGCTGCTGGTGCCGTCCTTCGGCGACCGGCTCGATCTCGACGAATTGCTGTCGTCGGTCGACGGCGTCATGGTGACGGGCTCGAAGTCCAACGTGCATCCCTCGCTCTATGGCGGCGATCCCAGCGAGGCCAACGGCCCCTACGATCCGGCGCGCGACGCAACCACGCTGCCGCTGATCCGCAAGGCGATCGAGCGCGGCGTGCCGTTGCTTGCCATCTGCCGCGGCATCCAGGAGCTGAACGTTGCGCTCGGCGGCACGCTGGGCACCGAGATCCAGGAGCGCGATGGCTCGCTCGACCACCGCGCGCCGGTGAGCGACAATCAGGACGAGCGCTTCGGTATCCACCAGACGATCTCGATCAAGCCCGGAAGCTGCCTTGCCGGCGTGTTCGGCGCCGGCGAAATCAAGGTGAATTCGCTGCATCGCCAGGGAATCGACCGGCTTGGCTCCAGACTCCAGGTCGAGGCCTTGGCCGCCGACGGCACGATCGAAGCGGTCTCGGTCAAGGATGCCCGCGCCTTCGCCGTCGGCGTGCAATGGCACCCCGAATACTGGGTGAAGTCGGACAGCAATTCCGCCAAGATTTTTCGCGCGTTCGGCGATGCGGTGCGCCTGCATGCGGCCGCGAAAACAGGTGCCCGCGCCGCGGCAGAATAAGCCTGGACAGTTCCGCGGCTATTCGCTCGTGCTCAGCGCCAGAAGCGGCGCGGCCGGCGCGTAGGATTCGTAGCCGTCGCCATCGGCAACGCCGAAGGTGACGATCGGATCGACGCCGTCCTCACTGAAAGCGACCGAGCCATCCGCCTGCTCGCGCCAGAATTTCGCGTGCTCGATGCCAGGCATCAGCTTGCGGCAGCTCGGGGCGACGGAAAGCAACGACAGGCCCTCCGAGACTTCGGCGCCGCGGTGGATGGCGCAGGCCGCTTCATCGCCATTGGCGGTCAGCCGGTAAGCGTTTGTCGGGATGACTTCGGTGACCTCGCTCTGGCCGTTGCCGCCATGCAGGAACTGAACGCCCCCGAACAACGCTACCGATGCTACCAAGCCAGCGAATAGCTTCACCCTGCCTCTCCGCACATAACCAAGTATGCAGAATGATTCCAAAGGGTTAAGTGGGCGTTAATAAATGTGGCGACGCGTGCGGATTGGAGCAATTTCCACGACGGCTTTCCGTCCGGAATTGCACCAAAGCAAAGAGGCAGGCGGTTTGCCGTTTCCGTGAATTCGCCGTTTCCCTGAAACGGTGAAACGCCTCAGGCGCGCGCCTTGACGTTGAGCGTCTCCGGCACCGGCGTCAGCGGCCGGCGCTCGGTGAACCAGGCGACGAGATTGTCGACGCACAGATCGGCCATGGCGCGGCGGGTGTGAACCGACGCCGAGCCGACATGCGGCAGAAGCGAGGCGTTGGGAGCGTCGAGCAGGGACTGCGGCACGTTCGGCTCGTCGGCAAAGACGTCGAGCCCAGCGGCAGCGATGGCGCCGCTTTCGAGGGCGGTGGTGAGCGCTGCCTCATCCACCGTCGAGCCGCGGCCGATATTGACGAAGACGCCGTTCGAACCCAGCGCCGACAAGACCTCGGCATTGACCGCTTTCTCGGTGGAGGCGCCGCCCGGGGCAATGCAGATCAGCGTGTCGACGGCTTCGGCAAGCCCCTTCAAAGTGGCATGATATTCGTAAGCCAGGCCTTCGACCTTGCGGCGGTTGTGATAGGCGATCGGCAGGCCAAAGGCTTCAAGGCGACGGGCGACCGCCCGGCCGATGCGGCCCATGCCGAAGATACCGACGCGGCGGCCGCACAATGTAAGCCGGCTCAGGCGATAATTGCCCTTCGTCACCCAGTCGCCGTCGCGCAGCCATTTCTCGGCGGCGTAGAGCTCGCGCACGGTGTTGATCAGAAGGCCGATGGCGGTGTCGGCGACCTCCTCGGTCAAGACATCGGGCGTGTTGGTGACCATGACGCCGCGCTTGGCCGCGTGAGCGGCGTCGACAGAATCATAGCCGACGCCGAAGCTGGCGATGATCTCAAGATTGGGCAGCGCATCGATCATCGCCGCCTCGATGCCTGCATAGGAGGCGATGCCGCGCACCGTGGCGCGGATCTCGTCCGTAACCAAAGAGGGATCGGCGCGTTCGATCCGCACACACTTGAACGCCTCGTCGATGCGGCCGAGGGCATGGCCGTTGAAATCGCCCGGCACAAGGATGGCGACCGGCAATTTTCCTTCGGCCTTGCTCATGCACGCTCCACCGGCTTGCCGGTCGACTGCCGCACATGCAGTTCCGGCTTGATCAGCTCCTGCGAGGGCCGCACTGCCTGTCCGTTCAATTTGTCGAGCAGGGCGCTGGCGGCGCGGCGGCCGACCTCGCGCTGGCCGTTCCAGACCGTGGTCAGGGCCGGTGTCGCGATTGCCGCCTCCTCGAGATCGTCATAGCCGGTGACCGAGATGTCGACGCCCGGCACGAGGCCGGCGCGCGCGATGCCGTTCATCAACCCGATCGCGACCAGATCGTTCCAGCAGCAGGCAGCGGTGGGCCTGTCCTTCAGCGCCAGAAATTGTCCCGAGGCCTCGAAACCCGCCTGCTTGGTGCGCGGCCCGGGAATGCGCCAGGACGGCTTCACCTCCAGGCCGGCCGCCTCCATCGCGTTGAGATAGCCCTGGTAGCGGTCGCGGCCGGTCGAGGTCTGGTCGGTGCCGCCGACCATGGCGATGCGCTTGTGGCCGAGCGAGATCAGATGATTGGTGGCGAGCGCCGTGCCATAGGCATCGTCGCCGCGGAACACCGGCACATCGGCGCCGGCAACGGTGCGCGCGATCAGCACTGCCGGCAGGCCGTTTTCCTCGGCCATGATGATGTCCTCGGCCGGCGTGCCGATGGCCGGCGACATGATGACGCCGTCGGCGCCGAGCTGCAGCAGCGTGTCGATGAAGGTGCGCTGCTTTTCCAGCTGGTCGTAGTGGTTTGACAGGATGAAGGTTTGGCGGCTGCGGTCGAGCTCGCTTTCGATCGAGCGCAGTATCTCGGCGAAGAACGGGTTCATGATGTCGTGCACGACGACGCCGACGATGCCGGAGCGCGAGGTGCGCAGCGAGGCGGCGCGGCGGTTGTAGATATAGCCGATGGCGCGGGCGTGCTCCTTGATGCGCTCGCGCGTCGTGCCGGCGACCAGCGGGCTGTCGCGCAGCGCCAGCGACACCGTTGCCGTGGAGACGCCGAGCGCATCCGCGATCGTCGAAAGCTTGATCTTCTGTGCCAGTGCCCTTCGCTCCCCAGGGTCTTTAAATTTTTTAAAACGGCCTTATGCCACCGGATTCGGCGCAAATCAAAGTTTTTTCGCCAGCGCCTCGGCCTCGGTGTCGAGCGAGGCGGAGTTGCGGACGCGAAGCCGGTGCTCGCGATGGATGATGTAGAGCCCGCTGGCAACGATGATGGCGGCGCCTAGCAGCGTCCAGCGGTCGGGGAACTGGTGGAAGATCAGCCAGCCGGAGATGATCATCCACACCATCTGCGAATAGGGATAGGGCGCGAGCTGCGTCGTGGTCGCCAGACGATAGGCCCGGACCAGCAAATAGTGGCCGCCGGCGCCGAAGACGCCGAGCATCAACAGGATGACCCAGTGCCAGCTATCCTGCGGCAATGACAGCGAGAAAGGCAGCAGCGGCAGGAGCAGCACGGCGGGCGCCAGCGCCGAAAAGAGGATCAGGCTCTCCGAGGTCTCCGTCGACGACATGCGCCGCGTCATGATGACGTAAAAACTGTTCGACAGCATCGAGCCCAGCGCGAAGAGATGACCGATGCCGAACACGCCGATGCCAGGCCTGGTGATGATGAGCACGCCGACGAAGCCGGTGAGAATCGCCAGCCAGCGCCGCCAGCCGGCCCATTCGCCGAGCAGCGGGCCGGCAAGCGCTGTGATGACCATCGGGCCGAAGAAATAGATCGACGTTGTCTCGGCCAACTGCAGCGTGCGCAGCGCCAGGATATTGAACATGGTCGAGCCGAACAAAAGGACGCCGCGCAAGAGGTGCGCCGGCAGGTTGTTGGCGCGGAAGCGAACCGGCTCGCGCCAGCCGCGCAGGAAGATGCCGACCAGCAGGACATGCACGGTGAAGCGGGCCCAGGCGACGATCAGCGCCGAGACGCCGGCCAGCACCAGATATTTGCTGGAGGTATCGAGAAAGGTGAAGCAGACATAGACGCACAGCATCAGAAGCATCGCCGCGGGCGGCGTTGCGCTGTCGTCGTTGTTTTTGGGAATGCTCAAGGTCGGGCCGAAAGGAAGATAGACGCTACCCTTCTGCGGCAATCGGCCCTTGCCAGCAAGCCAAAAGCGACTGGCCCAACAAGCGCTTCGGACAGGCTTAGGGCGCATCGCCGTCGGCGATTGGCTTGAACGCCCCTCGTCCTGATAGCGTTCAGGCCGATCGTCGAGCGATTGCCGACGCCTCCGCGACGTCGTCATCCACGGGCGGAGCGACGCGAAGCGGAGCGCAGACCCGAGGATCCATTCCTTGGCCTTCGACGTGGAGTGCAGCGGAGCAGAATTCTGCACCGCAGCAACGCTTACAGGTAACGGATTCTATGGTCTGCGCGCGTCGCTTCGCTCCTTGCTCCGCCATAGAATGACGACGTGTGGGCGTTCAGGCCAACCCCAAACGTCCGCAATTGGTCCTTCGGGGCGAAGGCGCTTGCCACCCATTCAGCCATGCATGCGGGCGCCCTTGGTGATCTTGTCGACGAGCTTTTTCTCGCCGCGCATGGCGATCCCGACGACCTTGGCGTCGTCCGGGGCGAATTCAGCGAAGACGGCGCGGTTGGCGACGTCGTGCCCGGTCGAAAACATCTCCTCGACATAGGCGGATGTCGTCACGCCGCGTTCCAATGCCCGGCGGTGAATCGTACCCAGCGTCGCCGCATCGGCCGACAAGACGATGACCGGCTGGGCCGACATCGGATTGTAGAGGTTGCCGGCACGATCACGGTAAGCCTCGCCGATGATTTCGGGGAACTGCGCGACGATGCCGCTCGTCAGGAACGCAGTGACGTTGAGCTTCTGCCACGCCGGCAGGTCCTCTCTGAGAACAATTGCAATTTTCGTATCGAACACCAAGATTGAGACTCCGAGACGGCCCGTGACGGGCGGGACAGGCGATGGCGCAGGCTCTAAGCGAAGACGCGAAGGAAGGTCTTGAACGTTCGTGCGCGGATGCGGCCAACGGCGATCGCATCGTTTCGGCTCCGGGCGGCTCGGGTCTCGAACGCATCGAGGCGCGCTTCCATGGCAACGCCTTCGAGCTGCACCGGCACGACACCTATGCCATCGGCGTGACGTTGAACGGCGTGCAGCGCTTCCATTATCGCGGCGCGCTGCAACACAGCCTGCCCGGCCAGGCGATCGTGCTGCATCCGGACGAATTGCACGATGGCGGCGCCGGCACGCAAGACGGCCTGCGCTACAGGATCCTGTATATGGAGCCGTCCCTGCTGCTCGACTGCCTCGATGGCGAGCCGCTGCCATTCGTTCCCGACGCCGTAGTCGACGATCCATGCTTGCGCGACACGTTGTTGTCGGCACTGGCACCGCTGGACGAGGCACTCGGCGACCTGTTCGTGGCGGATTTCGTCGCGCAGCTGGCGCAACAGCTGAAACGCCACGCCGGGCAGCCGGCAAAGTCAACCGGCAAGACCGCATGGCGCGCCGCCGCGCTTGCCCGCGACTATCTCGAGGAGAATGCCGATCGGGCGGTGCGCTCCGATGAGCTGGAAGCCGTCACCGGCCTCGACCGCTACGCGCTGTCGCGCCATTTTCGCGCGACCTATTCGACCAGCCCGCATCGCTTCCTGTTGATGCGCCGGCTGCAAAAGGCGCGGCGCATGATCGCCGAGGGCGAGTCGCTGGCGGAAATCGCCGCCGGCGCCGGCTTCAGCGACCAGAGCCATTTCAACCGCCATTTCAAGAAGGCGTTCGGCATGACGCCGGGGCGCTGGGCGGCGCTGGTGCGCGACGCGTAAGCGCGACGCGCAGCGTCGTCGCCCGGGCGCGATGCGCAGCGTCGTCGCCTTTCCGCTAAGCCGCCGATGCTTGCGTGAAGCGACGACGCTTACGCGTCGCGCTTGCAATGCTAAGCCGGTGCGTGGAGCGACGACGCTACGCGTCGCGCTTAGCTCGAGACGACGCTTCGCGTCGCTCGTTAATGGGAACGTCTCGCGGTTGAGCGATGACGCTCACGCGTCACGCTTCATCCAACTCCGCGTCGTCATCCATCACCACCAGATCTTCGTTCGACAGATTCGCCTCGATGCGGGCCAGCAACTTGAACAGCGCCTTCTGGTCCTTCTTGTCGAGGCCCTTCAGCGCCTGCTTCTCGGTCTTCTTGACCGACTTCTCGATGGCGCGGATGGTTTCGCGGCCGGATTCGGTGAGGAAGATATGGGCCTGGCGGGCATCGGCGTTGGAGGCGCGCTTTTCCAGGAAACCCTGCGCCTGCAGACGGTTGATGGTCTTGGTGATGGTCGGCGGGCGCACGCCGAGCCGGCCGGCAAGATTGCCGGGGGTCTGGCCGTCCTCGCGGTCGAGCGCCAGCATGATCTGGTCCTGGCCGGCATAGAAGCCGTGCGCCAGAAGCCGCGCGGCGAGCGCTGTGCGCGCCAGCCTTGCCGCCGAATGGAGCCGGCTCATTGTCGCTGTCTTGTCCGCCTTGGCCATGGTCGTTCCCTCTTCGGCCGAACCGGCGCGGACAAGCATATAGGCTGTCCGACGGCTGGCAAATGACGATTTAAAGAGTCCGGCTTGCAGAACGCTTTGCCGGCAAGCATTGCGGTGCCCGCGCAGGTGATGCCAGATGTTTATTTCAGTTAGATGACAAACGACTTTTGCACCGGCGAGATTCACAGCGGACGCTGGCGAAGGCCCTTGGGCGCTCCTGCGGCTTCTCCGTCGGGCCTGCCTCGGCCGCCGCCGACCCGTGCTTGGCGCCGTTTCGCTTGGAGGACCGGCCTGGCCCATCGGTTTGGCGCGTGCAAAAGCGCGACACCCATCCTATATCAGGCCGACAATCCCAGATTTTCGAGGCAATCCATGAGCGATGCACAGACGCAAATCCCCGTAACCGTTCTCACCGGCTATCTCGGCGCGGGCAAGACGACACTGCTCAACCGCATCCTGTCGGAGAGCCACGGCAAGCGTTACGCCGTCATCGTCAACGAATTCGGCGAGATAGGCATCGACAACGACCTGATCGTCGAATCCGACGAGGAAATCTACGAGATGAACAATGGCTGTGTCTGCTGCACGGTGCGCGGCGACCTGATCCGCGTCGTCGAAGGCCTGATGAAACGCCCGGGCCGCTTCGACGCCATCGTCGTCGAGACCACCGGCCTCGCCGACCCGGTGCCGGTGGCGCAGACCTTCTTCATGGACGACGACGTGCGCACCAAGACCAAGCTCGATGCGGTGGTGGCGCTGGTCGACGCCAAGCACCTGCCGCTGCGCCTGAAAGATTCCAAGGAAGCCGAGGACCAGATCGCCTTCGCCGACGTGGTAGTGCTGAACAAGACCGACCTCGTCACGCCTGATGAGCTTGAAAAGGTCGAGGCGACGATCCGCGCCATCAATCCGGCGGCCAGGATCCATCGCACGCAGCGTTCCGGCGTGGCGCTTGACGAAGTGCTCGACCGCGGCGCCTTCGACCTGTCGCGGGCGTTGGAGAACGATCCGCATTTCCTCGACGCGCACGACCATGATCGTGATCATGATCATGATCACGACGGTCACGATCATCACCATCACGACCATGCTTCCGACATCCATGACGTGACGGTGAAGTCGGTGTCGCTGCGCGGCGGCGAGATGGATCCCAAGAAATTCTTCCCCTGGATCGAGAAGGTGACCCAGATGGAAGGACCGAACATCCTGCGGCTGAAGGGCATCATCGCGCTGAAGGGCGACGAGGATCGCTATGTGCTGCAGGGCGTGCACATGATCCTCGAAGGCGACCACCAGCGCGCCTGGAAGGATGGCGAAAAACACGAAAGCCGGCTGGTCTTCATCGGCCGCGATCTCGACGCCGATCGGCTCAGGAAGAGTTTTGAAGCCTGCCAAGCGGCTTGATTTCCGCGCCTTCTTCCTTCCTCCACCCTTGTGGGAGAAGGTGGATCGGCGCGCAGCGCCGAGACGGATGAGGGGTGTTCCAGCGGAGCGAGACGCTGGCTTTCCCTGGAACACCCCTCATCCGACCGAGCTTCGCTCGGCCACCTTCTCCCACAAGGGGAGAAGGGAAAGTCGCAATGCCGGCGCCCTTCCTTTATCGCAATTCGAAGCGGGTTGAGGCCCTTAGCCCAACCGCTTATGGGAAGGGCAGGAATCTCAAATGGATTAAGTCCTCATGCCCACAGTCGCCCCGCTTGATCTCGAAGGCCATTGCGTCGCCGCCGTCTTCCTGAACGACGTGCCGCATTTCGCACTCGCTGACGGTTCAATCCACCGGTTGGATAACGGGCACAAGACCGTGCGGGCCAATGACGGCCTGCTTGCCGCCTTCCATGACGCGGCCAACGACCGGCTGATCACCGGCGGCGAGGACGGCAAGGTGTTTGCCGTGAAGGCCGACGGCGAGGTGAACGAGCTGGCCAGCGCCGGCAAAAAGTGGATCACCAGCGTCAGCGCCGGACCGCAGGGTGCGATCGCCTATGCCTCGGGCAAGACCGCCTTCGTGCGTTTCGCCGACGGCAAGATCAAAGAATTTGCCCATCCGCGTTCGGTGGAGGGGCTGGCCTTCTCGCCCAAGGGCATGCGTTTCGGCATCGCCCGCTACAATGGCGCGACGCTGCATTTCCCGGCCGCCGAGGGCAAGCCGGTGGAGCTCGAATGGGCAGGCGCCCATACCGGCATCACCTTTTCACCGGACGGCGCCTTTCTGGTCACCACCATGCAGGAGAACGCGCTGCATGGCTGGAAGCTCGCCGACGGCAAGCACATGCGCATGAGCGGCTATCCCGGCAAGGTCAAGAGCCTGTCCTGGAGCGTCAAGGGCAAATGGCTGGCGAGCTCCGGCGCGCCGGCGGCGATCGTGTGGCCGTTCGCCAGCAAAGACGGACCGATGGGCAAGGCGCCGCTGGAGCTCGGCACGCGCGGCAACACGATGGTGACCTGCGTCGCTTGCCATCCAAGCCAGGAGGTCACGGCCATCGGCTATGAGGACGGCATGGTGATCGCGGCGCGCTTCGCCGACGCCAAGGAAGTGCTGCTGCGCCGCCCCGGCAAGGGCGCCATCACGTCGATGATGTGGGACAAGGAAGAACGCCGCATCGTCTTCGGCAGCGCCGCCGGCGACTGCGGCGTGATCGATATCACTGCGTAGGCAGTGGGGAATAGGCAGTAGGGCTTAGGGACGACGGCATCTACTGCCTACTGCCTACTGCCTACTGCCTACTGCCTACTGCCTACTGCCTACTGCCTACTGCCTACTGCCTACTGCCTGAGGGGGACTTCATGCATTCAATCGACCGGACTTCCATCGGCGGCATCGACGTCGCCCGCATCGCCGAATTGCGCGAGACGGAGGCGGCCGCGTTCCGCAAGGCGCGGCCGAAATCCGAGGCGAAGCTCGGCAACGGCATTGCCGGTTTCCTCGGCGGGGTGCCGATGCACTGGATGAGCGACTGGCCGACGCCGTTCCCGATCCTGGTCGACGGCGCCAAGGGCGCTACCATCACCGACATCGACGGCAATAGGCTCGACGATTTCTGCCTCGGCGATACTGGTTCGATGCTCGGCCATTCGCCGCCGGCGGTCGCCCGTGCGATCCGCCGCCAATCCGGACGCGGGCTGACCTATATGCTGCCAAGCGAGGATGCGCTGGCGATCGGCCCACTCCTTCAGCAGCGCTTCGGTCTACCCTACTGGCAGATCGCCACCACCGCCACCGACGCCAACCGCTTTGTGCTGCGCGTCGCCCGCGCGGTGACCGGGCGCGAGAAGATCCTGGTCTTCAACGGCTGCTATCACGGCTCGGTCGACGAGACGATGGTGCGGCTGATCGACGGCAAGCCGGTGAACCGGCCTGGATTGGCCGGCGAATTCCGCGACCTGACGCGGACAACGAAGATCGTCGAATTCAACGATGTTGCCGCCTTGGAAGCAGCACTTGCCGATCGCGATGTCGCCTGCGTCATCACCGAGCCGGTACTGACCAATTCCTGCATGGTGCTGCCGGAACCCGGTTTCCACGACGCGCTGCGGCGCCTGACCCGCGCGGCCGGCACACTGCTGCTTATCGACGAGACGCACACGATTTCGACCGGCCCGGGCGGCTATACGCGCAAGCACCGGCTGGAGCCGGACCTGTTCGTGCTCGGCAAGCCGGTGGCGGGCGGCGTGCCGGCGAGCATCTGGGGCATGAGCGAGGAGGTCGCCACGCGCTACGGCGCCTACAACCGGGTGAAGGAGCCCGGCTATTCCGGCATGGGCACCACGCTGTCGGCCAATCCGCTGCAATTCGCGGCAATGCGCGCGACTCTCGAAGAGGTGATGACCGAGGCGGCCTACGCCCATATGGACCGGCTGGCGCGCCGCCTCGATGCGGGGCTCTCCGCCGTCGTCCAGCGAAACAAGCTGCCCTGGCATGTCGCGCGGGTCGGCGCCCGCGTCGAGTTTATCTGCGCGCCCGGACCGCTGCAAAACGGCGGCGAGGCCGAGAAGGCGCATGCGCCGGAGCTCGAAGCCGCCATCCATGTCGCGCTGGTCAATCGCGGCGTGCTGATCGCGCCGTTCCACAACATGATGCTGATTTCGCCGGCAACGACTTCGGCGCAAGTGAGCCGACTGATCGCCGCCTTCGCCGCGGTTGCGGGCAAGCTTGCGGCGTGAGACAAGCGGCGATGGACAATCTGAACGCCGCTACCACCTCTCCTTCCGGCTCGACGCCCGCCGAGGCGAAGGCGTTTCTCGACGCGCATCCTGAGATCGAGGCGTTCGACATCGTGCTCACCGACGCCAACGGCATCGGCCGCGGCAAGATCGTGCGCCGGCACGAGCTGATGGGCATTTTCGAGAACGGCCGGCATCTGCCGATCTCGATCCTCGGCCTCGACATCACCGGCGAGGATGTGCACGAGACCGGATTGGTGTGGGACACCGGCGACGGCGACCTCAGGGCATGGCCGATCCCCGGCACGCTTGTGCCGCTCTTCGGCACCAACCCGCCGCGCGGCCAGGTGCTGATGTCGATGCACCACCTCGACGGCCAGCCGATGACCTCCGACCCGCGGCTGGTGCTGGCAAGGCAGGTGGAATTGCTGGCGGCGCGCGGCCTGCATCCGGCCGGCGCCTTCGAGCTCGAGTTCTTCCTGCTGTCCAATGAGCGCGACGCGGACGGCAAGGTGCAAGCCGCCCGCGCGGTGCTCGACGGCCGCCGCTCGGCCAAGACCGAGGTCTATTCGGTCGACCATCTGCATGGCATGGAGCCGCTGTTTTCCGACATCTACGCAGCCGCGAGGGCGCAAGGTATTCCAGCCGAGACGGTGATCTCCGAATACGCGCCCGGCCAGTACGAACTGACGCTCAACTACCGCAAGGACGTGATGCGGGCGGCCGACGATCTCGTCATGCTGAAGCGGCTGGTGCGGGCGCAGGCGCGCCGGTACGGCGTCACCGCCTGCTTCATGGCCAAGCCCATCGAGGCCTATGCCGGATCGGGCATGCATTTCCATGTCTCGCTGCAGGACGATGGCGGCCGCAACGTCTTCACCGAGGCAGCCGGCGAGAAATGGTCGCTAAGCCTGCTCAACGCGCTTGGCGGCCTCATCCACACCATGGCGGAATCCATGCTGGTGTTTGCGCCGCACGCCAATTCATGGCGCCGCTTCGTCTCACAATCCTATGCCCCCGTGGCGCCCAGTTGGGGCGTCAACAATCGCTCGGTGGCGCTGCGCGTGCCGGCGGGCGACGCCAGGAACCGCCGCATCGAGCACCGGCCGTCGGGCGTCGACGCGAATCCGTACCTGGTCGCCGCAACGGTGCTGGCCGGCATCGTCAAGGGGCTGGACGAGGGTCTGGACCCTGGTCTCGAGACGACCGGGAACGGCTATGAACAGGCAACGGAGAAATCGACCATGCCGGCCGACTGGCGCGCTGCAATCGAGGCGGCCAGAGGCTCCGATTTCCTGAGGTCGGCGCTCGGCCCCGACCTGCACAGAACCTTCGTGGCGATCAAGCAGGCGGAATATCTGCGCGTTGCGCGGACCGTCAGTGAGCTGGACTATCATCTCTATCTGCATGAGGTTTGAGCACAGGACCCGACAGGCGCGGCGATCACGTTTTGCCGACGACAGGAGACGCCGAAGAAATATTGGCGGAACCTTCCCGTGGCCTCGCTCATTCCAGATTTGATAGCAGGAGCAGACAGAGCCGCGTCAGAGATGATCGACCGGATGCCAACCACCCCAGTACCGCGCCATGCCAAGGTGAAGGCCAAGCATTGGCCGACGCCCGAGCCGGCCGATGTGGTGGCGCCTGAAGCCGAAGATATTCCGGAGTTGCGCGAAGAGGCGAAAGGCTGCCGCCGCTGCCCGCTTTGGCATGACGCAACGCAGACCGTGTTCGGCGAAGGACCGGAAAGCGCGGACGTGGTCTTCGTCGGCGAACAGCCAGGCGATCAGGAGGATCTGGCCGGCAAACCATTTGTCGGCCCGGCCGGCAGAATATTCGACAGCATCCTGGACGACGCCGAAATCGATCGCCGCAAGGTCTATGTGACCAATGCGGTCAAACACTTCAAATTCGAGCCGCGCGGCAAGAGGCGCATCCATTCCAAGCCCAATGCCGGCGAAATCCAGGCCTGCCGCTGGTGGCTGGACAAGGAGCTCGACCTCGTCAAGCCGAACCTCGTGGTGGCGCTCGGCGCGACGGCGGCGCAGTCGCTGCTCGGCAAGGCGGTGCCGATCACCAAGATGCGCGGCGATGTGATCGAGCGCGAGGATGGCTTGCGCGTGTTTGTGACCGTCCACCCGTCCTTCATCCTGCGCATCCGCGATCATGAGGACAAGGAGGCGGAGAGGGACCGGTTTTTGCAGGATATGCGGAAGGTGAAGGGGCTGATGAGGGCGTGATCAATTTAGGCGCCCGAACGAGCCTCGCGTAGACGCACGTATCCTGCGACTTAGGAGATTGGCGGAAACGCTCGTCGCGTCGTCATCCACGGGCGGAGCAAGGAGCGAAGCGACGCGCGCAGACCCGAGGATCCATTCCGTGACATACGAGCGTCGCAACGGTGCAGAGTTCTGCTCCGCTGCATCCTACGGCTCAGGTCACGGAATGGATTCCAGGGTCTTCGCGACGGAGCTTCGCTCCTGCTTCGCCCTGGAATGACGACGTCAGCGCTTATCGCGCTACCTAACGAGAATTGCCCTCAGATCATTCACATTCGTCCCCGTCGGACCAGGCACGAACAGATCCCCGACCGCGTTGAAGGCCGTCCAGGCATTGTTGCCGGCGAGCATCGTCTTGGCATCGACGCCTGCCGCGCGCATGCGCGCCACGGTCGAGCCGTCGGCGAAGGCGCCGGCATTGTTCTCCGAGCCGTCGATCCCGTCGGTGTCGGCGGCCAAGGCATCGATGCCGTTCATGCCGTCGATGCCAATGGCGAAAGCGAGCAGGAATTCGGAATTGCGGCCGCCCTTGCCCTTCGCCCGCAACGTCACCGTGGTCTCGCCGCCGGAGAGGATCAGCACCGGCTTGGCGAAGGGGCGGTTGCGCGTCGCCACTTCGCGTGCGATCGCGGCATGGACGCCGCCGACCTCGCGCGCCTCGCCCTCGATGGCGTCCGACAGGATGACGGCCTCGATGCCTTGCCGCTTCGCTTCGGCGGCGGCGGCTTCGAGAGAGACGCCGGCAGAGGCGGTCAGGTGCACTTCATTGCCGGCGAAGCGCGGATCATCGGGGCGCGGCGCGTCGGCGGCCGGCGACTGGATATGCGCCATGACCGAGGCCGGCAGCTTCATGCCATAGGCGGCGATCGAGGCCAGCGCATCCGCGCGGCTGCCGGTGTCGGGAACGGTAGGTCCCGAGGCAACCAGTGCCGGATTGTCGCCGGGGATATCGGAGACGACCAGCGACACCACCCTCGCAGGATAGGCAGCGGCGGCCAGGCGCCCGCCCTTGATCGTCGAGACATGCTTGCGGATGGTGTTCATCGCCGCGATCGGCGCGCCGGAGGCAAGCAGCGCTTCGTTGACGACGATCTCATCGGCAAGCGTCAGCCCGGGAGCCGGCGACGGCAGCAATGCCGAACCGCCGCCGGAAATCAGCGCTACCACAAGATCGTCAGCGGTCAGGCCCCGCACCTTCTCCAGCAAGCGGCGCGACGCCTCGAGGCCAGCGGCATCCGGCACCGGGTGCGCCGCCTCGATGATCTCGATACGCTCGCATCTGGCGCCATAGCCGTAGCGGGTGACGACAAGGCCGTCGATCGGTCCGTCCCAGACCTTCTCGAAGGCGGCGGCCATCTGCGCCGACCCCTTGCCAGCGCCGATGACGATGGTGCGGCCCTTCGGCTTTGCCGGCAAATGATTGCAGATCGTCTTTTCCGGATCGGCGGCGGCGACGGCGGCGTTGAAGATCGAGGTGAGGAAGCTTTTCGGGTCGGTCATTTTTCTTCCGGCGGCAGCGCGAGCCCGCTCGCATCGATGCCAAGATGCGCGCAAAGCGCGTCGACCACGACGCCATGATCCTCGCGCTCGGGCAGGCCCGAGACGGCGATGACACCGATGACGCCGGCGCCTTTCACCGTGAGCGGAAAGCCGCCGCCGGCGAGCACATAATCGGCAATGTCGAGCGCTTCGCCGACCTTGAAAGTGCGGTCCGGGCGCTGCTGCTCCAGCACCAGGCGATAGGTGCTTCTGAGATAGCGCCTTACGACATTGATCTTGCGTCGCGCCCAATCGGGATTTGACGCGTTCGAACCCGGCATGGCGGCATAGAAGAGCGGCCGATCGAAAGTCCTGATGTCGACGATGATCGGAAGATCTTCCTTCAGCGCCCGGTCCCTGATGGCTGAACCGATCTTGAAGGCGACAGCCTCATCGAAGGCCGGAAAGACCAGCGTGGCTTCCTGTTTCTTGATCAGAGCGATGTCGTCGGCGATGGCCATGGCGTTCCCCTGTCAAATGTCGACGCTCGCTTTGGCCGATGGCTGACGCCGGGTCAAGCGCGGAGGGCATGGAATGGCGTTATGCCACAATGCCACTCTTCGCCGGCCGGCCCGCCACATAGACCTCGCGCACGGCGCGATCGTCGCCCAGCGTCTGCAGCAGAAAGAGCTCTTCCGCCAGCGTCTCCACGGTCTCCATCCTGAGCCGCATGCCCGGTGTGGCATGAGCATCGAGCACGACGATGTCGGCATCGGTGCCTTCGTCCAGCGTGCCGACCCTGTCGGCCACCGACAGCGCTTCGGCATTGCCGCGCGTCAATTGCCAGAAGGACTGGAACGGATTGAGCTTCTCGCCGTTCAGCGCGATCACCTTGTAGCCTTCATCCATGGTGCGCAGCATCGAATAGTTGGTGCCGCCGCCGACATCGGTGGCCGCCGCTATCCTGAGCGGCTTCTCGCGCCGGCGATAGCGCTGATAGTCGAACAGGCCGGAGCCCAGGAAGAGATTGGAGGTCGGGCAGAACACCGCCACCGAACCCGATTGCGACAGCGCGTCCGCCTCGCGTTCCGAGAGGTGGATGCAATGGCCGAACAGGCCCTTTTTGCCGAGCAAGCCATAATGTTCGTAAACGTCGGTATAGTCGCGCGACCAAGGGTAGAGCTCCTGGGTGAAGGCGATCTCGGCGTGGTTTTCCGACAGATGCGTCTGCATGTGGAGATCGGGATATTCGCGGCAGAGTGCACCGGCCATCTCCATCTGCTCGGGCGAGGAGGTGATGGCGAAGCGCGGCGTGATGGCATAGAGTTGGCGGCCCTTGCCGTGCCATTCGGAGATCAGCGCCTTGGTATCGTCATAGCCGGTTTGCGGCGTGTCGAGCACGCCGTCGGGCGCATTGCGGTCCATCATCACCTTGCCGGCGATGTTGAGCATGTTGCGTTCATGCGACTCGGCAAAGAAGGCTTCCGCCGACGATCTGTGCACGGAGCAATAGGCCGCGACCGTCGTCGTGCCATGGCGCAGCATCTCGTCGAGAAACAGCCGCGCGATGCGGCGGCCATGCTGCGCGTTCTGGAACTTCGCCTCTTCCGGAAAAGTGTATTTGTTCAGCCAGTCCAGCAGTTCCGCACCGTAAGACGCGATGATCTGCATCTGCGGAAAATGCACATGCGCGTCGATGAAGCCGGGCAAGATGAGATGCGGACGATGGTCAACCGTCTCGACACCGGCGCCGGCCTTCTTCGCGACTTCGGCATAGGAACCGGCGGCGACGATCCTGCCGTTCTCGATCAGCAGACCGCCATCCTCCTCGTAGCGCCAGGCGGAATAATCGTCGACCGATTCGGGCCAGCGCAGGAAGGAGAGCGTGCGGCCGCGCAGGAATTTCGATGTCATGCTTATTTTCCGGCCCCTTCGAACCAGGCGACCAGAAGGGCCCGTTCCTGGTCGGTTATCTGGCTGACATTGGCGGGCGGCATGGCATGCGCCCGGCCGGCCTGGATGTAGATCTCGCGAGCATGCTCGGCGATGCGCTCGTCGGTGTCGAGCAGCACCCCCTTCGGCGCATGGTAGATGCCTTCATAGACCGGCGCCTCCGTATGGCACATCGAGCAGCGGCCAAGCACGGTATCGCGCACGGCCGGGAAATGCGCCGAGGCGATGTAGACCTGCGCGGCGGCGGATGCGGCGGAGATCTTGGGCTCGCCGGTCAGCACCTTTGGCACGGTCGACAGCCAGATGATGATCATGAACAGAACGGCCGCGCCCAACCATGTCCAGGTAGGGTTGCCCTTCCTTGCATGCACGGTGTTGAAATAGTGCCGGATCAGAACGCCGATGATGAAGACCAGCGAAGCGATGACCCAGTTGAACTCAGTGCCGAAAGCCAGCGGGTAGTGGTTCGACAGCATCAGGAACAGGACCGGCAAGGTCAAGTAGTTGTTGTGCAGCGAGCGCTGCTTGGCGATCTTGCCGTATTTCGGGTCCGGCTTGCGGCCGGCGATCAGGTCGGCGACGACGATCTTCTGGTTGGGGATGATGACCATGAAGACATTGGCCGACATGATGGTGGCGGTGATGGCGCCAAGATGCAGGAAGGCGGCGCGGCCGGTGAAAAGATGCGTCAGCCCCCAGGCGATGGACACCAGCACGCAATAAAGCACCAGCATCAGCCCGGTGTCGCTTTTGCCCAGCGGCGAGCGGCAGAGCAGGTCGTAGACGATCCAGCCGACGCCGATGGTGGCCAGCGACAAGAGGATGCCGACCGGCACCGAGATGTTGAGCACGTTGGGATCGATCAGGAAGAGATCGGCGCCGGCATAATAGACCACGCAGAGCATGGCGAAGCCCGACAGCCAGGTGGCGTAGGATTCCCATTTGAACCAGGTGAGGTGCTCCGGCATTTCGGCCGGCGCAACCAGATATTTCTGGATGTGGTAGAAGCCGCCGCCATGCACCTGCCACTCCTCACCGAAGGCGCCGGCGGGCAGGCCGGGCCGCTGGCGCAGGCCAAGGTCGAGGGCGACGAAATAAAAGGACGAGCCGATCCAGGCGATGCCGGTGATGACATGCAGCCAGCGGACCGCGAAGCTCAGCCAGTCCCAGAAAATCGCGAAATCCATCATTGCACTCGTCCCTGCCGATGAGAGCGACTTTACGGTCTGGCGCGCAAACGAAAAGAGGCGAGGTGCGCGATGACTTTCAAAAAAAAATGGAAAATACTAGGGTTGCCCCGCTCAGCCTTTTGAGAGCCACACATGGCCTATCTAGACAACATCGCTGTCTTCGTTCGCGTCGTCGAGCTCGGCAATCTGTCGGCGGCGGGGCGCGACATGCGCATTTCGCCGGCGGTCGCCTCGAACCGGATCAAGGAGTTGGAGAAGCATCTTGGGGTGCGGCTGTTCAACCGTACGACAAGGCAGTTGATGCCGACCGAGCATGGCACCGTGTTCTACACCGGCGCCAAGCAGGTGCTGGACGCGATCACCGAGGCGGAAGCGGCGGTCGCCGCGCTCTCCGGCCAGCCACGCGGGACCATCAGGGTTACGGCGCCGCTCGGCCTCGGCCGGAGGCTGATCGCGTCAGGCATTCCGGACTTCCACGACAAATATCCCGATATCGAGGTGCGGCTTCGGCTTTCCGACCACAATGTCGATATCATGAAGGAAGGCATCGACGTCGCCTTCCGGCTCGGCATCATCGAGGATTCGAGCCTCAGGATGCGCGGCATCATGGAATGCGAGCGCGTGCTGGTGGCGGCGCCGAAATATCTGGAAGCGCGCGGCGAGCCGGCCGAGGCGCAGGAGCTGATCGGCAAGAAGCACGACTGCCTGATGCTGCGCTATGCCGGCGCGCGCGAATATGTCTGGACGCTGCAGATGCCGAACGGACCGCAGAAATTCGAGGTGCACGGTCCCTATGACACCGACGACGGCGACGTTCTGACCGGCTGGGCGCTGTCGGGGCGCGGCATCATCAACAAGCCGCGTTTCGAGGTCGAGCCGTTCATCCGCGACCGGCGTTTGAAGGTGATCCTGCCCCAGGCGCCGCCGACGCCGGTGCAATTCGCCGCCGTCTATCCGCACAAGAAGCTGCAGGATCCGAAGGTGCGGCTGCTGCTCGACTTCATGGCCGAGCGCTGCCAGCGGCTGATCAAGGACCTCCTGGCTGGGAAGTAACGACCGGTAGAGCTGCGTCGCGATTCCGGACGGAAGGCTACGGCGAGACGCCCGGCCTAACCGAAGCACGCTTTTCCCGAAATTGCTTCAGATCAGTCCATTAGCCTGGCCGTTCCGGACACCCCGATCGAGCTGCCCGGCGCGGGCGGAATGTCGGCGTGAAGGCGCGAACGCATGCCCATATCCTCGCCCTGGACGATGTCGATCGCGCCGCCATGCGGCCAGCCGAGATCGCGCAGATAGCCGGCAAAGGCAGCGGTCGCGGCACCCGTCGCCGGGTCCTCGTAGACGCCGCCGGACGCAAAGGGATTGCGCATGTGAAAGAGCCGCGGCGTTTCGGCATAGGCGAGCAGGATGGTGACCAAGCCTTCGCGCCGCATGAAAGACTGGCCTTTCTTGAGATCATAGGACATGGCGGCCAGCGCCTGGCGCGACTTCAGCGCCAGCACGAGATGATCGGCGCCGCCATGGATGAGCGCTGGCGGAATGGCAGGGTCGAGATCGCCCCGCTTATAACCAAACAGAGCGAGCGCTTCGCCAACCAGTTCGGCCGACGCAGGCCTGCTGCGCGTCGGCGGCGACTGCAGGGCGGCGGCAAAGTTGGCGCCATCGCGAAAGCCTTCGACGGTGATGTCTGCCTGATTGAGGGTCAGCCTGAAGATGCCGTCGCCGAACTTTCCGACCAGCGCCGCGCCGAGCGCGATGGTGGCATGGCCGCAGAACGGCACTTCCGACTCCGGCGAAAAATAGCGCACGCGCCAGCCGCCGCCTTCGGGCGCCGCGAAGGCGGTTTCCGAGAAGGCAACTTCTGCCGCGACACGCTGCATGTCGGCGACGTCGGGCAGCATCTCGCCAATCACCACGCCGGCGGGATTGCCGCCGGTGTTCCCGTCCGAAAATGCGGCGATCTTCAATATGTCCATGTTCCTGACCCCGTTGTCCGTGAGGCGCAACAAACACGTTTCGCGCCGCTTTGGGAAATGAGGAAAGCAGCAAGCAGCGGTGAGCGCCACTCACACCTGCAATCGGGGATGGTGTCCCTCGATCCAACGCGGAACGAAATTCTGGTCATCGCCGTTCTGACGATTGGCGGTCGCTCGGGCCGCCTTCAGCTTTCACCAAGCGACGCAGCGGGACAGGAGCCGACCATGGACGCCATCGTCACCAAGAACGACCTCAAATCCGATGCCAAGAAGGAATCGATCGATCTGCTCAACGCCAGGCTTGCCGACGCCATCGACCTGGCGCTGATCACCAAGCAGGCTCATTGGAACGTCAAGGGCCCGCAATTCATCGCCATCCACGAGATGCTGGACGAATTCCGCGAGGAGATCGACGGCCATGTCGACATTATCGCCGAGCGCGCCGTGCAGCTCGGCGGCACCGCGCATGGCACCTCGCAGGAGGTGTCGAAAGCGACCAAGCTGAGGCCTTATCCGACCGACATCCACAAAACCAAGGATCATCTGGCGGCGCTGATCGACCGCTATGCCACGGCCGCCAAGCTGACCCGCGAAGCAATCGACGAGGCCGACGACGCCGGTGATCGCGATACGGCGGACATCTTTACCGCCTATTCGCGCTCGCTCGACAAATTGCTGTGGTTCCTCGAGGCGCACACCCAGGAAAAGGAATAGCCAGACGCTTCCCGGCTTTCACAACATGGCCGGCGGACTTAGCCGGCCATCATCTTCTCGGCGCCGGCGGCCCTTGGCGCCTCGACGGTGTGCGCCACCAGCGACGTCATGATCTCTGCGGCGGCGAGCGCGGCGATCACCGGCGGGCGCTTGTCCTTCACGGCATTGCCGCCGATCGGCGAGACGAGCCGGGCGAACTGCGCTTCGCTGCCCTCCGCGGATTTCAGGAACCAGTTCCTGAAGGTCGCCTTCTTGGTCTTCGAACCGATCATGCCGACATAGGCGCTGTCGTCACGCTTCAGCGCCTCGGCGACGATCAGGAAATCCAGCGCATGATCATGAGTCAGGATCGCGAAGGCCGATCTGGCCGGCGCCTCGCGCACCACGGCTTCGGGCAACGATGTCAGCCGTGTTTTCACCGTTTCCGGCATGCCTTCCAGCGCCTCGGCGCGGGTCTCGACGACGACGACATGGATCGGCAGCAGCGCGAGCGACGCGGCCAGCGCCTGGCCGACATGGCCGCCGCCGAACACATAGACATGCGGCAGATGGGCCTCTTCCGCTTCGGCCTTGGCGATCAGTTGCTGTTCCAGTGAACCATCGACGAGGCGGATCGACACCTCGACGCGGCCGCCGCAGCATTGGCCGATCTCCGGCCCGAGCGGAACGTCCAGCGTTGCGCAGACCTCATCGACCTCGATGCGGGCTTCACTGGCGGGAGATCGCGGCCGCTGCCCTGCATTCAATACCTGCCGCGCCTTGTCGATCGCCATGTATTCGAGCTGGCCGCCGCCGATGGTGCCAAGAATCGACGAGGCCGAGACAAGCATGAAGGCACCGGCCTCGCGCGGGGTCGAACCCTTCGTCGCCGCCACTTCAACCAACGCAGCCTGGCCGACCCGGCCGAGGAATTCCTTCAGCTGTTGTGCTTTCGAGTTCATCGTCTGCATTTCCACTTGGGAAATATAGTGTTTTTCGGCCCGAATTGCACGTTTCAAGCCGGCTTCGCGGCCTCCTGCTTGAGCCACTCGATCGCCATCAGCACCCGTTCCGGCGTCGCCGGCGCATCAAGGCGTGGACAAATCTCGTGATCCGCGACGCTGGCCACCGCGTCCGACAGCGCATGCAGCACCGACATGCCGTGTGGCAGCGGTGGCTCGCCCACCGCCTTTGAGCGATGAATGGTCGGTTCATAGGCAGACGACCAGTCGGTCAGCTTAACGTTGAAGATTTTCGGACGGTCGGACGCGAGCGGGATCTTGTAGGTCGACGGCGCATGCGTGCGCAGCCGGCCGCCGTCGTCCCACCACAGCTCCTCTGTCGTCAGCCAGCCCATGCCCTGGATGAAGCCGCCCTCGACCTGGCCTAGATCGATCGCCCGGTTCAGCGAGCGGCCGGCGTCATGCAGGATATCGGTGCGCTCGACGACATATTCGCCGGTGAGCGTGTCGACCGACACTTCCGAGCAGGCCGCGCCATAGGCGTAATAATAGAAGGCATGGCCGCGGCCCTTGCTGCGGTCCCAATGGATCTTCGGGGTCTTGTAGAAGCCTGCCGCCGAGAGCTGGATGCGATTGACATAGGCCTGCTTGACCAGATCGTTGAAGGCCACTTCCTGGTTGCCGATGCGCACCCGGTTGGGCAGGAACACGACCTGGTCGTGCGGAACCTGGTATTTGTCGGCGGCGAAATCGGTCAGCCGCTTGCGGATCTGGCGGGCGGCGTCCTGCGCCGCCATGCCGTTGAGGTCGGCGCCGGACGACGCGGCCGTCGGCGAGGTGTTCGGCACCTTGGCGGTGGTGGTGGCGGTGATCTTGACCCGGTCGAGGTCGATCTGGAACTCCTCGGCCACGACCTGCGCCACCTTGAGGTGCAGGCCCTGGCCCATCTCGGTGCCGCCATGGTTCATATGGACGGAGCCGTCGGCATAGACATGCACCAGCGCGCCGGCCTGGTTCGCCTCCGTCTTGGTGAAGGAGATGCCGAACTTTACCGGCGTCAGCGCCAGACCGCGCTTGATGAAGCGGCTGTTGTTGTTGAAGGCGCCGATCTCGCGGCGTCGCCGCGCATAGTCCGCGCTTTCCTCCAGCTCGGCCACGATGCGCTGGATGATGCAGTCCTCGACCTTCTGGTGATAGGGCGTGACGCTGCGCTCGCCGATGGCCTCCATCGGGTCGTAGAAATTCAACTTGCGGATTTCGAGCGAATCCTTGCCGACGGCGAAGGCAACCTCGTCGATGACGCGCTCCGCGCCGACCATGCCTTGCGGGCCGCCGAAGCCGCGGAAGGCGGTGTTGGACACGGTGTTGGTGTAGAGCGGCGCCGATTTCGCATGCACCGCCGGATAGAAATAGGCGTTGTCGCAGTGGAACAGCGCGCGGTCGCCGACCGGACCGGAGAGGTCGGCGGAGAATCCGCAGCGCAGCGCATAGGTGAAGTCGACGCCCAGGATGTTGCCCTCGTCGTCGAAGCCGACCTCGTAGTCGATGGCGAAGTCGTGCCGCTTGCCGGTGGCGGTCATGTCCTCGTCGCGATCGAGCCGGATCTTCACCGCGCGCTTCAGCTTCTTGGCGGCGATTGCCGCTATTGCGGCGCACTGGTTGGCCTGCGTTTCCTTGCCGCCGAAGCCGCCGCCCATGCGGCGCACTTCGACTGTCACCGCATGGCTCGGCACGCCGAGCGCATGGGCAACCAGATGCTGCGTCTCGCTCGGGCCCTGCGTCGAGCAATAGACGACGACCTCGTCGTCCTCGCCGGGGATCGCCAGCGAGACCTGGCCTTCGAGATAGAAATGGTCCTGGCCGCCGAGCCACATGCGGTTCTTGATGCGGCGCGGGGCGGCAGCAATCGCCGCGGCGGCATCGCCGCGCTTCAGGATCAACGGCGTGGTGACCTGCTTGTCGTTGACCGGGTCGAGATTCCAGATGTCGATGACGGCCGGAAGATCGTCATACTCGATTTTTGCGAGACGCGCCGCGCGGCGCGCTTCCTCACGCGTCTCGGCAATCACGGCGAAGATCGGCTGGCCGTAGAACTCAACCTTGCCTTCGGCAAGCACCGGATCGTCATGCATGTTGCTCGGCGAAACATCGTTCTCGCCGGGAACGTCGGCATGGGTCAGAACGTCGACGACGCCCGGGGCTGAGCGCACCTCCGACAGGTCGACGCTTTTCAGCGTGCCGTGCGCGATCTTGGAGAGGCCGAGGCCAATATGCAGCGTGCCGGCAGGCTCCGGCATGTCGTCGATATAGACGGCGGCGCCGCTGACATGCTTGTGCGCGGAATCGTGCCGCTGGTCGGTGGCGACACCGCCGGCGATCTTTTCCGCCTTGAGGTTGGGAGTGGCGTGCTTGTTCATCAGGCGGCCTCGTTGCGCGAGACCTGGAACGGCGCCTTCGTTCCCGTCGTCTCGATATAGAAGCGCAGCAGAAGGTTCCTTGCCGCCAGCGCCCGGTATTCGGCGGTCGCGCGCATGTCGGTCAGCGGCTTGAAGTCGCCGGCATATTCGGCCATCGCGGCCTCCACGGTCGCTTCGTTCCAGACCTTGCCGATCAGCGCCTTCTCGACCGCCGCGGCGCGCTTCGGCGTTGCCGCCATGCCGCCATAGGCGATGCGGATGTCGGCCACCGTTCCATCCTTGGCCAAGGTCAGGTAAAATGCCCCGAGCGTCGCGGTGATATCCTCATCGCGCCGCTTGGTGACCTTGTAGACGGCAAACTTCGTTCCTTTTGCCGGCAAGGGCACATGCACGGATTCGACGAATTCGTCGGGCTGTCGGTCCTGCTTGCCGTAGGCGATGAAGAAGGTTTCGAGCGGTATCGTGCGACGGACCTGACCCTTGCGCAGCGTGAGCTGCGCGCCGAGCGCGATCAACGGCGGCGGCATATCGCCGATCGGCGAGCCGTTGGCGATGTTGCCGCCGATGGTGCCCATGTTGCGCACCTGTTCGCCGCCGATGCGGTCGACGAGCGGTCCCAAAGCCGGGATGCGCTTCGACAGCGTCTCGAAGGCTTCGGTGTAGGTCACGCCGGCGCCGATGGTGATGACGCCGTCTTTTTCCGAGGTCGTACGCAAGCCGTCGAGGCCGCCGATGAAGATCGCCGGCGAGATGTCGCGCATGTGCTTGGTGACCCACAGGCCGACATCGGTCGAGCCGGCGACGATGGTGGCGCCCGGTTCCTTCTCGATCAAGGCGGCGAAATCGTCGACGCTGGCCGGCACGATCAATCGCGCCTTGCCCGAGCCGATCTCGACCCTGGCGCCATCGCGCAGTGCTTTTAGCCGTGCGGTGATGTCCTCGCGTTCCACGGCCAGCGGATCCTTAGCCGCCTTGCCATAGCTCGAAACGGCGTGCGCGGCGCGCATGATCGCCTCATAGCCGGTGCAGCGGCAGAGGTTGCCCTGCAGCGCCTTTTCGATCACCGCGTTGGACGGATCGGGCGTTTTCATCCACAACCCGTAGAGCGACATGACGAAGCCCGGCGTGCAGAAGCCGCATTGCGAGCCGTGGAAATCGACCATCGCTTGCTGCACCGGATGCAGTTTTTCACCGTCGCCGCGCAGATGCTCCACCGTCACGACATGGGTGCCGTCAAGCGAGCCCATGAAGCGGATGCAGGCATTGACGCTTTCATAGACGAGACCTTCGGCGGAAAGCTTGCCGACCAGCACCGTGCAGGCGCCGCAATCGCCCTCGGCGCAGCCTTCCTTGGTGCCGCGCAACGAGCGGTTGAGCCGCAGCCAGTCGAGCAAAGTCGCATCGGGCGCGACGTCTCTCAGCGCCACGCCGTTGCCGTTCAAGATGAAGCGTATTTCGTTGCGGGTCTCAACCATGTCTCAGCTCCCCCGATAGGTCGAGTAGCCATAGGGCGAAATCAAGAGCGGGACGTGATAATGCAGCTTCTCCGCCATGCCGAAGCGGATCGGCACGATGTCGAGGAAAGCAGGTTGCGGCAAGTCGATCCCTTGGCCGCGCAGATAGTCGCCGGCGGCGAAGACCAGCTCATACTCGCCGGTGCGGAAATCGGCGCCGGCGAGCAGCGGCGCGTCGCAGCGCCCGTCATCGTTGGTGGCGACGGTCTTGAGGTGCGTGCGGCCCTGGCCCTCGATGCGAAAAAGGCCGATCGACAGGCCCTTGGCAGGCCGACCGGTCGCGGTGTCGAGCACATGGGTCGTCAGGCGCCCGCCATCGGCTTTCGACGTCTCTGCCACTGGCCGCCTCCCATCCCGGTTCAGTTTCAGGTCAATTGTGCGCCAATTAAAGGCTATGCATAAGCCCCGGTCGAGCGGAGCATGGCAAAAAGCACTTTCAAAAATTTTCGGGGGAATGCATCCGCACTCCTTTCGATATCTTCATCTCGACCATCGGGCAGGAGCGGCAATGCGTTACGATCGGGACATGCGCGGTTACGGGGCAAATCCGCCGGACCCAAAATGGCCCGGCGGTGCGCATGTGGCGGTGCAGTTCGTCGTCAACTATGAAGAGGGCGGCGAGAACTGCGTGCTGCATGGCGACAAGGCTTCGGAAGCGTTCCTGTCCGAAATCGTCGGTGCCGCCGCCTGGGTCGGCCAGCGCCACTGGAACATGGAATCGATCTATGAATACGGCGCGCGGGCCGGCTTCTGGCGGCTCCACCGGCTGTTCACCGAAGCGCAAGTGCCGGTGACCTGCTACGGCGTCGCCACCGCGCTGGCGCGCTCGCCCGACCAAGTGGCCGCCATGCAGGCGGCTGGCTGGGAGATCGCCTCGCATGGCCTGAAATGGATCGACTATCGCGACCACTCCGCCGAGGACGAGCGGCGCGATCTCGAAGCGACGATCAAGCTGCATTACGAGGTGACCGGCGCGCGGCCGACCGGCTGGTACACCGGCCGCACTTCGGTCAACACCGTGCGGCTCGTCGCCGAGGAAGGCGGCTTCGACTATGTCTCCGACACTTATGACGACGAACTGCCCTACTGGTTCGATCGCGACGGGCTGGAGAAGCCGCAGCTCATCATCCCCTACACGCTCGACGCCAACGACATGCGCTTCGCGACACCGCAGGGCTTCAACTCCGGCGACCAGTTCTTCGCCTATCTGAAGGACAGCTTCGACACGCTCTATGCCGAGGGCAAGGCGGGCCGGCCGCGCATGATGAATATCGGCCTGCATTGCCGGCTGGTCGGCCGTCCCGGACGGGTCGCGGCGCTGAAGCGCTTCGTCGACTATGTGAAATCGCATGACAAGGTCTGGCTGACACGGCGCATCGACATCGCCAGGCATTGGCGCGAGACGCATCCTTACCGGGCGCCGGCACTGCGGCCGTCGCGGATGGGGTTCGAGGAATTCGTGCATGCCTTCGGCGGCGTGTTCGAGCATTCGCCCTGGATCGCCGAGCGCGCCTACGAACTGGAACTCGGGCCCGCGCATGACAGCGCCGGCGGCCTCCACAACGCGCTCTGCCGCGTCTTCCGCGCGGCAACGGAGGCCCAGCGGCTGTCCGTGCTCAACGCCCATCCGGACCTCGCCGGCAAGCTGGCGGCGGCCAAGCGGCTGACGCCGGAATCGGCCAAGGAGCAGGCGTCCGCCGGGCTCGACGCGCTGACCGACAAGGAACGCGAGCTGTTCTCGAAACTCAACGCCGCCTATGTCACCACCTTCGGCTTCCCCTTCATCATCGCGGTCAAGGGCAAGACCAAGGACGAGATCCTGGCGGAGTTCGAGGCGCGGATCGGCAACAGCCGCGGCACCGAATTCGAAACCGCCTGCAAACAGGTCGAACGCATCGCGCTGCTTCGCCTGAAAGACATGCTGCCACTCTAATGTTTGTTTTTCTGTTGACGCAATTCCGGACCGAAAACCACTTCACACTTTTCCTGGAATTGCTCTGAGGGTCAGGACCACATGGATATGATCAAGACCGCCGAGCGAACCTATTACGCCCCGCATGGCGGCCATCCCGGCCAGAACGAGCTTCTGACCGGCCGCGCCGTCTTCACCGAGGCCTATGCGGTCATCCCCAAAGGCGTGATGCAGGACATCGTCACCAGTCCGCTGCCGTTCTGGGACGAGACGCGGGCCTGGATCATCGCAAGGCCGCTCTCGGGCTTCGCCGAGACCTTCTCGCAATATATCGTCGAGGTCCTGCCCGGCGGCGGCAGCGACCGGCCGGAACTCGATGCCGGCGCCGAGGGCGTGCTGTTCGTCGTCGAGGGCGAGCTCACCGTATCGCTTGCCGGCAAAAAACATGTGCTTGCCCCCGGCGGCTTTGCCTTCCTGCCGCCGTCGAGCGGCTGGACGGTGCGCAACGAGAGCGGCAGCGCTGCCCGCTTCCACTGGATTCGCAAGGCCTATGAGGTGGTCGACGGTCTCGACGCGCCGGAAGCCTTCTTCTCCAGCGACCAGGATGTGGCGCCGAGCCCGATGCCGGGCACGGAAGGGCGCTGGGCAACGACCCGCTTTGTCGACCCGGCCGACATGCGCCATGACATGCATGTCACCATCGTGACGCTGAAGCCCGGCGCGGTCATCCCCTTCGCGGAGACCCATGTCATGGAGCACGGGCTCTATGTTCTGGAAGGCAAGGCGGTCTACCGCCTCAACCAGGACTGGGTCGAGGTCGAAGCCGGCGATTTCATGTGGCTGCGCGCCTTCTGCCCGCAGGCCTGCTATGCCGGCGGCCCCGGCAATTTCCGCTACCTGCTCTACAAGGACGTCAACCGTCACGCCAGGCTTGGCGGCTATCTTGGAGGCAAGGCGCGGTGAGCCGCATTGTCGCCCAGCAACTCACCCGCGAGACCTTCGCGCCCTTCGGCGACGTCATCGACATGGGCGGCGACAACCGCTACCCGATCAATGGCGGCAAGGCGATGCGCTATCACGACCTCGCCACGGCGGAAGCTGCGGGCCCGAATGCGCGCGTGCTGATCTCGATGGTGCGCGGCACGCCCTATGAGATGCCGCTGAAGCTGATCATGGTCGAGCGCCATCCGCTTGGCAGCCAGGCCTTCATCCCGCTGTCGCCGCGGCCGTTCCTGGTGGTCGTCTGCCATGACACCAAGGATGGCCCGGGTGAACCGCAGGCCTTTCTCGCCGGCCCCGGACAAGGCATCAACTACCGCCGCAACCTTTGGCACGGCGTGCTGACGCCGATCGGCGAGGAGCAGGATTTTCTCATCGTCGACCGCGGCGGCGACGGCTCCAATCTCGAAGAGTTCCATTTCTCGCATCCTTACGAGATCCACCTTCCCTGAAAGCTCGCGATTCCCATGACCGACATTTCGCTGATCGACCGCCTGCTCGATGTGATCGAGCACGACATCGTGCCAAAGACGGTGCAAGGCGTCGCCCGCGGCAACAAGCTGTTCGGCGCCGCGATCCTGCGAAAGGACGACCGGTCGCTGGTGCTGGCCGAGACCAACAACGAGACGGAAAATCCGCTCTGGCATGGCGAGGTGCATTGCCTGAAGCGCTTCTACGAGATGCCCAAGGCCGAGCGCATCGACACCAAGGATGCGCTGTTCATCGCCACGCACGAACCCTGCTCGCTCTGCCTGTCGGCGATCACCTGGACCGGTTTCGACAATTTCTACTACCTCTTCAGCCACGAGGATTCGCGCGACAGTTTTGCCATCCCGCACGACCTGAAGATCCTGAAAGAGGTCTTCACCCTGGATCCAGGCGGCTACAATGCCGAGAACGCCTATTGGAAGAGTTTTTCCATCCGCCGGCTGGTCAGGGCTTTGCCCGAGGCTGAGCGCCAGCGGCTGGAGGCTCGGATCGGCAGGATTTCGGCGCGCTATGACGAGCTGTCGGAGGCCTATCAGGCAAGCAAGGCCGACAACGACATCCCGCTGAACTGAAGTGTATAGCCTACCTTACCTTCGCGTTTTTCAGAACTTCATTTATCCGTGCCTGCCAACCCTTGCCGGTCGCCTTGAATTTTCTGACAACGTCCTGGTCGAGGCGGATGGAGACGACTTGCTTTGGTTTCTCCAGGGCCGGTCGGCCGCGGGAACGCCTTATGCTCTCAAAAAGTTCCGGGAGCGCTTCCGCGAAAGGCTTGGCTTGTGCCAGCTGTTCGTCGGTCGCCTCCCCGTCCTCGGAATCGGCAGCAATCTGTCTTTGAATTTCGGCTTCCTCGGCATCGGTAAGCCGCCGAATGTGTGACTTAGTGTTGCTCATATACGGACCTTTCCTTTCGGCTGGCATGACGCATCGAGATCACCGAGATCGCTTCGGAACCAAGCGGCTTGAAGATCACGGCGAGAATGATCTCTCCAAATTCTCCAATCGCCTTCAGCCGACCGGCTTTGGCCGGGAGGACGATTGACGTGGCAAAAAACTCGATATCGAGATCGGCGAAGTCGAGACCCCGGCTTGCGAGGTTCGTCACCCGTTTTGGCTCACGATTTTCAGGCGAGATCATCCACTGTGTCTGCGTCGGGCCACGTGAATAAATGTAATACATAAATTACCCGGAGGATGCAAGAGGAAGCCGGATAATCGAGGCTGCGTGCGCTAACGACCCAGGTCGCATTTTTTGATGCTCCAGTCGCGATTGGCGATTGAAAGTCGCCACGCTGCGTAGCGTTATGCGCCCCATGAAAACCGTCATCGAATTCCCGCGCAAGGTCGTCGAATTCCCCGATATGGGCATCGTCATGCCGGACGGCTGCCGGCTGTCGGCGCGCGTCTGGATGCCACAGGACGCCACTGACGATCCGGTGCCGGCGATCCTCGAGCACCTGCCTTACCGCAAGCGCGACGGCACCATTTTTCGCGACCAGCTCACCCACCCCTATTTCGCCGGGCACGGCTACGCCTCGATCCGCGTCGACATGCGCGGCAATGGCGATTCCGAAGGGCTGATGGACGACGAATATTCCGAGCAGGAATTGCAGGATGCCTGCGACGTCATCGCTTGGGCGGCGGCGCAGCCCTGGTGCAACGGCAATGTCGGCATGATGGGCATTTCCTGGGGCGGCTTCAACTGCCTGCAGGTGGCTGCCAAGCAGCCGCCGGCGCTGAAGGCGGTGATCAGCCTATGCTCGACTGTCGACCGCTATGCCGACGACATCCACTACAAGGGCGGCTGCCTGCTCTTGGAAAATTTCGGCTGGGCCTCGACGATGCTGTCCTATTCGTCGCGGCCGCCGGATCCGGTGATCGCCGGCGGCAACCGCTGGCGGGATTTGTGGCTTAGCCGGCTGGAGAACCAGCCTTTCCTTCTGCCGCTCTGGCTCAACCACCAGCATCGCGACGCCTATTGGAAGCGCGGCTCTATCTGCGAGGATTTTTCGGCGGTGAAAGCGGCCGTGCTGTCGATAGGCGGCTGGCATGACGGCTACCGCAACACGATTTCCCATCTCGTCGCCAACATCCAGTCGCCGGTCAAAGGTATCGTCGGCCCCTGGATCCACAAATACCCGCATTACGCCGGGCCCAACCCGGCCATCGGCTTCCTGCAGGAAGCGCTGCGCTGGTGGGACCGCTGGCTGAAGGGCGGGGAAACCGGCGTCGAGGCCGATCCGGACTACCGCGCCTATATGATGGACAGCGTGCGCCCGGCGCGCTGGCATCCCGAGCGACCGGGCCGCTGGGTGGCGGAACAGGAATGGCCGTCGTCCAACATCAAGCTTGAGACGATCGAGCTCATCCCCGACGGCGCCAAGCCGGCGATCGTCGCGTCGCCGCAGACCTGCGGACTCGCCGGCGGCGAATATTTTCCCTTCACCTTCGGGCCGGAACTGCCGGGCGACCAACGCCCCGATGACGCGCTGTCGGTTTGTTTCGACCAGACCGAGCTCGGCGAAGCGATCGACATTGTCGGGGCGCCGGAGCTCGAGGTCCAGCTCGCCTCCGACCGGCCGCAGGCCAACATCGCGGTGCGGCTCTGCGACGTGCATCCGGACGGCGCCTCGGAGCTGATCTCATATGGCGTGCTCAATCTGACCCACCGCAACTCGCATGAATTCCCCGAACCGTTGGTTCCCGGGGAGACGGTTTCGGCGCGCGTCGTGCTCGACCAATGCGCCTATCGTGTGCCGGCCGGCCACAAATTGCGCATCGCCGTTTCGACCGCCTACTGGCCGATGATCTGGCCCTCGCCGGAGCCGGTGCGACTTGATCTCGCCAAGGCGACGCTGAAGCTGCCGCTGCGTCCGCTGGCAAGAAGGGATGAGGTTTCGTTCCCCGAGCCGGAAGGCGCGACGCCATGGGCGACCGAGACGATCAGGCAGGCGAATTCCGAACGCCATGTCAGCCGCGACGAGAAGACCGGTCTGGTCACACTCTCAATAACCGACGATTTCGGCGAGGTGCGCGACATCGAACATGGGCTGGCCAATGGCAGCATCGTGCGCGAGACATGGACGATCCATCCCGACGACCCGCTGTCGGCCACCGGAGCCACGCATTGGACGCAGACCCTGTCGCGCGATGAATGGTCGGTGCGGACCGAGACTTTTGCCGAGATGCGATCGGACGCCGCAAACTTTATCGTCAGCGCCAGAATCGAAGCCTATGAGGGCGAAAAGCTGGTCTTCGAACGCGACTTCGAGCAGGCGATTCCCCGCTCGTTGGTTTGAGTCGAGGCAAGATTGGTCCAAATGCGGCGTACGATTTACGCCACCGCATGTCGCATTCGGTCTTGCCTGCCGCTTTCCCTTGCGGTCATTATCTCCTCCAATAGCAAGAAACGACCCTAAGGTCGGATATCCAGAGTGAGGAACCTTAATGTCCAACGAACTCGACTATCTCAGCCGGCGAGTCGCGGCCGGAAAACTTAGCCGTCGCGATTTTCTCGGGCGCGCCGCGGCGCTCGGCGTCGCCGCCACCGTTGCCAACTCGCTGCTTTCCAACGCCGTGCGCGCCGCCGGCCCGGTCAAAGGCGGCACGCTGAAGGCCGGCCTGCAGGGCGGTGAATCCACCAACAGCCTCGATCCTGCGACCTTCCTTAGCCAGGTTCCCTTCGCCTTCGGCAAATGCTGGGGCGAAACGCTGGTCGAGCTCGCTCCGGGCGGCGGCGTCGAATACCTCATCGCCGAGGAGATCGGCTCTTCGGACGACGCCAAGACTTGGACGATGAAAATCCGCAAAGGCGTCCAGTTCCACAACGGCAAGGAAGTGACGCCGGACGACGTGGTGGCGACGCTGAAGCGCCACAGCGACGAGAAGTCCAAGTCGGGCGCGCTGGGCGTGCTGAAGAGCATCGACACCATCAAGGCCGATGGCGGCAATGTCGTGGTCACGCTGAAGGACCCGAACGCCGACATGCCTTACCTGATGGCGGACTATCACCTGATCATCCAGCCGAATGGCGGCATGGACAAGCCGGATGCCGGCATCGGCACCGGCCCTTACAAGGTCACCACCAACCAGCCCGGCGTGAAACATGGCGGCGAGCGCTTCGCCAATTACTGGCAGGCCGACAAATACGGCCATGCCGACCAGGTCGAGATCGTCGTCGTCAATGACCCGACGGCGCGCATGGCCGCGCTCCAGGGCGGCCAGGTCAACATGATCAACCGCGTCGAGCCGAAGATCGTCGATCTGGTCAAGCGGCTGCCCGGCGTCACCATCCGCGCCGCTTCGGGCCGCGGCTTCTATCCCTTCAACATGTTCTGCGACACCGCGCCCTTCGACAACAACGATCTCAGGATGGCGCTGAAGCTCGCCATGGACCGCGAGGAGATGCTGACCAAGATCCTGCGCGGTTACGGCGAAGTCGGCAACGACATGCCGGTCAACAAGGCCTACCCGCTGTTTGCAGGCGACTTCGAGCAGCGCAAGTTCGATCCGGAAAAGGCGGCCGCGGCCTACAAGAAGTCGGGCCATAGCGGCTCGATCCTGCTGCGCACCTCCGACGTCGCCTTCCCGGGCGCCGTCGACGCCGCCCAGCTTTATCAGCAGAGCTGCGCCAAAGCCGGCATCAAGATCGAGATCAAGCGCGAGCCGGGCGACGGCTACTGGACCGAAGTCTGGAACAAGCAGCCTTTCTCGCTCTCCTACTGGGGCGGCCGTCCGACCCAGGACCAGATGTACTCGACCGCCTATCTGTCGACCGCCGACTGGAACGACACCCGCTGGAAGCGCCCGGATTTCGACAAGATGGTGCTTGCCGCGCGCGGCGAGCTCGACGAAGCCAAGCGCAAGAAGATCTACCGCGACATGGGCGAGATCATGCGCGACGAAGGCGGCCTGATCGTGCCGTTCTTCAACCAGTTCGTCGACGCGACCGGCAAGGGCGTCGAAGGCTGGGTCGACAACCCGGCGCAGGAACTCAGCAACGGCCATGCGCTGATCGAGTGCTGGCTGCAGGCCTGATGAAGGATAAGGGAAGGGCTGGCGCAAGCCGGCCCTTCTCCGTTTTCATGACCCGCCCGAAAGGCGGGCGTCGTCCCTTCTTCACCATTGCGGGTTGCCGATGTCGTCTCCGATCCTGAGATTGGTCGCTCAGCGCGTCTTGCTGGGCCTGGTTCTTCTTTTGGCTGTTTCGGTGCTTATCTTCGCCGGCACGCAGATCCTGCCGGGCGACGTCGCCCAGGCGATCCTCGGCCAATCGGCGACGCCGGAGGCGCTGGCGAACCTGCGCGAGCAGCTCGGGCTGAACGACCCGGCATGGCTGCGCTACGTGCACTGGCTCTGGGGCATCCTGCATGGCGATTTCGGCACGGCGCAGTCGAGCGGACTGGACATCGCGACCTCGATCGGCACCCGGCTGAAGAACACACTGTTCCTGGCGACCTGCGCGGCGGTCGTCGCGGTGCCGCTGGCGATCATCCTCGGCCTCATTGCGGTGCGCTATCGCAACGGCTTCGTCGACAAGCTGATCTCCGGCCTTGCGCTGGCCTCGACATCGTTCCCGGAATTCTTCATCGGCTATGTGCTGATCTTCGTGTTTGCCGTGCACTGGCAGATCTTCCCGAGCATCTCGACGGTGGACGACTCCACGCCGTTCCTGGAAAGGCTGCAGGCCGTTGTGCTGCCGGCCACGGCGCTGACGCTGGTGGTGCTTGCCCACATGATGCGCATGACGCGCGCGGCGATCCTCAACGTCATGCAGTCGGCCTATATCGAGACGGCCGAGCTCAAGGGGCTGAAGGCCTTCGACATCATCCGCAAGCACGCATTCCCGAACGCGATCGCGCCGGTCGTCAACGTCGTCATGCTCAACCTCGCTTATCTCATCGTCGGCGTCGTCGTGGTCGAAGTGATCTTCGTCTATCCGGGCATGGGGCAGTATCTGGTCGACCATGTCGCCAAGCGCGACGTGCCGGTGGTGCAGGCGGTCGGACTGATCTTCGCCGCGGTCTACATCACGCTCAACATCGTCGCCGACATCGCCGCGATCGTGGCCAATCCGCGGCTGAGGCATCCGAAGTGACGGGGGCATCCGAAATGACGGGCCGGATGCAAGACGACCAGAAGGGGAACTGAGGCGAATGGCACTACGACAAATCCCGATAACCGCCTGGGTGGGGCTGATCCTGACCGGCGCTTTCGCGTTCTGCGCCATCTTCGCGCCCTGGGTCGCGCCGCACGGCAATGGCGAGATCGTCGGCGACGTCTGGGAGCCGATGTCTGCCGCCCGTTGGCTTGGCACCGACAATCTCGGCCGCGATCTCATCTCGCGCATGATCTACGGCGCGCGCATCACCATGGAGATCGCGGTGGCGGCGACGGCGCTGTCCTTCTCGCTGGGCGCGATCCTCGGCTTCTCGGCCGCGGTGTTCGGCGGCTGGTTCGACACGCTGATGTCGCGCTTCGTCGATCTTTTGATGTCGATCCCGACGCTGATCTTCGGCCTCGTCGTGCTTTCCGTGCTGCCGACCAATGCGCTGACCCTGATCCTCGTCATGGGCATCCTCGATTCGACCCGCGTCTATCGCCTGTCGCGCGCGGTGGCCGTCGACATCAACGTCATGGATTTCGTCGAAGCGGCCAAGCTGCGCGGCGAAGGCAAGGGCTGGATCATCTTCCGCGAGATCCTTCCCAACGCACTGTCGCCGCTGGTGGCGGAGCTTGGCGTGCGCTTCATCTTCGCCGTGCTCTTCCTGTCGGCGCTGTCCTTCCTCGGCCTTGGCGTGCAGCCGCCGGATTCGGACTGGGGCGGCATGGTCAAGGAAAACAAGGACGGCATCGTGTTCGGCATTCCGGCGGCGCTGATCCCGGCGGCTGCGATCGCTGTGCTGGCGATCTCGGTCAACCTCGTCGCCGACTGGGTGCTCAACCGCACGACGAGCCTGAAGGGAGGACGCGACTGATGGCTGACAAGCAGGCGAAGACGCGGCCGATGGCCGACGGGCAAGCAAGCCCAGGCAAGCTCCTCGACATCCGCAACCTGCGCATCGAGGCGACCGTCTATCCGCCGGGCGAGGCGCCGAAAACCATCACACTGGTCCACGATGTCTCGCTGACGCTCGAAAAGGGCAAGGTGCTCGGCCTGATCGGCGAATCCGGCGCCGGCAAATCGACCATTGGCCTGTCGTCCATGGCCTATGGCCGCGGCGGCGTGCGCATCACCGGCGGCGAGGTGATCCTCAACGGCCGCGACATCATGAAGGCCGGACCAAGAGGCGTGCGGGCGCTGCGCGGACGCGAGGTGTGCTATGTCGCGCAGTCGGCGGCGGCGGCGTTCAACCCGGCGCACAAGCTGATCGACCAGGTGGTCGAGGCGGCCCTGCTGCACGGCACCGCGAACCGTGCCGAGGCCGAGAAGCGGGCGGTCGCGTTGTTCAAGAAGCTCAGCCTGCCCAATCCCGAGACGATCGGCGAGCGCTACCCGCACCAGGTTTCCGGCGGCCAATTGCAGCGTGTGATGACGGCGATGGCGCTTTGCTCGGAGCCCGACCTCATCGTCTTCGACGAGCCGACCACGGCGCTCGACGTGACGACGCAGATCGACGTGCTTGCAGCGATCAAGGACGCCATCCGCGACACCCATGTTGCCGCCTTGTACATCACCCACGACCTTGCCGTCGTCGCCCAGGTCTCGGATGAGATCATGGTGCTGCGCCACGGCCGGCTGGTGGAGTGGGGCGGCACGCAGCAGATCATCAAGGAGCCGCGCCAGGAATACACCAACGCACTGGTTTCGGTGCACGAGATCGAGCACCAGGAACAGCAGCCCGGCACAACGCCCTTCCTGTCGGTGAAGAATGTGACCGCCGCCTATGGCGGCGGCCATGTCAAGGTTCTGAAGAACGTCTCGGTCGACATCTACCCGGCACAGACACTGGCCGTCGTCGGCGAGAGCGGTTCCGGCAAGTCGACGCTGGCGCGCGCCATAACCGGCCTGTTGCCGCCCGAGCAAGGCACCGTCACCTTCGACGGCAGGCCGCTGGCCAACAGGCTGGCCGACCGGCCGAAGGAAGATCTGCGCCAGCTGCAGATGATCTACCAGATGGCCGACGTGGCGATGAACCCGCGCCAAACGGTAGGCACCATCATCGGCCGGCCGCTGGAGTTCTATTTCGGCATGAAGGGCCGCGAGCGCGACAAGCGCGTCGCCGAGCTGCTCGACGAGATCGAGATGGGCAAGGGTTTTATCGACCGCTACCCGGCCGAGCTGTCCGGCGGACAGAAGCAGCGCGTCTGCATTGCCCGCTCGCTGGCCGCCAAGCCGAAGCTGATCATCTGCGACGAGGTGACCTCGGCGCTCGACCCGCTGGTCGCCCACGGCATTCTCAAGCTTTTGCTGAACCTGCAGCAGCATGAAAAGGTCGCCTATTTGTTCATCACGCACGATCTGGCGACGGTTAAGTCGATCGCCGATTCGATCGCGGTCATGTATCGCGGCGAGGTGGTGCGCTACGGCGCCAAGAGCAAGGTGCTGACGCCGCCCTTCGACGCCTACACCGACCTTCTCCTGTCTTCCGTGCCGGAGATGGAGATCGGCTGGCTTGAGAAGGCGATCAAGGGCCGGCGCATGGCGAGCGCTGGAAACTAAAGCAATTCCCGTAGAGCCGTTAAGCGGCTTTCCGCACGGAATTGCGTTAAAACAAAGAGATAGCTCGCGAAAATCAGCATCCGGGCGGCCGTTGTCATGCGGCTGCAATGCGGAAGAGGAAAGATCGGCTGCAGGCAAGATAGGGCTCGCACCATCAATCTCAAAAAGGGGGCAGGACATGCAGACGGAACTCGACCATCTCGCCGCACTCGCCGGCAAGGGCAGGATCTCGCGGCGCGACTTCCTCGGCCGCGCGGCAGCGCTTGGCGCTTCGGCGGCGCTCGCCACGACGCTTGCCGGCAAGGCTTTCGCCGCGACGCCCGTAAAGGGCGGTATCATCAGGGCCGGCCTGCAGGGCGGCGAATCGACCAACAGCCTCGATCCGGCGCTGAATCTCAGCCAGGTGACCTACAACTTCTGCAAACAGTGGGGCGAATTCCTTGTCCGGCTGACCCCGGAAGGCGGTGTCGAGAACCTGATCGCCGAGGAGATCGGCGCTTCGGCCGACGCCAAGACCTGGACGATGAAGATCCGCGACGGCATCGAATTCCACAACGGCAAGACGGTGAGCGCGGAGGATGTCGTCGCGACGCTCGAGCGCCACGCCGACGAGAAGTCGAAGTCCGGCGCGCTCGGCATTCTGAAGAACATCAAGACCATCAAGGCCGACGGCAAGGACGTGGTGGTGACGCTCGGCGACGCCGATGCCGACTTCCCCTATCTGATGGCCGACTACCACCTGGTCATCCAGCCGAATGGCGGCAAGGACAACCCGAATGCCGGCATCGGCGCCGGGCCGTATAAGGTTGCCGTCAACCAGCCCGGCGTGAAGCATGGCGGCGAACGCTTCGCCAATTACTGGCGCGGCGACAAGGCAGGCCATGCCGACCAGATCGAGATCGTCGTCATCAACGATCCGACGGCCAGGCTCGCGGCTCTGCAGGGCGGCCAGGTGCATCTCATCAACCGCGTCGAGCCCAAGGTGGTCGATCTGGTGAAACGCATGCCGGGCGTCAGCATCGAGAATGTCGCCGGGCGCGGCTATTACCCGTTCAACATGTTCTGCGACACCGCGCCCTTCGACAAAAACGACCTCAGGATGGCGCTCAAGCTCGCCATGGACCGCGAGGAGATGCTGGACAAGATCCTGCGCGGCTACGGCTCGGTCGGCAACGACTTCCCGATCAACGAAGCCTATCCGCTGTTTTCCGCCGATATCGAGCAGCGCAAGTTCGACCCCGAAAAGGCGGCGGCGGCGTACAAGAAGTCGGGCCATAGCGGCTCGATCCTGCTGCGTACCTCCGACGTTGCCTTCCCCGGCGCCGTGGACGCCGCCCAACTCTACCAGCAGTCCTGCGCCAAGGCCGGCATCAAGATAGAGATCAAGCGCGAGCCGGGCGACGGCTACTGGTCGGAAGTGTGGAACAAGCAGCCCTTCTCGCTCTCCTACTGGGGCGGCCGGCCGACGCAGGGCCAGATGTATTCCACCGGCTATCTGTCGACCGCCGACTGGAACGACACGCGTTTCAAGCGGCCCGAATTCGACAAGATGCTCTACACAGCCCGCGCCGAGCTGGACCAGGCCAAGCGCAAGGCGATCTATCGCGACATGGCGATGCTGATGCGCGACGAAGGCGGCCTGATCGTGCCGTTCTTCAACCAGTTCGTCGACGCCGCCAACACCAAGAAGGTCGGCGGCTGGGTGAAGAACCCGAATGGCGAGATGATGGACGGCTATGCACTCAACGAGTGCTGGCTGAACGCCTGATATCAAGCTATCCAAAGCAGCGCCGCGTGTCCACGCGACACGCGGCGCTTCTGTTTTCGATGCATGAGAACCGCCGTGGCGCTCAAATCCAAACTGCTGCTCATCATCCTCGACGGCGTGCCCTACCGGAACTGGCGCCGGTTGATGGGCAATCTCGAAGGCTGGGCGCAGTCGGGCGAGGCGCAGGTGTGGAAGATGCGCTCGGTGCTGCCGTCGACCTCCGCTTGCTGCTACGCCTCGATCCACACCGGTGTTTCGCCGCAGATACATGGCATCCTTGCCAACGAGAACCGCTTTCGCGTCACCCAGCCGGACATCTTCTCGGAAGTGAGCAAGGCCGGCGGCAAGACGGGCGCGGTGACCCATTCCTACTGGTCGGAATTCTTTCGCTCGTATCCGTTCGACCTTGTCGAGGACATGGAGTTCGATGAGCCAGGCGGGCCGATCACACATGGCCGCTTCCACACCATGACCGGCTACAATCTCAAGAACCAGATGACGCCAAGCGACGTCGATCTGTTCGCGACGCTGACGATGCTGACCAAACGCCACGGCATCGACTACGGCATTCTCCACACCTGCACGCTGGACTCGATGGGCCATCGCTTCGGCCATGACTGCCACGAGATGGACCATGCCTGCTACGCGATGGACGGCATGCTCGCCGCCTTCCTGCCGCAATGGCGCCAGGCGGGCTATGAAGTGATCGTGACGGCCGACCATGGCCAGACCGGCCGCGGCCACCATGGCGGCCATGACGACGAGATGCAGGATTTCGCGCTCTATTATTTCGGACCCGCGAAGGGGCCTGAGGCCGACACGCTGCTCGACCAGCTGCAGCTCGCGCCGACAGTGCTGAGCCGGCTTGGCGTGACGATACCAGAGACGATGAAGGCGAAGGTGTTTTTGGGGTAAGCGCCACCTCTCCCTTCTCCCCTTATGGGAGAAGGTGGATCAGCGCGCAGCGCCGAGACAGATGAGGGGTGTTCCAGCGGAGTGAGACGCTGGCTTTCCCTGGAGCACCCCTCATCCGGCCGCTTCGCGGCCACCTTCTCCCACAAGGGGAGAAGGAAAAGCGCCCCTACTGGCAACCTCCCCACTCTTCAGTTAGCCTCCAAAGAATCCTTGGCGGAGGGTGAACCTTTTTGGACCGATCAACGACAGAGCTTCGAGGAGCCAGGCGGCTCAACCGGCCATGAATGCGGCGACGGAAACCGATCGCGCGCTTGTGGACCGGGTCGCGAAGGGCGACCGGGCCGCCGTCCGGCTCCTGTTCATGCGTCACCACGCGCGGATCTACCGCTTCGTGGCGCGCCAGACGGGATCGGAAATGATGGCCGACGATATCGCGAATGAGGTCTTTCTGGAGCTGTGGAAACAGGCGCCCAGTTTCGAGGGGCGCTCTGAAGTTTCCACATGGCTGCTCGGCATCGCCCGCTTCAAGGGGCTATCGATGCTGCGCAAGAAGAAGGAAGACTGGATCGACGACGACGACGCGGCTCAAGTTCCCGACGGCGCCGACACGCCGGAAGTCGTGACCATGAAGGAAGACAAGGCCGCCGCCCTGCGGCGCTTCGTCGACGCCTTGCCGGAAGAACACCGCACGGTGATCGACCTTGCCTATTACCATGGCCAGTCGGTGACCGAGATCGGCGAGGTGCTCGACATCCCGGTCGCGACCGTCAAGACCAGGATGTTCTACGCCCGCAAGAAACTCGGCGAAGCCCTCAAGGCCGCCGGTTACGACAGGGGTTGGCCATGAGCGCCGCTGAAAAGATGTCGCGTCGCGACGAGATGGAAACGCTGCTGCCGTTTTACCTGAACGGCTCGCTGGAGGGCGCCGAGCTGGAGGCCGTCGAGGAGTGGCTGGCCACCGATCCGGCGGCGATGAATGCGCTTGGCGAAGCGGAGGCCGAGTTCTCCGGCACCGCAGCCGCCAACGAGGCGATCCGGCCGCCCGCCGACGCGTTCTCCCGCTTCTCCAAGGCGCTGGACGCCGAGGCCGGTCCGGTGCGCACGCCCGGCCAATCCTGGTTGGCAAGAGTCTTCGGCCGGGTGACGGCAATGCCTGCCGGTGTCGCCTGGGCGGCTGCCGCGGCGCTGCTTGCGCTGGTCATCGTGCAGGCCTTTGAGCAGCCGGGCGGCAAGGGCAACGACTTCGAGGTGGCCGGCACCCAGGATGATCTGGCGAAGCTGCCTTTCGCGCTGGTCAAGTTCAAGCCGGATGCGAAGATGGCCGATATCGCCGCCTTCCTCGGCCAGAACGGGTTGAAGATCGCCGGCGGTCCGACCGCCGACGGCGTGTTCCACCTGACGATTCCGGCCAGCACGGCGGCCGATTACGACAAGCTCGTCGGCCTTATTGCCGTCCAGCCTTTCGCGGAGGCTGTGATCCAGGGAAGGAAACCGGCCGATGGCGGCTAAGGCAATTCCAGGAAAAGTGCGCCGTGGTCGGGCTCGGCGACTTCGCCGTAGCCTTCCGTCCGGAATTGCGTCGAGGCTGAGAGTCATTCTGCATGCGGCGCTCCTTGCGGCGGCGGCATTTGTCGCCGCGCCTGCCTCCGCGCAGACCAACGATCCGAACCTGACGCAAAAACAGCTCGATTGCCTGGACCGCACGACGTCGGCCGGCGGCTGCGACAAGGACGGCGGCGCCAGGAACAGCGACGCGACGCCGGGCACGGCCACGGGCGGCGCGGCGTTCCTGCCGGCGCTGATCGTCGACCTGTTCCCGAATCCCCCGGCGGGCGCCGCCCCGCAAACGCCGGCGAACGGAACATCGTCATCGAACGGTTCCAGCAACACGCCGCCACCCGCTCCGACGCCGAGCGGGCCTGTCACGGTGCCGCAGGGCCTCAACCTTGCCGAACCGCCGCGCGCGATCAGCGGCGAATTCGTGCCCGACGAGGTGCTGGTGACGGTCGAGGGCAATGCCGGCGTGGTGCAGCAGATCGCCAATTCCTTCGGCCTGCAGGTTCGCTCGCAGCGCCAGTCGCTGCTGCTCGGCACCACTTTGGTGCGCTTCGGCATCACCGACGGGCGGCCGGTCGGCGTGGTGCTGGCGCAGCTGGCAGCCGATGGGCGCACGCAGCGGCGCGAGCCCAACCATATCTATTCGCTGCAACAGGCGGCGGGCATCGTCAACTATGCCTTCGAGCGCATCGCGCTCGATGCCAAGCAGGCGAGCGGCGAGAATGTGCGGGTCGCCGTCATCGACACCGGCATCGACGACACCAACCCGGCGCTCGCCGGCGTCATCGCCGGCCAATATGATGCCATGCCCAACGTGCCGATCGAGAAGCGCGACCACGGCACCTCGGTCGACGGACTGATTGCCGGCGTCGGTCCGCTGGAAGGCATGGCGCCGGGCGCCAAAATCTACCACGCCCGCGCCTTCGAAGGCGGCAAGTCGACCATGGACGTCATCCTGTCGGCGCTCGACTGGGCTGCCGAGCAGAATGTGCGCATCATCAATATGAGCTTCGTCGGGCCGAAGAATGACCTGCTCGGCACCGCCTGCCGCAATGCGCGGGCGGCGGGCATCGCGCTGGTGGCAGCAGCCGGCAACAATGGACCGAAAGCGCCTTATGGCTATCCGGCCGCCTTCGACGGCGTGATCGCCGTGACCGCCACCGACGCCAAGGACGGGCTGATGCCGCAGGCCAATCGCGGCGCCTATGTCTTCATCTCGGCGCCGGGCGTCGAAATGGTGGCGCCGAGCGGCGCCGGCTCGGACGTGGTGACCGGCACCTCCTTCGCCGCCGCGATCGTGTCCGGCGCCATCGCCAACCTGATCCACGCCGCGCCCGACCGCTCGGCCGACGACATCGAGAAGGCGCTGGCGGCCACGGCCAAGGATCTTGGCCCGAAGGGGCGCGACAATGACTTCGGCTATGGGCTGCTGGACATCACGGCGGCTGGAGCGGCGAAGGAGTGAGTTTGGGCAACCTGCGTCAGGGTCAAACTCAATCAACCGACTTGCCGTCGACGGCCGAGACCGGCAGGCAGTGCCGGTCTATCTTGCGTAGGTTTGCCGCAGCAAGGTTGCGCTAACCAACGACCAGACTAGATCACTCCTCTAAAGCGTCAGCTTCTGAACTTGAGAGGTCGCGTCCAATCGGTGGGGAATAGGGGCGTTTCTTACAGCGCTTTGGATCAAGCCTGAGATATACGCGGGCGAACGGACTGCTCAGGTCGGCGTCAGCATCGCGGAGGATCCGCTTTGACTCGTTCACTGTCTCGGCTTTGACCGTTACATGGTCTTGCTTCAGAATCTCCATGAGATTTCCAAGCTTCCCTCGATCTTTACTCTCAAGAACAAGGTTGGCGAAAGTAAAAGCATTCATATCCACCCACTTTCTGTGCGGCGGAAACAACTTCATCCTCGGGTCTTGTTCATTGCGACTCTTCAATTTGCGCGCCATGGCCTTCATATTTCCTATTTAAGCGTCACCACATTGCCTTCCGTGCGCTGGATCAGTCGGTCGACCTCTTCAAGTGCCCTTCTTGTCGTTGCGTCTCCTTCGATTCTCACGTATGTCCCGACCTTCTTCTCCTCGGACCTGAACTCCGGCGGAACCTTTACCGAAAATCCGATTACGACCTTGTGTTTATCTTCTCTTGAATTTGTCAGTCCGAGCGTACCGTCCTTGAAAGAGGCCGATGAGACGATTTCAATCTTAGGATTCACGTCGCCGTATATCTTTGTCGTAAATTCCTGAGAGTAAGCCATCGCCGGTTTGTCATCTGTGCCCAGATGACCAAAGAGTTTTAGCGAAACAAAGTCACTCACCATATCAGCGATTCCGATCTTTCCGACGATCGGGTACACGAAATTTGGCTGCGTCGAAAAGAATCCTGGGCGAACATCGCCTGATTTCGGATCACAGTAATCGTGATCGAGGTCGTTGAGAAGGAAATGGAACGTATCCGTTAGGGTAAAAGTCTGAACTCCATTTCTAGATCGATTTATTCCGGTCTTAATGGGTATTGATACCGTCCCATCGGTGATGGCATTCAAGAAATTCAAGTCAAAGCTTGCATCATTTGTTTCTGTACTATCCAAATTGAAGTCGTAAGCGATGACAGTAGGGTCAAAATACTCGACATACGCGTAATCTGCCGGTATAAGCTTCTTCCAGTCGATCGACCAGAGCTTTATCTTTCGATCTCTAACCTTCCTGGCAACATCCTGCCCATACGGATCGTCGTCGTTATAGATTAGCCACCCGGCATACACGTCCGCTATGCCCTGCAAGGCCTCGCAGCGAACCTTTCTGACGATCTCGGGTGCGTAATACCTTGTCATGTCGTGCACGGTCGGTCTCACCGCGCACGCAGAGACTGCAGAGGTTACAGTCACAACAAAAGCCACGCGTCGACGATATCGCAACGTGCCCCTCCCCCCGGCCTTTTATTTAGGCCAATCCGTTATTTTTTATTAATTTCGCAGAAAAACATTCTATTAGCAAGTACTATACCAAAGTTACTGCTAAGGGTATGTTTCGCTTTATAGTTTTCCAATTACGGTCCCATGTGGCAGGGTCTTGCAAGCAGGAAGCCATGAAATGACGGCTGGTGCCGAAAACGACTGCCCGAACAGCGGCCTCGCGCTAGAAGCAGCTAGCCGACTCCTCCATGATCGACAATGCGGCGCAGGGCTGCCGTTTACTGTGGAAGACGGAGAGCGGCTGACTCGTCGCTCAGGACGATTGAGTTTCTGACTCTAAACCGGCGCGCCCCTGCCACCGGTCCCCGCGCCCCAACAGGTCGACCGGCCAGACCTTGCCGCGCGCGCCCTCTTCCAGACCTCACAGGGGCCCGGTCATTCGACAAACAGGCGCGAACATCCTAGTTCTTACCGATGAATGCCGATCTTCCCGAACTTCGGGGCGCTCGCCTCATCCTTCGCAGACCAATTCCCCAAGATGTGGAAACGCGGCTAGCGCTCGGTCGGCATCGCGAGATCGTTGAAGCCTACGGTGGGATATTCGACCCTAGCACAATCTTTACCCGAGCCGATGCCGAAGCAGCCATTCGCTTCATCGAGCAACAGGACTATGCATGGGTGATCGATGCAGGTTGCTTTGTCGGTCATGTGCGCCTTCACAGCATAGACTGGCACGATAAGAGGGCGGCCTTGGCCATCGGCATCGACGATCAAGCATATCTCGGCAAGGGGTATGGTACCGAAGCGATCAGGCTCGTCCTCGGTTACGCGTTTGGTCTTGGCCTGCACCGCATTTCCCTAAGAGTCTTATCGTGCAATTCCCGCGCGATCGCTTGCTATCGCAAGTGCGGATTTGTGGAGGAGGGACGTGAGCGCGAAGCCGCATTGGTCAGCGGGGCTTGGCAGGACGACATCATTATGGGGCTGCTGGACAGAGAATTTGGTCCGATCTGATGATCAACCTAGTTCCCTGGCACAGGGATTTTGAAAGGTTGCCGTTTGTCTTGGTGCAAGATTTTCCGTTCATGTCCGTGAAATCAGCGCAAACGCCGGGGGATTGGTTGCGGCCGCCCCAACGTCGTCATTCTATGGCGGAGCAAGGAGCGAAGCGACGCGCGCAGACCATAGAATGCCGTGACTTGGAAGCTCCGCCACGGTGCTGAATTTTGCTCCCTTGCACGCCTTGGCGAAGGCAACGGCATGGATTCCAGGGTCTTCGCGACGGAGCTTCGCTCCTGCTCCGCCCTGGAATGACGATCGCGATGGCGTTTTCGGCCAATCTCCAACGCGTGCCACCTGCCAACGCAAACAGAGCCGACCGGTCAAAATCTCAGTGCAGTGGCACTATGTGCAGTGGCACTAATTGCTTCAGAAGAATTGTGGTTTATCTATCCCGGCGTCGCCATCCAGCCGCCTTTGACGGCGGATCGCGATGACCGCGATCGACCAATTGTCCATCGGATGACGATCAAGAATGGATTTCGGCCACTTAAAGCGCCGGACCCAATCGTACCGGGCTTCCATCATAGAAACGCGACAGCCGAAAGCGGCTGAGGTCGTGGCCGGGTTCATTTCCCTGGATCAAGTCGGAGACGACGCGGCCGATGCCAGGCCCGATGCCGAACCCGTGGCCGCTCATGCCCGTCGCGACGAAAAGACCGCCGATCGCCTGGACCCGATCCACGACGGGGACGACATCGGGCATGGCGTCGATCATGCCGCCCCAGCCGACCTTCAGGCGAACCGTCTCGAACCGGGGGAAAAGCTGTTTGAAATTGCGCTCGACCGAGCGAAGCTTTGCCGGCTCAGGGGCTGGGTCGAGCACGCGCATTCTTTCGAAAGGGCTTGCGGAATCCGGCGCCCAATCGCGTGGCGTCGACCAGCCATCCGGGTAGCCTGACGGAGCGAACGGGAAATAGCGCGTGCCGAACGGATTGTCCCTGAGGGCGGGAATATACTTGGTGAAGTGCCGGAATGCGTCAGGCCCTAGATAGAGCAAGTGGCTGCCGCCAGCGGCGAGCGTGTATCCGCCATCCTGCCTGCGCCGGAAAGCGATGTGGTCGTCGGCGGCCGCGCCTCGATAGACCTCAGGCATGGGTTCCGTGGCGGCTGTGGTTACCCGGACGCTGAGCTGGGGTATGGATACGCCATGCCTCGCCAGGAACAGGGAAGACCAGGCGCCGCCCGCGACCAGCACGGTTGAGGTCTCGATATATCCCGCCTCGGTCCAAACGCCCTTGATCCTGCCGGCTGCGATTTCGAGGGTCCGCGCTGCGCAATTCTCCACGATCCTGGCGCCCTTTCGCACGGCAAGCCTGGCTAACGCAGGCACCGCCAACCAAGGTTCCGCGCGCATATCGGAAGGCGTCGTCATCGCGCCTTTGAACCTGCGCGACATGCCGCTGATGAGTTCAGCGGTTTCGTCGGCGTCCAGAAGTCGCGTGTCGAGCTGATGGATTGCGGCGATCTTCATGAACTCTTCGAACTTGGCCATGTCCTTGTCGGCGTTCGCCAGGTAGGTCACGCCTGTCTGGTTCAGCCCGATGTCCTCGCCGCATTCCTCGGCCAGTTGCCGCCATAGGCGACAGGCCTCGATGACGATCGGCAGCTCATCTGCGTCTCGTCCCTGCTTTCTGATCCACCCCCAGTTGCGGGAGGACTGCTCGGCCGCAACGCGGCCTTTTTCCAGCAGCGTCACCGGAATGTTTCGGGAAGCAAGAAAGAGGGCCGTCGTTACGCCGATGACGCCGCCACCGACGATCACCACCTCCGAAGCCTTCGGCGGAGGACCGGGGTACTGGACTGGATCCGCTTCGGTGAACGGGAATGTCGGCAAATGGCGCACCTGGAAGGACTGGTTGACGGTCTGGCTTACCGGTTGTCACCGTCCAGCATCAGGAGCAGCCGAAGGCTGACCGTTGTCCCACGGCAGCAAAGGTAGCCCAGAAGGAGGCGACCGGCGAAGCCTTCGGAATGCTGACCTACGCTGGTGCCCCAGCCACCGACCCCCTCACCACCAGATCGATCGGCCAGACCTCGCCGCGCGCCCCTCTTCCAGCCCCGAGATGCGCGCGGCCAAGCGGCGCCGGCTCGGACGTGGTGACCGGCACCTCTTTCGCCGCCGCGATCGTGTCCGGCGCCATCGCCAATCTGATCCACGCCGCGCCCGACCGCTCGTCCGATGACATCGAGAAGGCGCTGGCCACCACCGCAAAGGATCTCGGCCCGAAGGGGCGGGACAATGACGGCTATGGGTTGCTGGACGTCAAGGCGGCTGGGGCGGCGAAGGAGTGAGTTTGGGCACCGCTCGGGGCCAAACTCAGTAGTTGGCTGCTGCCGGACGGGTATTGGGCGACGCCGAATGAGACGTTTCGCTATACGAGCTCAAGAAGCTCGATACGGTTCCCAAATGGGTCGCTGACATAGATGCGCCTGATGCCCGGCAGATCAGCGTCAAACCAGAATCCGATGCTCCTCGACTGAAGTGCGGCGATTGTTTGATCTAATTTTTCTACCCGGAACGCAGGATGCGCTTTCTTGGCAGGAGCAAACGGCTTCTCCACGCCCAAATGAACTTTGACGCTCCCGCTCTCGAACCATGCTCCACCGCGCGAACGCAGTTCCTCGGGTTTGTCGACCTCGCAAAGGCCGAGGACGCCACAGTAGAAGTTCCGTGCGGCCTGCTCTTCGCCTTCAGGCATAGCCAACTGGATGTGGTGCAATTCAAGAATCATGCAGCTGTCCTGGCGACCTCTATCGCGTTTGCTTGAATGAAAGCGTCCGTTAGGAAACTCCGCCGCTCAAGGTAGTTGAGTCTAATCTCTACGCCGGCGCCCCGGCCACCGATCCCCTCACCACCAGATCCACCGGCCAGACCTCTCCCCGCGCCCCCTCTTCCAACCCCGATATCCGCGCCGCGAGCCGTTCCGCGACGCGCGCGCCGGCGAGGCGGATCGAGGAGCGTGTCGTCGACAGCGGCACCGGGAAATTCTCCGGCCGCAGCCAGGGGAAGACGTCGTCATGGGCGACCAGCGACAAGTCGCCCGGTATGGCGAGGCCGAGATCGCGCACGGCGCGCACCACACCCAGCGCCATGATCAGGCTGGAGCACACGATCGCCGTCGGCGGCTCAGCCTCCTCGAGCAGGCGGCGGGCGGCGCGGTAGCCGTTTTCCTCGGTCATCGCCGCCGAGCGGATGTGGCGTTCGCCGAGCGCCAGCCCGTTCGCGGCAAGCGCGCGGCGCATGCCGCGCTCGCGGTGGATGGCGAAAGTCTCGCGCTCGTTGCCGTTGATCAGCGCCAGGCGCTTGTGGCCGAGCTGGATCAGCAGCCTCGACGCTTCGTGGAAGGCGCCCTCATTGTCGATGTCGAGATAGGGATAGTCGAAATCGAAGCCTTCGCTGCGGCCATGGGCGATGAAAGGGATGCCCAGCGTGTTGACCAGCGCCAGCCGCTTGTCGGCCGGCCGCGGCGAGGACAGGTAGACGGCGTCGACCTGGCGGTTGGCGACGATGCGCCGGTAGGTCGTTTCCTCGTCGTCGGCATCGGCGGGCGAAAGCACAAGGTCGAGCTCGTGCGAACGGGCATAGTCGCCGAGGCCGGAGAGGAATTCGACGAAGTGCGGATCGATGTCGACGGCGGCCCCGGTCGGCAGCACATAGCCGATCATTCCCGACTTGCCGGTGGCGAGCCGGCGCGCGCTGGGGTTCGGCCGGTAGCCATGGCGCTTGGCGGCATCCATAACCCGGCGCCGGGTCTCCTCGTTGACCTCGGGGTAGCCGTTCAGCGCCCGGCTCACCGTGGTCTGCGAGAGCGACAGCATATGCGACAGCTGCTTGAGGTTCATCGGAGGCCTCCAGCCTCAAAGCGCTTTCAATTTTGAATCGATCTGACGATTGTTGGCGAGATCATCAAGCATGACGACCTTAGAGGCCAGACAGCATCGTTTGAAGCAAAATTGCTGCTGCATCGCCAAAAAAGCATGCTGCACCGCACTTTTCTCGCCCCGTCTCCTCGAATTTAAATCGATTAATCAAGTCGCCCTCTTGACTCCCGGAAGATTCAATGGCGAGATCAAAATAGCCAAAGCGCTTTGGAAGTCTCTTCGAAAGGTTGCGGTTGCCCTTTCGCTGAGTCACAGTTCCGCGGCGTCGGCGGACGAGATGGAGGTTTCGTCCTTTTTGTGATCACTGGGAGGACTTGCGATGAAGAAAATGCTTCTCTTGGGTGCGGCGTTCGCGGCACTCACCCTCAGCCTGCCGGCGCAAGCCGAATTGAAGTTCAAGCCGGGCGAGGATTCGAAATTTCATTGGGCGAACTACGACGACCTCAAAAAGGTCGACCTCAAGGGCGAGACGCTGACCATCTTCGGGCCGTGGCGCGGCGAGGACGAGGCGCTTGTGCGTTCGGTTCTCGACTATTTCCAGGAAGCGACCGGCGCGGAGGTGAAATATTCCTCGTCCGAGAATTATGAGCAGCAGATCGTCATCGACACCCAGGCCGGCAGCCCGCCCAACATCGCCGTCCTGCCGCAGCCCGGCCTAATCCAGGATCTCGCGTCCAAGGGCGTGCTGACCCCGCTGGGCGACGACGTCGCGACCTGGATCAAGGAAAACTACGCCGCCGGCGATTCCTGGGCCAAGCTCGGCACCTATAATGGCAAGGACGGCAAGCCGGGCTTCTACGCCTTTCCCTACAAGATCGACGTGAAGGGGCTGGTCTGGTACTCGCCCGACAATTTCGACGAGGCCGGCTACAAGGTGCCGAAGACCCAGGAAGAACTTGCCGATCTGGAGAAGAAGATCGTCGCCGACGGCGGCAAGCCCTGGTGCATCGGGCTCGGTTCGGGCGGCGCCACCGGCTGGCCGGCAACCGACTGGGTCGAGGACATTATGCTGAGGACGCAGCCGCCGGAAGTCTACGACAAGTGGGTGAAGAACGAGATTCCGTTCACCGACCCGGCCGTGGTCAACGCCATCGACATCTTCGGCAAGATCGCCACCGACGACAAGATGGTGGACGGCGGCGCCAAGGCGGTCGCGGCGACCGACTTCCGCGACAGTCCGAAGGGCCTCTTCACCGTGCCGCCCAAGTGCTACATGCACCACCAGGCATCGTTCATCCCCTCCTTCTTCCCGGAAAACGTGAAGCTCGGCCAGGACGCCGACTTCTTCCCCTACCCGCCTTACGCCTCCAAGCCGGAACTGGGCACGCCGCTGGAAGTGGCCGGCACGCTGGTGATGATCACCAAGGATTCCAAGGCCTCGCGCGAGTTCATCAAGTTCCTCGAGATGCCGCTCGCGCATGAATTGTGGATGGCGCAGAAGAGCTTCGTTACCCCCTTCAAGGCGGCCAACAAGGAGGCCTATGGCAGCGATGCGCTGAAGAAGCAGGGCGAGATCCTGGTCGGCGCCACGACGGTTCGGTTCGACGGATCCGACCTGATGCCGGGCAAGATCGGCGCGGGCTCGTTCTGGACCGGCATGGTCGACCTGGTCGGCGGCAAGTCCGCGCAGGACGTCGCCGCCGACATCCAGAAAAGCTGGGACGGCATCAAATAGCATCCTGAAATCTTCCTAATCCTCCTATGGACCCGGGCTACGGCCCGGGTCCGACCGGCGGTCCGCGCCGGAAGCCTTCGCGTTTCGATTGTTCCGAATAACCGAAAGTCGGTGCATCCGATCGCCAGCCTCGGCCGGCCGGTCATGCGCAGGGAGAGGGACCCATGGCGGCTCAGATTTTCTCGGCCATATTCGTCATCATCATCGGCGTCGGCGGCTGTGTCGCCTATTTCTGGGGCGCCAACAAACTGCTCGATCTTGTCTTCCCGTCACGCGGCGTCTCGGGCACCGCCGCCGTCGACAATTTGCGCCGGCAGGGAATGGTGCGACCCTGGCTTTTCGTCGGCCCGGCGATGATCATCCTGACGGTCTACCTGATCTACCCGGTGATCGCGACGCTGTGGCTCTCCTTCTACGATCGCGGCGGCACCAATTTCGTCGGGCTCGCCAATTATGAATGGGCGGTCGGCGATCACGATCTGCGCAACTCGATCTTCAACAACATCCTGTGGCTGGCCGTGGTGCCGGCTGCCTGCACCTTCCTCGGCCTGATCATCGCCGTGCTCACCGACAAGATCTGGTGGGGCACCATCGCCAAGAGCCTGATCTTCCTGCCGCTGGCGATCTCCTTCGTCGGCGCCAGCGTGATCTGGAAATTCATCTACGAGTATCGCGGCGAGGGCCAGGTGCAGATCGGCCTGCTCAACGCCATCATCCAATATTTCGGCGGCCAGCCGCAGGTTTGGATATCGCTGCCGTTCTGGAACAATTTCTTCCTGATGATCATCCTGATCTGGATCCAGACCGGCTTTGCGATGGTCATCTTGTCGTCGGCGCTGCGCGGCATTCCGGAAGAGACGCTGGAAGCGGCCGTGATCGACGGGGCCAACCCGTTCCAGATCTTCTGGAAGATCATGGTGCCGCAAATCTGGGGCACGATCGCCGTGGTGTGGACCACCATCACCATCCTGGTGCTGAAAGTGTTCGACATCGTGCTGACCATGACCAACGGCCAATGGAACAGCCAGGTGCTGGCCAATCTGATGTTCGACTGGATGTTCCGCGGCGGCGGCGATTTCGGCCGCGGCGCGACCATCGCCATCATCATCATGATCGCGGTCATCCCGATCATGGTCTGGAACATCCGCCAGGCCAACAAAGAGACGGGAGGGCACTGAGATGGCGACCAAGACCGGAAAGTCCTTTGTCGGCCGCTTCGGCGTTCATATCGCCGTGCTCGTCTTCGTGGCGATCTGGACCATCCCCACCCTCGGCATCCTCGTCTCGTCGCTGCGCGACAAGGACCAGATCGTCGCCTCCGGCTGGTGGAACTCCTTCGCCAGTTCCAGCCAGAGCGAGGCGGGACGGTTGCCGGGCGCGTCGGGCCAAACCCAGAAGGACGGCAAATACGTCATCGAGGGCAATATCTTCGGCGATGGCCCCAAGCGCGAGATCAGCGCCTTCGGCGTGAAGTCCTCCGCGCCGACGCAGTACAAGGCGGGATCGGTTGCCGACCTCAATGACGGCGTCACGCTGCAGATGAATGCCGACGGCGGCTTCGTGCTGTCGTCACCGAAGGCCTTCGAAGGCGACCGCGGCCAGCGCGTCTATTTCGCTTCCTCGGCGCCGCCGAAATTCACCACGGACAATTACGATGCGGTGCTGTTTTCAGAAGGCATCGGCCGCTCGTTCATGAACTCGCTGACGGTTACGATCCCGGCGACGATCATCCCCATCCTGATCGCAGCCTTCGCAGCCTACGCGCTGGCCTGGATGCGCTTTCCCGGCCGGCCGCTGCTGATCGCGGTGATCATCGGCCTTCTGGTGGTTCCGCTGCAGATGTCGCTGATCCCGCTGCTCAGGCTCTATAACGGGGTCGGCGCCTTCTTCGGCGTGCCGTCCAAGACCTATCTCGGCATATGGCTGGCACATACCGGCTTCGGCCTGCCTTTCGCCATCTACCTGCTGAGGAGCTATATCGCCGGCCTGCCGCGCGAGATCATGGAATCGGCACGCATCGACGGCGCCAGCGACTTCGAGATCTTCGTCAAGATCGTGTTGCCGCTGTCGTTCCCGGTGCTTGCCTCCTTCGCCATCTTCCAGTTCCTGTGGGTATGGAACGATCTGCTGGTGGCGATGGTTTTCCTTGGCACGGCGCCCGATCAGATCGTGCTGACAGCCAAGCTCAACGCGCTGCTCGGCTCGCGCGGCGGCAAGTGGGAGATCCTGACCACATCGGCGTTCATCACCATCATCGTGCCGCTGTTCGTGTTCTTCTCGCTGCAGCGCTATTTCGTCCGCGGGCTGCTTGCCGGCTCGGTGAAAGGAGGTTGAAGACATGCAATCGGCTTTGAAGGCGACGTCGCAACCAGACGCCGCCGTCGACCGCGACTGGTGGCGGGGCGCGGTGATCTACCAGATTTACCCGCGCTCCTATCAAGACTCCAATGGCGACGGCATCGGCGACCTGAAGGGCATTGTTCAGCGCCTGCCCTATATTGCTTCGCTCGGCGTCGATGCCATCTGGATCTCGCCCTTCTTCAAATCGCCAATGAAGGATTTCGGCTACGACGTGTCGGATTATTGCGACGTCGACCCGATGTTCGGAACGCTCGCCGATTTCGACGCGCTGGTGGCGGAAGCCCATCGGCTGGGGCTCAAGGTGATGATCGACGAGGTGCTGTCGCACACCGCCGACATCCACCCCTGGTTCAAGGAAAGCCGTTCCAGCCGCAACAATCCGAAAGCCGACTGGTATGTGTGGGCGGACGCAAAACCCGACGGCACGCCGCCCAACAACTGGCTGTCGATCTTCGGCGGCTCGGCCTGGCAGTGGGACACCAGCCGCCAGCAATATTACATGCACAATTTCCTGGCCGAGCAGCCCGACCTCAACTTCCACAACGCAGAAGTTCAGGACGCGCTGCTCGACATCACCCGCTTCTGGCTGGAGCGCGGCGTTGACGGCTTCCGCCTCGACACGATCAATTTCTACTTCCACAGCCAAGGGCTGGAGGACAATCCGCCGCTGCCGCCGGAACAGCGCAACGACCAGACGGCGCCCGCGGTCAATCCCTACAATTATCAGGACCATATCTACGATAAGAGCCGGCCGGAGAACCTCGGCTTTCTGGAGCGCTTCCGCGCGCTTCTCGACGAATATCCGGCGCAGGCGGCCGTCGGCGAGGTGGGCGATTCCCAGCGCGGCCTGGAGGTGGTCGCCGCCTACACCGCCGACGGCAAGCGCGTGCATATGTGCTATTCCTTCGACTTCCTGGCGCCGGAGAAGATCAGCGCGGCGAAAGCGCGCGCGGTGCTGGAGGCCTTCGGCACGGTCGCCAGCGACGGCTGGTCGTGCTGGGCCTTCTCCAACCATGACGTGATGCGGGTCGCCTCGCGCTGGGCCACCAACGAGGCGGATCCGACCGCCTATCTGAAGGTGATCTCGGCGCTTTTGATGTCGCTGCGCGGCTCGGTCTGCATCTATCAAGGCGAAGAGCTCGGCCTTGGCGAGGCGGAGCTGAAGTTCGAGGACCTGCAGGATCCCTACGGCATCCGGTTCTGGCCGGAGTTCAAGGGTCGCGACGGCTGCCGCACGCCGATGGTTTGGGACGCGGCCGCCAAGAATGGCGGTTTCTCGACCGCCAAGCCGTGGCTGCCGGTGCCGGGCAAGCACCTGTCGCAGGCGGTCAACGTGCAGCAGGGCGACGCAAGCTCGCTGCTCGAACATTACCGCCGCTTCCTCGCCTTCCGGCGCCAGCATCCGGCGCTGGCCAAGGGCGACATCGACTTTATCGAAAGCGATGGCGACACCGTCGCTTTCACACGCCGCGAGGGCAATGAGCGGATCGTCTGCGCCTTCAACCTCGGCGGCAAGCCCGCCGAGGTCGATCTCGGCAAAGGTGCGCTGCAACCCTTGCCCGGGCATAGCTTTTCGGGACAGACTGGCACCGGGCCGGTCCGCCTCGGCGGCTACGGCGCCTGGTTCGGACGCATCGACTGAACTTCTAAAACAGGAATCAACGGGAGAAGAAAAACATGGCCGATGTCACGCTCAACCAGGTGAAGAAATCATACGGCAACCTCAACATTCTCCACGGCATCGACCTCGATATCAAATCAGGCGAGTTCATCGTCTTCGTCGGGCCGTCGGGTTGCGGCAAGTCGACCTTGCTGAGATCGATCGCCGGCCTCGAGGAGATCACATCGGGCGAGCTGAAGATCGACGGCGAAGTGGTGAACGACGTGCCGCCGTCGAAGCGGGGCATCGCCATGGTGTTCCAGTCCTATGCGCTCTATCCGCATATGACGGTTTACGACAACATGGCCTTCTCGATGAAGATCGGCAAGGAAAGCAAGGCCGAGATCGACAAGCGCGTGCGCCAGGCGGCGGAGATCCTGCAACTGACCAAATATCTCGACCGCCTGCCCAAGGCGATGTCGGGCGGCCAGCGCCAGCGCGTCGCTATCGGCCGCGCCATCGTGCGCAACCCGAAGGTGTTCCTGTTCGACGAGCCGTTGTCGAATCTCGACGCAGCACTGCGCGTCGCCACCCGCATCGAGATCGCCAAGCTCAAGGAATCGATGCCGAACACCACCATGATCTACGTCACGCACGACCAGGTCGAGGCGATGACGCTGGCGGACCGCATCGTGGTCTTGAAGGAAGGCGTTATCGAGCAGGTCGGCACGCCAATGGAACTCTACAAGCGGCCCGGCAACCTGTTCGTCGCCCAGTTCATCGGCTCGCCGGCCATGAACATATTGCCGGCAAAGATCGAGAAAGCGGGCAATCCGACGGTGGTCAGCCATGTCGGCGGCCGCAAGGCGACGGTGCCGATCGCGACGCCGGCCTCGGCCAATGGCGCGGCGGTCAGCTTCGGCGTGCGGCCGGAGGATCTGGCGATCGCCACAGGCGCGGACTATCTGTTCGAAGGCAAGGTCGACTATATCGAGCAGCTCGGCGAGGTTCAGCTCGTCTACATCGATATCGGCCGCGCCGACCTGCCGCTGGTTGCCAAGCTGCCGGGCAATGTCGAGGTCAAGCGCGGCGAGACGCTGCGGCTCAATGCCGGCGGCGGCGATCTGCACATCTTCGACGCCGACGGCCATTCGTTCACGCTGCATCGCGAGGAAGCAAAGGCTGCCTGACGCTACCGGCAGGCCGGCGTTCCCGGCAAAAAAGAGAGCGGCGGGCCTGGCCCGCCGCTCTCTCTTTCAAGTCACAGTCGGCTGTCAACGGTTGCCGAAGTGGTCGCGGTCGGCACCCTGAGGCGCCGACTTCTGTACGTCGCGCGACGAGTTCAGCAGCTTGTAGACAGGCGAGTCGGTGCCGATCGACGACGTAGGGGTGGTATCGACCGCCGGGGCCGGCTGGTTGACGCCACTGTGGTTGTAATTGTCGCTGCCCGCAAAAGCAGCGCCGGAAACGGCCAACAGGGCGGCCGTGGCAAGAACGATCTTCTTCATTTCAGGCTCCTGAATCTTGTGGTCCGACCGATGCGGCGGGCGAGCCCGCCGCCGGTTCAAGTCGGCCGTTAGTTGTTGCCGAAAAGGTTGTGGTCGGCGCCCGTCGTGGCAGGCTGCTGAGTGGCCGGCGCAGACTGGCGGACCGCAGCCGTGTAGGACGAGTCGACCTTGGCCGCCGCCTGATTGGCTTCATTCGGGTTGTAATGGTCGCTACCAGCAAAGGCGCTGCCAGAAATTGCCAGAAGGGCTGCGGCAGTGAGAACAATCTTTTTCATTTTTGCTACTCCAGTATCTTTATTCAGTCCGTCTAGCGGCGTGTCTTGGGAGTGAAATCGCGTCGTTCGGACAGCGCTGATTTGGGTGAGCCGACGGCCGGATTCCAATCACGAAGTTTTTCCGTCTGGACCATGATTGCGCATCTTGAAGTTTTGATAAGCATGCCTACGACTCTATTTTTATCACGCTTAATCAATAACTTATGCGAATTTTACAGTTGGCTCACCAAATGTGTCGGAGGGCCAACGTTCACACCGTCCTGCACGCACCGTCAACAGAAACGAACCGTTCAGTTCGATTTTAGAATCTCCTAATAGTCACTTTTCGATACTATTAACCATCACATCTCGGTTCCATGGGCCGATTCGGTCCGCTCCAGGACTGTGTTCAGACTGAAGGCCAGCGGGCATTCGCGCCGGGAGGGGTCGCGGTCGCCCTGCTTGTCGGTGCCCGAAATCGGGGCTCGAACCGCGAATTGAACGCCAAAATGGTCAAGATGGCGCCGTTATGGCTTGCCTTGCCAAGCAAGGATCGAGTGTTTACAGGCGTTGTCCAGGGGTCAGGGCAACGATTACGACCGGCGCAGCCGCCGGCCGGAATTGCAGAGCGGGGGTCAAGGACATGCCTCTTTCCGACGTCTACGCAGTTGCGGGCCGGGACATCGTTTTCGAATCCTTCGACGGCGAAGCTGTCGTGCTCGACCTCTCCAACGGCAAATATTTCGGCTTCTCCGATTCCGGCAGCAAAGTGTGGCAGGCGCTGTCCTCGGGTGTCGGCACCGAAGAGCTGATCCGATCGGCCGCTGCCAGGATCGATGCCGCCGCGATCGAGGCATTCATTACCCAGCTGGTCGAGTTCGGGCTGCTGGCGCCTTCCAGCGCAACGCCGCTGCCGTCATCCGACGATTTGCCAGCGGCGCTGGCTGCGGCGAGCGAACCGCTCAACGTCAGCGTCCATGACGACCTTGCCGACTTGATCCTCGTCGACCCGATCCACGAAGTCGAGGAGCCGCTCGGCTGGCCGGCCGTCAAGCAGGTTTCCTGAGCGACAGGCGAAGGAGTCAGGCCAGGCCGGAACAGACCATGCCACGCGTGACGCTCGAGACCCTGCCGGACTATGCCCGCTTTCTCATCGCCGCCGCCGAAGGCGCGGCCGGGCAGTTTCCGGTCCGACGTGCTGTCCACCTGCCGGGGCTGGAATTGATCGCGCATCTCGATCCCGGCGCGCTCGCGGATGCCCTTGGCCAAGCCTTCATCGAAGCCGAAGGCGATCCGCGGGACTCCCGCCAATGCCGTGTCTTCATCGGCCATCCAGGCATCGGCGACATGCCGGAACCGGCAAGCTGGGGCGACGCGCATTTCACCGAACACGGCTTCGCCCGGAAACTCGCCGAGGCGGGGCTGCGCGGCCATCATTACCACGATCTGGATTTCTGGCAGGTCTACGATCCCGACCGGCGGATCGGCGTCCAGTTGATGCGGTCTCCCGCTGCGTTTCCGCCTTGGGAGCAGGGGGCGCCGCTGCGCGCCTTCCTGCACTGGGAATACGCCGCGCGCGGCATGCGCCTTGCCCATGCCGGCACGCTAGGCCTCGACGGCAGGGGCGTGCTGCTGGCAGGCGCCGGGGGTGCGGGAAAATCCGGAACTGTCGTTGCAGGACTGCTCAACGGGCTGGACAGCGTCGGCGACGACTACGTGCTGATCGACCTTTCCGGCGGCGTGACCGCGCAACCGCTGTTTTCGATCCTGAAGCAGGATCCGCCGGGTTTCGCCCGGCTCGGGCTGGAAAGGCGGCTGGGAACCGACCGCCCGCTCAACTGGCAAGGCAAGCATGCCTTCCACATTCACGAGATCGCGCCCCGGCCAGTACGTGAGAGTCTGGACATTTGCGCGTTGCTGGTGCCACATGTCAGCGGCGGAAAGACAAGTTCGATCGCACCGATTTCGCGCAAGGATGCCATCATCGCGCTGGCGCCGTCCGGCATCGCCCAGATGCCTGGCGAACGCGAAAGCGGTTTTCGATTCTTCAGCGATCTGACCCGGCTACTGCCATGCTACCGGATTTCGCTTGGGTCACGCCCAGAAGAAATCGCCGGTACGATTGCGGATTTCCTTGTCCGGAGCGCCCGGTGAAGTTGAGCGTGATCATGCCTGTCTACAACCGCGAGCGCTATGTCGTTGCGGCATTGCGTTCGCTCATCAGGCAGCGCGACGCCGCCGATCTCGACATCATCGTCATCGATGACGGCTCCTCCGACGGTTCGGCCGAAGCGGTGCGCGCGATGATGGACGAAGCATCTTGCATCCGGCTGTTTCGGCAGGACAACATGGGCGTGACCCGGGCGCGCAACAGCGGGCTCAGCCGGCTCAAGCCGGAGACGGAACTGGTGTCCTTTCTCGATTCGGACGACATCTCGCCGGCCGGGCGCTTCGCGGCGGATCTGGACCTTTTCAGGCGCGATCCGTCTCTCGAGCTCACCTATTCCAGGATGATGCTGGTCGACAGGATCGACGACGAGACGCTGGAGCCGACCCGCGACAGCAACAGCATCACGGTTCGCGGCATCCATCTCTCGGCGGCGATCTTCTCGCGCCGTCTGGTCGACCGGATCGGCGCTTTCGACGAGGACTTCGTTCAGGCCGAGGATACGGACTTCCTGCTGCGCAGCTTCGAGGTCGGCCCGCGATGCGTGCTTCCGGACACACTGGCGCTTTATTACCGGCGGCACGCCGGCAACATGACAAGACAGCAAGATGTCCAGTCGCGCGAGTTCATGCGCGCGATCTACAAGTCGATGAAGCGGCGCAGGGCCAACCCTTCGCTCAAGCCGATCGAAGGCATCTTCGAACTGAAGAAACTCGCGGACTGGCAGTTCATGTGATGAGCGCATATGGCGTCGTCATTCCGGCCTACAACGCCAGCGCCACGATCGCAGAGACGCTGCGATCGGTAGCGGCGCAGACTTTGCGGCCCGAACTGGTCGTGGTGGTCGACGACGGCTCGACCGACGATCTCGCCGCCGCGATCGGCGGCATCGACCTGCCGCTCAGGCTTTTGCGCCAGGACAATGCCGGACCCGGCAGCGCGACCACCCGCGGCATCGCCGCGCTGTCGACGCCCTTCGTCGCCACGCTCGATGCCGACGACCTTTGGCTGCCTGAAAAGATCGCGGCGCAGCTTGCCCATCTCGAACGGCTTCCCGGCATATCCGGCGTCTTCACCCATATGCGCGCCTTCCGCGACGGAGAGCCCGACGCGATGGCTCCGACCGCAACCCCCGGTTGGTCGCGCTCGACGATGCTGATGCGCCGGGAGACCGCGGAGAGCGTCGGCCCGATGGTCGATCCGCCGGGCGGCCGCGGCGAGATGATCGACTGGATCGCCCGCGCGCGGGAAAGCGGTTTTGTCCTCGACATGATGCCTGATGTCCTGGCGCTGCGGCGCATCAGGCCGGGGAGCCTGTCCTATGGGCGCGACGCGGCACGCGACCGCGGTTACCTGGAAGTGGCACGCCTGGCCATGCTGCGACGGGCGCAAAGCAAAGCCAGCTCCAGCTGATGGCGAAGATCCGTCGCATCGGCAGGCGTTTTCCAGACTATGGCTGGTCCTGGCCGACCGGCTCGCTCGACCAGTTGCTCAAGGCAGCACTTCTGCCCGACGAAGGGGCGGCGCGCCTTTGCGCCGCCGGCTGGCTGAACGAGAACGACATCGACCACGTCTCCTTCCGGGAACACCGGTTGCTTGCCGCGATTTCCGACAGGTTCGGCCGCAAGCTTGCCGGTAACGCCGCCTATCCGCGGCTGGTCGGCCTGCAGAAGATGCTATGGACCAAGTCGCGCATGGCCATGCGCGAGGCCGAGCCCGCACTGAAGGCGATGGTCGATGCCGGCTGCACGGTGATGTTGATCAAAGGCGCCAGCCGCATCGCGCTCGATGCCGCCGCGCAGCGCGGGCGCGTGGCGCATGACATCGATATGCTGGTGCGGCCGGGCGATATGCAGCCGGCCTTCGATGTGTTGCGCGACCGTGGCTGGCAGATTGCCAGCGGCGTTTCCCCGCAATATCTGCGCGCACGGCTGGGATCGCTGCGCTCGATGAATTTCTTCAAGGGCAATTACGGCGACATAGACCTGCATCAGCTTGCCTATGACGGGTCGCAGCAGAACACCGAGGACGACCTCGCCATCTGGCGCCGCGCGGTCGCCGCCCAATTCAGCGATGTCAGCGTGGTCGTGCCCTCGCCCGCCGACCGCATCGCGCTCGCCATCGCGCATGGCGGCCTCGACGCGCATACGCATAGCGACTGGCTGGTCGATTGCACCGTGGCCATCGAGGGCGGCACTGTCGACTGGACCATATTCCTCGATGTCATCGCCAGGCGCAGTCTCGCCGTCGCCGCGGCGGTGGCGCTTTCCTATCTTGCGCTGGAGATCGGCATCGCGGTGCCGGAGGTCGTCCTGGCCAAGGTGGTGGACATGGCCGACCGGCCCGGCGCGGCGCGGCTGTCGTCGGTTCTGCAGGCCAAGCCGCGCACCGATTTCGGCGCACTGACCTGGCTGTCGCGGGGATTTGCAAAGCAGCTGCGCCTGCAGCGCAAGAAAGGCCGGCTGAAACAGACCGAGCCGGACATCGTGTGGCGCGGCAAGTCCGTGACGAAGGCCACAGGCGGGCCTGCCGCATTTGTGCTCTCGCAAATCCTGGATGAGCCGCAGGGCGAAGCCAGCGAGATGATGCTCGATCTCATCGTGCGCATCGTCGTCCCGCCGGTCAGGCGACGCATCGAGATGGAGATCAATGCGGGCGACCGGCACGTAGCCCGGCTGCGCTCGATGGCGATACGCCGTTCCGGCGGGGAGCGGATGCTGAGCTTTCGCGGCAAGGTGAAGCTTGAGCGGACAGGACGGGCCCTGGTGCTGGAGGCTCGGCCGTCACGCCAGTTTCGCGTCTGGGACAACGAGCAGGCCGTCGCCACCTATGGCGCGCTGCCTTTCCAGCTCGTTTCGGCGAAATTCTCTCCGACCGGCTGATAGCGGCCTCTATCAAACCCCATAGTGCTCGGTGCGGATCAACCCTGCCGGAACTCCGGCACCGATCAGCGCATCGGCCGCGGCCGACACGAATGTATTCGAGCCGCAGACATAGGCCAGCCTCGGCGCCTTCGGCAGGCGCTCGACGGCCTGCGCCATCATGCGGGCGTCGACGCGCCGGGAATAGTCGGAGGGGCGCCTGGCCGGCTCGCGGGTCAGCGTCAGCACCAGATCGAACCCGTCGCGACGATCGTCGAGGCCGATCAGTTCGTCGCGAAAAATCACCTCGTCCCAGACCCGCGCCGAGAATACCAGCGCGACGGGCACCGCCGTGTTGCGCAGCGTGCGATGGCGCAGCATCGCCATCAGCGGCACGACGCCCGAGCCGCCGCCGACCAGAAGGATCGGTCCGCCGTCGCTCTCCTCCCAGATGAAATGGCCGCCCAGCGGCCCGCGCAACTCGATCTCGTCGCCGACGGCAGCCACGTCGTGGAAGAAGGGCGAGACCTCACCGTCGTCGAGCCGCTCGATCGCCAGCTCGATGCCGCCACCCGGCGCCGAGGCGATGGAATAGGAGCGGCGCGCCTGATAGCCGTCCTGCGCCGTCAGCCTGATGTCGACATGCTGCCCGGCCAGATGGGTGAGGGGTCGCGTCGGCTGGAACCAGAAGCTGGTGACGCGCGGCGTGCGCTTTTGGATGCGGGTGATCGTGGCTGCCTGCCAGGGCGATTGCGGCGACGGCTCGGCACTCATCGATTGCTGCTCACAAATCGCCCTTCACGGGTCACTGGAATAGCGCTGCTCGCGCCAGGGGTCGCCATACATATGATAGCCGCGCAGCTCCCAGAAGCCCGGCTCGTCGCGCTCGGTGAACTGCAGCCCGTTCACCCATTTGGCCGATTTCCAGAAATAGAGATGCGGCACCAGAAGCCGGGCCGGCCCTCCATGATCGGCCGTGATCGGCTTGCCTTCGTAGAGCAGCGCCACCATCGCCTTGCCGGTGACGAGGTCCTTGGTCGGCACATTGGTGGAATAGCCGTCAAAGGACAGCGCCAGCGTGTAAGGCGTCGGCGGCTCGATGCCGGCATCGGCGAGGATGTCGTCGATCATCACGCCTTGCCAGGGCGTGTTGAACTTGGTCCAGGCCGTGACGCAATGGATGTCGCGCGTCATCTTGCTTTGCGGCAGCGCGTTGAATTCGGCCCAGTTCCATGTCTTGAGCGGTCGGGGCCCCTGCTTGAGGGTGAAGGACCAATCCTCGGCGCGCACCCGCGGCGTCGGCCCCGCCGACAGAACCGGGAAACCCTGCTCCAGATACTGGCCCGGCGGGATGCGCGTGTCGGTGTCGGAAGGAGGACGCCGTCCGGAAAAGAAGCCACGGGTCACCATCGAGACATCCCTTGCGCCGGATTTGGTCGATCGCGGGGAGTGTTCTCGAAGACGCTCTGGGGAGCAACAGAAATCTTGCAGACAGAGCCTGCCGGAGACGCCGGCAGGCTCTGTCGAGGCCCTTGTCAGCCGGCGGCGAAGGGCACGGCGACGAATATCTGCGCGTCGCCGCGATCGATCAGCAAAAGCACCGACTTCTTGCCGGACTTGCCCGCCCCGGCGATCGCCTGGTTGGCCTGCCTTGCCGTCTTCACCGGCGTCTGGTCGACGCCGACGATGACGTCGCCGGGCTGGATGCCGGCGGCCGATGCCGCCTTGTCCGGATTGACCCGCTCGACCACCGCGCCGCGCTGGTTGCCGGCAAGATTGAGCTGGTCGCGGATATCGGGCGTGAGGTCGGTCAGGCCGAGGCCGAGCGAGGGAACGCGCAGGCCCTGTTCGGCCGACGGGCTGCGGCTTTGGTTGCCGTTCGAGGCCGTCTTCTGATCTTCGGCGTTGCGGCCGACATCGGCGGAGATCTGCATCGCCTTGCCCTTGCGCCAGATATTGACGGTTTCCCTGGCGCCCGGCGACACGTCGGCTACGGCGCGCGACAGATCCTTCGGATCCTTGATCTCCTGGCCGCCGAAGCCGGTGATGACGTCGCCGGTTTCAATGCCGGCCTTGGCCGCCGGCGACCCGTCGGTGACCTGGGAGACCAGCGCGCCGCCCGGATGATCGATGCCGATGGCGCTGGCAACATCCGGGGTGACCGGCTGGATCTGCACACCGAGATAGCCGTACTCGATGTCGCCGCCCTTCATCAGCTTGGCGACGACCTTCTCAGCCTGGTCCGACGGGATGGCGAAGCCGACGCCGACGCTGCCGCCATTGGGCGAGTAGATGGCGGTGTTGATGCCGATGACATTGCCGTTGACGTCGACCAGCGGGCCGCCGGAATTGCCGTGGTTGATCGGCGCGTCGATTTGGATGAAGTCGTCGAACGGCCCGCTATGCAGGTCGCGGCCGCGCGCCGAGACGATGCCGGCGGTGACCGTGGTGCCGATGCCGAACGGATTGCCGATCGCCAGCACCTGGTCACCGGTCATCAGCTTGCTGGAATCGCCCCATTTGACGGTCGGCAGCGGCTTGTCGGCCTTGATCTTGAGCACCGCGAGATCGTTCTTGGCGTCGTGTCCGACGAGCTTTGCGGGAAGCTCGGTGCCGTCGTCGAGCGTCACCTTGATCGAGCTTGCACCGTCGACGACATGGTTGTTGGTGACGATCGTGCCGTCGGCGCCGACGATGAAGCCGGAACCGAGGGCCTCCTGCCGCTGCGACTGCTGCTGCGGTGGCGCTTTCGGCATCGGCATGCCCTGATCGCCGAAGAACTGCTGGAAGAACTGGTCGAAGGGCACGTTGCCGCCAAGCGGCGAACCCTCGTCCTGGGCCTGCGCCTTGGTGACCGAGGTGATGGTGACGACGGCCGGCTTGGTGACGGCGATGACAGGCGCGAAGGAGCCATTCGGAACGGTGATGCCGGGTACCGGCGTCTGCGTCGTCGCGGCCACGGTGCTCAGGCCGGCATTGTTCTGGGCGAAGGAGACGACGACGGGAGAAATGATCAGCGCAGCGCCCAACAGGGCCGCGACGCGATGTCTGCGAAGAATGTTCATGGGTGACATGGTCGTTTCTGTCCGGGCGAGAGGTTGATCCGGCGCCCCGGATGGCTCTCGAAGCACGCATCCGTTGGCGTGTCGGCGACCGGGATTGCCTGCCTCGCCTTGCATGGCAGCCGGCCGGATCGACAATCAAGATTTAGGGTGCTGAATGGCCTGAATCAGGGCCTTTGGATGACCTTACGAAGATTTAATTCAGGGAGCGCTTACGAATCGCTCTCTCCGGCGCAGATAAGCGGAGGCGGTCTCACGCATTCGCTGGCCGGTAAAACTCGGGCCATGGCCGCCATGGCCGATGCGGATCGGCAGGTCGAGCAGCCGCCGCATGGTGCGGCAATAGGCCGTGCGGTCCGAATCCGGCAGATCGTCGATCAGCATGCCGTCATAGATGGCATCGCCGGCGAGGAAGAGGCCATCGGCCTCGTCGAAAAGCGCGATCGAATCCGGCGAGTGTCCAGGCAGATGCAGCACCCGGAATTTGCGGTCGCCGAGATCGACGATGTCGCCTTCGTCGAGCGCACGCGTCAGCGGTGCCGAGGGAATCCGGTAATCAGCCGCCTTCCAGCCCGGCGCCGGCAGCTTCGAGACGGCGCCGTCGAGATTGTGGAACATGTAAGCGTAGGTGACGGCATCATCCATGACGTCGAACCGCGCCGCGCTCATCTTCGGCCCCAGGCGCAGCGGGAATTCATGCAGCGAGCCGACATGGTCGAGATGGATATGCGTGGCGACGACGATGAGCGGCTTGCCGGGCGGCGTGTCGATCTCAGGCGCCAGCGGACGGATGCCCATGCCGGTATCGACCAGCAGATCCGCGTCGCGGCCCTTCAAATGCCACATGTTGGCGCGCACGAAATCATGCACGAAGGGTTCGGTCAGCATCGTCATGCCGGCATCGATTTTCGCCTTGCCGAACCAGTCGCCGACCGCAAGCTCGGGCATCGAGCCGCCGCCCATCAGACGAAGGGCTTGCCGACCTTGTATTTTTCCGGCACCAGCCGCTTCAGATAGGCCATGCCGGCTTCCGACAGCTGGTTGGCGTCCGGCTGCATGAAATCGTCGGGCATGTGACGCGTCTTGCCGGCCACCGCCTTCAGCGGCACCTTCTTCAGCACTGTCTTCGAGCCATCATACTGGATCGCGACCGAGCCGCCGCCTTCGCCGGCAACGGCAACCGCGAAGGCGCCGGCATCGAAGGCTTCCTTGGCATCGACAGCGCTGATGGCGCCGACATAACCGCGCGGCATATAGCCCAGCGCGTCGACCCGCGCGCGCTTGCCCGGCAGGCCTTCGGCCAGGGCCCGTTCGAGCGCCGCCGGCAGGTCGCTGCCCGACAGTTTGACGTTGCCATGCTGGTCGCGCTCGAGCTTGTCCGGCGGCACCAGGCTTTCGACCAGCGCCTTGCCGTCGGCGGTGCTGACGCCCTCCGAGACGGCGACGATGCAGCGCTTGTGGCGGTCCAGCTTCTCGCGTACGTCATCGATGAAGCGCTTCGCCGAGAAGGCGCGCTCCGGCACATAAACCAGATGCGGGCCGCTGTCGGGATCGAGCTGCCAGGCGGCCGCGGCGGCGGTGAGGAAGCCGGCGTGACGGCCCATGACGATGCCGACATAGATGCCGGGCAGCGCGCGGAAATCGAGGTCGACGGAGAGGAAGGCGCCGGCGACGAATTCGGCCGCCGAGATGAAGCCCGGCGTGTGGTCGTTCTCCTCGAGGTCATTGTCGATGGTCTTGGGCGCATGCACGAAGGCGATCGAGCCGCCGGCGGCATCGGTCAGGATCTGCTGCGTGCCCGACGTGTCGTTGCCGCCGATATAGATGAAGGCGTCGGCGCCGGCCTTTTTCAAACCGTTGAGGATGACCTCGCAATAGGCAGCGTCCGGCTTGTCGCGGGTCGAGCCGAGGGCGGCGCTCGGCGTGCCGGCGATCAGCCACAGCCGGTCTTCGGGGATGGCGGAGAGATCGACATAGTTGCCGTCGCGGATGCCGCGCACGCCATGGAGCGAGCCCAGCACCTTGGCGCCAGGATGACGCTTGCGGATTTCCAGCGTGGCGCCGACGACCGTCTGGTTGATGACGGCGGTCGGGCCGCCGCCCTGCGCTATGACGAAGGTTCCGGCCATGCTTTTTCTCCCGAGGCGAAGGTTTTCACGGCACCTTCGCCTGTCTTGCGGCATCGCGCAACGGAAGAGTGGGCCGGCGGAGCGATCAGACGACGACGACCGGGTTCTTCTTGGAAACGCGGCTGTAGAGGTCGATGATGTCCTGGTTGATCAGGCGCACGCAGCCCGACGACATGGCCTGGCCGATGCTCCACCATTCGGGCGAGCCGTGGATACGGTAGCCGGTGTCCTTGCCGTTCTGGTAGATGTAGAGCGCCCGGGCGCCGAGCGGATTGGTGAGGCCGCCGGGCTGGCCGCCCTGCCATTTCACCAGTTCGGGCTTGCGCTGGATCATTTCCGGCGGCGGCGTCCACACCGGCCATTCGCGGCCGTACTGGATGTTGGCGCGGCCCGACCAGCGGAAGCCGTCCTTGCCGATGCCGACGCCGTAGCGGATGGCGTCGCCGCCCGGCTGGACGAGATAGAGCATGCGCTCCTGCAAGTGGACGACGATGGTGCCGGGCGCCTCGCCGGTCTTGTCGACGACGATCTGGCGGCGGAACTGCGGCTTGACCTTCTGCCACGGCACCTCCGGCACCTGGAAGCCGCCGTCGGTGAGCGAGGCATACATGACGTCCGGGCCGGTGATGTTCTTGTCGACGCTGATCGCCGGACGCATCGGCGGCACGGAACCGGTGACGGTGTTGTCGAGCTGCATTTGCGGCAGGTCGAGTGCGTCGGTGGTGCTGCAGCCGGCAAGGCCGAGCAGCGCCATGGCGCCGGCGCCGGAAAGCATGGCGCGGCGGGAAAGCTGAATTTCGGTATCGATTGCGGCGCCGTTGGAAGGCGGCGTCAGACGTTGCGGCAACTCGCGCATGCACCAAACCCTACGCTGCCGGCGGGGGTCCGGCCGGATCGCAGGCATTTTCGCCATTCATCGTTGAAAAAGGGTGAAAGAGCCCGTGCCAAGCTTAACCCTAACGGATCGTTATGGCGGTAGATGAGCCGCCGGCCGGGGGCTGAAGATTTTTCCGACGGCCCCTTTACATTCTCGCCGGCCCCAGGATTTATCCTTTTCTTTGCGCTCAAGGAGCAGGGAAATGTCCTTCGAAAACTGGGCTGCCTTCGCCGCCGCCTCTTCCATCCTTCTCATCATTCCTGGCCCGACGATCCTCCTAGTCGTCTCCTATGCGCTTGGGCAAGGCTGGCGCACCGCGTTGCCGATGGCGGTGGGCGTGGCGCTGGGCGACTTCACTGCCATGACGCTGTCGATGCTGGGCATCGGCGCGCTGCTCGCGGCTTCGGCGACGGTGTTCACCATGCTCAAGGTGATCGGCGCCGGCTATCTCATCTATCTCGGCATAAAACTGTTCCGCGCAGGCGGCGCGCTGAAGGCCGAACCGCGCACCGACGCGGTTTCGGCGGCACGGATGATGGCGCATGCCTGGCTGGTGACGGCGCTGAACCCGAAGAGCATCACCTTCTTCGTCGCCTTTCTGCCGCAATTCCTCGACCGGCATGCCGACTTCTGGACGCAGATGCTGATCTTCGAGACGACCTTCCTGACCTTGGCCTTCGCCAACGCCTTCGGCTACGCGCTGATCGCATCCAGGGCCCGGGCGATCGTGCGCAACCCGAAGGCGATCCGCATCTTCAACCGCACCGGCGGCACGTTGCTGGTCGGCGCCGGCATCGCCACGGTGGCGATGCGGTCGGGGAATTGATCTGCCCTAAGGTGTGTCGAGATTCAGGTCAGGCCGAGCCGAAAGTGGTGGCTTCCGAGACCCGGCCTACGCCGGCCGTAGCCTTCACAGAGCGGAAACTCTTATGAGGGCTTCGGCCGGCGAAGGCCGGAGCTGAGCGTACTTAGAGTACGCGAGCACCGGAAGCGCAGGAAGCCGCCATTTGCAGGCCGGCCTCACCTGAATATCGACACACCTTCACCATTTCACGCTGACACCCAGATTGCCTTCCAGCACGCGGCGCTTGTCGCCGCCGAGATTGGTCATGTAGTCGCCGGTGGCGAAGACGCTGACCTTGTCGGTCACCTTGGCGACCATGCCGCCGCCGAACTCGAACGAGGTGGACCGGCTCTCCGTCGAGATGTCGGTGCCCTCGAAATCGACACGGTCGGTGCCGCCGAAATCGTGCCAGAGGTTGGCCTTGAGGTAGGGCTGCAGCGGCATCCCGCTGAGGACCGTTTCGCCTTGCAGCCTCAATCCGATCCTGCCGGCGACGTCATCGTCGGAATCGAACGATACCGAGGAGAACCTGTCCCTGGTGTCGTCGAGCGATAAATGCTGCCAGACCAGTTGCGCCTGCGGTTCCAGCGTCCAGCCTTGTCCGAGTGCAACCGGATAGCCGCCTTCGAGCGAAGCGGTGACCCCGGTTCCGCCGACATCGATGTCGATGTTGCGCGACGATGAGGCCGAGCCGCCGAAGAAGGTCGCCATCAGCACGCCGTCCAGGTACCAGCCGGATTTGCCGATGCGGGTCCAGTAGCCGCCGACGCTGGTGCCGCTGACGTCGAGGCTGCCGACCGCAAGACCATCCTGGCCCAGGGCCTGGCCGCGCAGGTCGCCGTTCATGATGCCATAGGCAAGGAAGAGGCCGGCGCGGTCGACCGACCCTGAGGCGGTTTCGCGGCCCATAAGGTCGAACCCGGCTTGAAGCCCGAACAAAGTGCCGTCGAAGGAGGGCGAGACCGTTCCCGACCAACCCATCTTGGCGTCCTGGCCGAAGATCCGGCCCCAGACCGGCTGCAGATCGGTGTCGGATGATAACAGGCTCTGCTCGCCGCGGCGTTCGTGGAAGGTGCCTAGCGTCGCCATCGTCAGATGCTGCGCGACAGGCGGCACGGCCGAATAGACCGGCACTTCGACGCGATAAAGCAGGATTTCCCGGCCGGGCGCCGGCGTCGGCAGATCGGGCACGGCGGTCGGCACCGGGGGCGGTGGCGGCGGCGGATCGGCCGGCGGTGCCTCGGGCGGAGCCGGCGGCGCCTCGGGCTCAGGATCACTCGCCTGCACCGGCGGCGTCGGGTCGACCGGCGGATTGTTGGCATCGCCATCGGTCGGCACCGGCACCGGTGGCAGTTCGGACGGCGGCGGCGGCGCTTCGGTTTCCGGCGCCACGGGCTCCGGCTGCGCCGTCGGGTCCAGCGCTCCAGGCGCGGCCGCCGGCGATGTCGGCGTGATCAGCGCCGAGCGCAGGTACCAGTTCTCCGCGCTGCCGGCGCTGACGCCGCCTTTGAACAGATAATATTCGAAGGCACCGGCCGCGACCGGCGCGTCGAGCGCGAAGGCGTTGGCGCTCGACGTGGCGCCGTTGACGGCCTGCACGACCATGATGCCATCCGCCGTGGTCTCGGCGCCAGCGCCGCCGACATTGACCACCGCGATCCCGGTGGAGCCGGAAGCCGTGCCGCCGGAGAGCACAAGCCGGTCGGAGGCGGAGGAATCGTCGCCAAGTTCGGTCTGGATCAACAGCAGGCCGCCGAGCCCGGTATAGTTGCCGTTGATCGTCAGCCGGTCGGTGGCGCCGGTATTGCCGTTGGTCAGGTCGATGCGGCCGGCATTGAAGACCTCGGCCAACTGCCCTGACGTGAAGGCCTGGATCGAGGCATTGAAGCCGCCGCCATAGAGCGTGCTTGCCAGGTCGACGTTGATCTTGCCGGTGCCCGTGCCCGAGTCGCCCAGCACGAGGTTGCCGTCCAATGTCAATTGCGTGTCGTTGGTGGCATTGATGGTTTCCCAGTTCTGGACCCTGGTGATGCCGTCCAGCTTGACGTTGTCGAAGGTGAGCGTGTCGGTGCCGAGACCGCCGTTGAGCGTTTTGGCGCCGCCGAGATTGGCTTTGGTGAGGTTGCTGAGCTTGGCGGTGTCATTGTCGGCGCCGAGATCGACATTGCCATAGATGATGCCGCCGCCGTCCCAGACGAAGCTGTCGGCGCCGAAGCTCATCAGCACGTCGCCGCCGACCGTGCCGCCGGTGATCGTGACACTGTCGTCGCCCCCGCTGACGCTGATGTTGCCGCCGACCGTGCCGCCGGAGAGAATGATGGTATCGGTGTCGAAACCGGTGACGAGGTTGCGGTCGATGACACCGCCGGACATGTTGAAGTAGTTCTTGTCGAGCTTCATGTTGACGCGGCCGATGCGGCCGCCGGTCATCACGGCGCGGTCGCCATCGTCGAAGAAATCGACGATGCGGCCGCCGCTCATGGTAAAGGTGTCGAGCCCATCGCCCTGGTTGAGCGAGCCGATCTGACCGCCGCTCATGTTGAAATCGTCAATGCCCGCACCTTGCTGGACATTGCCGGTGACGGTGCCGGCGCCAATGGTGAAGAAATCGGTGCCGTCGCCCTGGTCGACCGTGCCGGTGATGGTGCCGGACTGCATGTTGATGCGGTCCGTTCCGGCACCGAAAATGACATTGCCGCTGATCTGGCCGGTGCCGCCGGAAGGGAAGGTCAGCGCGTTGTCGCCGCTGGTGTCGGTGAGGCTGCCGCCGGAATCGCCGCTGTCGCAGACATAGGCAGTATTGCCGGCGGGCGGGCTCAGCACGCATGCGGCAAAAGCCTGGGAGCCTGGCAGCAATGTAAGTGCTGTCGACGCTAGAAGGCCAAGCATCCAAGGATGATCGAGGCCTCTCATCTTTTGATCAGCATTTGCTGATATAATCTCACCTTCCGAGAACAGTCTCGGGGGAGAAATTCCAAAGCGCCGCATCGCGTCCTCGCAAATCGCGATTTAAGCCGCCCCGCCCCTGCCGCAATAAGGCCATAATTCGTCTCGCTTTTCAAAGCTTATTCTGCTTCCCATGGTTGATGAACTGCAATCTCAGGCAGATAGACCTGAGTATTGATTGACCCAGCCGGTCGTTGGCAGGCTCCGCGCCGATGCTTTAGGATCGCGCTCCGAACCGCAAATTCACGATCGTCGAAGGGCATCCAATGGCGCTGAAGGACGCATTCGGCCTGACTTACTCAGGCGTGACCGAAACCGGGTTTTCGTCCTACGCCCGCGCCGTGCATGAATTGCAATGCTTCATCGGCGACCCGGTCGGTTCCATCGACCGCGCCATTGCCGATGATCCGGCCTTCGTCATGGCGCATGTGTTCAAGGGCTATCTGTTCGGCCTCGCCACCGAGCGAGATGCGATGGCCGTCGCTAGATCCAGCCATCAGGCGGCGTTGCCCCTTGCCGCCACCGCGCGCGAAGCGGCGCATGTCGCGGCGCTTGGGCATCTCGCCGATGGCCGCTGGCATGAAGCCGCACGCATCCTCGAAGACATCGCGATCGACACTCCGCACGATGCGCTGGCGCTGCAGGTCGGGCATCAGATCGATTTCTTCACCGGCAATGCGCGCATGCTGCGCGACCGCATCGGCCGGGCGCTGCCGGCGTGGCAAAAAGGCATGCCGGGCTACCACGCCATTCTCGGCATACAAGCCTTCGGGCTGGAGGAGATGGGCGACTATGGCCGTGCCGAATCCTTCGGCCGGCAGGCTGTGGAGATCGAGCCGCGCGACGGCTGGGCGCAGCATGCGGTCGCGCATGTCATGGAAATGCAAAGCCGGCAACGAGACGGCATCGCCTGGATGCGCGCCAATCCAGATGCATGGACCAGGGAGAGTTTTCTCCAGATCCACAATTGGTGGCACCTAGCGCTGTTCCATTACGATCTCGGCGAAACCGACGAGGTGCTCAAGCTCTATGACGGGCCGATCTTTGGCGACCGCTCGACATTGGCGCTCAATATGGTCGATGCCTCGGCGATCCTGTGGCGCCTCACTCTGGGCGGCGTCGATATCGGCGACCGCTGGGCGACGCTTGCCGGCAACTGGATGCCAAAAGCCGCCGCCGGCAATTATGCCTTCAACGATGCGCATGCGATGATGGCCTTTGTCGGCGCAGGCCTGGAGGCGCCGGCCAAGACGCTGCTCGACGCGCAACGCGAGGCGATGCGCGGCGAGGATGACAACGCCGCCTTCACGCGCGATGTCGGCCATCCGCTGACGCTTGCGATCAAGGCCTTCGGCGAAGGCAAATATGACGAGGCCGCGCGCCTGATCCGGCCGATCCGCTCGATCGCGCATCGTTTCGGCGGCAGCCATGCGCAGCGCGATGTGATCGACCTGACGCTGATCGAGGCCGCTCTGCGCGCCGGCGATACGGCGCTCGCGCGGGCGCTGACGGCCGAACGGCAGCTCGCCCGGCCCGACAGCCCGCTGTCGGCGCTGTTCTCGCGTCGCGCCGCCGATTTGTCAGAGAATTGACCCGGAGCGGATCTTGTCCTAAAAACTGGCCAAGCCAGATTTTTTCGAGATCCGAAAAAATTAACGGCAATGGGAGGAAATCATGTATCTCGGCCTCGACCTGGGCACTTCGGGCGTCAAGGCGCTGCTGATCGACGACGGCCAGAAGGTCATCGGCTCCGGCCATGGCTCGCTCGACGTCTCGCGGCCGCATCCCGGCTGGTCGGAGCAGGATCCGGCGCATTGGATCGAGGCCTGCGAGACGGCGATTGCCGAACTCAAGGCTTCCCATCCGAAGGAGCTGGCCGCGGTCAAGGGCATCGGCCTTTCCGGCCAGATGCACGGCGCCACGCTTCTCGACGCCTCGGACAAGGTGCTGCGCCCCTGCATCCTGTGGAACGACACGCGCAGCCATGTCGAGGCGGCCGCGCTCGACGCCGATCCGCGCTTCCGCAAGCTCACCGGCAACATCGTCTTCCCGGGCTTCACCGCGCCGAAGCTTGCCTGGGTGAGGAACAACGAGCCGGCAATCTTTGCCAAGGTGGCCAAGGTGCTGCTGCCCAAGGATTACCTGCGGCTCTGGCTGACCGGCGAGCACATCTCCGAAATGTCGGATTCGGCCGGCACCTCGTGGCTCGATGTCGGCAAGCGCCGCTGGGCGCCCGAACTGCTGGCGGCGACATCGCTCGACGAAAAGCACATGCCCTCGCTGGTCGAAGGCACGGCCAAGGCCGGCGCCTTGCGGGGCGAGCTCGCTTCCAAATGGGGTGTCGCGACAGGCATCCCGATCGCCGGCGGCGCTGGCGACAACGCGGCCTCGGCCTGCGGCATGGGCACGGTCGGCGCCGGCCACGCCTTCGTGTCGCTCGGCACGTCGGGCGTGCTGTTTGCGGCGAACGCTTCCTATCTGCCCAATCCGGAAAGCGCGGTGCACACGTTCTGCCATGCGCTGCCCGACACCTGGCACCAGATGGGCGTGATCCTGTCGGCCACCGATTCGCTCAACTGGCTGTCGGAGATCACCGGAAAGAGCGCCGGCGACCTGACGCATGAACTCGGCGATATGCTGAAGGCGCCGACGGGCGTCTCTTTCCTGCCCTATCTCTCGGGCGAGCGGACGCCGCACAATGATTCCGCCATCCGCGGCTCCTTCACCGGGCTGGCGCATCAATCGAGCCGGGCCGTGCTGACGCAGGCGGTGCTTGAGGGCGTCGCCTTCGCCTTCCGCGACAGTCTCGAGGCGCTGAAGACGGCCGGAACGACACTGAGCCGGGTGACCGCGATCGGCGGCGGCTCGCGCTCGCGCTATTGGCTGAAGGCGATCGCCACCGCGCTGCAGGTTCCGGTCGACATCCCGGCCGACGGCGATTTCGGCGCCGCCTTCGGCGCGGCGCGGTTGGGATTGATCGCCGCGACCGGCGCCGATCCGCTTGGCGTCTGCACCGCGCCGGCGACGGATGCGACGATCGAGCCGGACGTCGGGCTTGGTGGTGCTTATGCCGCTGCTTATCAGAGGTATCGTGCACTTTATCCGGCGATTAGAGCGGTAACCGCGTGAGCAGGCGCGAGGCCCCCCTCTCTGCCCTGCCGGGCATCTCCCCCTCAAGGAGGGAGATTGGATGTCACGCCGGCTTTCGCCAATCGCCGGCGTTGCAAGGAGAGGCGAGGCCTCGAAGCTGCCAATCTCCCCCTCAGAGGGGGAGATGGCCGGCAGGCCAGAGGGGGGTGCCTCGCGCCACTCTTACCCGGTTATCCTCACTGCGCCGGCACCTTGTCCAAAAACCCGGTGACGCTCTTCAGGCGGCCGTTCTCGATAACGCCGATGTCGGTGCCTTCGATGACGGACTCCGTGCCTTCGGGTCCCAGGTTCCACGAGAAGCGGATCTTGTCCGCGAAACCGTCCGGCTGCCCCTTCAGCGAGAATCGGAAGCCGGCGAAACGCTGCTGGACGCCGTCGATCAGTGCCGCGACGCCTGCATGGCCGTCGCCCTGCATGACCGGGTCGCGATAGCTGACATCCTTGGTGAAGGCCGCTTCGAGCAGCGCCTTGCGGCGCTGCGCATCGATCTCGTTCCAGGCGGCGATGTAGTTGCGGGCGATCGTGTTGAGGTCGGTCATTGTCATGGTCCTTCGTTGGATCGTTTCGACATGACGCTTTTCGCCCGGCAAAAGAGTGAAACCAATTACGCCTGAGGTAATCGGGAAACCATCTCGGAGAGGAAGGAAACCATGAGCAGCGGATTTTTCGGCGACATCAAGACAATCAAATATGAAGGGCCGGATTCGACCAATCCGCTGGCCTATCGCTACTACAACCCCGATGAGGTGGTGGCCGGCAAGCGGCTGGAAGACCATCTGCGCTTCGCCGTCGCCTACTGGCATTCCTTCGCATGGCCGGGCGGCGACCCGTTCGGCGGCCAGACCTTCGACCGGCCCTGGTTTGCCAAGCCGGGCGGCGTCGACACGATGGAACTGGCCAAGCTCAAGGCCGACGTCGCCTTCGAGATGTTCTCGTTGCTCGGCGCGCCCTATTTCTGCTTCCACGACGCAGACGTGCGCCCGGAAGGCAAGGATTTTTCGGAGAGCGCCGCGCGCCTCGACGAGATCGCCGACTATTTCGCAACCAAGATGGAAGAGACCGGCGTCAAGCTCCTCTGGGGCACGGCGAACCTTTTCTCGCACCGCCGGTTCATGTCGGGCGCAGCCACCAATCCCGATCCGGATGTGTTCGCCTATGCGGCGGCGACGGTGAAGAGCTGCATCGACGTCACCAAGAAGCTCAAGGGCGAGAACTATGTGCTGTGGGGCGGACGCGAGGGCTATGAGACGCTGCTCAACACCGACCTTGCCCGCGAGCAGGAACAGGCCGGCCGCTTCCTCAACCTCGTCGTCGACTACAAGCACAAGATAGGTTTCACGGGCACGATCCTGATCGAGCCGAAGCCGCAGGAGCCGACCAAGCACCAGTACGACTACGACGTCGCCACCGTCTACGGCTTCCTCAAGCGCTTCGGGCTGGAGAAGGAGGTAAAGCTCAACATCGAGCAGGGCCACGCGATCCTGGCCGGCCATTCCTTCGAGCATGAGCTGGCTTTGGCGAACGCGCTTGGAGTCTTCGGTTCGATCGACATGAACCGCAACGACTACCAGTCGGGCTGGGACACTGACCAGTTCCCCAACAACGTGCCGGAAATGGCGCTGGCCTATTACCAGGTCCTGCAGGGCGGCGGCTTCAAGACCGGCGGCACAAATTTCGACGCCAAGCTCAGGCGCCAGTCGCTCGACCCGGACGACCTCCTGATCGGCCATATCGGCGGCATGGATGCCTGCGCACGCGGCCTCAAGGCGGCGGCCAAGATGATCGAGGACAAGGCGCTGTCCGGCCCACTCGCCGAGCGCTATGCCGGCTGGAACACCGCCGAAGGCAAGGCAATGCTTTCGGGCGAGCGCACGCTGGAGGAGATCGCCGAGCGCGTCGTGAAGGAGAAGATCGAGCCGCAGCCGCGCTCCGGCCGGCAGGAGCTGCTGGAGAACATCGTCAACCGCTACGTCTGATCGCTCAGGCGGAATGCCCGACCGTATAGCGTTCGCGCGGGGCAGAACTTCACGACAAGGTTTTGCCCCGAGCCGCCCCTTAATCGCCCCGCTCTTGCCTTCAAACAGCCGTCACGGAACTCGTATAAACGTGGCTCCTGTGGCGGGTGAAGAAGAAGGAGGCGAACCGATATGCAGCATGAACGCGAGATCGACGCCCTGCTTTCGTCCGGCGAAGCCGGATCGATCATCGACCGGCTGATGGCGTTGCCGCATTCGAAAGACGGCGGCCGCAAGACAAATGAATGGGACCGCGCGGTCGCCGCGCGGTTGGAAACGGCGCTGGCCAAGAGCATGCGCACGCGCATCGTCGGCGACGGCCGCGACGCCGCCTGACAATTCCCGTGATTTGACGAAAAGAGGTGGCTTCTCCATCCTGCACCGATGATACGCGCGGTGCTGCTTGATCTTGTGGGTGTCGTCTACGATGGCGATACCCCGATCGCAGGTGCCGTGACCGCGGTCGAGCGTTTGCGCAAGGCCGGGCTGCCGCTCCGCTTTGTCAGCAACACGACGCGCTCGCCGCGCAGCAAGATTGTCGCGCAACTTGCCGCGATGGGCATCGAAGTTGCGGATGAAGAATTGCTGACGCCGGCGCGCGCTGCGATCGAATGGTTGCGCAGGCATGGCCGCGAGCCGCATCTGCTCGTCCATCCCGATCTCGAAGCAGAGTTTTCGGGCCTGGAGGGAGGAAGCAGCAAGGCGGTCGTCGTCGGCGATGCCGGGGAGTCCTTCGACCACGCCAGCCTCAACCGGGCTTTCCGCGAGCTGATCGCCGGCGCCGATTTTGTGGCTTTGGCCACCAACCGCACCTTCAAGGATGCCGACGGCCAGCTCAGCCTCGACGCCGGCGCCTTCGTTGCGGCCCTCGAATTCGCCAGCGGCCGAAGCCCCGTCGTGCTCGGCAAGCCGTCGGCGGACTTCTTCCTTTCGGCGCTCGCCGATTTGAACTGCGCTGCGGCCGATGCGGTCATGGTCGGCGACGACGCGGAGAGCGATGTCGCCGGCGCGCTGCGTGCCGGGCTCGGCGCGGCGCTGCTCGTGCGAACCGGCAAGTACCGACCCAACGAGGAAACGCGGTACGATCCGGCTCCGACGGCGTTGGTCGACGACCTCGCCGCCGCGACAGACTGGATTCTCAACCGCGCCGAAGCCTGACCGGCGCCTCGCCGAAAGCCCTTGAAAATGCCCTGGAAAATGCCGCGGCGGATGAAAAGCCCGTACGCCCGGCAATGTCCGCCATGGCGATGCGCGTGTCGACGACGAGACGGCGAGCGGCGCTGAGGCGCAGCCTCAGATAATAGGCGCCGGGCGTCTCGCCGATCGACTTGCGAAAAATGCTTTCCAGCGTCCGTGCCGTGACGCCGGCGCGTCTGGCCACGGCGTCGATGGTGAGCGGCTGGTCGACATGCGCTTCCATCAACCGGATCGCCTGGGCAAGCCGCGGATCGTAGCCGTCGAGCCGGCCGAGCGAGACCAGCGGCTGCGCGTCGGTCGCGGCGCGCGCCTGGTCATAGATGAAGACGCTCGCCACATCGAGCGCAGCGGCCATGCCGAGCCTCGTGCGGACCAGATGTAGCATCAGGTCGAAGGTCGGCGAGGCGCCGCCGGAGGTGAAGACCGGCCCGTCGATGACGTAACGGTCCGGCCGCACATCGACGCCCGGGAATGCGGCGGAGAAATCCTCCATGTCCTCCCAATGCGTGGTGGCGCTGCGCCCCTCGAGCAGGCCGGCGCGCGCCACCAGCCAGGTGCCCGCCTCGACGCCGCCACAGGCGCGGGCAGCGCGCGCTGCCCTGCGCAAGCCCGCGAGCAATGCCGAGGTGGCGTAGTTCTGCGTGCCGAAGCCGGCGACGACGACCAGCATGTCGGTGGCCTCGCCCGCGTCGAAGCGGCCGCTGACAGCCACGGGAAGGCCGCATGTCGTGACCGGCGCCTCGCCGGTGACCGAGACCAGCTTGAAATCGAACAGCATCTCGCCTGAGATGCGGTTTGCGGCGCGCAAAGGATCGACTGCCGAGGCCACGCACATGATCGACGACCCCGAGAACACCAGGAGCGTAACCTTGAGCGTCCCGCGCTCGGACCTAAAGATGGTCGGCTTTTCGCTTTTGATCATGAGACCTTCGTAAAACGCAAAACAGTTTCCGACAAGTAGGGCATTCTTGGTGAATTGCCGTGCATGCCGTGCCGCTATCGGCTCCCGCTTCTGGATGGCATGCATGGCCGATCGAATCTGGGAGGATCAAAATGCCGCTTGCGATGAACCGCGAGGTCTTCATTACCTGTGCCGTGACCGGCTCCGGCGGCACGCAGGACCGCAGCCCGCATGTGCCGCGCTCGCCCAAGCAGATCGCCGATTCGGCGATCGACGCCGCCAAGGCGGGTGCCGCGATCGTCCATTGCCATGTGCGCGACCCCGAGACCGGCAAGCCGAGGCGCGACGTGCATCTCTACCGCGAGGTGACCGAGCGCATCCGCGAGGCGAACGTCGACGTGGTGCTGAACCTCACCGCCGGCATGGGCGGCGACATGGTGTTTGGCTCGCCGGAAGCGCCGTTGCCGCTCAACGAGAAGGGCACCGACATGGGCGGCGCCACCAACCGCATGGAACATGTGCGCCAGTGCCTGCCGGAGATCTGCACACTGGACTGCGGCACGATGAACTTCGCCGAGGCCGACTATGTGATGACCAACACGCCCGGCATGCTGCGCGCCATGGGCGGCATGATGACGGCGCTGGGCGTCAAGCCTGAGATCGAGGCCTTCGACACTGGACATCTGTGGTTCGCCAAACAGCTGGTCGAGGAGAATGTGCTCAACCCGGACGCGCTGGTGCAGCTCTGCATGGGCGTGCCGTGGGGCGCGCCGGACGACCTCAACACCTTCATGGCGATGGTCAACAACGTGCCCTCGACCTGGAACTGGTCGGCCTTCTCGATCGGCCGCAACCAGATGGCCTATGCGGCGGCGGCCGTGCTAGCCGGCGGCAATGTCCGCGTCGGCCTGGAAGACAATCTGTGGCTCGACAAAGGTGTGCTGGCGACAAACGCGCAGCTGGTCGAACGCGCGGCCAGCATCGTCACCAATCTCGGCGCGCGTGTACTTGGACCCGAGGAAGTGCGCAAGAAGCTCAACCTGACCAAGCGGGCGCCGATCGCAGCCGCGGCATAAGCATGATCCCGAAAAGTGGGAACCGGTTTTCGGACCAGATCATGCTCAAACAAGACTTCGGGAGCGCACCATGGCTACCGTCAAATTCAGCGCGATGAAGGACGGCGACAAGGAAGACTACGAATTCCTGACCGCCCATGAGATCGACTATGCCGCCAAGACCGGCGACCGGCTGCTCGACGCGCTCGTGCAGCTCGACGAGGGTCTGTCGGGCTACAAGATCACCCGACTCGGCCATTCGCTGCAGGCGGCGACGCGCGCCTGGCGCGACGGCGCCGACACCGACTGGATCGCCTGCGCGCTGCTGCACGACATCGGCGACATCTACGCGCCCTACAACCACGATGAATATGCGGCTGCGATCCTGAAACCATTCGTGCGCGAGCAATGCACCTGGGTGGTGGAAAAGCACGGCGACTTCCAGCGCCTCTATTACGCGCATCATCTGGGCGGCAACCGGCATGCCCGCGACCGCTTTGCCGGCCACCTCTATTTCGACGACTGCGACCAGTTCTGCGAGCGATGGGACCAGTCGAGCTTCGATCCCGACTACGAGACGCTGCCGGTCGAGTTCTTCCGGCCCTTCGTGCTCGAAGTGTTCGCCCGCAAGGCCTACGATCCGGCGGTGATCCGCACCGGCGACCGTGTGGCCCTCACCGACCCCGAAACAGCCAAGACGAGAACCGGAGCCTGACAAGCATGAGCATCATCAACAAGGCGGCCGCCATCGGCGGCGGTGTCATCGGCGCCGGCTGGGTGGCGCGGCTGCTCTTGAACGGCATCGACGTGTCGATCTTCGATCCGGATCCGGAAGCCTCGCGCAAGGTGGGCGAGGTGATGAAGGGCGCGAGGCGGGCCTACAAGCAGATGCTGCCCGCCGGCCTGCCCAAGGAAGGCAAGCTCACCTTCGCCAAGACCATCGCCGAGGCGGTTGCCGACGCCGACTTCATCCAGGAAAGCGTGCCGGAGCGGCTCGACCTCAAGCACAAGGTGCTGGCCGAGATCGACGCGCACGCGCCGGCCAACGCCATTGTCGGCTCGTCGACCTCCGGCATCAAGCCGACCGACATGCAGGTGGCGATGAGGAAGCACCCGGAGCGGCTGGTGGTCGGCCATCCGTTCAACCCGGTCTATCTGCTGCCGCTGGTCGAGATCGTCGGCGGCGAGCAGACTTTCCCGGAGGCGATCGAGGTGGCCAAGGAGCTCTACGCCTCGATCGGCATGAAGCCGGTGGTGGTGCGCAAGGAGATCGAGGCCTTTGTCGGCGACCGCCTGCTCGAGGCCGCCTGGCGCGAGGCGCTGTGGCTGGTCAAGGACGGCATCTGCACCGTCGAGGAACTCGACGACATCATGCGCTATTCCTTCGGCCTGCGCTGGGCGCAGATGGGCATGTTCCAGGTTTATCGCGTCGCCGGCGGCGAGGCCGGCATGCGCCACTTCATGGCGCAGTTCGGACCTTGCCTGAAATGGCCGTGGACCAAGCTGATGGACGTGCCCGAGTTCAACGACGAGCTCGTCGACCTGATCGCCACGCAGTCGGACGAGCAGGCGCACGGCCTGTCGATCCGCGAGTTGGAGCGCATCCGCGACGACAATCTGGTCGCGATCATGGAAGCGCTGTCGAGGCAGAACAACGGCAAGGGCTGGGGCGCCGGCGCGCTGCACAAGGACTATACCAGGCAGCTCGCCAAGCTGGCGGCGAAGGAGACCTCTATCAAGGCTCCCGCAAAGGCCAAACCGGCGAAGAAGGCAGCCAAGCCGGCAAAGGCTGAGAAGTCCGCCAAGGCCGACAAGGCGAAGAAGAGCAAGAAGAAGGGCTGAGGCAATGCATTTCGGTCTTTCGGAAGAACAGAAGCTTATCGTCGAGACGACGCGTGCCTTCGTCGAGAACGAGCTTTATCCGCATGAGCGCGAGGTGGAGCGCACCGGCGTGCTGCGCCGCGAGCTGATCGACGAATTGAAGGCGAAGGCGATCGGGGCCGGGCTTTATGCCGCCAACATGCCGGCCGATGTCGGTGGCGCTGGCCTCGATACGGTAAGCTGGCTGCTCTACGAGAAGGAGCTTGGCCGCGCCAATTACGCGCTGCACTGGACCTGCGTGGCGCGTCCGTCCAACATCCTGCTCGCCGGCACGCCGGAGCAGCGCGAGAAATACCTCTTTCCCTGCATTCGCGGCGAGAAGTCGGACTGCCTGGCGATGACGGAACCCGGCGCCGGCTCCGACCTGCGCGGCATGAAGGCGACCGCCGTGCAGGACGGCTCGGACTGGGTGCTCAACGGCACCAAGCATTTTATCTCGCATGCCGACATCGCCGATTTCGCGATCTGTTTCATGGCCTCGGGCGAAGAGGATTCGCCGCGCGGCAAGCGCAAGAAGATCACCGCCTTCTTCGTCGACAAGGGCACCAAGGGTTTTTCGGTGCGCGACGGCTACCGCAACGTCTCGCATCGCGGCTACACCAATTCGATCCTGGAATTCGACGACTGCCGGCTGCCGGCGTCCCAGGTGCTCGGCGAAGTGCACAAGGGCTTCGACGTCGCGAATTCGTGGCTCGGCGCGACGCGTCTCCAGGTTGGCGCCACCTGCCTCGGCCGCGCCGAACGCGCGCTCTCGCACGCCATCGAATATGCCGCGCAGCGCCAGCAGTTCGGCCAGCAGATCGGCAAGTTCCAGGGCGTTTCGTTCAAGCTCGCCGACATGGCGACGGAATTGAAGGCGGCGGACCTGATGGTCTTCGAAGCCGGCTGGAAGTACGATCAGGGCACCGTCACCGACCAGGATATGGCGATGGCCAAGCTGAAGGCCACGGAGATGCTGGCCTTTGTCGCCGACGAGGCCATCCAGATCCATGGCGGCATGGGTCTGATGGACGACCTGCCGCTGGAGCGCATCTGGCGCGACGCGCGCGTCGAGCGCATCTGGGAAGGCACGTCGGAGATTCAGCGACATATTATTTCGCGGGCGCTGCTGCGTCCGTTCGGAGCTTAGAGCATGATTACCCCAAACCGGGGACCGGCCTTGGACAAGATCGCGCTCAAACGAAAAGATGGCCATGCATAAACTCGAACGTCTCCTGCGCCCGAAATCAATCGCCGTGTTCGGCGGGGCGCAGGCCGCCGCCGTCGTGGCGCAGTCGATCAAGATGGGCTTTGCCGGCGAGATCTGGCCGGTGCATCCAACCAAGGACGAGGTCGCCGGACGCAAGGCCTACCGCTCCGTCGCCGAGCTGCCCGGAGCGCCGGACGCCGCCTTTGTCGGCGTCAACCGGCATCTCACCATCGAGGTGATCAAGGCGCTGGCCGAGCGCGGCGCCGGCGGCGCCGTCTGCTTTGCCGCCGGATTCCTCGAGACCGAGGCCTATGACGAGGACGGCGAGCGGCTGCAGGCGGAGCTCGTTGCCGCCGCGGGCCAGATGCCGATCATCGGGCCGAACTGCTACGGCCTGATCAACTATGCCGACGGCGCGCTGCTTTGGCCCGACCAGCACGGCGGGATCAGGCTGGCCGAGGGCGGCAAGGGCGTCGCCATCATCACCCAGTCGTCCAACATCGCCATCAACATGACGATGCAGAAGCGCGGTCTGCCGATCGCCTTCCTGATGACGGCCGGCAACCAGGCGCAGACAGGCCTTTCGGAAATGGCGTTGGGCCTGATCGAGGACGAGCGCGTCACCTCGCTCGGCCTGCATATCGAGGCCTTCGACTCGGTCGCCGGCTTCGAAAGGCTGGCGGCGCGGGCGCGCGAATTGAAGAAGCCGATCATCGCCATGAAGGTCGGCCGCTCGGAGCAGGCGCGGCAGGCGACGGTGTCGCATACCGCCTCGCTGGCCGGCTCGGACGCCGCCTCCGGCGCCTTCCTGAAGCGTCTCGGCATAGCGCGCGTCGATTCGATTCCCGCCTTCATCGAGGCGCTGAAGCTGTTGCACATCACTGGTCCGTTGCCCGGCTACAGGCTCTCGTCGATGAGCTGCTCGGGCGGCGAGGCTTCGGTGATGGCCGACAGCGCCGAAGGGCGCTGGGTGCATTTCCCGGCACTGACGGCCGAGCACCGCGCGCATGTCAAATCGACGCTCGGACCGCTGGTCGCGGTCGCCAATCCGCTCGATTACCACACCTTCATCTGGAACAACGAGCCGGCGATGACGGCCACTTTCACCGCCATGGTGTCGGGCGGCTTCGATCTCAACATGCTGGTGCTCGACTTCCCGCGCCCGGACCGCTGTTCCGACGTCGACTGGTGGGCGACGCTGCGCGCCTTCGAGGCGGCATTGAAGACCAACGAGGCGCAAGGGGCGATCGTCTCCTCGCTGCCGGAAAACCTGCCGGAGGAATACACCGCCGGCCTGATGGCGCGCGGCATGGTGCCGTTGTTCGGCATCCCGGAAGCCATGGACGCCGCCCAAGCCGCCGCCTTCATCGGCTGGGCCTGGCGCGAGCCGCAGGCGCAGCCGGTCGACACCACCGCGGCGGGGGCTTCCGAAGCCAAGCGCGTGACGCCGGACGAGGCCGAGGCCAAGGAAAGGCTGATCAACGCCGGCCTGCCGGTGCCGAAGGGCGAGCGCGCCTCCAATGCGGTCGAGGCGGTGATTTCGTCGATGACGCTGGGTTTCCCGGTGGCGCTGAAGGCGCTTGGCGTCACGCACAAATCGGAAGTCGGCGCGGTGCGGCTCAACCTCAAGGACGCCGAATCCGTCAGCGCCGCCGCGCATGACCTTTTGCCGCTCGGCACTGGGCTCTATGCCGAGCGCATGGTGCGGGACGGCGTCGCCGAGTTGATCGTCGGCTTCACCCGCGACCCGATGTTCGGCGTGGTGATGACGCTCGGCACCGGCGGCGTGCTGGTCGAGCTTCTGCGCGACAGCGTGACCCTGATGCTGCCGGCGACGCGCGACGACATCGAGGCGGCATTGCGTGGGCTCAAGCTCTATCCTCTCCTCGAAGGCTATCGCGGCCGGCCCAGGGCCGACGTCGACGCCGCCATCGACGCCATCGCCGGCATTGCCGACTTCGTGCAGAAGAACGAGGGCGAGATCGAGGAACTCGACATCAACCCGCTGATTGTCTGCGCCAAAGGCAAGGGCGCCTGGATCGCGGATGCCTTGCTGGTGCTTGGAGAAAAGAAGAATGGCTGAAATCATCACCACCCGCCGCGAGGGCGCGATCCTCGAGGTCACGCTCGACCGGCCGAAGGCCAACGCGATCGACCTCAAGACGTCGCGGCTGATGGGCGAGACCTTCAAGGCGTTCCGCGACGACCCGGAGCTGCGCGTCGCCATCGTCAAGACGGCCGGCGACAAGTTCTTCAGCGCCGGATGGGACCTCAAGGCGGCGGCGGCCGGCGATGCGGTCGACGGCGACTATGGCGTCGGCGGCTTTGCCGGGCTGCAGGAGTTGCGCGACCTCAACAAGCCGGTGATCGCCTGCGTCAACGGCATGGCGGTGGGCGGCGGCTTCGAGCTGGCGCTGTCCTGCGACCTCATCTACGCCTCGGACCATTCCTCCTTCGCGCTGCCCGAGATTCGCGCCGGCACGCTGGCCGACGCAGCGACGATCAAGCTGCCGAAGCGCATCCCTTACCATATCGCCATGGACCTTCTGTTCACCGGCCGCTGGATGGATGTCGCCGAGGCGCATCGCTGGGGCCTGGTCAACGAAGTGCTGCCCAAGGACAAGCTCGAGGAGCGCGTCTGGGAGATCGCAAGGCTCTTGGCAAGCGGCCCGCCGCTGGTCTTCGCTTCGATCAAGGAGACGGCGCGGGTGGCCGAGGCGCTGACCTTCCAGGACGCCATGAACAAGGTGACGCGCAGGCAGTTGCCGACGGTCGATATTCTCTATGGGTCGGAAGACAACATGGAAGGGTTCCGGGCCTTCGCGGAGAAGCGCGAGCCGGTGTGGAAGGGACGATAGCATCGGAGATGACGGCGCGAGGCACCCCCCTCTGCCATGCCGGGCATCTCCCCCTCAAGGGGGGAGATCAGATGTCACGCCCGCTTTCGCCAATCGCCGACGTTGGGAAAGAAGTGCCGTCGACGAAACTGCCAATCTCCTCCCTTGAGGGGGAGATGTCCGGCAGGACAGATAGGGGGGCCCGGGCGCAATCATCTAAAGTTGGTCATGCGATATGACCGACTACAAAACACTCATCGACGCCGAGACCTGGGCTTTCATCGAGAAGACCAACTCCTACTATCCGCCGGACACGATCGACTACACGATCGAAGAGCAGCGCGCGATCTACGACCGGATGTGCCGAGAGTTCTTTGCCGGCTATCCGCAAGGCGTGACCGCCTTGACGACAGGCATCGCCGACGGCATCCCGATCCGCATCTATCGCAACGCGGAGCCGAACAATGCCGCGATGGTGCTCTACCTTCATGGCGGCGGCTTTATTCTGGGCGGGCTGGAGAGCCATGACGATGTCTGCGCCGAGCTTTGTGCCCGCACCGGCTTCGAGGTGGTCTCGGTCGATTATCGGCTGGCGCCGGAGCATCTGCATCCGGCCGCCTTCGACGACGCCATGGACGCGTTCGAATGGGCCGCCAGGACCTATGACTGCGCTGTCGTGCTTTGCGGCGACAGCGCCGGTGGCAATCTCTGCGCGGCGATAGCGCATGCCACGCGCGGCCATGAAAAGAAGCCGGCCGGCCAGATGCTGATCTATCCCGGCCTCGGCGGCGACCATTCGCGCGGCTCCTACGTCACCCATGCCGAGGCCCCGATGCTGACCGTGCGCGACCTCGACTTCTACAAGCATATCCGCACCGGCGGCGTCGACCAGACCGGCGACATCACGCTCTATCCGCTCGCCGACGCCGATTTCGCCTATTTGCCGCCGACGGTGCTGATCACCGCCGAGTGCGATCCGCTGTCGTCCGACGGCGAAGCCTATCGCGACCGCGTCATCGCGGCGGGCGGGCGCGCCGCCTGGTTCGAGGAGCCGGGCCTGGTGCATGGCTATCTCAGAGCCCGGCACATGGTCGGCCGGGCACGGACGAGCTTCACCCGCATCGTCGAGGCGGTATCGGCGCTCGGCCGGGGCGACTGGATCTGGTAACGACCTTGGCGACCGGAATCACTTTCCGCTCCGCTGCCCTCCCATGAACCTTTCCACGCCGGCCAGCGACTGACGGCCAGGCGCCGCAATGGTGCGGCCCGGAAAGGGAAAACCGCCATGACCAGAAACCCAGAGACTCCGCGGTCTCCGGGAACATCGGAAGCCCAGCGCGATCGCCGCCTTCGGGAAGGGCTCGACGCGCTGGGCTTTCGGCTGATTCCGTTGACCCTGCACAGGAGCAGGCGTATCGTCGCCAGGAGGAAAACAGACAATTCGATCGGGGACGAACGTGCCGCAACGCCGCGCCTTGCCCTGGTTGGCGCGGCAAGACCGGATGTTCCTTCCTGCGGCTTCGGGGGGAGTTCAATGTCTGGCGGTCGCGGCTCGTTCGTGCGTTCTCGTGGCGGCCGTTCACGCCGCGCAATAGCAACAACCGGTGGAATACTTGCCGTGGCGTTGTCCGCCGGCCTCTGGCTCGGCGGCGTTGCGAAGGCGCAGGAAACGCAGATCATCTATCCCGGATCGATGGCGGTCACCGGCTTCCCCGGCACCGTGATCCCCAATTTCGATCAGGGCTTGCCGCCCGGCGCCGATCCGGTCGACGAGACCTTCATCGACACCTCGCGGGCATCCTTGCGCATTTTCGACGTCGCGCATCTCGGCGGGCCGGCCTCCGGCCAGCTCGTCAACACGCCGCCGCCCTTCGAGGTAAGCGCCGGGCAAATCGGCGAGGTGTTCGGACTGACCTATGACGACGGCGTGCGCGATGGCGTGCCCTCGGGCATTCCCAACCTCTATGCCGCCGCGACCTCGCTGCATGGCGTCGAGATCGTCACGCCGGACGCCGACGACGACGGGCGCCCGGAGCGGCAGCGCCGCGGCGCCGCCGGCGCTGCCTTCATGGACGGCCAGTTCGGCACCGAGAATGGCGGCGGACCAGGCACGATCTGGAAGATCGACGGCATCACGGGCGCGGTCTCGAAATTCGCCGACATCGACACCAATAGCGGCCCGGGCATCGGCAATCTCGCCTTCGACCCTATCCACCGCCAGTTCTTCGCCTCGGACCTCGACACCGGCCTCATCCACCGCATCGACGCCAACGGCCATCTGGTCGACACGTTCGACCATGGTGTCGCCGGGCGCCCGGCGCATGGGCTGGCCCCGGTTGCCGACGACGGCGCCGTCATGGATATTCAGGGCGCCGCCTTCGACACGGAAGACCCCGAGACCTGGGGCTATACGCAGGACGGGCGCCGTGTCTGGGCGGTCTCCTATCATGGCGGCCGGCTCTATTATTCGGTCGGCGAAAAATCCGAGATCTGGTCGGTCGGCATTGCGCGCGACGGCACGTTCGCCGGCGATCCGCGCTGGGAGCTGACGGTCAAGGCCGACAAGGACTACGCCGTCACCGACATCTCATTCGACAACAAGGGCTTCATGTACCTCGCCCAGCGCGGCCCGGTCGAAAACCGTTACGATTACAGCCGCTTCGCCGATTCCGGCAAAGGCGAGCTGATCCGCTACTGGCGCGAGGACCCGGACGATCCGGCAACGGAATCGGGCTGGGTCGAGGTGCCGCAGGAATATGCGGTCGGCTTCCCGCAAGGCAACCGGCAGTCGGCCGGCGGCGTCGACCTGCAATATGGCTATGGTGCCGACGGCAATATCGACACCAGCGTCTGCACCGACACCGTCGTCAACACCGGCGACAAATTGCGCGACAATCCTGAATTGGCCGAGCGCCTCGCCGCCGGCGGGCCGCTTGCCGTGCACGGCGTCCAGCTGACGCCAAGCGCGCTGGTCAAGCCGGCGAACGTTCCGCCCTTCGGCTCATGGTTCGTCGACTTCGACGGTTATTTCGAAGACCCCGAGGTCGAAGGCCATGTCGGCGACGTAAGGGTCTGGCGCCCCTGTGAGGGCCGCGCCGGCTATTATGAGGAAATCCCGGGCGGCGGCTATCTGCCTCCGTTCTATCCGCCGGACTTCCCCCCTCCCGGCAACCTGCCGCCCTGCATCGATATCGAGGACGTGCATTATTACTGCACGCCGCGCGGGCTTCAGGCCGAACTCTATCTCCATGACCATGCCGGCTTCGGCGGCGATTCGATCAAGGCACAGTCCAGGACGCCCGGCGTCGGGGTATCAACCCCCATGTCGCATGTCCCGGGCAAACCCTACACGATCGACATCACCGGCCATGATCCTGGCGACACCGTCAATGTCGGGCTCTGCTTCTACCGCAAGTCCGATCAGGACAAGGGTGGCTACTACCCTTGCTGCAAGATGACGCTGCCGCTCAGAACGCCAGCCGTCAGCTGCGAACGTTGAGGGAGGGACAGATGAGCAATCTCGCCCTTTCCCGCTTCGTTTCGAGCAACCCGAAACCCGTCATGGAGACGATCATGAAACCCCTGTCATACGCCAGGCGCGGCGCGCGCTGGCTGATGGCGGCCGGTATCGCGGTCGCCATGCTGCCGGCGCTGCCGGCATTCGCGGAAGACACCGCTCCGGCCAAGCTCACTGAGGTCGCCGGACCGGAGCCCAGGCTCGACCTGGACAATCCGCGCGTCATCAACCCGGAGCCTGGCCGCATCGTCCCCTTCTTCACCAAGACGGGCGGCCAGCGCAGCTGCGACTATGTCTATTACACACTGACCTTCGGCCTGCGCGGCAACGAGCAGGCCTTCGCCAACCCGATCTTCGTCAACGCGCTGAAGAACGCCAGGATCGATTTCAAGGACCAGCTTGCGCATGGCCTGAAAATCGTCGGTGCGCAGGTGACCGGCGACGGCACCGACGCTTCCGGCGGACCGCTGCCGGCGGCTGCGATCAGCAGCTCGGCCAATCCCGACGACACGGCGACGGTGTCCGATTTCCGGATTTCCGCCTCCGACCTCGACGGCTCGGGCGCGCCGAACGAACGCACCATCACCTTCCGGATCCTGGCCAAAATAGACCAGGCGGCGTTTCCGGCGCCGGCCAATGTCGACAACCAGGGCCAGATCAAGGTGACGATGTCAGGCGGCCCGGGGACCATTATCCCGTCGCAGGACCCGAGCAAGCCGGATGACGGCAATATCCTCACCGGCGCGAAGACGACGATCCATATCGACGTCACCAAGTGCAACCCGCCTCCACCTCCCGGCAAGGAATGCTTCAAGGTCGAGCGCGGCACGGTCGACTGCGTGCCCGGCGGCGGCGCTTTCATCTACCACATGCCGGTCGGCCCGGAGATGGGCGGCAAGTGGGTGCAGGTGTCGACAACGACGCCCGGCGTCACCATCGTTCCCGACACGCAGAAGGTGCCGATCGGCGGCGGCGTGCTGAACTGGAAGATCATCGGCGCCTCGCCGGGTGAGGCCATCCATCTCATCGTCACCGGCATCGAAACCTATGCCGGGCCGAAGGAAGGCTGGGGGCTCTGCTGCACGCAGGTGATCGACATCGTCATCCCGCGTGATCTGAGATGCCCGCCCAAGGACAAGGAGCCGGACCTGAAGGTCGAGAAGCATGCCGACGTGCCGCGTTGCACGATGGCCGGCGGCTGCGACTTCACCATCACCGTCACCAATGTCGGCGACGCGCCCTATAACGGCAAGATCGTGCTCGACGAGGTGACGCTGCCGGCAGGCTCGGTGCTGACATCGGGATCGAACGCGCCCTGGGTCTGCGTGCCCGGAACGACGCCGATGACCTGCACCTATCCGGTGACAACGCTCAACCCCGGCGCTTCCGTCAACCTCAAGCTCGGCTTCAGGCCGGCGGGCGGATGGCAGGGCAGCGTGCTGCGCAATTGCGCCGCCTATGACTACCAGGCCAGCGGCAAGCCGCTGTTCGGCAGCCAGACCAACGATCGCGGCTGCGCCTCGATCCCGATCTGCCGCCGTGGCGACCGCGATCCACAGTGCGACCCACCGGTCGAAAAGAAGGTGGACCTGATCCTGAAGAAGCGCGCCCGCGCCCCGGTCTGCACGGCCGACGGCGTTTGCTATTTCGTGATCGACATCATCAACAACGGCACCAGCACCTATAACGGGCCGCTGACGGTGATCGACAACTATCCCGGCGGCGCGCCCACCTCGTCGGCCTTCGGGCCGAGCCCGCCATGGACCTGCGGCCCCAACGGACCTGGACAGTTCCGCTGCGACAATGCCGGCATCTCGCTGCCTCCCGGCGCCTCGACGCCAATCGTCGTCAAGGCGGTGATGCCGGCAAGCTACCGGCCGGATACGGTGGAAAACTGCGCCGAGGTTAAGGCCATTCCCGGCGAGGTCGATCTCGCCAACAACAGGGCCTGCGCCACCGAGCGCATCCGCCATCCGAATGGCGGCCAACCCGGCCTGCGCATCACCAAGGTTTGCGGCGGCGATCAGCTCGTGCGTGCTGGAATGGTTTCCTGCCGCATAACCGTCGCGAATGCCGGCACCGCCGCCCCCACCGGTCCGGTGCGGGTCAACGATGCCGCAGCCCTGGTGTCGGGGGGTGCTCCGGTCGAGATCCAGACTGTGACCCCCGACGGCGCGGGGTGGAGCTGCGGACCGGTGCCCGCCAACACGCTGTCGTGCCAGATTCCCGGCGCCGTGATGACGCCCGGAACCAGCCGGCACTTCGACGTGACGGTGAGCGGCAGTGGCGCGTTCGAGAACTGCGCGCGCGGCTCCTACGGGCCGGCGCCGGGGGACGATATCGTCTACCCGATCGGCCAGGCCTGCGCGAAGGGCGGCGGCACGTCCGCCATCCGTGTCGAGAAGACCGGCGATGCCGAATGCCGGCCGGGAGAACCCTGCTCGTTCGAGATCACCATCGCGAATGACGGGCCGAACCCCTTCTCCGGTCCGGTCCGCATCGGCGATGCGATCGGCGTCGAAGGCTTGGGCCGGCTGGAAGGCGTTGAGATCACCTCGATCGATCCGCCTTTCGGCTGCTCGCCGGAACCGACGACGCTGCCCCTATCCTGTATCGCCAACCTGACGCTGGGCGCCGGCGAAAGCCACACCCACCACGTCACCGTGATCCTTCCCGAGGAGGGGCGCCTCGCCAATCTGCAGGGGACGGTCAACGGGCAGAACTGTGTCGGCGTGTTGCCTCCTAAGACGCCGGTGCAGGGCGGCGGCGACGTGCTCAACCGCGACCTGACCAACGTCCAGGGCGATCGCGGCAAGGCCTATGCATGCCACCCCTTCACCATCAGGCATGAGGTGAAGAACCAGTGCTCGGATGGCCTGGTGCTGAACTCGGCCGGCCGTTGCGCCTGCCCGGACGGCACCACCTTCCGCAACGGCCAATGTTCCGGTAATGGGGGCTCTGGCGGCACCAAGCTGCTGCCTCTCCCGCCACCGCCGCGCTGCGTCCTGCTGCAGGGCCAGATCCGGACAGCGGACGGACGTTGCGTCTGCCCACGCGGCACGGGGCTGGAAAACGGCAAATGCGTGCGGGGCGACGAGCCCCAGGAGCCGCAGTGCACGCTGCGTCCCGGCCAGTACCGCGACCAGGACGGCAACTGCGTGTGCCGCCGCGGCGAGCTGGTGAACGGTGTCTGCCAGGTCATCCCGCCAAAATGCGCGGTGCGCGGCGCCGTGCCGACTTCGGACGGAAACGGCTGCACCTGCCCGGACAACACGCATCTCGACCGAGTGGCCAAGGCCTGCGTGCCTGATCGGCAACCGCCCGCTCAGTGCCGTATCCGCGGCCAGTCCCGCAACGCCGATGGCGATTGCGTCTGCCCGCGCGGCACAGAGGTACGTGACGGCGCCTGCCGGCCGATCGTGTCGAGGCAATGCCCGATCCGCGGCCAGGTGCGCGACGCCAACGGCAATTGCGCCTGCCCGGACGGGCTGGAGGTGCGGGGCAAGGCCTGCCAGCGGCCGAAGCCGAGCCAGGAGCAATGCACCATTCGCGGCCAGGTCCACAACAAGCGGGGCGACTGTGTCTGCCCGCGTGGAACCGAAATCCGCGACGGCGCCTGCCGTAAGCCGCAGCAGGAATGCGCGCCGGGTTCGCGCTTCATCGACGGCCAATGCCAGCCGGTGCTGATCAAGCGCTGCCCCGCCGGGACCACGGGACGCTTCCCGGACTGCACGCCGATCCGCAGAAGGCCGGGCATCGAGATCAACCCCGGCCTGCTGCTCAACCCGAACGTGTTGCAGCAACTGGTGCCGCAACGCCAGCCGCGGCGCGTGCTGCAAGATCCGGCGGGCGCCAACATTCAGAACTCCAAGCCGTAATCCCCCGGCTGGAGACCAGGACCCGCCGGAGTGATCCGGCGGGTTTTCTTTTCCACTTCCTCATGCTCTCTCTTTGATTTAGAGCCGGATTCAGATTTCAGGTCGACTCGAGCTGAAATCATCCGGCTCTAGGCGGTCCTGAGATTTGCATTCGGAAATGAGGCGAGCAGCATGAGCAAGAAGACCCTGATTGCGCCATCGGTGCTGGCATCGGATTTCTCCAAGCTCGGCGACGAGGTCGAGGCCGTCGTGGCGGCCGGCGCCGACTGGATCCATCTCGACGTGATGGATGGTCATTTCGTGCCCAACATCACCTTCGGCCCGCCGGTGATCAAGGCGATCCGCAATCGCACCAAGGCCTTCTTCGACTGCCATCTGATGATTGCGCCGGCCGATCCTTACCTGGCGGCCTTCGCCGAAGCGGGCTGCGACGGCATGACGGTGCACGCCGAGGCCGGGCCACATCTCGACCGCTCGCTCCAGACCATCAAGAATCTCGGCAAGAAGGCAGGCGTCTCGCTCAACCCGGCAACGCCGGAAACGGCGATCGAGTATGTGCTCGACCGGCTGGACCTCATCCTGATCATGACCGTCAATCCGGGCTTCGGCGGGCAGGCCTTCATCCCGGCGATCGTCGACAAGGTGAAACGGATCAAGGCGCTGATCGGCGGCCGGCCGATCCGTATCGAGATCGACGGCGGTGTTTCAGCCGAAACGGCGCCGCTGGTGACCGCGGCCGGCGCCAATGTGCTGGTGGCGGGCGCCGCGGTCTTCAAGGGCGGCAGCGTCGAAGCCTATAAGGCAAATATCGAAGCAATTCGAACGGCTGCCGACAGGGCCGCCAGTTAAACATATAACGGTACGAGCTCTCGCGGGAGTTGCACAACCGCGGCAGCGATTGAACGACTGTTCAATATAGGAAGGGACGCAGGAACATCGTCTTTTCCCCGAGATTCTACTTGTTCAATAGATAGACGGTCCGCTTGTCTTAAAGTCGAATATCGGCATCTTCCGCTTGAGACACCTCATTGCCCGGCTGTATGATACATGTACGGGAATTGCTTCGCCGCGGGGCCCTGGCAAACCAGGGGCAAAGCAACAGGAGTTCGATTGACAAACGGAAGCACCGAGCCGGGCGAGAGCAAGGGCGCCAAAAGCACGCTTGCCAGTTCGGTCTACCAGCAACTCCGCGACGACTTGCTGCGCGGAGCCCTGGAGTCCGAGACGAAACTGCGTGTCGAGTGGGTCGTTTCCCGCTATGGCGCCGGCGCTTCGCCGGTGCGCGAGGCGCTCAACCGTCTGGCCGCCGAGGGCCTGCTCGGCCGTCACGACCAACGCGGCTTCTTCCTGATGCCGGTCAGCGCCGCGGAACTGGAGGAGCTGACGCGCACGCGCTGCTGGCTGGAGGAGCGGGCGTTGCGCGAATCCATTGCGCACCGGACCGCCGAATGGGAAGAGCAACTGGTGCTTGCCCTGCACCGCCTGGCGCGCGCGGAGCGCCGCCTGCCGGATGACCCGGCAACCAACAATCCGGAATGGGAAAAGCTGCACCGAGCCTTCCACCGGGCGCTGATCGCGGCTTGCCGGTCGCACTGGCTGATCGGCTTTTGCGATCAGCTTTCCGACCAGGCCTCGCGCTACCGCCTGATCGCGCAAAATGCGCCAGGCACGGGGCGCGACGATCTCGGCGAGCACCGCATCATCGCCGAGCGCACGCTGGACGGCGACGCCGACGGCGCGGTCGAGGCGCTTCTCAATCATTACCGCCTCACTGCGGCGATGTGCATGGAACGCCTCGCCCACGGTTATGATCCGAGGGCCGGCAAGTCCCAACGCGGCCGTAAATAGCCGATCGAAAAATCAACGCAGTTTTTGCTCTGGGCGCCAATTCTGGTATTCGCTCAGGCGAGCGCAAGGCATGCGCCATTCGGCCTTCGTCCGCCTTGAGGACATTTCATGACCAATCATCTCTTCAGCGCTTTCCGCTCCCGCATGCCGGCGCCCGGCCGGCTGCTGATGGAGACGGATGACGGCCGTTCGATCACCTATGGCGACATGCTGGCGAAGTCGTCGCAGCTGGCGCATGCCCTCGCGCAGGCCGGCGTCGAGCCCGGCGACCGTGTCGCGGTCCAGGTCGAGAAGAGCCCGGAGGCGATGCTGCTCTACCTCGCCTCGTTACGCGCCGGCGCGGTCTTCCTGCCGCTCAACACCGCCTACACGCTGCCGGAGCTCGACTATTTCTTCCGTGACGCCGGGCCGAAACTGATCGTTTGCGATCCGGATCGCCTTGCCGGCGTCGAACCGCTTGCCGTGGCGGTCGGCGCGACGGTGCTCACGCTCGGCCGCGATGGCCCGGGAACGCTGGCCAGCCAGGCTTCGCGGCAGGCAACCGATTTCAGCGACGTCGCGCGCGGGCCGGACGATCTTGCCGCGATCCTCTACACCTCCGGCACGACCGGCCGTTCCAAGGGCGCGATGCTCAGCCATGAGAACCTCGCCTCCAACGCGCGCGTGCTGGTGGAGCAATGGCGCTTCGGCGCCGACGACATGCTGATCCATGCGCTGCCCATCTTCCACACGCACGGCCTGTTCGTCGCTACCAACGTCATTCTGATGGCCGGCGCGAAAATGTTCTTCGAGCAGAAATTCGATCCAGCGCGCATCCTGTCGCTGATGCCGCGCGCGACGGCCTTGATGGGCGTGCCGACCTTCTATGTGCGGCTGTTGCAGCAGGACGGCCTGACACGCGAGGCGGCGAGGACGATCCGGGTCTTCATCTCCGGCTCGGCGCCGCTGCTCGCCGACACGCACAAGGCCTGGCGCGAGCGCACCGGCCACGCCATCCTCGAGCGCTACGGCATGACCGAGACCAACATGAACACGTCCAACCCCTATGACGGCGAGCGGCGGCCGGGCACGGTCGGTTTCCCCTTGCCCGGCGTTTCGTTGCGCATCACCGATCCCGAGACGGCCAAGCCGCTGGCCCCGGGCGAAATCGGCATGATCGAGGTCAAGGGACCGAACGTCTTTGCCGGCTATTGGCGCATGCCTGACAAGACCAAGGCCGAGTTCCGCGACGACGGCTTCTTCATCACCGGCGACCTCGGCCTGATCGATGCCGACGGCTATGTCCACATCGTCGGGCGCGGCAAGGACCTGATCATCTCCGGCGGCTACAATGTCTATCCGAAGGAGATCGAAAGCGAGATCGAAGCGCTCGACGGCGTCAGCGAAAGCGCAGTGATCGGCGTCGCGCATCCCGATTTCGGCGAAGGCGTCACCGCGGTGGTGGTGCGCAAGCCGGGCTCGGCGATCAGCGCCGCCGACATTGCCGGCGCCATCGCCGGACGGCTGGCGAAATACAAGCATCCGAAGCAGGTAATCTTCGTCAACGAACTGCCACGCAACGCAATGGGCAAGGTGCAGAAGAACGTGCTGCGTGATGAGTATAAGGATATCTATGCCAAAGCCGGCTAACAACACCCCGTCGTCATCCTAGGGCGAAGCAAGGAGCGAAGCGACGCGCGCAGACCCTAGGATCCATGCCGTGACGCTAAAGCGTTGCTAACGTTGCAGAATCTGCACTGTTGTACTTTACGCCACAGGTCACGGAATGGATCCTCGGGTCAAGCCCGAGGATGACGACGCGCGAGGGGCTCCGGCCAATCGCGGGCGTTTGCATTGGCTTCGACGGTGGATCGAGTGCCTACGCGCCAAAGACCTTCTTACCGCCGATCCAGACGTTCCTGACATCCAGCCCTTCCGACAGCCCAACAATGTCGGCGGCTGTCCCGTTGGCGAAGCGGCCAAGCCTGTGGGCCTGGCCGATCGCCTCGGCCGGATAGAGCGAGGCCATGCGCAGAGCCTCGTCGAGTTCCAGGCCGACGACGCGATGGACGTAACGCACGGCGGAAATCATGTCGAGATCGGCGCCGGCCAGCGTGCCGTCAGCAAGCCGCAGGCTCCCGTCCTTGCGGTAGATGGTGCGGCCGTTGAGCGTGAACGACGTCATGTCGGTGCCGATCGTCGCCATGGCGTCGGTAACCAGCACGATCTTGCCCGGCCCCTGCTTGCCGCGCAGCGCGAGGATCATCGTTGCCGGATGGACATGGATGCCGTCGGCGATGATGCCGGCATACAAGCCGCCGGTGTCGATCGCCGCGCCGGCCAGGCCCGGCTCGCGATTGCCGATCTGGCTCATGGCGTTGAAGAGATGCGTGACCACCGTGGCGCCGGCTTTGGCGAAGGCGGTGGCCGTCGCGTAATCGGTGTCGCTATGGCCGAGGCTGACGATGACGCCGGCCTCGACCAGCGCCGCGACACGTGCCGGCTCGACCGATTCCGGCGCGATCGTGGTGAGCAGCACCGGCAGGTCCCGCCGCGCGGCAATCAATGCCGCCTGATCGGCGTCGGTCATCGGCCGGATCAGGGCCGGATCATGCGCGCCCTTGCGGGCTATGGAGAGATGCGGCCCTTCCAGGTGCAGGCCAAGGAAGCCCGGCACCTTCTCCCGTGTGGCCTCAGCGCCGGCAGCGGCCGCCGCGGCGGTGATCGCCGGCGTGTCGGTGATCAGCGTCACCAGCAGCGCCGTGGTGCCGAAGGGCGCATGCGCCCGGCAGATGGTCTCGATCGAGCCGACGTCAGGGTGGTCGTTGAGCATGACGCCGCCGCCGCCATTGACCTGGATGTCGACGAAACCCGGCACCAGCAGGCCGCCGCCAGTCTCGACCGCCGAAACGCCGGACGGAATCGCCCCGGCGGGCAGGATGGCCTCGACGACGTCGCCCTTGACGACAAGGGCGGCATTGTCATGCCAGTCGGCACCGTCGAAGATGCGGGCGCCGGTGAGTGCGAAACGGTCGCTCATACGGTTTCCGTCACCTTGCGCAGGTTGCGCGGCGTGTCGGGGTCGAGGCCGCGATGGCGGGCGAAGGCCTCGACGAAGCCGTAGAAGGACACGATCAGCGGCAGCGGATCCGTCAGCGGGTGGCCGGTGGCGACGTGGGGAAGAAGCCGCGCGGCCTTCGCCTTGTCGGAGGTGATGAAGGCGGCGGCGCCCTTGGCCGTCAGGCCGTCGGCCGCCTCGGCGACCGAGGGTTCGGACGCATCGCGCGCGGCAAGCGCCAGGACCGGAAAACCCGGACCGACCAGCGCCAGCGGCCCATGCATGACCTCGGCGGCGCTGTAGGCCTCGGCGTGCATCGCGCAGGTTTCCTTGAATTTCAGCGCCGCCTCGCTGGCGATCGCGAAGGACGGGCCGCGGCCGAGGATGAACAGCGATTGCGGGTTCTCCAAAGCGCCGGCGAGCGCCATCCAGTCGCAGGCGATCGCCTTCTTGAAATGGCCGGGAAGGCCGGCGAGCGCCTTGATCAATGCTTGGTCATCGGTGGCATGCGCCATCAGCGCCAGACCGGCGACAGCCGAATTGACGAAGGTCTTGGTGGCCGCGACGCTGCGCTCAGGTCCGGCCAGGATATCGATGGCATAGTCGGAGGCCCGCGCCAGCGGCGAGTCCGCCGTGTTGGTGATGGCAACGGTGAGCGCGCCGCCGGCCCGCGCGGTTTCAGCCATGGCGACGATGTCCGGGCTCTTGCCCGACTGCGAGATCGCCAGGCAGGCGGAGCCGCGCAGTCTGAGCCTGGCGCCGTAAATGGACGCGATCGACGGCCCGACCGAAGCGACGGCAAGGCCTGCCGTCAGCTCGACGGCATATTTCATGAAGGTCGCGGCATGGTCGGACGAGCCGCGCGCCACGGTGACGACGAAATGTGGATCACGCTCGCGCAGGCCGCGACCGGCCTCGGCCAACACGGCGGACGAGCCGTCGAGAAGGCGCGCGGCCGCTTCCGGGATCTCGTCGATCTCGCGCCGCATATGGGTGGTGCTGGCATTCATGGCCGGAGCTCCTCTCCCGGCCCGGTCAGCCGGAGTTCCGCGACGAAATCATAGGCGTCGCCCCTGTAGACCGAGCGGGTGAACTCGATCACCTTGCCGCTCGCCAGATAGGAAATGCGCTCGATCTGCAGTCCGGCAACCCCCGGCGGCACTTCCAACAGGCGCGCATCGGCGTCGCCGAGATTGGTGGCCGAGATGCGCTGCACGGCGCGTACCGGGCGATTGCCGGTCGTTTCCAGCGCCGCATAGAGCGAGGAGCCGATCGCTTCGGGATCGGGCAGGACGTTGGCCGAGAGCGCCGCGCGCTCGATCGCCAGCGGCGTGTCGTTGGCGATGCGCAGGCGCGCGACGCGCGCCACCAGCTCGGTCGAGGAGAGGCCCAGCACCATCATCTCGTCCGGCGACGGCGCATAGAGGCCGCGGTCGAGCCAGACCGAACGCACATTCATGCCGCGGCGCGCCATGTCCTCGGTGAAGGAGGTGAGCCGCGACAGCGACTGCTCGACACGCTCCATGCGCGGCGCGACGAAGGTGCCCGAGCCGTGACGCTGGACGAGGATGCCGCCCTTGACCAGATCCTGCACCGCCTTGCGCACGGTGACGCGCGATATATCGGCCTTGCTGGCGATGTCGCGCTCGGAGGGCAGCGCGTCACCCGGACCGATCAGGCCGCGATTGACCGCTTCCTCGATGCTGCGCCTGAGCTGCAGGTAAAGCGGCGCGCCGCTCTGCGAGGATTTTTTCAGCATGGCGAAGATCTGGTCGGCGGCGCTCATCGCGACGCCTCCGGCAACATGGCGAAGATCTGATCGGCGGCGCTCATCGGGCGGCCTCCGAGCCACTTGCGAAGATGCGCAGGGCCATCTGCACGGCGCCGCCCAGCGCGTCGTCGAGCGGGGCTTTGAGCAGTGCCTGATAGCGTGCCGAAAGGCGCGGCGCGTAAAGCGGCGCCAAGCCGCCGAGCAGGCAGAGCGGCGCATCGTCGGCAAGATCGAGCGCGCCGAGCGAGGCCTCGACATCGGCGACCGCCTTGCCGAGGATAAAATTGGCGACGAGATCGCCCTTTTCTGCATGCTCGAAAACCTTTGGCGCGAAGCCGCCGAAATCGCCGGGCTTGGCGTTGGTGGTGAATTCGACCACGTCCTCGGGATTGTTGCGGAAGACGGCGAGCATGGCGTCGGTCAAGGGCGAGCCCGGACGAATGCCGTCATAGGCAAGCAGCGTCTGTTCCAGCAGGTCGCGGCCGATGCGGGCGCCGCTGCCCTGGTCGCCGACCTGGAAACCCCAGCCGCCGATGGCGCGCGACTTGCCAGCTTTACGCGCCATATAGGCGGTCCCGGTGCCCAGAATGGCCATGGCGCCGTCACTAGGCCCGACCGCGCCCTCGAGCGCGATCTCGGCGTCGGTTTCGACGCGACTCCGGCTGAAGGGCAGGATCGCCTCGAGCTGCTGCCGGTAGGTGCCGACATTGGCGCCGGCGAGACCGAGAATAGCCGGCGTTTGGGGAATCAGCTCCGGATCCGCGCCAGCGGCCAAGAAAGCCTGCCTCGCCGCTTCGACGATGTTGGCACGGGCGCCGGTGAGATCGGTGCGGATGTTGGCGGCGCCGCTCTTGGCGCGGCCGACGACAGCGCCTTCGACGGTCGCAAGGGCCGCCCTGCAGCTGGTGCCGCCGCCATCGATGCCAAGCACGAATTTCACGCGATTTCTCCTCAGGCCGGAATAATACCAATAAAATACCAATAGCCAAGAGTTAATTTCTGTTCCAAAAAACATTAAGGCGCATTTTATTGAAAAGGCAGGTTAATTTGCCGGCAAGCTTGGTCCATCGCCTGAAATTCGTTAATCCGTGTGGACAAGTGGTATTTTTTTGGTATTGTTGCTTCAGTTGGAGGAAAATGGATGGCCGAGACGCGCACCGAAGCGCTCCACCAGAATGCCGCGGGGCTGGATGTCCAGGCCCCCGAAACCATTCTGGCGTTCCTGGCCAATGCCCAGATCGAGGCCGGCGAGGCCGTGCACGGAGCCATTCCGGCGATTGCCGTTGCCGCCGAACTCATCGCGAAGCAATTGAAGAGCGGCGGCAAGCTCGCCTATGCGGCGGCCGGCAGCTCCGGCTTGATGGCGGTGGCCGACGCGCTGGAGTTGCCGGGCACCTTCGGCATTGCGCGCGACCGCATCGCCATCCTGATCGCCGGCGGCGAGGAAGCCTTCCGCACGCTGGCCGGAGGACCGGAGGACGATACCGAGGAAGCGTCGGCGGCGGTTGCCGCGGCTGCCATCGGCAAGGGCGACTGCCTGATCGCCATTTCGGCCAGCGGTTCCACGCCCTATGCCGTGCGGGCGCTCGAAGACGCGCGCAGCCGGGGCGCCGCCACCATCGCCATCGCCAACAACCGGGGCGCCGTCCTGTTCGAGCAGGCCGACGTCGCCGTCCTGCTTGAAACGCCGCCTGAGCTGATCGCCGGCTCGACGCGTATGGGCGCTGGCACCGCGCAGAAGATCGCGCTTAACATGCTGTCGACGCTCACCGCCGTCCATCTCGGCCATGTCCATGACGGCTACATGGTCAACCTGACCGCCGACAACATCAAGCTGCGCGACCGCGCCGTGCGCATGGTCGCCGCCATCAGCGGCAAGAGCCGCGACGACGCCGCCCGCCTGCTCGAAGAGAGCCGCGGCGGCGTGAAAACTGCCATTCTGCTCGCCGCGGGCGCCGCCAGCGCCGACGCGGCCGAGAAGATACTGGAAGGAACCGGCCAGAAGCTCAGGCCGGCGCTTTCCGCGCTGGGGCATGATCCCGAAAAGTAGAACCCGCTTTTCGGAAAAGATCATGCCCTAACAAAGAAGTAGGGCCTGTTTCTCCCGATTTCCATCGGGTGAAACGGGCTTGCGAGGGGAGCAAGGGGCGCTGAGCCTCTGTTCTCAAAACCGAACCTGAAAAAGGTCAACAGGGAGACTGAAGATGAAGACCAAACTACTGACGGCCCTTCTGCTCGGCACAAGCATCCTCGGCACGACCGGGATGGCTCTGGCCGAGGACGTGACGCTCAACATCGAAAGCTGGCGCGGCGACGACCTGACCATCTGGAAGGACAAGCTGATCCCGGCCTTCGAAGCCAAGAACCCCGGCATCAAGGTGGTGTTCGCGCCTTCGGCGCCGACCGAATACGACGCGGCCCTCGGCGCCAAGCTCGCCGCCGGCTCGGCAGGCGACCTGATCACCTGCCGCCCCTTCGACAAGTCGCTGGAACTGTTCAAGAAGGGCAACCTCGCCGACCTGAGCTCGCTGCCTGGCATGGAGAACTTCTCGCCCGTCGCCAAGGCCGCCTGGCAGACCGACGACGGCAAGTCGAGCTTCTGCGTGCCGATGGCCTCGGTCATCCACGGCTTCATCTACAACAAGGATGCCTTCGACAAGCTCGGCATCAAGGTGCCGCAGACCCGCGACGAGTTCTTCGCCGCGCTCGACAAGATCAAGGCGGACGGCACCTATATACCGATGGCGATGGGCACCAAGGACCTCTGGGAAGCCGCGACCATGGGCTACCAGAATATCGGCCCGAACTATTGGAAGGGCGAGGAAGGCCGCCAGGCGCTGATCAAGGGCGAGCAGAAGCTGACCGATAAGGACTGGGTCGCGCCGTATGAGGAATTGGCCAAGTGGAACCCCTATCTCGGCGACGGCTTCGAGGCGCAGACCTATCCGGACAGCCAGAACCTGTTCACGCTCGGCCGCGCCGCCATCTACCCGGCCGGCTCGTGGGAAATCGGCCTGTTCAACACCCAGGCGCAGTTCAAGATGGGCGCCTTCCCGCCGCCAGTCGAGAAGGCCGGCGACACCTGCTACATCTCCGACCATACCGACATCGGCATGGGCCTGAATGCGGCATCGAAGCATGCGGAAGAGGCCAAGAAGTTCCTGTCCTGGGTCGCCTCGCCGGATTTCGCCACCATCTACGCCAACGCGCTGCCGGGCTTCTTCAGCCTGAACTCCTCGCCGGTGAAGATGGAAGACCCGCTGGCGCAGGAATTCGTCTCCTGGCGCGGCAAGTGCAAGTCGACGATCCGCTCGACCTACCAGATCCTGTCGCGCGGCACGCCGAACCTCGAGAACGAGACCTGGGTCGAATCGGCCAATGTGATCAACGGCACCGACACGCCGGAAGCCGCGGCCAAGAAGCTGCAGGATGGTCTCGACAGCTGGTACAAGCCGGCGAAGTAAGAGCATCGATTGCGATGCCGGCCGGGCGCGGGCCCGGCCGGCATTCAAACAGTTCCCGATAGCGATTGTCGGCGCTGCCTCCCGGTCTTACCCTCAGCTTGCGGGGAAGACGGAGCCGATCTGTCGCTGGCTTGTCTTTCTCCTCGAAGGGGACAGCCAAGCCGTGCATCGAGGCATCAGCTAGCATCGACCGAACTGGAACCCAGAGACGGCGGGGAACCGAACTCATGGCTACCGAACTCATGGCTGCAGAAACGCGACCGAAAAGAGCGATCCGCTGGCATGTCGGCGTCTTCCTGGCGCCGGCGGTGCTGGTCTACACCGCATTCATGATCCTGCCGCTGTTCGGCACGCTGCAGCTTTCGCTGTTCCGCAACATCGAGCAGTCCCAGGTCTTTGTCGGATTGGGCAATTTCCGCACGCTGTTCGGCGATCCGAACTGGTCCGTGAATTTCTGGAACGCGCTGCGGAACAATGTCTGGTTCTTCATCATCCACATGCTGGTGCAGAACCCGATCGGTGTGCTTCTGGCGGCGCTTCTTTCCAGCCCCCGGCTGCGCTTCACCGCCTTCTACCGCACGGCGATCTTCGTGCCGACGATCCTGTCCTTCGTCATCGTCGGCTTCGCCTGGAAGCTGATCCTGTCGCCGATCTGGGGCGTGGCGCCGCATCTGATGGATTTCGTCGGATTGAAGAGCTTTTTCACGCCGTGGCTGGGCAAGGAGCATTATGCGCTCACCGCGCTCAGCCTGGTCTCGGTCTGGCAGTTCGTCGGCATCCCGATGATGCTGATCTATGCAGCGCTGCTGTCGATCCCCGACGAGGTGATCGAGGCGGCCGAATGCGACGGCGTCACCGGCATGGCGCAGTTCTGGAAGATCAAGCTGCCGCTGATCCTGCCTTCGATCGGCATCATCTCGATCCTGACTTTCGTCGGCAATTTCAACGCCTTCGACTTGATCTACACGGCGCAAGGGGCGCTCGCGGGGCCGAACTATTCGACCGACATCCTCGGCACCTTCCTCTACCGCGCCTTCTTCGGCTTCCAGCTGCAGGTCGGCGATCCCAATATGGGCGCGACCATCGCCACGATCATGTTCCTGATCATCCTCGCCGGCGTCTGCGTGTATCTGTTCCTCGTGCAGACGCGCCTGCGTCGCTACCAGTTCTGAGGCGCACCATGAGCACAGCCACACGTTCGCTTCCCCGCGCCATCGGCGCGCATGCGATCCTCCTGACCTACACGGCGATCGCGCTGTTTCCGGTGATCCTGGTCGTGATGAATTCGTTCAAGTCGCGCGTGGGCATCTTCGGCGCGCCGCTGACGCCGCCGACACCGAAGACCTTCGACCTGATCGGCTATACCACGGTGATCGGCCAGGGCGACTTCATCCACTATTTCCAGAACAGCCTCGTCGTCACCGTCGCCTCGCTGTTCTTCGTGCTCTTGTTCGGCGCGATGGCCGCCTTCGCGCTGTCGGAATACCGCTTCCGCGGCAACACGATGATGGGGCTCTACCTGGCGCTCGGCATCATGATCCCGATCAGGCTCGGCACCGTCGCCATCCTGCAATTGATGGTGGCGACCGGGTTGGTCAACACGCTGACGGCGCTGATCCTGGTCTATACCGCGCAAGGCCTGCCGCTGGCGATCTTCATCCTGTCGGAATTCATGAAGCAGGTGTCCAGCGATCTGAAGAACGCAGGCCGCATAGACGGGCTGTCGGAGTACACGATCTTCTTCCGGCTGGTGCTGCCGCTGGTACGTCCGTCCATGGCGACCGTCGCCGTATTCACCATGATCCCGATCTGGAATGATCTGTGGTTCCCGCTGATCCTGGCGCCTTCGGAGGAGACCAAGACCGTGACGCTCGGCGCGCAGCTCTTTCTCGGCCAGTTCGTCACCAACTGGAACGCGATCCTGGCGGCGCTGTCGCTGGCGATCCTGCCGGTGCTGATCCTCTATGTCATCTTCTCGCGGCAGCTGATCCGCGGCATCACGTCAGGAGCGGTCAAGTGAGCTCGGAAAAACCCCTTCGCGTTGTCGTCGCCGGCCTCGGCAATATGGGTCGCAGCCATGCGCTCGCCTATCACACAAATCCCGGTTTTCAGATCGCGGCGCTGATCAACCGTTCCGACGTGCCGCTGCCGGACGGGCTCGCCGGCTACGGCATCAGACGCTCCTTCGACGACGCGCTGCGCGACGAGAAGCCGGACGTCGCGGCGGTCGCCACCTATTCCGACAGCCATGCCGACTACGCGGTCAGGGCCTTCGAGGCCGGCTGCCATGTCTTTGTCGAGAAGCCGCTGGCGACGACGGTGGCCGACGCGCAACGCGTCGTCGATGCCGCCAAAGCCAACGGCAAGAAACTGGTGATCGGCTATATCCTGCGTCACCATCCGTCCTGGGTGCGGCTGATCGCCGAGGCGCGCAAGCTCGGCGGGCCATATGTCTTCCGCATGAACCTCAACCAGCAATCCTCCGGCCATACCTGGGAGACGCACAAGCAGCTGATGCGGACGACGTCGCCGATCGTCGATTGCGGCGTGCACTATCTCGACGTGATGCTGCAGATCACCGATTCGAGACCCGTCGAAGTACGCGGCATGGGGGTGCGGCTGAGCGACGAGGTGGCGCCGTCGATGTATAATTACGGACACCTGCAGGTGCTGTTCGAGGACGGCTCGGTCGGCTGGTACGAGGCCGGCTGGGGGCCGATGATCTCGGAAACGGCCTTCTTCGTGAAGGACGTCATGTCGCCCAAGGGCTGCGTCTCGATCGTGATGAAGGAGGGCGTCAGGTCCGACGACATCGACACCCACACCAAGACCTCGACGATTAGGCTGCATAGCGCGGCGACCGGGCCGGACGGCAAATTCGCTACGGAAGACCAGCTGCTGTCGATGGAAGGCGAACCGGGTCACCAAGAGCTTTGCGACCTCGAACAGGCCTTCTTGCTCAAGGCCATACGCGAAAATATCGACCTCACCCGCCACATGGACGATGCCGTGAAGTCGCTCGCCGTCTGCCTTGCCGCCGACGAGAGCGTGCGCAGCGGCAACGCCGTAAAACTCTAGAACAGGAACGACGCCGTGGGCTCGCTGAAGATCGAGAATGTGAAGAAGGCTTTCGGGCCGGTCGAGGTGCTGAAGGGCATCGACCTCGAGGTGACGGACGGCGAGTTCGTCGTCTTCGTCGGCCCGTCCGGCTGCGGAAAATCGACGCTGCTGCGCGTCATCGCCGGCCTGGAAGATTCGACCTCCGGCCGCGTGCTGATCGACGGCACGGACGTTTCCGTCACGCCGCCGGCCAAACGCGGCATCGCCATGGTGTTCCAGACCTACGCGCTCTACCCGCATCTGACGGTGAAGAACAATATGGCGCTGGGCCTCAAGCAGGCGGGCACGCCGGCCGCCGAGATCGAGCGGCGCATCAAGATCGCCTCCGCGATGCTGTCGCTCGAGCCCTATATCGAGCGGCGCCCGGCGGAACTGTCGGGCGGCCAGCGCCAGCGCGTCGCTATCGGCCGCGCCGTGGTGCGCGAGCCGAAGCTTTTTCTCTTCGACGAACCGCTGTCGAATCTGGACGCCGCCTTACGCGTCAACACCAGGCTTGAGATCGCGCAGCTGCACCGGCGGCTGAAGGCGACGATGATCTACGTCACCCACGACCAGGTCGAGGCGATGACGCTGGCCGACAAGATCGTGGTGCTCAATGCCGGCCGCATCGAGCAGATCGGCAGCCCGATGGAGCTCTACAATTCGCCGGCCAACGAATTCGTCGCCGGCTTCATCGGCTCGCCGAAGATGAATTTCGTCGACGGCGCCAGGCTGGGCGAGACGGCCAAGACCATCGGCGTGCGGCCGGAGCACGTCACCGTCGACGCGAATTCGGGCGCCTGGAAAGGCACGGTCGTGCATGCCGAGCATCTCGGTGCCGACACCAATCTTTATCTCGACTGCGAGAAGGCCGGGCTGATCACCGTGCGCATCTTCGGCGTCTACAACGCCGAGCCGGGCGCGACCCTCTACGCAACGCCCGATGCGGCGAAGACGTATCGGTTTGGGCCGGATGGGAAGGTGCTGAAGTAGGCGGCGGCCTTTCCTTCTCCCCTTGTGGGAGAAGGTGGCCGCGAAGCGGCCGGATGAGGGGTGTTGGAAGGATCTCGCCGCAGCAGAATGAAGCGTGGGATATCTTCAATCTTCAAGGCGGCACTCCGCTGGAGCACCCCTCATCCGTCTCGGCGCTGCGCGCCGATCCACCTTCTCCCACAAGGTGAGAAGGGGTAGTCGCAGCTTACTCGTCCGCCTTGAATGTCTGCTTCTGCTGGCCCAATCCCTCGATGCCCAGCTCCACGACGTCGCCGGGCTTCAGGAACACCGGCGGCTTCATGCCGAGGCCGACGCCGGGCGGGGTGCCGGTGGAGATGATGTCGCCGGGATGCAGCGACATGAACTGGCTGAGATAGGAGACCAGATACTTCACGCCATAGACCATGGTCCTGGTCGAGCCGTTCTGCATCGTCTTGCCGTTGACGGTCAGCCACATCTTAAGGTTCTGCGGATCGGCGACCTCGTCCTTGGTGACCAGCCACGGGCCGGTCGGACCGAACGTGTCGCAGGACTTGCCCTTGGTCCACTGGCCCTGGCGCTCGGCCTGGAAGGCGCGCTCGGAGACGTCATGCGCGACGCAATAGCCGGCAACATAATCCAGCGCGTCGTCCTCCAAGACATACTTCGCCGTCTTGCCGATGATCACGCCGAGCTCGACTTCCCAGTCGGTCTTGGCCGAGCCGCGCGGGATCAGCACGTCGTCATCCGGCCCGACGATCGCCGAGCTTGCCTTCATGAAGATGATCGGCTCCGGCGGCACGGTGGCGCCGGTCTCGGCGGCGTGATCGGAATAGTTCAGGCCGATGCAGATGAATTTTCCGGTGCCGGCGACGCAGGCGCCCAGGCGCGGCTTGCCGGGAACCACCGGCAGCGACTTCGCATCGAGCTTCGAGAGCATCTCCAGCGAAGCCGGATGAAGCGCCGTGCCGGCGATATCGGCGACATGAGCCGAAAGGTCGCGGATCGTCCCGTCCGCATCGAGCAGGCCGGGCTTTTCGCTGCCAGCTTCGCCATAGCGCAACAACTTCATCATTCTTCTCCTAAGGTGCGGCCTGAAGCCATTTGCAAAATTCGTTTCGATTGCGGTCGTTGCGAAAGCCGGGCGGACCGTAGCCATCGATCTGACCCCCGGCAAGCGCGAACGCCGCATCGGGCGATCTGGCGAAAGGGATTTTCAGACTGATCGATGCAGTACCCGATCTTCCTGCCAAGCCCTTTACGATCCCTCAGATCGACCAGCCGCCGTCGATGTTGTAGGCCTGCCCCGATGTGTAGGTTGCGCCGGCAAGGTAGACGGCGAGATCGGCGATTTCCTCCGGCGTGCCAAGCCTGCCCATGGGCTGGCGGGCGATGAAGGCCGCGCGCGCCACCTCATAGTCGCCCTGCGCATGCATGCGGTCCTGCAGCGACGGGCTTTCTACCGTGCCGGGGCAGATGGCGTTGCAGCGAATGCCCTTGGCCACATAATCGGCGGCGACCGCCTTGGTCAGGCCGACGACCGCCGCTTTGGTCAGCCCGTAGACGAAGCGGTTCGGCACGCCCTTCTGCGAGCTTGCCAGCGAGGCCATGTTGATGATCGAGCCGTCGCCGCGCTCCAGCATGCCGGGCAGCACGGCGCGGATGGTGCGGATCATCGAACGGACATTGAGGTTGAGCGCGAAGTCGAGATCCTCGTCCTTCATCTCGAGGATGGAGCCACCATGGACGAAACCGGCGCAGTTGAACAGCACATCGACCCGGCCGATCTCGGCGAAGGCGGAAGCGACGGCCGCGTCGTTCAGCACATCGAGCTTGCGGGTCTTGACGCCGGCAGTCTTGCCCAACTCGGCCAACAGCGGCTCGTTGATATCGGAGGCATGAACGGTCGCGCCCGCCTTGGCGAAGGCCAGCGCGCTCGCCCGGCCGATGCCTTGCGCCGCCGCGGTGACCACAGCCACCTTACCCGCCAGATCCGCCATGTTTTTCTCCTCGCCTGCCTGGAGCGTCCGCCTCTATCGATGGCCGGCCCAGGCGTCGTGTGCCAGACAACCGGCATCGTGCGGTCAGATTTCCGCTTCACAGATAAAGATGTTTTTTCTCGTTAAAGAACACGCGCCCGAGCGTCAAGCCCGAGGTCAATCACCTTCGCGACAGCGGGTGAAATGGCTCCGTCGCGCGGCGCGCCTCAGGCGGGCCTTCTCAGTCGCCGTAAGGCACCCAAACATTCTTGACCTCGATGGCGCGGCGCAGGAAGGCCTCGCCTGCCGCCTCGCCCGAGGCCCAGTCGAGGCTGCGGCCATTGCCGGTCCAGACGCGTTTGAGATTGCCGATGGAGTCAGCCTCCGCCTTGGCGCAAATGTCGGCATCGGCGAACACCCAGAGCCCGTCGACGTCGTCATGCTTGGCCAGCACGCCAGCGAGCTCGGCGCTGCGACCGGTGACGATGTTGATGGCGCCAGGGGGCAAGTCGGAATATTCGATCACCTGGTAGAGGTCGGTCGCAAGCAGCGGATGCCGCTCGGACGGGGCGGCGACGACGGTGTTGCCCATGGCAAGCGCCGGCGCGACCAGCGAAATGAAGTTGAGCAGCGGCTGGTTGTCCGGCGCGACGATGCCGACCACGCCCACCGGCTCATGCAGCGCAAGCGTGACGACACGAGCCGGCGGCTGGTGGACGCGGCCCTCGAACTTGTCGGTAAGGCCGGCGTAAAGGAACAGCCGCTCGATCGACTGCTCGACCTCTTCGCGCGCGGCCTTGGCGGTGACGCCGGTCAACTGGACAAGGCGCGCGGCGAACTCATCGCCGCGGCCCGAAAGGTTCTCGGCGAAATAATAGAGCACCTGGCTGCGGTTATAGGCGGTCGCCTCCGGCCAGGTCTTGCACGCGCGGGCAGCGGCGACCGCGTCGCGAATGTCCTTGCGGTTGCCGAGGCCGACTTCGCCGGCCAGCTTGCCCTTGGCGGTCGCAACGGCGAGCGAATAGTTGCCATCCGGCCTGACCTGCTTGCCGCCGATGAACAGCTTTGCCGTGCGATCGATCGCCGTGCCGTCGGCCTGTTCGACCGGCTGGGCCGTTCCGGCCACGGCTGGCTTGATGACGGACCCGACCGGCAGCTTGGCCGCGAGATATTCGAACATGCCCTCGCGGCCGCCCTCGCGGCCAAAACCGCTTTCGCGATAGCCGCCGAAGCCGCAGGCGGCGTCGAACATGTTCGTGCCGTTGACCCACACCACGCCCGCCTTCAATTGCGGCGCGACATGCAGGGCCAGATTGACGTTCTCGCTCCACACCGAAGCGGCAAGGCCGTAGCGCGTGTTGTTGGCAAGCTCGATCGCCTCCTCGGTATTGCGGAAGCTCATCGTCGCCAGCACCGGCCCGAACACCTCTTCCTGCGCTAGAATGTTAGCCGGCGAAACACCCGTCGCCAGCGTCGGCAGATGATAATAGCCTGTCGTCGGCAAGGCAGCGTCCGGCTGCCAGCAGACGGCGCCCTGTTTCGCCCCCTCGGCGATCATGCCCTTGACGCGATCGAGCTGGGTGCGGTCGACAAGCGGGCCGATATCGGTGTTCTTGTCGAGCGGGCTGCCGACCCGCAGCCGGCTCATCCTGACCTTGATCTTGGCGATCAAGGCTTCGGCGACGCCTTCCTGGACCAGCAAGCGCGAGCCGGCGCAGCAGACCTGGCCCTGGTTGAACCAGATGCCGTCGACCAGGCCTTCGACGGCGCTGTCGAGATCGGCATCCTCAAAGACGATGAAGGCGGACTTGCCGCCGAGCTCCAGTGAAAGCTTCTTGCCGGAACCGGCGGTGGCCTTGCGGATGATCTTGCCGACTTCCGAAGAGCCGGTGAAGGCGATCTTCTGGACGCCGGGATGGTTGACGATGGCAGCGCCCGCTTCAGGGCCGCCCTGGACGATGTTGACGACGCCTTTCGGCACGCCCGCCCGCTCGCAGATCTCGGCAAACAGGATGGCGGTGAGCGGCGTGAATTCGGCAGGCTTCAGCACCACCGTGCAGCCGGCGGCAAGAGCCGGCGCGATCTTCCAGGCCAGCATCAGCAGCGGGAAGTTCCACGGGATGACCTGGCCGACGACGCCGACCGGCTTGTGGTCGGGAAAATCCTGGTCCAGCGTCTGCGCCCAGCCGGCATGATGGATGAAATGACGGATCGCCAGCGGCACGTCGATGTCGCGGCTCTCGCGGATCGGCTTGCCGTTGTCGATCGATTCCAGCACCGCGAACAGGCGCTGGTGGCGCTGCATGGCCCGGCCGATGGCATAGAGCACTTTTGCGCGGGCGTAGCCCGATGACGCCGACCATTTCGGCAGCGCTTTTGCCGCAGCAGCGACCGCCGCGTCGATGTCGGCGGCGCCCGCATCCGAGACCTTGCCAAGCAGCTTGCCGGAAGACGGCTCGCTGGTGTCGAAAGTCTTGCCGCTTGCCGCCGCCTTCCAGGCGCCGTCGATGAACAGCGCCTTGGAGAAGTCGCGGCCGGCAAGCCAGGCATCCGCCTCGTTGCGGGCTTCCGGCGCCGGGCCGTATTCCATGGCGTGATAGCGTTCGAGGATGTTCATGGGACGGCGCTCCAGATAATTGTCTTGGAAGGCATTCCTTCGCGCCCCCCTCTGTCCTGCCGGACATCTCCCCCACAAGGGGGGAGATTGGCCTTCGCGGCCGTCGGCGCCCGGTCTGCAAAGTAGGTGATTGGCGAAATCCTCGATGACGGCCAATCTCCCCACCCGTGGGGGAGATGTCCGGCAGGACAGAGGGGGGCGCGAAGGAACTCGGCGTTCAAGGCCTTCACTCGCCTCACGCCATCGCGTGGCGGTGGTTGGCCGAATAGTGGCCGGTCAAATGATGTTCGAGCTGGCGCTCGATGTCGGTGAGCAGGCTGGAGGCGCCGAAGCGGAACAGGTCCGGCTCGAGCCAGGGCCGGCCGAGCTCCTCCTTCATCAGCACCAGCCAATCGAGGGAAACCTTGGCGGTGGAAATGCCGCCGGCCGGCTTGAAGCCGATGAGATAGCCGGTCTCCTCGAAATAGGCGCGGATGGCACGCACCATGGCAAGCCCTACGGGCAGCGTGGCGTTGACGCTTTCCTTGCCGGTCGACGTCTTGATGAAATCGGCGCCCGCCATCATCGCCACCATGGAGGCCAGCATGACGTTGCGCAAAGTGGCGAGGTCGCCGGTGCCAAGAATGACCTTGAGATGCGCATCGCCGCAGGCGGCGCGCATGGCGACGATCTCGTTGAACAGCTCGCGCCATTTGGCGCCATAGACCAGGCCGCGCGGAATGACGACGTCGATCTCGTCGGCGTCGTCCTTCACCGATGCTTCGATCTCCTGCAGGCGAGTCGAAAGCGGCGCAAGCCCGTGCGGAAAGGCGGTGGAAACGGCAGCGACATGGATGCCGGTGCCGCGCACGGCGTCAACTGCGGTGGCGACGAAGGGATGATAGACGCAGACCGCCGCCGGACGGATCGCCTCGCCTGATATGCCGAGGCCCTCGACGATATCGCGGCGCAGCGGGTTGATCGCCTTGGCGCAAAGCCGGCGCACGCGCTCGTCGGTGTCGTTGGAGTTGAGCGTGGTGAGGTCCATGCAGGCAATGGCGCGCAAGAGCCAGGCGGCCTGGTTGTCGGCCTTGATCGAGCGGCGCTTGGTGAGCGTGGCGACGCGACGCTCCAGCGCCGAGCGGTTGACGCTGCGCACTGATTCCAGAAAACCGAGATCGAGCTTCATGCCGGGATTGCGGGCAATGCCGTGCTCCAGCGGCAGCGGCGTGTTGGCGGCGGCGCGCGCCGGCAGCGGCATCACCTTGGGCGCGCCTGCGCCGGCCTCGCGGATCGTGCTCATCTCCTGCCCTTTCACTCAGCTACCTCAGCCGAAGATAGCCCGTGAAGTTGTCCTTCACGAGTCTTTCAGCGGGTGATAGCGGAAAAAGGCGGCCAAAGCAGTTGATTTTTGACTGTATGGTCAAAACATCATCCTGAGTAGGCGCCCCTGCGTTGAGATTGGCCGCAACGCCCATCCCTTCGTCATACTCGGGCTTGACCCGAGTATCCATGCCGTGACCTCTGCCGCAGAGTGCAACGGTGCAGAATTCTGTAACCGCCGCAACGCCTTAGCGCAACGGCATGGATTCTAGGGTCTGCGCCCGTCGCTCCGCTCCTTGCTCCGCCCTAGAATGACGAAGCGCGAATGTCGTCGCTAATTTCAGACGCCTCCAACAGAGCTGGCCGGCGGCGCGCCTCAGCCGACGAAGGCGCGCTCGACGACGAAGCTGGCCGGATGGCTCAAGGAACCTTCCTGGAAGCCGAGGCTCTCGGCGAGCTCCTTGACGTCCTTCAGCATATGCATCGAGCCGCAGATCATGATGCGGTCGGTCTCAGGGTTGAGCTTGTCGATGCCCAGGTCGGAGTAGAACTTGCCCGAGCCGATCAGCGCGGTGATGCGGCCCATGCGCGCCGACTCTTCGCGCGTCGTCGAATTGTAGAGCGTGACGCGGCCGCCGGTCAGCTCGCCGATCAGCGGATCGCTTTCGAGCGCCGCCACCAGCTCCTGGCCGTAGATGAGCTCGGCATTGTCGCGGCAGGTGTGGGTGAGGATGACTTCGTCGAACTTTTCATAGGTGTCGGGGTCGCGCAGCAGGCTGGCGAAGGGCGCGATGCCGGTGCCGGTCGAGATCATGACCACGCGCTTGGCAGGCGTCAGCGCGTCGAGCACCAGCGTGCCGGTCGACTTCTGGCGCATGATGACGGTATCGCCGACCTCGATCTTCTGCAGCTCGGAGGTCAGCGGACCGTCAGGCACCTTGATCGAGAAGAATTCGAGCTCGTCGTCCCAGGCGGGGCTCGCGACCGAATAGGCGCGGAAGATCGGCTTCTCGGCATTGGGCAGGCCGATCATGACGAACTCGCCGGAACGGAAGCGCAACGACTGCGGCCGGGTGATGCGGAAGGAGAACAGCCGATCGGTATAATGCTTCACCGACACCACGGTCTCGGCATAGACATTGGCCGGGATCGGGAACTGCAGCGGCTTTGCGCCGGCGACGTTCAACGCGGATGTCGTATTCATTCCAACCCAACTTTCCGGCCCAGACGGAACCTTCCGGCGCCAAGCCTTCTCGTGCGCGCCCGAACGGTCAGGTTCCGGCGTGCTCCCTGCACACTGTCAAGCGGTAAGCTCTTGTGTCGATAATTTATTAGTATACAAATGATCTTCAGGTCAAGATGGCGGCGTAAAACGCCTTTCCAAACCGAGGCATATCCGTAGTCCTGGCATTTCGGGTTTCGGCAATGAATGAGAAATTTTCGGCGTCGGCGGGAAGCGTCGTTGCCGGCATCGATGTCGGCGGAACCTTCACCGACCTGCTTTTGATCGACGGCAAGGCGGGCGGCAAGGTCCATATCGCCAAGACTCCGACCACAGTGGAAAACCAGGCCTTCGGCGTGGTCGCGGCCCTTGGCGCCACCGGCTTTCCGATCGACGGCATCGATCTCATCGTGCACGGCACGACGACCACCACCAACGCCGTGCTGGAACGTCGCCTTGCGCGGACCGGCATGATCACCACGCGCGGCTTTCGCGACGTGATCGAGCTTGGCCGCCGCACAAGGCCGCAGGCCTATGGGATGACGGGCACTTTTGTCCCCGTCATTCCCCGCGACCTTCGGCTGGAAGTGTCGGAGCGGGTCGAGGCGTCGGGCGCCGTGCGCATTCAACTCGACGAAGCCGAGATGCGCGATGCGGTGAAGACGCTGCTCGATGCCGGTTGCGAGTCGCTGGTCATCCATTTCCTGCATTCCTATGCCAACCCCTCGCATGAGCGGCGGGCCGCCGAGATCGCGGCGGAGCTCTGGCCGAACGGACACATCACCACCGGCCATGCGCTGCTTTCGGAAGCGCGCGAGTTCGAGCGCGGCGTCACCGCGGCGGTCAACGCCTCAGTGCAGCCGATCCTGGAACGCTATGTCGAGCGGCTGCGCAAGGAGCTTGCCGCGAAAGGTTATGCGCGCGACTTCCTGATCATGAACGGCAATGGCGGCATGATCTCGGCCCGCTTCGTCACGCAGGAATCGGCAAAGACCGTGATGTCCGGCCCGGCGTCGGGGGTGATCGCCGCCGCCTATACGGGAAAGCGCGCCGGCTTCGGCAATCTCGTCACCTACGACATGGGCGGCACCTCGACCGACGTGGCGCTGATCCGCAACGCCGAGCCGGCCGTCTCCAACGAGATCGAGATCGAATATGCGATGCCGATCCATGTGCCGATGGTGGCGGTGCACACCGTCGGCGCCGGCGGCGGCTCGATCGCGCGCGTCGATGCGGCCGGGCTGATCCAGATCGGCCCGGAAAGCGCCGGCGCAAACCCAGGCCCGATCTGTTATGGGCGCGGCGGTATCGAGCCGACCATCACCGACGCCAATCTGGTGCTCGGCCGCCTTGCGCCGAAGAAATTGCTCGCCGTCGACAATCCGGTCACGGTCGAGCGCGTCACCGGTATTTTCGAAGACAAGATCGGCAAGCGCACAGGGCTCTCCGGCGTCGAAGCGGCGGGTGCCGTCTTGAGGCTCGGCAACATGAAGATGGCGGGCGCCATCCGCATGGTATCGGTGTCGCGCGGCCACGATCCTCGCGATTTCGCGCTGTTCGCCTTCGGCGGCGCCGGGCCCTTGCATGCGACGGCGCTCGCCCGCGAGCTCGGCTTGCCCACGGTGCTGGTGCCGGCGCGCCCGGGCATCACCAATGCGCTCGGCTGCGTCGTTGCCGACCTGCGGCATGACTTCGTCAACACAATCAACCAGCCGGTTGGCGGCCTCGACGAAACCGCGCTTCGCGAGGTGTTGGAACGGCACCGTAACGAAGGCGAGGCGCTGATCGCGAAGGAAGCGGTGAAGCCGGACGCGATCCGCGTCACGCATTCGGCCGACATGCAGTTCGTCGGCCAGACGCACATCATCAACGTGCCGCTGCCCTCCTCGTCGGTTTCACGAGAAACACTGCAGCTTCTGTTCGAAAAAGCCTATTTCGCCCGCTTCAAGGTCGAGTTGCCGGAGATCCGCGCCAACCTCGTCAACCTCAACACCTCGGTCACCGGCGTGCGGCCGCAGATCGACCTGTCGCGGCTGATCGACCCGGCGGGACGCGCGGCCACGCTCGAGGAGGCGCAGCGCGAGATCCGGCCGGTCTGGTATAACGGGCGCTGGCACGACACCCCGGTCTATGCGCGCGAAAAGCTGCCGCTCGACGCAACAATTGAGGGGCCGGCGATTCTCGAGCAGATGGATGCCACGACCGTGCTCGAACCCGGCGACCGGGCGCGCTCGGATGCGGACGGCAACATCATCATCGACATCGGCGAGGCCTGAGATGGCAAAGCTCGACACGATCACGCTTTCGGTGCTGCAGGCGGCGCTGCAGCAGGTCTGCGACGAGATGGACCTGACCTTCTCGCGCGCGGCCTTCTCGCCGGTCATCGCCGAGGCCAATGACCGCTCGGACGGCATCTATTCGGCCGTCGATGGGTCGCTGATCGCGCAGGGCAGCCAGGGCTTGCCGGTCTTCGTCGGCGTCATGCAATACTCGACCAGGACGGTGATCGAGATGATCGCCAACGGACGATGCCTGGCGCCGGAGCCCGGCGACATCTACATCGTCAACGATCCCTATCTCGGCGGCACGCATCTGATGGATGTGCGCTTCGTCATGCCGGTCTATCGCGGCGGCAAGATCTTCTGCTGGCTTTCCAACACCGGCCACTGGCCGGATATAGGCGGCTCGGTGCCGGGCGGCTTCTCGGCCTCGGCCACCGCGGTTGAGCAAGAGGGCCTGCGGCTGCCGCCGGTGAAACTGTTCAAGAAGGGCGCGCTCGATCCCGAGATCTACGCCATCATCTGTTCCAACATCCGCGTTGCCGACCAGCGCATCGGGGACATCCGCGCGCAGGCCGCCGCGCTGCTGATCGGCCAGGACAGACTGAACGAAATCCTCGATCGTTACAGTGACGAAACCGTCGTCGAGGCGATCGCGGAACTGCGCCGCCGCGCCGCCGAGCAAATGCGCGCCTCGATCGCCGTGATCCCGGACGGCATCTACCGCTCGCAGGCCTTCGTTGATTCCGACGGGGTGGTGAACGAGCCGCTGACCATCAATCTCGCCGTCGAGAAAGAGGGCGACATGCTGACCTTCGACTTTGCCGGCTCATCGAAACCCTGCGCCGGGCCGATGAACAGCGTGCTGGCGACGACCTTGTCGTCGATCTATCTGGCCATGCGCCATATCTTTCCGGAGGTACCGATCAGCGCCGGCGCTTTCGAGCCGCTGAACGTCAAGCGGCCGGAAGGCACGTTCCTCGACGCCAAATATCCGCGCCCGGTCTCGGGCTGCGCGGCGGAGGTTTCGCAGCGCATCGCTGAGGCCGTTTTCGCCGCGATGGTGCAGGCGCTGCCGGAAAAGGTGACGGCGGCGCCCGCCGGCTCCAGCGGCAATTTTGCGCTCGGCGGCAACGATCCGGCACGGGGCCGCGACTATGTCATGTATCAGATCTCGGGCGGCGGTTATGGCGGCAATGCCGGCCATGACGGGTTGAGCAATGGCTGCTCGACCATCGGCATTTCGAAATCGCCGCCGGTCGAGATCATGGAGCAGGCGTTTCCGGTGCTCTACCGGCATTACGCGCTGCGCGAAGGCTCCGGCGGCGCGGGAAGACATCGCGGCGGCTTCGGGCTTGCCTATGAAGTCGAGATATTGCGCGGCGAAGCGCGCGCGTCCTTCGTCATGGATCACGGCCGTTTCGGGCCGCAAGGCGCGCTCGGCGGCAAGGACGGCGCGCCGAACAGCGTGACCGTGTTCCGCAACGGCGAAGCGCATGTGCCGCCGCATCTTTCCAAAGAACAGGACATCGCGCTCAAGGCCGGCGACCGCGTGCGCGTCGGCACGCCGGGCGGCGGCGGTTACGGCGATCCGCGCGAGCGCGACGCGAAGCAGGTGGCCGAGGATGTCAGGCTTGGTTACTATACGGCTGAGCAGGCCAGGGAAATGTTCGGAGTGGACGTGTAGGCGGACGGGCGTGGCGACTCATGCTTGCGCCATCGGGTCCGGCGGTTTGGAGATGGGCCGCAATGCGTATCGCTTCGTCATTCTATGGCGTGGCAAGGAGCGAAGCGACGCGCGCAGACCATAGAATCCGTTACGCAGGAGTGCCGCTCACGGTGCAGAATTCTGCTCCGCTGCTTTCTTCGGCTGAGGTCACGGCATGGATTCCAGGGTCTTCGCGACGGAGCTTCGCTCCTGCTCCGCCCTGGAATGACGAAGTTGGGAGGGCTCGGTCAATCGAGCCCTTGGAGCTCACGCCAGCTTCGCCAGCAGCCGCAGGAACGTCGCGGTTTCCTTGGCCGTCAGCGGCGCCAGCGTTTCCTCGGTGATAGCGCGGGCCAGCGGGATCAGCCGCTCGATCGCCTCGCGGCCTTTCGGCGTCAGATTGACCAGCAGCCGCCTTTTGTCGACCTCGTGCTTGGAGACTTCGACAAGGCCTCGCGCCTTCAGCCGGTCGATGACGCCCTTCACGGTTGCGGCGTCCATGGCGATCAGCGTTCCCAGCTGGTTCTGCGAGGTTTCGCCGATATCGTGAAGCTTGGCCAAAGCCGCGAATTGCGGCGGCGTCAGGTCGCCGATGTGCGAGGCAAAGATCGAGACATGGCGCTGATGCGCCTTGCGCAGGATGAAGCCGACCTGGTCCTGCAGGTGATAGTTGTTCTCGTCGCCGTCCTCGGCCTCGACCAGCCGCAGCAGATTGTCCTCGCCGCTCATCTCAAGCCGTCCCATGCCTTGATAGCCTCGGCAGCCAGGCCGCCCATGCGGTTGTGGACGCGCGGACCGCAGGTCATGGCGAGGCAAAACAGGATCTCGTCCGGACGCGGGCCGTCGCTGATGCCGACCTCCATGGCGTCGAAATGGCTGCGCACATAGGCGGCGTTGATGTGGCCGAGCGGCACGTCGAGCCTTGACCCGAAGGCGCCGACCTTCTTGGCCGACGGCACGATGGCCTTGGCGTCGCCGAGGCGCTCGCGCATGGCATAGCCGCCCGGCACATGCCACAGCGCGCCGTGTTCCAACTCGCCGGCCGAGCCAACGATGGCGCCCTTGCCGTAGCCGTCGATCTTCTTCACGTCGCCGCCGAGCGCCGCGATCAGCCTGTCGGAGAGCAGAAGTCCTAAAGGCTTCAGGTCTTCCATCGCACCCTGCAGGTCCTCGACATAGCGGCCGGCGAAGGGATTCTTGACCACGGCGAGAGCCGCCGCGCGCAGGCGCGGCTCTTTCGCCACGGGTCCGCCGTCGTGAAAAATCTCCTCGGTCAAGACCGCGACCTTGCGGATCGGAAAGTCAGGCATGGGCAATTTCCTTCGCTTTATGTTTGTTGGGCGCGGCGAGCGTCACCGAGCCGCTGATGCGGGCCTCGCCCGCCAGAAACAGCGCCGATGCGGCGATCAGGCCGCGCCGGCGAAAATCCTCGGCGACGGCAAGGCCGTTGTCCAGCGCGCGCGCAATTTCGGCGGCATCAAGCGCGCCGACGCTTTGCGTCACCAGCATCTCGCCGAGATCGCTGTCCGGCGCCAGCTCGCGCGCCGCAACGCGTGCAATGGCAGGATGTCCAGGCAGATCGACGGCGTTGGCAATCAGCGTTGCCGCCGCGTCGGCCTCCGCGCCGGTCGGCGCCAGCACCGTGACGGCGTCGGCTATGCCCAGTGAAAACGACCGGCCGCGCCAGCCGCTGGTGGCAACGCCGTGCACGTCGTCCTCGGCGCGAATGGCGACGCGGTCGGCCATGCCATTCCCGGTACCGGCGATCGCCACCGTCATCGTCTGGCCGATGCCAAGATGGAGAGCGCAGTCGCCGCCATTGTTGACGTAAGCGCGATCGAGCCGGCGACCGGCGAGCATTGCGCTGAGAACTTCGTCGGCTACCGAACCGGCAACGGCGGCCATCGGCGTGATGAAGCATTCCGCCAACGGCATGACGGCAGCCTCCATGCGGCGCGCGGTCGGGCCGGCGAAGTCGCGCGGCGCCAGGAAGAAGGCCGGCAAGCGCAATTCGGGCAGTTCCTCGACCACCTCGATCAGGATCGTCTGAAAGCGGGCGACAGCCTGTTCGTAAGCGGCGCGGCATTCATCGGCGGTACCAAACGCCTCGACGATGAGGTCGATCGGCCCATGGTTGAGATGGAGCCGCCTGCCGTCGGCAAGCCAATGCGCCTGCGGGCCGTTCATCACCCGGCCCCGTTCGCCACGGCGCGCCGCAACTGCGCCAATGGCGGCCAGGGGTTATCGGCCGGCGCGCCGGTGCCCCGGCGCGGGTTGAGATACTCGCCGCCCTTGGCGAGGATGTCCTCGATGCTGCGGATCTCGTTCTCATAGCCGCCGAGCCGGACATAGTCGTCGCGGCGCATGGTGAATTCGATCGGCGCCACCAGCGCCGGCGTCGGCACATAGCCGAAGGCGCCTTCCGGCACGCGGGTGACGTCGACCATCAGCGTGATGCCGCCGCCCGGCCAGACATAGACCGGCGCGCCGCCGACGGTCACATAGGTCTTCAGCCCTTGCACCGAGCGGGTGAGGTTTACCGGGTTTTCGGTGACGCCGGCGCGCAGCGAGCCGCCGGCGCCGCCGATGAACAGCACCGTGCACAGCGCCGGCTCGCAATTGTCCTCGATCAGGCCGACGGACTTTTGCAGCCGCTCGGGAAATGGCTTCTGGATCGGCTTCAGCTGGTCGTCGAGCTCGTAATAGGCGAACTGCTCGCCGGTGGTCGACACCATCAGCAGCGACAGGCCGGGACGCGCGCCCTTCTTGGCGTTCCAGTCGCCGAGGATCGACAGCGGGTCGGAGATCGTGGTGCCGCCCCAGCCGAGACCGGGCTCGGATACCTTGAAGTAGCGGCCGGGCGTCGAGCGGCGGCCGATGATCTTTATCCCGGTATCCTCCCAGCCCAGCACCTTGCCGGCCTGATGCTCGGAGACGACGCCGGTGATGTGATCGTCGACCACCACCACCTCGTCGACGAGGCCGCGCCATTGCGTGGCGAACATGCCGATGGTGGCCGAGCCGCAGCCGACTCGCATGCGATGCTCGACCGTGCCGTCGATGACCGGCGCCTTGCCGGCTTCGACGATGACCGTCGCGCCGCCGTCGATGGTGAGCTCGACGGGCTTGCGGTTGCACAGATTGAGCAGCGCGTCGCAAGTGGCGCGACCTTCGGCCTTAGAGCCGCCGGTCAAATGATGGACACCGCCGAGCGACAGCATCTGCGAGCCGTATTCGCCCGTCGTGACATGGCCGATCGCCTCGCCTTGCGCGCGCACCGTCGCCGTCTCGTCGCCGATGTGGCGGTCGGTGTCGATCTTCACCTTGACGCCGCAGTAAGAGAAGATGCCTTCGGTGACGATTGTAACGAGATCGACGCCTTCCACCTCCTGGCTGACGATGAAGGGCGCCGGCTTATAATCCGGATAGGTGGTGCCGGCGCCGATCGCGGTGACGAAGCGGCGTCCGGTGTTGACCAGCTCGCCGCGCCACGCCTCGCCCTCGGCGACGAAGGGCACGACCGCGCCGCCGGTTTCGGCCGCGTGGTCGAGGATGGTCAGCGGGTCCATGCGCACGATGCGGCCGCCGACATTGCCGTAGCGGTCGCAGGCGCCGGTGCGGCCGTCGGCGATGTAGCACATGACCGGACAGGCATCGCAGCGGATCTTTTCCGCCACCTGCTTCTCGCCGGGGTCATGGGTCTCGAAACGTTCGGCAAGCTCGCTCATAGGCGCGCCTCCTTCTCGCGGATCGCCGCCAAGATGCGGCTCGGCGTCGCCGGCACCTTGGCGACCAGGACGCCTGTGGCATGGCGAATGGCATTGAGGATCGCCGGCGCGGTCGGGATCAGCACATGCTCGCCCAACCCTTTGGCGCCGAAGGGTCCTTCCGGATCCGGAACCTCGACCAATATATGTTCGATTGGCGGCACGTCGCCGATGGTCGGGATGAGGTAGTCGTGCAGGTTCTCGGTGCGGCCGGGGATATATTCCTCCATCAGCGCCATGCCGATGCCTTGCGCGATGCCGCCCTCGATCTGGCCTTCGACCAGCACCGGGTTGATCGCCTTGCCGACATCATGCGCGGCGGTGATCTTGATTAGCTTCACGGTGCCGAGCTTGAGATCGACCTCAAGCTCGGCGATCTGCGCGCCATAGCCGTAGACCGCATAGGGCTTGCCTTGGCCCTTGGCATCGAGCGGCAGCGTCGGCGGGTCGTAGGTTTCTTCCGCGACGAAGACGAAGCCGTCGGCATCGGCCTTCAGCGCCGCAAGATCGATGCGCCGCGCGGCATCGCCTTCGCGGATGGAGATGCTGGCGCCGTCGAGCGCGATCGACGCCTGTTCCGAGACATTGGCGAAGCGCAGGATTTTTTCGCGCAATGCGCGGCCGGCCTTCTCCGCCGCCTTGCCCGTTACAAAAGTCTGGCGCGAGGCGGATGTCTTGCCGGCGTCGGGCGTGATGGCGGTATCGGCGCTCTTCAGCTTGAAACAGGCCAGCGGCAGGCCGAGCGCGTCGGCACATATCTGGCTGATGACGGTGTTGGAGCCTTGGCCGATGTCAACCGCACCCTGGTGCAGGACGACGTCACCCGCGGCCGAGATGCCGACCTTGATGGTGGACGGATTGGGCAACGAGGTGTTGCCGCAACCATACCAGCAGGAGGCGACGCCGACGCCGCGCTTGCTTGCGGCATGGGTCGCATTGAACGCCTCCGCGTCCGCCAGCGCACGCGCCCAGTGCGGCTTGAGCTGTTCCAGGCATTCGCCGATACCGACACCGGATTCCAGACGCTGGCCGGTGACCGTTTCGTACCCGTTACGAAGGCAGTTCTTCAGCCGGAAATCGAGACGATCCATGCCGAGCTTTGCGGCGAGCTCGTCATAGAGCGTCTCCTGCATGATGGTGGCTTGCGGCACGCCGAAGCCGCGGAATGCGCCGGCGATCGGGCCATTGGTGTGGATGGCGTAGCCCGTCGCCCGGTAGTTCGGCGTGAAGTAAGGACCGGAGGCATGCACCGGCACGCGGTTGGCGACCGTCGGGCCCCAGCTGGCATAGGCTCCGGTGTTGAAATCGCCCTCGAAGACCATGCCGGTGACCCGGCCCTCGGCATCGGCGCCGATGGTCGCCTTCATCTCGGCCGGATGGCGCTTGGTGGTCGACATCATCGATTCGTTGCGCGTGTAGGCAAGTGCCGCCGGCCGCCCGATCTTCATCGCCACGAGGCCGATGAGAGGCTGCAGCGAGACATCGAGCTTCGAGCCGAAGCCGCCGCCTGTCGCCGTCGGCACGATGCGCACCTTGTCTACGGCAAGGCCCAGCACCTTGGCCGTGTCGTCGCGGTCCATATAGGGCGCCTGGGTGCAGGCGACGACGACCAGCGTATCGCCATCCATATAGGCATAGCCGGCTTCCGGCTCGATATAGGCGTGCTCGACAAAGGAGGTCTCGATGGCGCCTGAGACACTGACCGCTGCGCCGGCGAGCGCGCCATCGGGATCGCCGCGTTCGACATAGCCGGAGGTCAGGAGATTCGCCGGGCGGTGCGGATGGATCAGTGCCGCGCCTTCGGCCTTCGCCTCGCGCGGCTGCAGCATGTGCGGCAGCTCGGTCCAGCTGATTGGAAAATCCGTCAGGTCGAGATCGAGGATCGCTTCGCGCTCGCCGGCCACAAGCGCCACGGCCTCGCCGCGCAGGCGCGCAAAACCGTCGGCAAGCGCCGGCTGGTCGGCGAAGGGGCCGATGACGCCGAAACAGTTGCGGCCAGGGATATCCGCCGCCGTGAAGACGCCGGCAATGCCGGGGTGCGCTTTTGACCAGGCATCGAGATCGCCGAAGCTGAAGCGGGCATGATAATGCGGCGAGCGCACCACAAGCACCGCCAGTGCGTCGGACGGGAAGGAATCGCCGCCGAATTTTTCGTCGCCGGTAACTTTCGGCACGCCGTCGAGCCGGACCGGCGAGGCACCGACGGCATGGCCGGCTTCCGGCAGGCGAAGATCCACGCTGTTCATGTGCTGCGAGGCCTGCATCACCGCGGCGACGATCTTCCTGTAGCCGGTGCAGCGGCAGAGGACGCCGCCCAGCGCATCCTGTGTCTCGGCCTCGCTCGGCGTAGGATTGCGCTCCAGCAGCGCGGTGGCCGCCATCAGCAGGCCGGGCGTGCAGATGCCGCATTGCGCGGCGCCATGTTCCAGGAACGACGCCTGCAAGGCGGACAGCCGGCCATCGGCGAGGCCCTCGACAGTGGTGACGGAGGCGCCGGCTACGGAGGCCGCCGGCATCAGGCAGGCGCAAACCGGATTGCCGTCGACCAGCACCGTGCAGGCGCCGCAGTCGCCGGCATCGCAGCCGACCTTGGTGCCGGTCAGCCGCAACTCGTCGCGCAAGACCTGCGAGAGACGCCTGACCGGCGGCACCGACACGTTGACGGCGGCGCCGTTGACCTCGAAAGCGATCTCGGAGCGGGCCATACTGGACCGGGCCATGCCAGATTGAGCCATGCCGGATTTGGCAGCGCCGGACTGGGTCATGCTCATGCGGCCACCTTGCCTTCGCCGTGACCGATCGCAGCGCGCACCGCGCGGGCTACAATCTCGCGCGCGGCATCCTGTCGGTATTCCGCGCTGCCACGCACATCGGCGATCGGCGACAGTTCGTCGATCGGCGCGGACAGCACCGCATCCGCGAGGGCAGAAGTAACTGGCCGCCCGCGCAACGCCGCCTCGACACCGGCGAGGCGGCGGGCGACCGCCGAGCAAGCGCCGACGGCGATCGCCGCATCGGCGACGACGCCATTCTCGACCACCAACCGCGCCGCGGCCATGGCGATCGAGATGACGAGATAGCGCCGGGCGCCGAGCTTGACGAAGGCGGAGGTGCCAACCGCGGAGCGCTTTGGCACGCGGATGGCGGTGACCATCTCGCCCGGCCGCAGCGCCGTGCGGCGATTGCCGAGGATGAATTCACCGAGCGGCAGATGGCGGACGGCTTTCAGCGACCGCAATTCGACATCGGCATCGAGGACCAAAAGAGCCGGCACGCCGTCCGCTGCCGGCGAGGCGTTGCAGAGATTGCCGGCCACCGAGGCGACATTCTGGATCTGGACCGAACCGACCTCGCGCGCGGCCGATTTCAACGCATCGAACGCGGCCGGCAGCGGCTGGCGCACGATGTCGGTCCAGGTCGTGCGCGCGCCGATCCGCCAATGCTCGCCGGTCTCGGCGATGCCGCGCAGTTCGGCGAGAGCGTTGATGTCGAGGACGTTGTCGCGGAAGGGCTTCGCGCCCTGCGCCGGATAGAAATCCGTGCCGCCGGCGAGAATGCGCCAGCGGTCCTCGCCAAGCAAAGCGAGCGCTTTGTCGACCGTGGTGGGTTTTGCGTAACGGATCACGCTCTGCCTTCCAGACAATTGGGCTTCCCAGACCTTAGGCCTTCCCCCAGGCCTCCCGAAGTGCCGCTTCAGGTCTTGTTGCCGATCTCCGGACCGGTCAAATTCATTCGTATGCAAATGATATCAGGCCGGCCGGAATTGTCAAAGCCGGAGTTGGCGCTGCGAAGAGCAGAACGCGATTGTTATGGCGCCGGAGGTTGACGCCGCCGGCCATCTGGTCAAGGTTCCGTGTCCGGTCGCGTCAGCGGCTTTTGGAAAGGTGCCCCAAGCCAGACGAGAGGGCCGAAACGAAAGGGACCGCATGGCCGAAGAAGCGCTCATCGTCATCGACCTGCAGAATGATTTTTGCCCCGGCGGCGCGCTGGCGGTTGCCGGCGGCGACGAGATCGTGCCTTTGGTCAACGACCTGATCCGGCGAACGGAGCATGTGATCCTGACACAGGACTGGCACCCGGCCGGGCATTCGAGCTTTGCCTCCAGCCATCCGGGCAGGCAGCCTTTTGAAAGCATCGAGATGCCGTATGGGCCGCAGACGCTGTGGCCCGATCACTGCATCCAGGGAAGCCTCGGCTCCGATTTCCATTCCGGGCTGGCCTGGACCAAGGCGGAACTGGTGATCCGCAAAGGATTCCGCACGGCGATCGATTCTTATTCCGCCTTCTTCGAGAACGACCATAAGACGCCGACCGGCCTCGGAGGCTATCTGAAGGAACGCGGCATCGACACGATCACCCTCGTCGGCCTCGCCACCGATTTCTGCGTCGCCTTCTCGGCGCTCGACGCGGTCAAGCAGGGTTTCAGGACGACCGTGCGGCTCGACGCCTGCCGCGGCATCGACCTCAACGGCTCGGTCGAGGCGATGCTGAAGCGGATGCACGACGCCGGCGTGGCGCTTGAAGACCATTCGGCGGATTGATCCGCCTGTGGAGAAGAGCCCCTTCGGCCAGATTGCGGGCTCCCCCTTCTCCCCTTGTGGGGTGAGAAGAGGTCCGCGTAGCGGACGAAAAGCCAATTGCTTGGCTTTTCGAACTTCGAACGCCCTGAGCCAGCGAAGGGCCAGGTGGTGTCGCCGAACGCGACGGATGAGGGGTGTTCCAGGGAACGCCAACGCCTCACTCCGCTGGAACACCCCTCATCCGTCTCGGCGCTACGCGCCGATCCACCTTCTCCCACAAGGGGAGAAGGAGAAGGCGCGCGGAGCGGCCGGATGAGGGAGCTTTTTCCATACTTCACCGCGCTCGCCATCGCGATGCTGTTTCCAGCACAAGCGCTGGCCTCCGAAATTCACGGGCTGCCGGGCGTCGCGATGCCGTTGTGGTGGGGATTGCCTTTTGCCGGCCTGCTGTTGTCGATCGCGACCGGACCGCTGCTTTTCCCTCATGCGTGGGAGCATCATTACGGCAAGATCGCCGGTGCATGGGCCATGCTGGCGGTGGTGCCGCTGACGATTGCCTTCGGGCTTCCGTCGGCAGGCGAAGCGGTGCTGCACACGTTGCTTACCGAATATCTGTCCTTCATCATCCTGTTGTTCGCGCTCTACACCATCTCGGGCGGCATCCTGCTTGCCGGCAACATCCATGGCACGCCGCTCACCAATGCCGGCCTGCTGCTCATCGGCGCCCTGCTTGCCTCGGTGATCGGCACGACCGGCGCCTCGATGATCCTGATCCGGCCGATGCTGCGCGCCAACGACAACCGGCCGTTCAACGCCCATGTGGTGATCTTCTTCATCTTCCTGGTCTCCAATATCGGCGGCTCGCTGACCCCGCTCGGCGACCCGCCTTTGTTCGTCGGCTTCCTGCGCGGCGTCGATTTCTTCTGGACGACCGCGAATCTGTGGCGAGAGACGCTGGTCACCGGCGGGCTGGTGCTCGTCGTCTTCCTGGCGCTCGATATCGTGCTGCATCGCCGCGAGGGCGGCATGCCGAAGATCAAGGATCCGACGCCGGACACGAGGGTGCGCATGCGCGGCCTTGCCAACCTGCCGCTGCTTGCCGGCGTGATCGGCGCGATCCTGCTTTCGGCGAGCTGGAAGCCGGGCGTCAGCATCCCGATCCTCGGCGTCGGCCTCGAGCTGCAGAACCTGGTGCGCGACGCCATCATCCTGGCGCTTGCCCTGCTGTCCCTCAAGGTGTCGTACAAGAGCCACCGCGAGGCGAACGGCTTCACCTGGGAGCCAATCGCCGAGGTGGCGAAACTCTTTGCCGGCATCTTCACCTGCATCGTGCCGGTGATCGCAATCCTGCGGGCCGGCCATGACGGCGCGCTGGCGCCGCTGGTGGCCCTGGTCACATCCGCCGACGGCCAGCCGAACAACCTCGCCTATTTCTGGCTGACCGGGGCGTTGTCGTCGTTCCTCGACAATGCGCCGACCTATCTCGTGTTCTTCGAGCTCGCCGGCGGCGATGCGAACCACTTGATGACCGAGGCCGCCTCGACATTGGCCGCGATCTCGGCGGGCGCCGTATTCATGGGCGCCAACACCTATATCGGCAATGCGCCGAACTTCATGGTCTTTGCCATCGCCCGGCATCGCGGCTTCAAGATGCCCGGCTTCTTCGGCTATATGGCGTGGTCGGGTGCAGTGCTGATCCCGACGTTCTTGGTTGCGGGGTTTTTGTTTTTTCGTTGAGCTGAGCTACTCAATTTCCACCGCCGGCGCTGCCCCTCATCTGGCTGCCGCCATCTTCTCCCCGTGAACGGGGAGAAGGGACCTGGCATCGCCGATTTCGCCAATCACCAACGTTGCAGTATGACCGCCGAGGTCGCGGCCAGCTTCTTTCTCCCCGTTCACGGCGAGAAATGCCCGGCAGGGCAATGAGGGGCAGCGCAGCCGCCGATAGTCTTGGCACCGACGCGCATTCGGCGCCTTACCCGACGCCCACATACCTGCGCACCGCTGACGGATCGGCGCGCAGTGTCTCGACATCGACCGTCTCGCGGTTGCGGCCGTTCTCGATGAACGAGACGCGGTCGGCCACCGACAGCACGGCGTCGACGCGCTGCTCGACCAGGATGGTCGAGACGCCGAGCTCGCGCAGCTTCGCCACCGTCTCGCGGATTTTGGCGATCATCGACGGCATCAGCCCTTCGGTCGGCTCATCCAGCAATAGCACCTGCGGCTCGAGGCAGAGCGCGCGGGCCATCGCCAGCATCTGCTGCTCGCCGCCCGAGAGCGTGCCGGAACGCTGCTTCAACCGCTCCCTGAGCAACGGGAAGAGATCGAGCACGCTCTCGCGGGTTTCTCTGCCCCTGCCGCGCGCCATCAGGCCGATCTCGATGTTTTCCGCCACCGTCATCTCGGCGAACAGCCGCCTGCCCTGCGGAACATAGGCGACGCCGGCCTTGGGCACGTCATGCGCGGCGAGCCCGGTCAGTTCCTTGCCGTCCAGCTTGATGGAGCCGGCAGCCGCCGGAACCAGACCCATGATCGCCTTCAGCGTCGTCGTCTTGCCGGCGCCGTTGCGGCCGAATAGGCAAAGCACCTCGCCCTTGTTCAGCGTGAGGTCGAGGCCGTAGAGCACCTGCACCTCGCCGTAGAAGCAATCGAGGCCGGAAATGGTGAGCAATCCGCCGTTGGTTCCAACGGAGTCAGCCATGGGTCGCTCCGAGATAGGCATCCTGAACTTGCGTGTTGGCGCGGATCTGCTCCGGCGTTCCCTCGGCGAGGATCTTTCCCGAATTGAAGACGGTGATGCGGTCGGCAAGCTGCATGACCACCGGCATGTTGTGCTCGATCAAAAGCACCGTTGCGTCCCTGGCGATCTCGCGCACCAAAGAGATGAAATTGTCGATCTCGCTGTCGGCCAGGCCCTGTGTCGGCTCGTCGAGGATCAGCAGACGCGGCTTCAGCGCCAGGCCCATAGCGACTTCGAGCAGGCGCTGGTGACCATAGGAAAGCTGCCCGGCAAGCGTGCCGGCGCGGTCGGCGAGACCGGTCCGTTCGAGTGCCGCCATCACGCCGCTTCTCACCTGGCCCCTCGTGCGGCCGTCGGTCAACGTGCGCTGCACCGGCAGCGCGACATTGTCGAAGGCCGTGAGATTGGCGAAGACGCTGGTGATCTGGAACGTATAGGCGACGCCGAGGCGAACCCTCTTGTAGGCCGGCATGGCGGTGATGTCGGCGCCGTCGAAGACAACCATGCCGGATGACGGCCGGATGCGGCCTGAGAGCAGGCTGACGAAGGTGGTCTTGCCGGCGCCGTTCGGGCCGATGATGGCGCGTATCTCGCCCGGCATCAGCGCGAAGTCGACGCCGTCGACCGCGCGCAGGCCGCCGAAATGACGCGACAGGCCCTTGGTTGTAACCAGCGGCATCATGGCAGCCACCGCAGCCAGCGTTCGCGGATGCTGCCCAGAATGCCTTTCGGGAAGAACAGCACCAACAGGATGAGCGCCACGCCGACGATCAGCAGATAGGCGGAGGTGAAGCCGCTTGTGATGTCGGTGACATAGTACATGAACAGCGTGCCGACGAGCGGGCCGAGCGTGGTCGCGGCCCCACCGAGCAGCACCCAGAGCAGCGGCAGGATGGAGTATTGCACGGAAGCGAAGCTCGAGCCGACATAGCCGAAGAGCAAGGCATAGGCCGCGCCCGAGGCCGCGCAGATGGCGCCGGAGGCGACGACCGCGGCGAGCTTGTTGGCGACCGTGTCGTATCCGAGCATCTTGGTGCGCTCCTCGTTCTCACGGATGGCGACCAGCACGCGGCCGAAGCGGGAGCGGACGATAGCCAAAGTGATGAGGAGCACGACCGCGAGCAGCGCCAGCGCGCTCATGTAGCGCACGGTCGGGTCGGTCAGGTCGAAGGACGCGCCGCCGATCGCGATCATCCGCGACGCCTGCTGGATGACCAAGCCCTGGTCGCCGCCGGTCCAGGCGGCGAAATAGAGGATGAGCAGATAGAAGACCTGGGCGAACATCATGGTGACGATCATGAAGGCGACGCCGGACGTGCGCAGCGCCAGCAGGCCGATGACCAAGGCGAGCAGCGCGCCACAGGCGACACCGGCGACAAAAGCTTCCGGGACGCCCCAGCCGAGATGGTAGACGGTCAAGCCAGCGCCGTAGAGGCCGGCCGAGAAAAACATGGCGTGGCCGAGGCTGAGCAGGCCGACATAGCCGAAGAGCAGATTGTAGCCCATGGCGAAGACGGCCAGCGCCATGATGCGGGTGAACAGGCCCTGGTGGTAGTCCGGCAGGACGAATTTCAGCGCGAACAGCAGCGCGATGACGCCGACATGCAGCGCATAGGTCTTTGCCGGCGAAGCATCCCTCATCGCGGCGTGGTCCCGAACAGACCTTGCGGCCGGAACACCAGCACCATGGCGACGACCAGCGTGGCGATGATCTTGGCCAGGGTCGGCGAGAAGAACATCGAAATGATGCCGTCGGAAAGGCCGATCAGGATGGCGGCCACCACCGTGCCGCGCAGCGACCCCAGGCCGCCGATGATGACGACGATGAAGGAGAGCAGCAACGGGTCCTGCCCCATCAGGTAGTGCGCCTGGCTGATCGGCACGATCAGCACCGCGGCGATAGCCGCCAGCATGGCGCCGACGGCGAAGACGCCGGCATAGACGCGCTCGACCGGGATGCCGAAGGCCTGCGCCGTCTCGCGGTCATATTGGGTTGCCCGCATGATCAGGCCGATCTTCGTTCGCGTCAGCACCAGCCAGGTGATCACCAGCAGAATGGCGGAGGCGGCGACCACCGAGAGCTTGTAGCCGGAATAGCCGAACCAAGGCAGGAGAATGCGGTAGCTGAAAGGCGGCTCCACAGGGCGCGCCTCGGGACCGTAGAAGGTCAGCGCCAGTTGCTGGATGATGTAGAGCATGCCGATGGTGGCGACGATGGTGGCTTCGGGATTGTAGTGGAGCCGGCGCAGCACCAGGCGTTCGGCAACCAGCGCGACCAGCCCGACCAGCAAGGGCGCGATCACCAGCGCGGCGAGGAAACCGATCGCGGGGTGGCCGGAAATCGCCGTCGAGACCGCCCAGGCGAGCACCGCGCCCAGCATGAAGAACTCGCCATGCGCGACATTGACGACGCGCATGACGCCGAACACCAACGACAGGCCAAGCGCCGTCAGCGCCAGCACGGCGGAGGTGACGAGGCCTTCGAGGGCGGCGAGGAGGAGATGGGGTCCGAAGTGCATGGGCTATTTGCCAACGGATGCGCGAGGCACCCCCCTCTGCCCTGCCCATCCTCCGCAGCAGCTGCGCTGCCGCTTCGGAGGGTAAACCGGGCATCTCCCCCGCAAGGGGGGAGATTGGATGTCACCGCAGGCTTCGCCAATCGCCGATGTCGCCAGATAAGCGCTGCCGCACGAACTGCTGATCTTCCCCCTTGAGGGGGAGATGGCCGGCAGGCCAGAGGGGGGTGCCTTGGCGCTCACGTGTGCAGGAGCAGCTAAGCTCACAGCGCCTGCGTCGTGTAATCCCCTTCCGGCTCGTAGAGCCCGTCCTCGATCTTGGTCTTGTGGACGACCTTGAGCTTGCCGCCCTCGACCTTGGAGATGTTCTGGATGCCGAAGCACTGGTGGATCTTGCCGTTGAAGGTTTTCGGACCCTGCGGATGCTCCGGCCCCTCGGCGAATTCCTTCAGCGCCTCGGTCGCCTCGACCAGCTTGGCGCGATCCTCCGGGCCCTTGTAGCCGGCGTCTTCCATCGCCTTCTTGACGACATAGAGCGTTTCCCAGCAGCCGAACATATGGGCGGCGGTGGAGACGTCCTTGGGGTCGCCAACGGCGGCGCCATTGTCGTCGATGCCGACCGCGGCGCGATAGGCTTTCTGCGCGGCCGAGTCATCAGGCTGCGCGTAGCGCGGCGAGCCTTCCCAGAAATGGCTGCCGTCGAGGAATTCGAGGCCGGGGCTGTTGATGTCGACGGCTTCGAGCGAGTCGATGAAGCCGAAGAGCTGCGGCCGCTGCGACCCGTAGAACTCGCCGAGCTCCTTGACGAAGGTCAGCACGGCAGGGCCGACCATGACATGGTAGATCACCTCGGTCTCGGCCGGGATCTGCGGGAAGTATTTGGTGAAGGAGCTCTCAGTCGGCGGGATGGCGATCTGAGCGATCACGTCGGCGCCCTGCGCCTTCAGCGCCGGCGGCAGGTAGTCGCGATGGTCGTAGCCGAAGGCGAAATCGGGGAAGATCTGCGTCACCTTCTTGCCGGCGTTCGCCGCGATCCACGGCGCCATCGACTGGATCTGGCTCTTCACGTCGGTGATGCCGGGCTGGAAGACGTAGCGGTTGAGCTTGGTGGAAGCGACGTGATGGCCTTCGCTGACCACGAAATAAGGGATCTTGTTTTCGCCGGCGGCGGGCGCCGAGCCGATCACGACATGCGAGAACAGTGTGCCGAAGACGATGTCGGTCTTGTGCTGCTTGGCAAATTTGTTGACCACCTCGGCGCCGCGCGCTGGATCGGTGCCGTCGTCCTCGATGACCAGCTCGACCTTGCGGCCGCTGATGCCGCCGGCGTCGTTGATTGCCTTGACGGCGGCGGCACTCGTCTTCTCGTACCAGCGGCCATAGGCGGCGCCGATGCCGGTGCGGTGCGACTGAAAACCTATTCTGATCGGCGCCGAGCTCTGCGCCTGGCTGTAACGGACGAAGCCCGGCGCCAGCGCTAGGCCGGCCCCGGCGGCGATACCCTTCAGCGCGGTGCGGCGCGACAGCGTCGTCTTGGAGAGGTCGAAATATCCGTTCTTGTCAGCCATGTCGGTTCCCCTGTTTTTCAGTCTTGACCAGCGATAAGGCGGCTAAACCATCCCCTTCCGAAGGATGGGAAAATTGCATGTATACAAACTAAATCACCAAAGCCGCGACGTGGCAAGCTAGCTTCCCTCGCGTCATGACGGCGGCCCTTGTCTCATCCCGCCGTCGGCGTGGCAAGCAGCCAGAGGCCGAAGATCGTGTAGGCGATCATCAGCAGCGTGAGCGGAAGCTGGCTGAGCGCCGCGCGCGAAGGCTGAGCGTGGAGACGCCAGGCAAGGCCATGCGCGACGAGGACCGCCAGCACATGGCCGGCGATGATGATGCCGGCCTGGACATTCCAAAACCACCAGGCCGACTGGGCGCCGGCGACGACGCCGGCCTCGACCATCCTGTTGGCGGTGCCGAACAGGTTCCAGCCGAGCGCGAACGGGTCGGAGAGCGCGACCAGCGCATACTGACCGTCGACGAGCACCGCCGTGAGGTAATGCGCGATGTGATAGGCAAGCGCGATCGGCACGATCGACCAAACCAGGAGGCCGGCGGCTTTTGCGAACGACTGCGCATCGCCTGCGAGGCGCTGTCCAAGAAAGACGGCCAACGCGAATACCGCTGCCAGCAGGACGAAAGTCAGGACAAGGCCGAAGCTGCCGACGCCGATCAGCGCGGTGCGGCCGGGAAATTCCAGCGGGTTGACGCCGAACAGGCTGAGCCAGAAGAAGGTTTTCGACAGGCCGTCGAGAGATACGGAGGACAGCGCGAGAAGAAGAAAGGCCGTGCCGCTTGGCGCCAGCGGGTCGGCGGCAAGCAGCTTCGCACCGGGCCAGCACAGCGAGAGCCGACGGTCGCTGCGTTCGACAGGCGCGAAGCGGGCAACCATGGCGAAGAAGACCGTGAGGAATTCGCCCCGCCGGCTCCAAGCCTCGTAGCCGAAGACGAGCATCGCGACAAAGCTCGCCAACCAATAGATGCCGGCGGCAAGGGCCAGGCGAGCCGGATCGTCGGGCGCCGGATCGATCAGCTCGAACCAGGCGAAGGCGAAGAACAGCGCGAAGGCCGGCCAGTAGCCGAGCCTTGACGGCAGGCGCGATGGCTTTGCATCGCCGGCCTGAAGGCCGAAGACGCGAGAGGCGACGCGCCAAGGGCCGTACCATGGGTTGAGCCACGACCACAGGTCGCCGAGCACGCCTTGCAGCAGGGTGAAGCCGGCCCAGAGCAGCGTCCAGATCACGAGTGGGAGAGGGTTGGAAAGCGGGTCGCGGCTGCCGACGAGGCCAGCGGCGATGAGAAGCGCAAAGCCGGCAAATGAAATCAGGCTGACGACAATGCGGGGGGTGTCGCTGAAGGTGAACAGAGGCAGGCGCCGGCGCCAGAAGCGGTCGAGGGCGGCAGGTGGAAGCAGCGCCAGGACGAGGAAGCTGACGGCCACGGCAAAAGCGCCACCTGCGATGTAGTAGCCGGTCGGGAGAAGCAGGACGTGGCCGCGGTCGGAGGCATGGGCGAAGGCGGGCGTGGGGAGAGCGGCTAGGGCGGCGGCTAAGAAAGCCAACCTGGAAAGCTGGCACTCTACGGCGCCCCCCTCTGCCCTGCCGGGCATCTCCCCCTCTTGGGGGGAGATTGGCGGTTCAAGCGCCGGCTCTCCTCCTGCAACGTCGAAGATTGGCGCAAGCGGGGATGACAGCACAATCTCCCCCCTAGAGGAGGAGATGTCCGGCAGGACAGAGGGGGGCGCGAAGGAACTCAGCCTATCCAATTTTGCTGTGTTGCGTGGCAGCCCCACCGCCAGCCCCTCACACCTTCACCAGTTGCTCCACCCGCCCCTTCTCGCCAAAAATCCTCAGATACCGCTTGATCTCCTTCTCGTCCCCGGTCGCCTTGGCGGGGTTGTCCGACAGCTTCACCGCCGGCCGGCCATTGGCCTCACTGACCTTGCAGACGAGCGAGATGGCGTCGAGGCTCTTGGTTTCGGTCGGCGCGCAACCCTCGAAATCATTGGTGAGGTTGGTGCCCCAGCCGAAGGACATGCGCACCTTGCCGCGGAAATGCCTGTAGGTCTCCTCGATGGTCTCGACCTCCAGGCCGTCGGAGAAGATGAGCAGCTTCTGCTTGGGATCCTTGCCCTTCTCGCGCCACCAGGAGAGGATCTTCTCGCCGCCTTCGATCGGCGGCGCGCTGTCCGGCCGGAAGCCGGTCCAGTCGGCGATCCAGTCCGGCGCATCGCGCAGGAACGCGGCCGTGCCGAAAGTGTCGGGCAGCACGATCAGGAGATTGCCGCCATAATAGCGCTGCCAGTCCTGCAGCACCTTGTAGGGCGCTTCACGCATCTCCTCCTCGGAATTGGCAAGCGCCGCGAAGACCATAGGCAGCTCATGTGCATTGGTGCCCAAAGCCTCGAGGTCGTTGTCCATGGCCAGAAGCACGTTTGAGGTGCCGGTGAAGGCATCGCCGATGCCTTCCTTCAGCGCCTCGACGCACCAGCGCTGCCACAGGAAGGAATGGCGGCGTCTTGTGCCGAAGTCGGAAATGCGGATGCCGGGCAGCGCCTTCAGCCGCTCGGTCTTGGCCCACATCTTGGCCTTGGCGCGGGCATAGAGCACGTCGAGCGCGAACGGACCGAAAGAGCGCATCGCCGCCCGCGAGCGCAGCTCGTTGATAATGGCTAAAGCCGGGATCTCCCAGAGCGTGGTGTACATCCACGGACCCGGGAAGGAGAGCTCGTACTGGCCGTTGCGCCTGGTGAGCTGGTAATCGGGCAGCCTGAAACCTTCCAGCCAGGCCAAAAATTCAGGTTCGAAGATCTGTTTGCGGCCATAGAAATTGTTGCCGCCCAGCCAGATCATCTCCTTCTTGGAAAAACGCAAGGTGCGAGCGTGGTCGAGCTGGTCGCGCAGTTCCTGCTCATCGATCTCGTCGGCGAGGCGCACCGAGGTGGTGCGGTTGATCAGCGTGAAGGTGGCATCGACCTTGGGATACATGCCCCAGATCATCTGCAGCATCAGAAGCTTGTAGAAATCGGTGTCCAGCAGGCTGCGGACGATCGGGTCGAGCTTCCAGGTGTGATTGTAGACGCGCCGCGCTATATCGGTCTTTGCCATGCTCGCTTATCCATAAAGCACAACGCTCGGGAACAGGGGCGTCACGCTTCAAATCCTTGTTCGATCAATTCCGGACGGAACCCCGTTGCACGGAATTGCTTTAGCAACTGCCTCTTAGCACCGTATTTCCGAACGCGCTTGCTGCTTTGCAAGCTGGCCCGACAAAAAGCAGCTATGCAAGTCCAGTCGTCAGGACGCGGTCCTGGTGCCTATGACCTTGAGGGCGGGGCGTTTTCTGCGGCTCGGCACGCGGCCGGCCACGGGCGCGCCGGCGCGGCCCTCGTCCTGTTCCTTCTCGGCGAACAGCCAGTCGATGAAGAGTTGGACGATGGGCGCCGAGCGCATCTCGTTGCGGCAGACGACGTAGAAATCGTCGACCGCCGGCACCGACAAACTGAAGGGCGCGACGAGCATGCCCCTGGCAAGCAACGCGCGCGCGGTGACGGAATCGCCAAGCGCTACGCCATGACCGTGAACGGCGGCCTCCGTCGCCATGCGCGCATCGCCCAGACGGTGGCGGCGGCCGCGCTCCAGATCGAGCGCGTCGGCGGCGGCCAGCCAGGTATGCCATTCACGGCCATCGTCGCCATGTAGGAAGACGTGGTCGGCGAGGTCGCGGACGCTGCGGATCGGGCGGTTGTTGATCAGCGTCGGACTGACCACCGGAAACAACTCCAGGCCGGACCACTTGCGTATCCAGCAGTCGCTCCAGCTGCCGTCGCCATAATGCACGCAGACGTCGATGTCCGCGGCGCGGATGTCTTTGGGATCGTTGGACGGGATCAGCGTGAGCTGGATGTCCGGATATTGCGCGGTGAACGAGCCGAGCCGCGGCGTCATCCAGAGCAAGAGCAGTGCCGGGACGCAGGAGACCGACAGCGCGCCGGCGCTTGCCGGCCGCGTCATGCGCTGGGTGGCGGCGGCAATGCCGTCGAAGGCGGCCGATACCGCCGGCAGGAACTCCGCGCCATGCGGCGTCAGCTTCACGCGCTGGCCGGTACGTTCGAAGAGCTTCACACCCAGCGACTGCTCCAGCGCCTTGATCTGATGGCTGACGGCGCCGTGCGTGACGTTCAGCTCACCCGCCGCCTTGGTCAGCGAGGCGTGCCGCGCCGTGGCCTCGAAGGCGCGCAGAGGGTTCAGCGGCGGCAGGCGCTTGGCCATGGAGAGGCTCCCGGTTTGTGAGATTTTCTCACAGCCGAGACCCTAACAATATCAATTGATTTTTCAATGCGGCTGCCCGACACTTTTGTCCGGAACAGCTTCAACAGACGTGGAATCCGCAGCGCAGCGGCGGGCAACGATCCAGCCGGACAACAGGCTGGCTTGGCAAATCGTCCATGCGGGCAGCGCTATAGGCAGGCAAGAGAGGAGGACCGGACATGGGTTACGATCGCGGCAAGCTCGAAGCATTGCGCCGCAAATATGGCGAGAGCCATGGCGGCGAGATGTTCGACCCGAAATTCCGCAAGGTCGCCGACAAGATCTTCAACAAGTCGGGCACGCGCCTCGCCCCCTACTCCGGCATCCCGACCTTCCTTGCCGCGCCCTACCGCGAGATCGCGGCCGACAATCCGGATTTCGGCGACCTGCAGGTGGCGATGATGGGCGTGCCGATGGATCTCGGTGTCACCAACCGTCCCGGCTCGCGCTTCGGGCCGCGCGCGCTGCGCGCCATCGAGCGCATCGGCCCCTACAATCATGTGCTGGAATGCGCACCGACGCATGAGCTTCGCGTCGCCGACATAGGCGACACGCCGTTCCGCAGCCGCTATCGGCTGGAGATCAGCCACGAGGACATCGAAAAGCGCACCAACCAGATCGTCGACGCCGGCGTGCTGCCGCTCTCGGTCGGCGGCGACCATTCGATCAGCCATCCGATCCTGAAGGCCGTCGGCAAAAAAGCGCCGGTCGGCATGATCCATATCGACGCCCATTGCGACACCAGCGGGCTGTTCGACATGACCAAGTTCCACCATGGCGGACCGTTCCGCAACGCGGTGCTGGACGGCGTGCTCGATCCCTCGCGCACGATCCAGATCGGCATTCGCGGCTCGGCCGAATATCTGTGGGAATTCACCTACGAGTCCGGCATGACGGTCGTGCATGCCGAGGAAGTGACCGGGCTCGGCATACCGGCAATCATCGAGAAGGCGCGCAAAATCGTCGGCGACGGCCCGACCTACATTTCCTTCGACGTCGACAGCATCGATCCGGCCTTCGCGCCCGGCACCGGCACGCCGGAAGTCGGCGGGCTGACGACGCGCGAGGTGCTCGAATTGCTGCGCGGCCTCAAGGGCCTCAACATCGTCGGCGGCGACGTGGTCGAGGTGGCGCCGCAATATGACGCGACCACCAACACCGCCCATGTCGGCGCCCAGGTCCTGTTCGAGATCCTGAGCCTGATGGTGTTCAGCCCGGCGATCAAGAAAGGCTAATGCCTCGCGCAATTCCAGATGAAAAAACGCGTCTTCCGGAATTGCTCTACCAACACGGCCGCCGCGCTGGAGCCGGCGGCCGGTTTCAACAACAAGCTTCCAGCAGGGGAATAACAATGTTACTTCGCAACGCACTGAAATCCGCCATCACGGCGGCCGTCATGCTCGGCGCCGCCGGCCTCGCCACGCAAGCGAAGGCCGACGCCGTCGACGACATCACCAAGGCCGGCGCCATCAATGTCGGCATCTTCTCGGACTTCCCGCCGTTCTCTTCGGCCAGCGCCGATATGAGCATCAAGGGCTATGACATCGACGTCGCGCAGGCGATCGCCGATTCACTCAAGGTGAAGCTCAACCTGGTCAGCGTCACCGGCCAGAACCGCATCCCTTATCTCACCGACAAGCGCGTCGATATTTTGATGAGCGTCGGCTACTCCAAGGAGCGCGAGCAGGTGATCGATTTCGCCGCCCCCTATGCGCCCTATTACATCGCCGTTATCGGCCCGGCCGAGCTTGCCGTCAAAGGCAAGGAAGACCTCGCCGACAAGTCGATCGCCGTCAACCGCGGCACGCTGGAGGACACCTCGCTGACCCAGGCAGCGCCGGCTTCCGCCGACATCCGCCGCTTCGACAACTACAATTCCGTCATCCAGGCCTTCATCTCCGGCCAGACCCAGCTGATGGTCGTCGGCAACGATGTCGGGGCCCAGGTGCTGGCCAAGCAGGATGCGCTGAAGCCGGAGCAGAAATTCCAGCTGCTCACCTCGCCCTCGCATATCGGCCTCAACAAGAACGAGGACCGGCTGAAGAAGGCGGTGAACGACGCCGTCGCCAAGATGCTGGCCGACGGCAAGCTTGACGAGAGCTCGAAGGCCTGGCTGAAGACGCCGCTCAATCCGGACAACCTCAAGGATTGATCTCGAGGGCGGCCCAGCCACGACAAGCGCTGAGCCGCTCCGACTGTTCCAACAAGGTCAATCGCCATGGGCTACAGCCTGGACTTCGGCTGGCTTGCGGGTGCGGCGGGCGTTATCGCGCGCGGCGCGGCGATGACGCTGCTTTTGATCGCCGTCACCACGCTGGCGGGAACTTTTCTCAGTATCCTGGGCGCCGCCGGCAAGAGAAACGGCCCCAAGCCGCTTCAGCTGGCGATCGGCATCTATGTCGAGGTGATGCGCAACACGCCATTCCTGGTGCAGCTGTTCTTCATCTTCTTCGGGCTGCCCAGCCTAGGCGTCAGGCTCGACCCGATCCTGGCCGCGATACTGGCGATGACGCTCAACATGGCGGCCTATACGATCGAGATCGTCGGCGCGGGGCTCGACGCCGTGCCGCGCGGGCAGACGGAAGCCGCGCTGGCGCTCGGCCTCAGGCCCCGCCAGGTGTTCATCAAGATCGTGCTGCCGCAGGCGCTGAAGGTGATCTACCCGGCGCTGACCAGCCAGATCGTCATCATGATGCTGGAATCGGCCGTGGTCTCGCAGATCGCGGTGCGCGAATTGACCTACGAGGCCGACATGCTGCAGGCGCGCACTTTTCGCGCCTTCGAGACCTATTTCGTGGTGACGATGGTCTATCTCGGCCTGTCGATGGGGCTGCGCCGGCTGCTGGTCGGCGGCGGCCGCCGTGTTCTGGGGGCGGGCGTGTCATGATCGAGTTCACCTTCTGGGACATCGTCCGCAACCTGCTGCTCGCCGCGCGCTGGACGGTGCTGTTGTCGCTCGCCGCCTTCGTCGGCGGCGCGCTGGTCGGGCTGGCGGTGCTGTTCTTCCGCATCGCCAAGAACAAATGGGTGAAGCGGATAGCTTCGGCCTATATCGCGCTCTTCCAGGGCACGCCGCTCTTGATGCAGCTCTTTTTGATGTTCTTCGGGCTGCCGATGCTGGGGCTGCGCATCGAGCCATGGACGGCGGCAGCGCTCGGTCTCACCTTCTTCGCCAGCGCCTATCTGGCCGAGATCTGGCGCGGCGGCGTCGACGCGCTGCCGCGCGGCCAATGGGACGCCGGCGCCAGCCTTGGGCTGCACTATCTGCAGGAGCTGAGGCTGATCATCCTGCCGCAGGCCTTCGCCATCACCCGCGCGCCGACCGTCGGCTTCCTGGTGCAGCTGATCAAATCGACGGCGCTGACCTCGATCATCGGCTTCGAGGAACTGGTCAGGACCTCCAACGCCATCAACAACGCGACCTTCGAGCCGTTCAAGGTCTATGGGCTGGTGGCGCTGATCTTCTTCGTCATGTGCTTCCCGCTGACGCAATATGCACGCCGGCTGGAGAAGCAGACGCCTGCGCGCTGAGGCGCGAGAAGGCCGCCGGCTTGACCGGCAGCCTTTGTCGATCAATGCCCGAAGGCGAGCTGCGGCGCGATGCGGTCGCGCCGGAGCCAGCGCGCCAGGAGCAGCGCCGCCACCACGGCCAGCCCAGAGGCCAGGCCGATCCAGATGCCGATGCCGTTGAAGCCGAAATGGAAGGCGAGCAGCACGCCGAGCGGCAGGCCCACGCCCCAATAGCCGATCGCAGCATAGATCATCGGCACCTTGGTGTCGTGCAGGCCGCGCAGCATGCCGGCCGCGACCGCCTGGGCGCCGTCGAAAATCTGGAACAGCGCTGCAAACACCAGGAACGACACGGCAAGCGTGATCACTCTGGCGTTCTTGGGATCGGTGAGATCGATGAAGGCGCTGATCAGCGCATGCGGCCACAGGATCATCACCAGGCCCATCAGCGCCATGAACGAGACGCCGATGACGAAGGCGGTCCAGCCGGCGCGCGAAACGCCTTCCGGATTGCCGGCGCCATGCGCTAGGCCGACCCGCACGGTCACCGCCTGGTTGAGGCCGAGCGGCACCATGAACGAGATCGAGGCGATCTGGATGGCAATCGCATGGGCGGCCAGCGAATCCGCATCGATCAGGCCCATGAGCAGGGCCGCCGCATTGAAGATCGTCACCTCGAAGGCGAGGATGCCGGCGATCGGCAGGCCGAGCCTGAGCAGGCCGCGGAAGCGCGGCCAGTCGGAGCGCCAGAAGCGGCCGAACAAACGGTAGCGGCGGAACTTCTTCTCCCTGATCACCACCGCCGCCAGGCCGGCGAACATCAGCATGCTGGACAGAGTGGTGGCGAGGCCGGAGCCGGCAATGCCCATCGACTTGACGCCGAGATTGCCGAACATGAACACCCAGTTGAAGAAGGCGTTGCAGGCGACCGCGACGAAAACGATGATCAGCGCCCAGCCCGGCCGCTCCAGCGCCGAGATGAAGGAGCGCAGCACGATATAGAAATAGAAGGGCAGCACCGCCCATTGGAGCCAGCGCAGGTAGACGCCCGCCTGATGTGCGAGCTCCGGCTTCTGGCCCATTGCCAAAAGCACCGCTTCGCCATGCCAGAGAAAAATCCAGATCGGGATCGAGATGAGGATCGCCAGCCACAGGCCCTGGCGCACGGTGCGGCGCAGGTCGCGCACCGAATGGCGGCGACGGCCGAGCTCGGTCGCCATCATCGGCGAGGTGGCCAGCATCAGGCCGAGGCCGAAGATCAGCGGCATGAAATAGAGGTTGGAGCCGAGCGCGCCGGCGGCGAGCGTGTCGGGCCCGAGGCGGCCCATCATCATGACGTCGGTCGCGGTCATGGCGGTCTGGCCGAGATTGGTCAGCACCATCGGCCAGGCGAGCCCGATCGTCGCCATGATTTCCTGACGCCAAAGGTTTTCCGGCGCGCGAGCGCCGGCTTCGATCGCAGACATTGTTCCGCTCTTTCAGAACACGGCGCGTCGGCCAAAGGGCCGGAAGCCGCACGGCGCAAAATGGCGCCATTTGCGTCGCCTTGTGAACGAAATGCGACATGTTGGCAAGGGACGAGGCGCAGCTAGCGATTGATCCAGGCGGATCCGGGATTCCGCGACGCCTCTTTCATTTGCCGGCCGGGGGCTGCTAGGGATGCCCTTGGCATGTGCAGCCGGCCGCCATGCCGGGAGGAACGAATGCCGTTCAGGCGCAGAAAGAACACAGCCGCGATCCCGCGCACGGCGCCTGCCTTCGAGCACATCGTGACCGAGGCCAGCGACAGTTTCCTGTGGCGGCTGGACGATTATCCGTGGGAGCGCAATGTCTGGAACTTCCATCCCGAATACGAAATCCATCTCTTGCGGAAATCGTCAGGCGTCGTGCTGGTCGGCGACCATATCGGCGAGTTCGGGCCGGGCTATCTGACCATCGTCGGCGGCGGGCTGCCGCATGACTGGGTGACGGCGGTGCAGCCCGGCGAGCTGATCGAAGGCCGCGATATCGTGCTGCAATTCGATGCCGAGCGGCTGCGCGGCTCGTCGGGGCTGCTGCCGGAGCTGCGCGAGCTGGAGCCGTTCCTGGAACGCTCGCTGCGCGGCATGGTCTTTCATGGCCAGACGGCGCTCGACGGCGCCGAGCTGATGGAACGCATGGGGGAGGTGCATGGACTGGCGAGATTGCGCATGTTCCTCGAATTGCTGGACCTTCTGGCCACCACCCAGGAATACGAGCTTTTGTCGTCTCCGGATTTTTCCCCGCTTCTCGACGCGGAATCGCTGGATATTATCCAGCGCTCGCTGACCTATCTTTTCCAGCACTTTGCCGAGGATCTGAAGCTGCCGGAGGTGGCGGCGTTGGCCGGGATGAGCGAAAGCACTTTCTCGCGCTTTTTCCAGAAGAACACCGGCAACTCGTTCAGCGACCATGTCGCCAAGCTGAGACTGTGGCAGGCCTGCAAGCTTCTCGCCGACACCGATATCCCGATCACCGACATCTGCTTCCAGGTCGGCTATATGAACATCTCGAACTTCAACCGCGCCTTCCTGCGCAAGCACAAGATGACGCCGTCATCCTACCGCAAGCTGTCGCGGCAGCGGCTGACGCTGCGGGCCTGATCGAGCCGGAAGCGGCTGCGCTTGATGGAGCTGATACTCGTGTGACGGGCAGACTCTGACGGCGCCGTTTTTTGCGCCGCACAATGCATAAAACTACAGGTCTGCTGCAACGGGGCTTCTAGTCTCTACCTTTCCAACTGCTCATTTTGGCGGCGGGTGGAAGGTCGACCGGGCGACGGTGAGGGTCGCTTGGTCCGAGGACCTGCCGCTTTCGCGAGTGTTCCTGGAGGAGAAAACCAATGAAATCAAACCGGCTCGCTGCCAGCCTCGGTGCAGCTTTCGTGCTTACCGCTTCCGTTTCAACCGCAGCACTGGCGCAAGCGCCGGTCTGCTCGGCGCCGGTCAAGGTGCTGGCGCAGCCACGCGACGGGCTGACGCTTCTGGAGGACTCCAAGGACGAGTTCAAGAAGCTGTCCGGCGCCTCGTTCCAGATCGACTACCTCAACGAGAACGACCGCCGCGCCAAGTCGCGCGCGGACGCCTCGACCGTCGGCAACTACAATGTCTATTATGTCGACGAGGCCAACGTCGCGCTGTTCGCCTCCTCGGGCTGGATCGCGCCGCTGACCGATTATTATCCGGCTGAATACGATTTCGCCGATTTCGATCCGGGCCGCCAGAAGGTCGCCACCTATGACGGCAAGGTCTGGTTCGCGCCGTTGACCGGCGGCGGCGACCTGATGGTCTACCGCAAGGACGTGCTCGAGGCCGCCGGCATCCAGCCGCCCAAGACGCTGGACGAGCTGATCGCCGACGTGCCGAAGCTGACCAATGCCGACAAGGGCGTGTACGGCATCGCGCTGCGCGGCGCGCGCGGCTCGGGCGCCAATGTCTGGCGCTGGATGCCTTTCTTCAAGGCCTATGGCGGCAAGTGGTTCGACGGCGACAAGCCGGCTTTCAATTCGGACGCCGCAGTGAAGGCGACGGAAACCTATCTCAAGCTGTTCAAGGACTCGGCCCCCGGCACGCAGACCGGCAGCTGGGATGAATCGACCGGCGCCTTCCTCTCCGGCCAGGTCGCCATCCTCGTCGAATCGACGCCGCTGTCGGGCATGGCGGTGGACCCGAAGACCTCGCAGGTGGTCGGCGAGGTCGGCTTCCTGCCGCCGCCCTCGCCGCTGCCGGGCGGCGGCTACGGGCATGGCCTTGCCATCGGCACCAAGGCCAATGCGGATGACGCCGCGAAGAAATGCGCCGGCCTGTTCATCGCCTGGGCGACCTCGAAGGAGAATGAGAAGCGCCGGCTCGATGCGCATCAGTTCGGCGAGCTCAACCGCACCAGCGTCCTCTCCAGCAAGGAATTCGCCGACATCTACGGCGCCGACCTCGGCAAGGCGCTGGCCGACACCGGCAAGGTGACGGCGGTGAACTTCTGGCAGGATCCGCGCTGGCCGGATCTCGGCGACCGCTGGGGTATCATCCTCGAGGAACTGGTCACCGGCACCCGCACCGACATCAAGGGCGGCCTCAACGAGCTCGAGGCCTATGCCAACGAGCTGGTGAAGAAGAAGTAATCCTCCCGCTCGCGGCGCGCGGTTCTCGGCATTCGTCCGAATGCCGGAACCTGCGCGCCGCGGGACCTTCACCACACAGCAGTAAAAATCCGAGGACAGGCAATGCGCCGACGTTCTTCCCTGCCGGTCACATTTCTGGTTCCTACCCTCGCCATCCTTCTGGTGCTGTCGATGGTGCCGACGCTCTATGCCATCGTCATCGCCTTGCAGAACCGCGAGCTGAGCACGACCGGTTACTCCTGGGTGTGGTTCTCGAACTTCGCCGATCTCTTCCTCGACCGCCGCTTCCTCAACGCCGTCTGGGTTTCGGTGAAATGGGAGGTCGTCACCGTGGTGGCGACAATGGTGGTGGCGATTGGACTGGGCGTGCTGATGTTCGAGGTCGCCGGCCCGCGCCTGCGCAATTTCTATTGCCTTTTGTTCATCATCCCGGTGCTTTTGCCGCGCGTCTCGGCCGCCTTCGTATGGAAGTTCGCCTATCATCCGCTCTACGGTATCGCCACCTATCCCTACCGGCTGATCACCGGCGGGCTGATCTTCGATCCGCTGTCGAAGCCCGCCACCGCATTGTTCGCCGTCGCTTCGGTGGACGTCTGGCAATGGGGGCTGTTCTTCGCCGTCATCGTGCTGAAGCTGCTTAAAACCTTGCCGCCGCAGCCGATCGAGGCGGCCAGGCTCGACCACGCCAAGCGTTGGCAGATCCACGCCTATGTCACCTTGCCGATGCTGAAAGCGCCGCTGATCAGCCTGATGTTCGTCAAGATGATCGAGTCGCTGCGCTCCTTCGACCTGATCTATGTGATGACGCGCGGCGGGCCGGGCGTCGCGACCGAAACGCTCGACATGTACGCCTTCTCGCAAGGCTTCATCGAGTCCGGCAAGGTCTCCTACGCATCGGCCATGGCGGTGCTGATGATGATCGCGACGGTCATCACCTTCACCATGCTGTGGAAGCGGGTGCAGGCATGAAGCCATATCCGACAAGACCGGGCCGCCTGGTCGCCAAGGCCATCCTGGCGCTGGCCGGGTTCCTGGCCGTGTTCCCGCTTCTGTGGACGGCGCTCAACGCGCTGAAGAACAATGTCGACATCATCACGCGCGTGCCGAAGGTGATATTCACGCCGACGCTCGCCAACATAAGCTACATCCTCGGCCGCGACAGCGTGCTGACCGGGCTCTACAACTCGGTCGTCGCCTGCGGTTCGGCGGTGCTGATCGGCGTCGTGCTCGGCTTGCCGGCGGCCTATGCGGTGGCGCGCTATCCCAACCGCTTCGCCGGCGACATCCAGTTCTTCGTCCTGTCGCTGCGTTTCCTGCCGCCGGTGGCGGTGGCGATCCCGCTGATGGTGATCTGGCTGCAGGTTGGCCTCTACGACACTTTGCCGGCGCTGATCGTCACCTATTCGCTGCTCACCATATCGGTGATCATGTGGCTCGCGATTCCTGCCTTCCAGGGCGTGCCTAAGGAGATCGAGGAAGCCGCCTTCGTCGACGGTTACGGCGCTTATGCCGTGTTCTGGCGGATCGCGCTTCCCGTCGCGGCGCGCTCGCTGATCGGCGCCATCGCCTTCAGCTTCGTGCTGGTCTGGAACGAGTTCCTGATCGCGCTGATGCTGTCGAGCTCCAACGCCAAGACGCTGCCGATCGTGGCTTCCGAGCTCTCCCAGCAAGGCATGAACGTGCCGTGGGGGATTCTCAATGCCTCGGTCGTGCTTCTGTCGCTGCCGCCGCTTTTGTTCCTCGGCGTTTTGAGCGGCTTCCTGAATTCCGTTTTCCGGCAAAAGAAAAGTTGATGCGAGGATACCCGATGCGGGCACTGGTGCTTGAGAAAAAAGGCGAACTGTCGCTGCGCGAGATCGCGCTGCCGCAAGACGTCGGACCGGACGACGTCAGGATCGCCATCCACACGGTCGGCGTCTGCGGCAGCGACGTGCATTACTACACGCACGGCGCCATCGGCAGCTACATAGTTCGCGAGCCCATGGTGCTCGGCCATGAAGCGTCAGGCACGATCGTTGAGGTCGGCGCCAATGTCACGAACCTGAAGGTCGGCGACCGCGTCTGCATGGAGCCAGGCGTGCCGAACCTTTCGTCGCGCGCGACGAAGCTCGGCATCTACAATGTCGACCCGGACGTCCGCTTCTGGGCAACGCCGCCGGTGCATGGCGTGCTCGCGCCCTACGCCGTCCATCCGGCGGCCTTCACCTACAAGCTGCCGGATAATGTCTCCTTCGCCGAGGGCGCGATGGTCGAGCCCTTTGCCATCGGCATGCAGGCGGCGGCGCGCGCCCGCATCGTGCCCGGCGATGTCGCCGTCGTCGTCGGCTGCGGCCCGATCGGCATCATGATCGCGCTCGCCGCGCTGGCGGGCGGCTGCGCAAAAGTGCTGATCTCGGACTTCTCGGCGCCGAAGCTGGAGATCGCCGCCCAGTATCCCGGCATCGTGTCGGTCAATATCGGCGAGCAGTCGCTGGTCGATGCGGTGCGGGCGGCGACCGACAATTGGGGCGCCGACATCGTGTTCGAGGCGAGCGGCAGCCCGAAGGCCTTCGCCAACCTGTTCGACGTGGTGCGGCCGGGCGGCGCGGTGGTGTTGGTCGGGCTGCCGGTGGAGACTGTCGAGCTCAACGTGCCGGCGGCGATTTCCAAGGAAGTGCGCATCGAGACCGTGTTCCGCTATGCCAACATCTTCGACCGCGCTTTGCAGCTCATCGCCTCCGGCAAGGTCGACCTCAAGCCGCTGATCACCGGCACCTATGATTTCTCCGAGAGCATCAAGGCGTTCGAGCGCGCAGCGCAAGGCAGGCCGCAGGACGTCAAGCTGCAGATCCTGCTGACCGGCGAGAAGGGATAAGGATGTCCGCGATCGTTTGCTCCCATGTCGACAAGGCCTATGGCGCCACGACCGTCATCCGCGACCTCAACCTCGCGATCGAAGAGCATGAGTTCGTCGTGTTCCTCGGTCCGTCCGGCTGCGGCAAGTCCACGCTTCTTCGGATGCTGGCCGGGCTGGAGGACATCAGCGGCGGCGAGGTGTCGATCGGCGGCAAGGTGGTGAACGATCTCGAGCCCGGCGACCGCGGCATCGCCATGGTGTTCCAGAACTATGCGCTCTATCCGCATATGACCATCTTCGACAACGTCGCATTCGGACTGAAGCGGCAGAAGGTACCGGCGGCCGAGATCAAGAAGCGGGTCGAGGCAGTTTCCAGGACACTTGGGCTGGAACCCTATCTCGGCCGCAAGCCGACCGAGCTTTCCGGCGGCCAGCAGCAGCGCGTGGCGATCGCGCGCGCCATGATCAAGACGCCGAAAGTGTTCCTGTTCGACGAGCCGCTCTCCAATCTCGATGCCAAGCTGCGCAACCATATGCGCGTCGAGATCGCCAGGCTGCACCAATCGCTGAAGACCACCACCGTCTATGTCACGCACGACCAGCTCGAGGCGATGACGCTGGCCGACCGCATCGTGCTTCTGAAGGACGGCGTGATCGAGCAGATCGGCTCGCCGGCGGAGATCTATCGCCGCCCGGGCAATCTGTTCGTGGCCGGCTTCATCGGAACGCCGAACATGAATTTCATCGAGGTGACGGTCGGCAAGGGCAAGGATGGCTGGACGCTGACCGGCGCGGGGACAGTGCTGTCGCTGCAGGGCGGCGACTTCAACCTACGGCATGGCGATCGCGTGATGCTCGGCATCCGGCCTCCAGATCTGAAGACGGCGCAAGCCGGCGCAGCAAACCTGCTGCAAGGCACCGCCGATCTCATCGAATTCCACGGCAATGACGCGCTGGTGACCTTCGGCTCCGGCGGCAAGGAGATCAGCGCGCTGGTGCCGGCGCGCGAATGCCCGGAGTTGCGCGCGCCGGTGCGCTACAGCTTCGACGAGGAAAGCATTCACCTGTTCGACGCGACGTCGGGCGCGTCGTTGCGCAAGCAGTAGGGCGATGTTCCAGCGTCAGCGGATCGCGTCGAGCGCCTGCCGCTGGCGATGCATTTCGAGGAAGATCCGGTAGTCGCGGTCGAAGCGGGCGCCGGCTTGCTTGTTGGGCGCGCGGATCTTGCCGCCTTGCTGCATGGCTACGCAGGCCGCGTTGAGGTCGCGATAGAGTCCGGCGGCGGTCGCCGCCACCATGCCGGTACCGAGCAGCACCGCCTCGTCGGCCAGCGGCTCGACCACGGTGCAGCCGGTGGCATCGGCGTAGAGCTCCATCAAAAGCGGGTTCTTGGTGTGGCCGCCGGTGACATGCAGCGTGTCGATCAGGTAGCCGTTCTCGTTCAGCGCCTCGAGCACATGGCGCACGCCGAGCGCAATGCCGACGGCGGTGCGCCAGTAGAGCTTGCACAGGCTGTCGAAGGAGGAGTCGAGCGTCAGGCCGCTGATGACGCCGACGGCGTGCGGGTCGGCGAGCGGCGAACGGTTGCCGTGGAAATCCGGCAGCACGTGCAGTCTTGCCGCCAGCGCATCGCCATCTTCGGCGCGCAGCTCGGCGACGCGCCGAGCGATCTTCGTATGCATGGCCGCGTCCGGCTCGCCGCCGGCGCCATGCCAGCGGATGATGTGGTCGAGCAACGCGCCGGTGGCCGACTGGCCGCCTTCAGACAGCCACAGCGTCGGCAATGCGGCGCCGAAATAGGGGCCCCAGACGCCGGCAAAGGGCTGCGGGTCGGGCGACATGGCCATGACGCAGGACGATGTGCCGGCAATCAGCGCCAGATGCCGGCTGATGTTCCTCTCGTCGCCGGCAAAACCGCCCAAAACGCCGAGCGCGCCGGCATAGGCATCGATGACGCCGGCCCCCACCCGGCATTTTTCGGTCAGGCCGAGCTCGGCGGCGGCCTTCGTCGTCAGCGGACCGATATCGGCGCCGACCGGGCTTGCTTTTTCCGGCAGATTGCCATGCTCGAAAAGATCGTCGAGGCCGACCAACTCGAAGAAATCACGCCGCCAGCTTTTTTCCTCATGCGCGAGATAGGTCCATTTCGCCGTCAGCGTGCATTGCGAGCGGGCGAGCGAGCCGGATGCCTTCCAGGTCAGGAAATCGGCAAGGTCGAATAGATAGCCGGCTTCATTCCATGTCCTCGGCAGATGACGCTTCAGCCACATCAGCTTCGGCGTTTCCATCTCCGGCGACATCACGCCGCCGATATAATCGAGCACGGCGTGACCGCTTGCGGTGCATTCATCGGCCTCGGCGATGGCGCGGTGATCGAGCCAGACCATCGTGTCCCAGCGCTTCTCGCCGGTGACCGAGACGCTGAGCTGGCCGCCTTGCCTGTCGCGCGCGACCAGCGAGCAGGTCGCGTCGAAAGAGATTCCGGCGATATCGCCGGCGGCGACGCCGGATTTTTGGAGCGCGGACCGCACGGATTTGCACACCGCCGACCAGATATCTTCCGAATCATGCTCGGCGTGATCGGGCTTGGGCTGATGCATGGCGATCGGATGATCGGCGCGGCCGAGCAGGTTGCCGCGCGCGTCGAGAATGCCCGCGCGGGCGCTCCCGGTGCCGACATCGACCGCGCAAACGAAACTCTTGATCAAGATGCTTTTTCTCTCGCTCCCAGGCCTGCAATCAAATCGGGCAATTGCAGCATGTCAGCGAATATAAAGTCCGGTTCCGTCGACGCAAGCCGCGCCTTGAGGGCGGGGTTGGAAGCATGCGAGCCGCCGGTGAAGGCAAACACGCGCATCCCCGCCGCGCGGGCGGCGGCGACGCCGGCGGGGCTGTCCTCGATGACCAGGCACTCGCGCGGATGCGCCCGCATGCTGGAGGCGGCGTGGAGGAAGAGGTCGGGCGCCGGCTTGCCGCGTTCGACCATGCTGGCGCTGAACAGATGCGGCTCCAGTAGCGGAAGCAGGCCGGTGACGTCGAGCGCATAGCGGATGCGCTCCAGCGTGCCGGACGAGGCGACGCAGAAGGGCCGGCCGAGCTTCGGCAGCAGTTCCTTGACGCCGGGAATCGGCTTCAACTCCTCGCGGAATTTGCGCATCAGGTCGACGCGCATGGCGGTCAGATGCCGGTCGCTGATCTCGAGCCCGAAATCGCGGCCGAGGATCTCGCGTACGCTCTTCATGCTCTTGCCCAGGAAATGCTCGTAGGCGGCGTCCTCGCTGACCGTGCCGCCGGCCAGCTCGATCATGCCGAGCAGCGCCGAGACGGAAAGCGCCTCGCTGTCGACCAGCACGCCGTCACAGTCGAAGATGACCAGTTCCGGCGTCATGGCTGCTGCGTCCGGCGCTTTCAGAGCTTGCCGGCGAGGTAACGCGTCAGGGTTTCGCGCGCGCCGTGCGCCCACAGGACCCTCAAGGCGTGGGCGAAGGCCTCGGCGAAGACGGACGAGCGGCCGACATCGCCATAGATGTCCTCCATCGCCAGCCAGGCCTTCGGATCGTCCTTGGCCGCCTTCGCGGTCGCCTGCATGCGGTCCCAGCTCGGGTCGTTCGGCTCGATAACGGCGCCGCTGTCGGTGGTGCCGAAGCAATAGCGGCACCACAGGGCCGATTCCAGCGCGAGGCCGGCGGCGCCGTCGCCCGTCTTCAGCCGGTCGGCGATCGTCGGGATAATGAATTTCGGCTGACGGTTGGAGCCGTCGAGGCAAAGCCGGCGGATGGTGTCGCCGATCTTGGGATTGGAGAAGCGCCGCTCGATGAGCTGATAGTAGTCCTCCAGATCCGTATCCGGCACCGGCGGCACGGTCGGGATGATCTCGTCATGCTCGAGCTTCGACAGGAAGGCGCGCACCAGCGGCTCCTGCATGGCTTCATGCACGAAATGGATGTCCATCAGCCCGGCCGGATAAGCGATCGTGGCGTGACCGCCATTGAGGATGCGTATCTTCATCAGCTCGTAAGGCGAGACGTCCTTGACGAATTGCACGCCGACCTTTTCCAACGCTGGGCGGCCGGCGGTGAAACGGTCCTCCAGCACCCATTGCTTGAACGGCTCGCAGAACACCGGCCAATTGTCCTCCAGCCCGAAATCGTCGGCGAGGATCTTGCGCTCGCGGTCGGTGGTGGCCGGGGTGATGCGATCGACCATGCCATTCGGGAAGGCGACCTTGTCCTCCACCCATTTGGCGAGGTCCTCGTCGATCAGCCGCGCAAGGCCGATGACGCCGTCGGAGGTGACATGGCCGTTATGGGGGATGTTGTCGCAGGACATGACGGTGAACGGCACCACGCCGTCGGCCCGCCGGCGCAACAGCCCGGCAAGGATGATGCCGAAAACGGTCTTAGGCACAGCGCCCGGCTGTGCGTCGGCGACGATATCGGGATGGGCCGGGTTGAACTTGCCGGAAGCCGGGTCGATGAAATAGCCGCCCTCGGTGATGGTCAGCGACACGATCTTGATCGCCGGATCGGTAAGCCGCTCGATGGTCGCAGCCGCGTCGCCGGGCATCAGGAAATCGATCATGGCGCCGGTGACGCGGGCGCTCATGTGACCCTGATCCTGCTCGACCACCGTGGTCAGCCAATCCTGCTCTTCAAGCTTCGAGCGGCCGATCTTCTCGCCTTCGAACACGCCGGCGCCGATCAGCGCCCAGTCATGGCCCTCGCCGGTGCCGAACAGGTCGTCGAGATAGACCGCCTGATGCGAGCGGTGGAAGTTGCCGACGCCGAAATGGACGATGCCCGCCTTCAGGGTGGAGCGGTCATATTTCGGGCCGGCGACCTTAGCCGGCAGCATGGCGAGGTTCGAGGAAGAGAGTCTTACGGTCATCTCATTTACCCTTTGGCCGATCTGCAGCCCGACTGTTCCGCCTCCTTCGGAGGGCGAGGATGAGGGGCAACACCCGGTATTCCAGTATGCTGCCCCTCACCTGCCCCATGGCGTCTTCTCCGGAGGAAAGAAGAGAAGCGCCTCCCCCTCAGCTCATCCATTGGCCGCCGTCGACATTGTAGGTCTGGGCGACTATGTATTCGGCCTCGTCGCTGGCGAGGAACACGGCCATGCCGGCGAGATCCTCCGGCTTGCCCATGCGGCCGTAAGGCACGCCTTCGCCGACCAGCCGCTTCTTCTCGCCCCTGGGCCGGTTCTCATATTTTGCGAAGAGCGCATCGACCTGGTCCCACATGTCGCTGTCGACGACACCCGGCGCGATGCCGTTGACGTTGATGCGATGCTTGATCAGGTCGAGTCCGGCCGATTGGGTGAGCGAGATGACGGCGGCCTTGGTGGCGCAGTAGACCGCGACCAGCGGCTCGCCGCGCCGGCCGGCCTGGCTCGCCATGTTGATGATCCTGCCGCCTTTGCCACGTGCGATCATCGAACGGGCAGCCGCCTGCAGCATGAACAGCGTGCCGGCGACATTGACGGAAAACAGTTTTTCGTAGCTCGCCCTCGTGATCTCGACGATCGGCGCCAGGTCGAAGATCGCCGCGTTGTTGATCAGCACGTCGAGCCCGCCGGTCTTGGCCTCGACCGCCTTCACCGCAGCCTCGATCGAAGCCTGGTCGGTAACGTCGAGCCGGACTGCGGAAGCGGCGGAACCGATCGCTTTCGCCGTCGCTTGCGCGGCTTCCAGGTCGATGTCGGCAATCGCCACCGTCGCGCCTTCGCGGACATAGGCTTCGGCGAAGGCCCTGCCGATGCCGCGCGCCGATCCGGTGATCAGCGCCGATTTGCCTTTCAACCTCACTGCACCAGCGCCTTGCCGTCGGCACCGAAGCGGTGGAGCTTGGTCTTGTCGGGGGTCAGGTAGACGGTGTCGCCATGCCTCACCGCAACCTCGCCGTCGGCCCGCACATTGACGGTGCCGATGCCGTCCGCCTGGACGTGCAGGAAGGTGTCGGAGCCGAGATGCTCGGCAACGCCCACCGTCGCCTTCCAGTCGCCGGCCGTGGTCGAGATGTTGAGATGCTCGGGCCGGATGCCGATGGTCTTGGCGCCATATTTGTCGGCCGGCGCGCCTTCGATGAGGTTCATCTTGGGCGAGCCGATGAAACCGGCGACGAAGAGGTTCTTCGGCGTCTTGTAAAGCTCCATCGGCGAGCCGACCTGCTCTATATTGCCGGCATTGAGCACGACGATCTTGTCGGCCATGGTCATGGCTTCGACCTGGTCATGGGTGACGTAGATCATCGTCGTCTTCAGCTGATGGTGCAGCTCGCTGATCTCCAGGCGCATGGTGCCGCGAAGCGCGGCATCGAGGTTGGACAACGGCTCGTCGAACAGGAAAGCCGAAGGCTGGCGCACGATGGCGCGGCCGATGGCGACGCGCTGGCGCTGGCCGCCGGACAGCTGGCCTGGGCGGCGCTCGAGATAATTGGTGAGGTTGAGGACACGCGCGGCGTCCTTCACCTTCTTGTCGATGGTCGCCTGGTCCTCGCCGGCCATCTTCAACGGGAAGGCGATGTTCTTGGCGACCGTCATATGCGGGTAGAGCGCATAGGACTGGAACACCATGGCAAGCTTGCGCTTGGCCGGCGCCTCGCGGGTGACGTCGCGGCCGTCGATGCTGATGGTGCCGCCGCTGGTGTCCTCGAGCCCGGCGATCAGCCTGAGCAGCGTGGACTTGCCGCAACCCGATGGGCCGACGAACACGACGAACTCGCCGTCCTCGATGTTGAGGTCGATGTCCGGAATGATCACCGTCGACCCGAAGGACTTGGAGACGTTCTTGAGCGTGATGTTTCCCATGGCTTCCTCCCGGGGATGGTCTTCGTCGTCCGCCGCTTGGGCGTTGTTACTTCACGGCGCCGAAGGTGAGGCCGCGCACCAGCTGCTTCTGGCTGAACCAGCCCATGATCAGGATCGGCGCGATCGCCAGCGTCGAGGCCGCCGACAGCTTTGCCCAGAACAGGCCTTGCGGACTGGAGAAGGAGCTGATGAAGGCCGTCAGCGGGGCGGCATTGGTGGTGGTTAGCCGGATGGTCCAGAACGCCTCATTCCAGGCCAGGATGATGTTGAGCAGCATGGTCGAGGCGATGCCGGGCACCGCCATCGGCGTCAGCACATAGATGATCTCGTTCCACAGCGAGGCGCCGTCCATGCGCGCCGCCTCGAGGATCTCGCCCGGGATCTCGCGGAAGTAGGTGTAAAGCATCCAGACCACGATCGGCAGGTTGATCAGCATCAGCATCACGGTGAGGCCGATGCGGCTGTCGAGCAGGCCGGTGTCGCGGAAGATCAGGTAGATCGGGAACAGCACCGCGACGGCCGGCATCATCTTGGTGGACAGCATCCACATCAGGATGTCCTTGGTGCGCTTGGTCGGCGAGAAGGCCATAGACCATGCAGCCGGGACCGCGATCAGCAGCGCCAGGATGGTCGAGCCGACCGAGAGGATCACCGAGTTCAGGAAGAACTTGAAATAACCGCTCTGCGCCTGCACCTCGGCGTAGCTTTCCGTGGTGCCGGACGGGATCAGGGCAAAGCCCTGGATCGCCTCCTGCTCGGACTTGAACGAGGTGATGATCGTGTAAAGGATCGGAAAGAAGATTAGCAGGGCGACGATCCAGGCCGCGGCCGTGGCAATGGTCTTGTGCTGGGTGGTGACTGCGCGTGCCATCTTGTCCTCCCTATTTGTCGAGGTTCTTGCCGACGGCGCGCATGGCGAAGAAGGCAACGATGTTGGCGAGAATGACGGCGATCACGCCACCGGCGGAGGCCTGGCCGATTTTGAACTCCAGCAGCGCCTTCTGATAGACGAGGAAGGGCAGGTTGGTGGAGGCGTAGCCCGGGCCGCCATTGGTGGTGACCAGTATCTCGGCATAGATCGAGAGCAGGAAGATCGTCTGGATCAGGATCACGACGGTGATGGCGCGCGACATGTGCGGCAGCGTCAGATACCAGAAGCGGCTGAGGAAGCCGGCGCCGTCCATCTCGGCCGCCTCCTTCTGCTCGCCGTCGAGCGACTGCAGGGACGTCAACAGGATCAGCGTTGCGAAGGGCAACCATTGCCAGGCGACGATGATGATCACCGCCGTCAGCGGGTGCTGCCCGAACCAGTCGATCGGCTGGGCGCCGAAGAAGCGCGCAATGTCGGCGAAGACGCCATATTGCGGGTGCATGATCATGTTCTTCCAGACCAGCGCCGCGACCGGCGGCATGACGAAGAACGGCGAGATGACCAGGATGCGCACGATCCCCTGGCCCCAGATCGGCTGATCGAGCAGCAGCGCAAGAAGAATGCCGCCGATGATGGTGATCAGCAGGACCGCCACGACGATGGTCAGCGTGTTGAGAATGGCGGCGAAGAAGGCCGGATTGTCGTAGAACAGCTTGTAGTTGGAGAGACCGACGAAGCCATCGCGGATCGGGTTCAGCGGATTGTATTGCAGGAACGAGAACCACAGCGTGAACAGCAACGGCACGATCATCCAGACGAACAGCAGGATCACCGATGGCGCCATCATGAAACGGGCAAGCGAACGGGTTTGCTGAGTAGCCATGACGGTCACCCTCCCAATGTCAGCCGGATTTTCAGCGTTGTGCCAGAATTTTCCCGATTTTGAAGGGTGGCCGCCCGAACTGGGTTTCGGGCGGCCCCTTGCCGGTCATGATGGGCGACCGGCGTTCGGCACCGGGAGGAGCCTTACTTGATGTAGCCGCCTTCGGTCATCGTCGCGGTGGCGGCGTCCTGAGCCTGCTTGAGCGCGTCGTCGACGCTCGACTGGCCGGCAAGGGCGGCCGAGAAGAGCTGGCCGACAGTGGTGCCGAGGCCCTGGAATTCAGGAATGGCGACGAACTGCACGCCGACATAGGGCACCGGCTTGACCGTCGGATGCGTCGGGTCGGCGGCGTTGATGGAATCCAGGGTCATCTTCGCGAACGGCGCCGCCTTCTGGTATTCCGGATTGGCGTAGAGCGAGGAGCGTGTTCCAGGCGGAACGTTGGCCCAGCCTTCCTTGGAAGCGACCAGCTCGGCATAATGCTTGCTGGTTGCCCAGGAGACGAACTTCTCGGCGGCATCGGCCTTCTGGGTGCCGGCGGGGATCGCCAGCGACCATGCCCACAGCCAGTTGCCGCGCTTGCCGAGGCCATTGTCGGGCGCCAGCGCGTAGCCGACCTTGTCGGCGACCTGCGAGGCCTTCGGATCGGAGACGAAGGACGCCGCGACGGTGGCGTCGATCCACATGCCGCACTTGCCCTGCTGGAACAGTGCCAGGTTCTCGTTGAAGCCGTTGGACGAAGCGCCTTCCGGACCGTCGGCCTTCATCAGGTCGACATAGAACTGCAGCGTGTTCTTCCATTCCGGCTGATCGAACTGCGGCTTCCAGTTCTCATCGAACCAGCGGGCGCCGAAGGAGTTCGACATGGCGGTGAGGAAGGCCATATTCTCGCCCCAGCCGGCCTTGCCGCGCAGGCACACGCCGTTCACGCCGTTGGCGCGGTCGGTCATCTTGTCGGCGGCCTGCTTGATGAAGTCCCAGGTCGGCGCGTCGGGCATCTTCAAGCCCGCTTTCTCCATCAGGTCCTTGCGGTACATGACGAAGGAGCTCTCGCCGTAGAAGGGCGCGGCATAGAGCTTGCCGTCGACCGAAAGGCCGCCGGCGATGGCCGGGATGATGTCCTTGACGTCATAGTCGTCGCCGAGCTTGTCGAGCGGCAGGAGCCAGCTCTGCTTCGCCCAGATCGGAACCTCGTAGGTGCCGATGGTCATGACGTCGTACTGGCCGCCCTTGGTGGCGATATCGGTCGTGACGCGCTCGCGCAGCACGTTCTCTTCAAGCGTAACCCAGTTGAGCTGGATGTCGGGGTTGGCCTTGGTGAAGTCGTCCGTCAGCTTCTGCATGCGGACCATGTCGCCATTGTTGACGGTGGCGATGGTGATGGATTCGGCATGCGCGGCGAAAGCGAGGGCGCTGGCCGACAACAGGCCCAGGGTGAGCGTGCGAAGTTTCATCAAATTCCTCCCATAAACCAAGATGAGCATTTGCCTTGGCTATGGGCAATTACTCACTTGGCTTGAATTATGTCAACCCTGAATCTGTGCTGCAGCGCAGCAGAAATGACGCCGCGCGCCCCGGTCGGGTGACGCGCCGGTACCCTTGGCAGGAGGACGGTGAGGGCGATTGGCTTACGGGCAGGCGATCTCGGCCAGGAGCCAGTCGCGGAAGGCGCGGATCTTCGGAACGTTGCGGCGCGCCGTCGGATAGACCAGCCAATAGGCATGGCCATCGTCGCCGACGAGGTCGAAGGGCTGGACCAGGCGACCGTCTGCGATCTCGTTCTTGAACAACGCCCTGGTCAGGATCGCAACACCATGGCCGGCCATGGCCGCGTTCGCTTCATAGGCCTGCGCGCCCATGCTGGAGCCCGGCCGTTTGGCGAGGTCGTGCCCGGTCACGCCGGCGGCCTCGAACCATTGCGTCCACCAGATGTCGCCCGGGTCGAGGATCGGCAGGCGCAACAGGTCCGCCGGCTCCTTGACGCCGCCGATGCTCGCCGCGAGCTTCGGGCTCAGCATCGGCGTGAAATCGGCGTCGAGCAGCTTATGCGCCTCCAGGCCCGGCCATTTGCCGGCGCCGGAGCGGATGGCGAGATCGACATCCTCGCGCGCGAAATCGGTCAGGCGGCTCGACGTGTCGAGCCGCACGGCAAGTGCCGGATGCGCGAGCTGGAACGCGCCCAGATGCTGCGCCAGCCAGTTCGAGGCAAAGGTCAGCACGGTGGTGATGCAGAGCAGGCCGTCGGCGCCGCCGCGCGCCGCGGCATAGGCCTGGCCCAGGATGGCGAAGGCTTCGCTGACGGCGGGCGCCAGGCGCTGGCCAGGCTCGGTCAACTCGATCTGCCGCGGCCGGCGCAGGAACAGCGGCGCGCCGATGCGCTCCTCGAGCAGCTTGATCTGGTAGCTCGCAGCCGCCTGGGTCATGCCCAGCTCCTGCGCGGCCTTGGTGAAGGACAGGTGCCTGGCCACCGCCTCGAACACCCGGATCGCCTGCAGCGGCGGCAGGGGCGCAAGCTGCGGAGAGCTGAGATCGGGCATAAGGCCTCCTTATGGGTCATGATCGAGGTTTGATTGGAAGCACGAACCGGCCAGACCGATATTTGGGGTCGACGGTCAATCCAGTTCAAGCGCCAGAGCGCTTCGCCGTTTCACGGAAACGGCAAATCGCTCTAACTCTCTGATTTTACGCAATTCCGGACGGAAAACCGCTCACACTTTTCCTGGAATTGCTCAAGCGAAGGCTGACGATCATGGTCACGGTTCAGGAAAAGCTCGTTTCCACCCCGGCACAGGGCTGGTTTTTCACGCTCGTGCGGGAATTTGCAAGGTTTTCGGGCCGCAGGCGCGGCTATCTCGATGTCCGGGAATTTTCCGAGCATCTGCAGCGCGACATGGGTTTTCTCGACGGCAACGATCCGCGCGGCCGCTCGCAATAGCCGGCACTTTTTATTGGCAATCAGCCGGCAAGCAGTGCTTCGGCCGTGCGTTCGTCGGTGATGAGACCGTTGACCAGCCGGCGATTGACGGCGGCCAGGATGCCCGCCAGCTTGCGTTCGCCCATGGCCAGAGCGATGACCAACGATCTTTCCCGCGACGGCAGCGCGGCGGAAGACACGCGGTCGTTGGTGATGCCTTCGATCATGCGGCCTTCGCGGTCGTACACCCAGCCGACGATCTCGGCGATGCCGCCTGCCTTCTGCAGCGCCTTCAACTCGTTTTCGGAAATGAAGCCGTCCTCGTAGAGCGGGGCCTTGGGCCCGAGATCTCCGATGCCGACGAAGGTGACATCGGCCTCGGCCGCCAGCGCCAATGTAGGCTGGATCATCGGCTGGTTGAGCAGCATCTCGCGCTCTTCCGGCGAGGATGCAATGACCGGCAGCGGCATCGGGAAGGACCGCGCCTTGACGCGGTCGGCCATGGTGAAGATGACGTTGTAAAAGGCTGCCGAGCCGTCGGGCGAGATATTGCCGGTCAAGGACACGACCTTGTGCTGCGGGCAGTCCATCGGCGGCAGTTGCTCGATCGCCGCCTTCAGCGTGCGCCCGGTGCCGATCGCCATGACGATGGGAGCCTCGGAGCGCAGCCGGCGTTCGATCTCGGCCGCGGCCGCCTCGGCGATGCCGATCGTCGTCGAACTCGAGGTCGGATCGCTCGGCACCACTTCGACAAGGTCGAGCGCGAAGCGCGACTTCAGCCGCGCGGCGAGGTCCAGACAGTTGGCGATCGGATGATCGACCCGCACCTTGATCAGGCCCTCCGACATGGCGAGCGATACCAACCGCTGCGCCGTCTGCCTGGAGATGCCCAGTTTGGCGGCGATCTGGTCCTGCGTGTTGCCGGCAACATAATAGAGCCAGCCGGCGCGCGCGGCGTCGTCCAACCTGGTGCTGCCGATTTCCTGTCGCGAATTCACGTCCTGCCTCCCAGCCCGCAAGAATGTTGAAACGGGCGCCATAGCTTACAGCGATTGCGCCGACGCGCAATTGTCTATCGAAAGAGCAATTGCTTGGAAGCTTTCCTGATCCCCGAAGGATCAATCCGCCGCTTGCCCAACCATTTGCCGGCGGGACGGTTTATCTCCACAGGGAAACCGATTAAGGGGATCGGCGAAGGGAGTCGCGCATGGTGCCGAAAGCCGTTTTCTGGGATATGGACGGGACGCTGGTCGACAGCGAGCCGCTGCACGAGGCGGCACTTGTGGCGGCGCTGCGCAGCGTCGGCATCGCCCCGCCGCCCGACCTGCATCAGCGCGTGCTGGGCATCGCGGCATGGCCGGTCTACGAAATGTTGCGCGACGAGTTCGGCCTCGCCCTGCCCTTCGACGACTGGATCGTGCGCAAATACGATCACTATCTGCCGCTGGCCGAAACGCTGAAGCCACGCCCCGGCGCAATCGAAGTGTTCAACGAATTGCGCGCGCTCGACGTCGAGCAGGCGGTGGTGTCCAACTCCGACCGGCTGATCGTCGACGCCAATCTGCGCGCCGTCGGCCTCACCTATCCGGGCATGATGACGGTCAGCCGCAACGACGTGATCGACGGCAAGCCGCTTCCCGAACCATTCCTGCGCGCCGCCTATCTCGCCGGCGTCGATCCGGCGGATGCCTTTGCCGTCGACGACAGCCTGACAGGCGCCATGGCCGGACTGGCGGCGGGCATGAAGACGATCTTCTGGCCGGAGGCGCCGATGGAAGGCCCGGCCGGCGCGATCGTCATCAACAGCGCCGGAGAGCTGCGGGCGCAACTGGGGCTCTGAGCAGCTTCAGACGTCGGCGCCGCCCCTCATCCGCCTGCCGGCACCTTCTCCCCGTGAAACGGGCTACGACATGCACATATTTCCAAGCGGCTGGCCTTTGGCGATAACGTGCATGGCAGCTTGGCGCATGCATTGTCTTATGTAGCGCCGGTCGACCCCCACTCCGTCTCTGCTTCGCCGAGCCACCTCTCCCCCGATCGACGGGGTAGAGGAAGAGCGCCAAGCTTTTTGCCGTCAATGCTCGTCCAGCGACGCTCCGTTCCTTTCCCTCCGGAGGGGGGAAAGGTGGCGCTGCGAAGCAGCGACGGATTGGGGGAACCACGTGGCAATCAAGCCTCGGCCTGATCAGTCACGCCAGGCACAGAAGGTGTGTGCATGGCGTAGCCGGGGGAGCATCAATTCCGGTAGACCGGCTCTTCCTCGTCGAGGATCGCCTTCAGCTCGGCAAGGTGACGCTCTGCCTGGCCTGGATAATCGTCCATCTCGCGCGCGGTCTTCTCGGCGATTTCGTCGGAAAGCGTGCGCAGCGGGCGGCCGGTCCACAGCGCCTTGATGTAGGTCTCGGCGGCGCGTTCGAAATAGAACATGCGGTTGAAGGTGTCGGCGACGGTGTCGCCGATGACCATGACGCCGTGATTGCCCATGACCATCACCTTGACCTTGGGGTCGGTGAGAAGCTGCGAGCAGCGCTCGCCCTCCTCCTCGAAGGCCAGACCGCCATAATTGGCGTCGACAACATGGCGGTTGAAGAACATGGCCGAGTTCTGGTCGACCGGCGGCAGCGTCGAATCGGCGAGCGAAGCAAGCACGGTGGCGTGGATTGAATGGACATGCATGGCGCAGCGCGCATGCGGGACGTTGCGGTGGATGGCGCCGTGCAAGCCCCAGGCGGTCGGGTCGGGCGCGTTGGGGCCGGACAGCGTGTCCGGATCGTTGGCGTCGATCAGCAGCAGGTCGCTCGCCTTGATGCGCGAGAAATGCACCTGGTTGGGATTCATCAGGAACTTCGTGCCTTCGTCGTTGACGGACAACGAGAAGTGGTTGGCCACCGCCTCATGCATGTTGAGCCGCGCCGTCCAGCGGAAGGCGGCGGCGAGATCGACCCGCTCCTCATAATAGGGCAGGTTGCTCAGCGGTTCCTTGTGCAGGCGGGCAAGGCTCATCGAATATCCTCCGCTTTGGTTTGTTTTCCGAGAATGCCGCGCATGGCGGCTGCCAGCAACCGATAAACGCTGGTTCAGCGGATCAAGCCGCCGGGCGCGCCGACTGCAGCCCGCCCTGCTCGACGATGAAGTCGATCACTTCCTGCAAACCCTTGCCGCGCGAAAGGTCGGTGAAGCCGAACGGCCTTTTGCCGCGCATGCGGCCGGCGTCGCTCTCCATGACATCGAGGTTGACGTTCACATAGGGCGCCAGATCGCTCTTGTTGATGATCAGGAAATCCGAGCGGGTGATGGCCGGGCCGCCCTTGCGCGGGATCTCCTCGCCCTGGCAGACCGAGATGACATAGAGGGTCAAGTCGGCAAGGTCGGGCGAGAAGGTGGCTGCGAGATTGTCGCCGCCGGATTCGATGAAGATGATGTCGAGATCGGGGAATTTCTTGTTCAGCTCGGCGATGGCGCGCAAATTGATCGAGGCGTCCTCGCGGATGGCGGTGTGCGGACAGCCGCCGGTCTCGACGCCGACGATGCGCTCTTCGGGTAATGCTTGTAGCCGCGCGAGCATCATAGCGTCTTCCTTGGTGTAGATGTCGTTGGTGACGACGGCGATCGAAAAATCGTCGCGCAACGCCTTGCAGAGCTTTTCCGTGAGCGTCGTTTTGCCGGAGCCGACCGGCCCGCCGATGCCGATGCGAAGAGGACCGTTTTTCGACGTCATGCCGGAAACTCCGTGATGGCAAGAATTGCGAAGCCTGCCCCGATCAAGAGGCAAAGCGGCGAATAAAGGCTTTGGTCAAGCCGCGCGAAAGGCTGTTCAGGCGCAAGCCGGCGCCACCAGGGCGTGAAGCCGGCGATACCGCGACCGAGGAAGACGAGGCCGATCATCAATGCCGAGGCCGCCAGGCCCTCTCTTGGAAAGGGCGTTGCAAAGACGCCCGCGAGCGCCAGCGGCCAGAGCGTCGCGAGCACGAGGCAAGCGGCGACGGCAAAACTCGCGAAGGACGACGGCATCGCGTCGACGCCGCGGAAACCGACGACGGCGCGGGCGCAGGATGCCTGGTCCGTGCCCGGCCAGATGCCACCTATGCCCCAATAGACATGCAGCGCTGTGATCAGGAGCAGGACGAAGGAGAGGATGACGGCAAGGATGGTCATGAGCGGAACAGCCTGGAGTACTGCGTCTCATGCTGCATCGCCATGATGTCGGACATGAAGGCCGCGCCGCCCAGATCGTCCAGGCTGGAAGCGGCGGCGCGCGATGCGGTCGCCAGCGCCAGAGGTTCGAAGCCGGCTAACAATGTGACGACGTCGACCTGGCCGACGATACCCAACCTGATTGCCGCCTGCAGGAGGTTGGAGAAGAAAGCCTGCACGAAGGCGGAGAGCGCCTCCGAAAGGCCGATGCCGCTGCCGCCCGCAACGGCGCCGACTGCTACGCAATAGGGGCAATCGGCCGGCAGGCGCTCCAGCGCTCCAGACGACCAGGCCGACGCCGCCTGGAGAAAGGCCGTGCCCTGCAGCATGGTTTCCATGTGCCGCTCCTGCGACCCGGCAAGCGCTTCGGCCAGCGCTGCTGTCTCCTGGAGATCGCCGCCGTCACGTCCGCGCCGCCAGCTTTCGGCGAAGAGCACGGCGTCGTTCCAGCCCGAGCCGATCTCGACCAGCGTCTCCAGCCAGCCGGAGAGATCGTCGCGATCCGCGATCAGCCCATCCTGCACGGCGCGCTCGATCCCGTGGCTGTAAGAGAAGCCACCGACCGGAAAGGAAGGCGACAGCCAAGCCATCAGCCGCAGCAGCGCGATGCTGGAAAGCTCCTCAGTCATGATGATGGTGGTGGCCGTGGTCGTGATGATGGTGATCGTCATGATTGTGATCATGGTGATCGTGGTCGTGGTCATGCGAATGGCCGTGGTCGCTGCCATGTCCGGAATAGGCGCCGCGCACCGGGCTGAACGGCTGCGAAACCTCGTTTACAGTGGCGCCGAGGCCTTCGAGCATCGCCTTGATGACGTGGTCGCGCAGGATGAGGATGCGGTCCGCCTCGATCGCCGCGGCGAGGTGACGGTTGCCGATGTGCCAGGCGAGCTCGGCGAGATGAACCGCGTCGCGGGCGCGGATGTCGTAGACCTCCTCCGGTGCCGCGACGATCTCGAGCTGGCGGCCATCCTCCAGCACCAGCCGGTCGCCATTGCCGAGCGCCACCGGCTCGGGCAGGTCGACCAGCACCTTTTCGCCACCCGCCGTCTCGATGGCGCGGCGACGCAGATGCCGCTCGTCATGCGGCAGCACGGCCCTGTCATAGGTTGACGTCGAACCGGCCTCGCCGGCTGGCAGCACCGAGACGGCGCGCGGGAATTTGGTGAAATCGGTGGTGATGTTGAGTTTCATTTCATGGCTCCGCCATTGGCTTGCGCCCTTGCACGGGCGGGGCGCTGAACGACACGGTCGAAATAGGCGTTGACGCGCTCGGAATCGATCGGGAAACGGCCGGCACGCGCCCAGCCGCCAATATCGCCCAGCAACACGTCGACCGCCGAGAAGCGGTCGCCCAGCGCAAAGGCCCTGTCGCCAAGCCGGCGATCCAGCGCCTTTATTTCGGATGCGAAATCATAGGCCGCGGCCGGGCCGACATCGACCCGCACATCCCTGGGCAGCAGGAAGCGGTGGCGCAGCTTGTTCCAAAGCGGCGCTTCCAATTCGCTCTGGGCGAAATGCATCCAGGAATCCATCTCGGCGCGGCCGGCGAGACCCGGATTGGCGCCCATGCCTTTATCGGCGTGCTTATCCGCCAGATAGACGCAGATCGCCGCCGAGTCGGTCACCTTGAGGTCGCCGTCGATCAGGATCGGCACCTTGCCAGACGGGTTGAGCGCATAGGCCTCCGGCGAGCGCAGTCTCACCTCGACGAACTCGTAGGGCTGCCCGAGCTCCTCCAGCATCCAGAGCACCCGGCTGACCCGGGAGCCGCGCGATCCGACGGCCTTGTACATGGTTGAGTCCTGCATTTGCCCAAATCCTAGATCAATGCAAGGATCAACCCAATGGCGGTTAAACGATGGTGTCGAAGAGCCGCAGGATGAACGATATCTGATAGATCAGCGCGGCCGCGACGAAGGCGATGTGGAAGCGGCGGTCGCGCACCAGGATCGCGACGACACAGAGCGCGACGAAGACCGGCGTTCGGAACAGATACTCATTGCCGAAGCGGGCAAAGTGCTCGGCGCCTTTGAGCAACGTGTCGACCACGTCGAGCAGATACGTCGCCGCCAGCAGCCCAAAGAACCAGCCGCGGCGCGAGTAAAAATAGTCCTCGTAGCTGGTGTAATCGAGCATCGAATCCGGAAACAGCAGCGCGCAGAGCAGGAACAGCGTGATGGCGTAGAAGATGATGAAAAGATATTTGCCGAAGGTCCAGTTCTCGATGGCGTAGAGCCCGAACTCCCACCACCAGAAGTGCACCAGCATCAACAGCACCGAGGCGACCCAGGCGAGGTGCACCGCATAGAGCCTGTACTGACCGGGGTGCTGGACGATGCGGGCCGTTCCCGAAAGCAGCCGCGTGACGCCGAGGCCGATCACCATGCCCATGACGATGCGGATATGCGGGAAGATGTCGTGGGGAGAGGCGATTTCTGTGGGCATGCGTAATCACAATGCGGGCTTATAGTGGGCCGCTTATCGGCATCTGGATCATCGGGGAACCCGCGTCCCTATCCGCGAGTGAGTTGATCCGGCGACCACGGAGCGCCGGGGAGGAAATCCTGATCGAGAACGTCGGCGATTCGATAAGGACAATCGAGCGGGAAATGCTTTCCAGGCAGGCCCGTTTCGTCAATTGCATTCAGCCGCGCAAACTCAAATTCGCTAGCAAGTTGAGTTTGCGGATAGGCTTTCAAGCTCGGACTCTCGTCGATCAGTTTTTTGATGTGATGCCGTTGTTCGCGGATGGTGAGTAACCAGCCAGTCTTGCGCATTTCCTGCTGGAATTCCCATTTGAGCAAATGCAAGAGCAAGGTGCCAAGTCTGTTCGCAATTTGCCTCTTGTCACTCCGCCCCAAGCTCTCGATCTCCTCCGCTAAATTCTCGCGATCGAGGTCGGAGAGACGACCTTCGCGCAACAGCGCGCCTTGCTCGGCGCACCACTGAGCGTAGTCCGTCTCAATGGGTGTAGACTTATGCCGACGTTGTATCTGAATTTTATTCATACTCGCATAATGCGCCGTTTTCGATCTTAAGCCAATGGCAGGTGACTTTGCGGCCTAAAGGTCAAAACAGAAAATACCGCTGCGCCATCGGCAGCACGGTCGCCGGTTCGCAGGTCAGCAACTCGCCGTCGGCGCGCACTTCGTAGGTCTCGGGATCGACCTCGACATGCGGTGTGGCGTCGTTGAGCACCATGGAATGCTTGCCGATGCCGCCGCGCGTGTTCTCGACCGCGATCATCGCCTTGTCGACGCCTAGCCTGCCTTGCAGGCCGGCGTCGAAGGCGGCCTTGGAGACAAAGGTCACCGACGAATTGGTCAGCGCCTTGCCATAGGCGCCGAACATCGGCCGGTAATGCATCGGCTGCGGCGTCGGGATCGAGGCGTTCGGGTCGCCCATTGGGGCAGCGGCGATCGAGCCGCCGACCAGCACCATCTCCGGCTTGACGCCGAAGAAGGCAGGGTTCCACAGCACCAGATCGGCGCGCTTGCCGACCGTGATCGAGCCGATCTCCTTCGACAGGCCGTGCGCGATGGCCGGATTGATGGTGTATTTGGCGATGTAGCGGCGGACGCGGAAATTATCGTTGTCGCCGGTCTCGTCAGGCAGCGCACCGCGCTGGCGCTTCATCTTGTCGGCGGTCTGCCAGCAGCGGATCGCCACCTCGCCGACGCGGCCCATGGCCTGGCTGTCGGAGGAGATGATCGAGAAGGCGCCGATGTCGTGCAGTATGTCCTCGGCGGCGATCGTCTCCTTGCGGATGCGGCTTTCGGCAAAGGCGATGTCCTCCGGGATCGACGGCGACAAATGGTGGCACACCATCAGCATGTCGAGATGCTCGGCCAGCGTGTTGACCGTGTATGGCCGGGTCGGGTTCGTCGAGGACGGGATGACGTTGGGCAGGCCGCAGACCTTGATGACGTCGGGCGCGTGGCCGCCGCCGGCGCCCTCGGTGTGGAAGGCGTGGATGGTGCGGCCCTTGATGGCCGCCACCGTGTTCTCGACGAAGCCCGATTCATTCAGCGTGTCGGTGTGGATCATCACCTGGACGTCGTAATCGTCGGCGACCGACAGGCAGCAGTCGATGGCGGCCGGGGTCGTGCCCCAGTCCTCGTGCAGCTTCAGCGAGCAGGCGCCGGCCAGCACCATCTCTTCAAGCGCCGCCGGCTTTGACGCATTGCCCTTGCCCGACAGGCCGATATTCATCGGAAAGGCATCGAAGGACTGGATCATGCGCGCCATGTGCCAGGGTCCCGGCGTGCAGGTGGTGGCCAAAGTGCCATGCGCCGGGCCGGTACCGCCGCCAAGCATGGTGGTGACGCCGCTCATCAGCGCTTCCTCGATCTGCTGCGGGCAGATGAAGTGGATATGCGCGTCGAATCCGCCGGCCGTCAGGATCCTGCCCTCGCCGGCGATGATCTCGGTGCCGGGGCCGATGATGATGGTGACGCCGGCCTGCGTGTCCGGATTGCCGGCCTTGCCGATGGCGGCGATGCGGCCATCCTTCAGGCCGATATCGGCCTTGACGATGCCGGTGAGCGCATCGACGACCAGCGCATTGGTGATGACGGTATCGACCGCGCCGCCGGCCCGCGTCACCTGGCTTTGGCCCATGCCGTCGCGGATGACCTTGCCGCCGCCGAATTTCACTTCCTCGCCGTAAACGGTGAGGTCCTTTTCCACCTCGATGAAGAGCTCGGTGTCGGCAAGCCGCACCTTGTCGCCGACCGTCGGTCCATACATCTGCGCATAGGCGGCGCGGCTTATCATGGCCATCAGCGATTGCTCCCGAAATTCAGGTTGAATGAACGCGAGGTGCACATTGTCGCCACCCAATGGTCACGCAATGACCCGCTTAGGAACACCTTGCGCTCCCATTTGGCGGTTGAGGTGCCCCGGTCAGCCCAAAAGGACCGTTTGCCAAACCGATGGAAGGAATATCCATGCTCAAAGCGATTCTTCTCGCCGCAACCGCCACCACCTTGATGGCGGGCACTGCCAATGCCCAGCAGCAGCCGACGCCGCAGCCCAGTCCCGCGCCGACCGCGCCCGCCGCGCCGAAGGCCCAGTCCGCGGCGCCGGCGATCCAGAGCGTCAATGTCGTCGACATTACCGAACTGCCCAAGGACACGCAGACGCAGGTCAACCAGATCGTAGCGCAGCGCGGCGATGCCGGCCTGCAGACATTGCGCAAGTCGATCGACGCCACGCCCAAGGTCAAATCCGCGCTCGAAGCCAAGGGCATGAGCTCCGCGCAGGTGATCGCCGCAAGCATGCAGCCCAATGGCGCGCTGACGCTGATTACCAAGAAGGCGAGCTGACTGCACGCCCAGGCGGGCCGCCTTGCGGTCCGCCAACCATATTTTGAAGGAAAAGCGGGCCGCGTCACGGTCCGCCTGCCGGCTTTTGAAGGGAACCTCCGGCCAAGCAGGACCGTTTCGCTGTTTTCGCCCCGCCACGGGTTCAGTCAGGAGCGAGCGATGGCGAAAGCCCCGCGTTTTAAAAGATGGAGTTCCGCGGTTGCCGCCACGCTTTTCATGGCCGCGCCCCATGCGGCGCTCGCGGCGCAGCCGCTGGACAACGACAGGCCTGCCGCGGCAATCGTCGATTCCGATGTCCGGCAGGAAGAGGCCCTTTCCTCGACGGAGGCCGGAAAGGTCATCACGGCCATCGACCGCACCCGCGACAACATCGGCACGGTGCGCAAGACCACCAAGCTCGATACGGTCGACATCGTGTTCCTGACCGACGCGGCGCGCAGCGAGGGCGGGCCGCCGCCGGCGATAGAGAACAAGGTGAAGCAGCATCAGGAGGATGTCGCCGAACTGCGCCAGGAGATCGAGGCGAACGCCTTGCTCTTCAACGCGATCGATTCGCGGCGCGTGCAGGCCGAGGACGTGCTCGCCGTAGAGTTCGACAATCCGGGGAAGGTCGTCATCTATGCCGCCGCCAAGCCCCCGAAGTGATGTGAGCGCGCCGGCGGACCTCACAGCTTGCCCATCACCTTTTGCTGGAAGCCATAGACCTCGCGTTTGCCGCCCAGCGGCACCAGCGTGACGTCGCGCTCCTGCCCGGGCTCGAAGCGCATGGCCGTGCCGGCGGCGATGTCGAGCCGCATGCCGCGCGCGCGCTCGCGGTCGAATTTCAGGCCCTCATTGGTCTCGTAGAAATGATAGTGGCTGCCGACCTGGATCGGCCGGTCGCCGCTGTTGGCGACCTTGAGCGTGACCGTCGGCAGCCCCTTGTTGAGCTCGATCTCGCCCTTGGCCGCGATGATTTCGCCGGGGATCATCGCGCCCTCACAACACGCCGAAGGCGAGGCCGACGCCGGCCGCCGCGCAAGCCGCACCTGCAGCGCGCGCCAGGCTGCGGAAGCGCATGCCGAGGCTGAGGGCCGCCGCGATGCCCACGGCATGGAGAAGGGCCGTCGCGGCGGCGAAGCCCGCAATGTATTCCAGCCCGCCGGCATTTTCGGGCACTTCGGTGCCATGGGCATGGCCATGGAACAGCGCGAACAGACCGATGACCGCGATCCCGGTCGAGACCGGCAGGTCGATCGCCAGCGCCACCAGCAGGCCGAGCGTCACCATGGAAGCGAGGATGCCCGGCTCGACGAAAGGCATCGGCACATGCAGCATGCCGAGCACGCCGCCGGCCAGCATCACGCCGACAAAGGCCAGCGGCCAGGCCCAGAGCGCCTTGCCGCCCTTCAGCGCCGCCCACACGCCGACGGCGATCATGACTGTCATGTGGTCGAGACCGGACAGCGGATGCGCGAAGCCGTCGGCGAAGGACGAGGTCGTGGCGATGCCGACATGGGCATAGGCCGGCATGGCGGCTGCCAGGAAAAGGATCGCGGCAAGCGTGGTACGTTTCGCCGAAGCGGGGATCATCTTTCTGCCCTTTCCAGTGCCCGTTAAGCGGCCTTGCGCGGGCCGCAGCCTTCGGCCTTGAGCACGCGTTTGGTCGACGGCGGATATTTCGTCAGCTTGGCCGCCGGCCGGATCGGCCGCGGCGCAAAATTGCCGCCGCAATTGGGGCAGACGCCGCCCAGCACATTGTCCACGCAGTCGGCGCAGAAGGTGCACTCGAAGGTACAGATCAGCGCATCGGCCGCTTCCGGCGGCAGATCCTTGTCGCAGCATTCGCAATTCGGCCTGAGCTCCAGCATCTGTATTCCTCCTCACCGGATCGGTTCATGCACGGTCACCAGCTTGGTGCCGTCGGGAAATGTCGCCTCGACCTGGACGTCATGGATCATCTCGGCGATACCGTCCATGACCTGGGCGCGGGTGACGACATGCGCACCCGCCTCCATCAGTTCCGCGACCGGGCGGCCGTCGCGCGCGCCTTCGACGACGAAGTCGGTGATCAGGGCGATGGCTTCGGGATGGTTGAGCTTGACGCCGCGCTCCAGCCGCTTGCGCGCCACCATCGCCGCCATGGCGATCAGCAGCTTGTCTTTTTCACGCGGTGTCAGGTTCATGCAACTTCCCGGCAATCGAAATCAGAGTGACCACAATTTAGGCAGGCCCGCCCGCCCATTGAGCAGTTCGACGAGCGGAACCAGCCGCTTGCGGAGCTGGTAGCCGTCGCCGGCACAAAGCCTCGCAAGAAGCTTGCCAGATCGGCCGACGCGCCAGAAACTGGCGCCGCCCCAACCACCGATGGCAGGGTCGCCGATGATGGCGCGGGCCGGCTCCAGCAGACTTTCCGCCTGCGGCGACACCAGCAGCAATGTGGCGACGGCAAGCGCGCCGCCGGTCGCCGCCGGCCGCTGGAGCGTTGCAGTGATATCCGGCCCGACGCGGAAATCCTCCGCATGGATCAGCGCGCCGCCCTGGCGGACCCGCCAGCGGTCATGGAAACTGCCATTGGTCGTCCGCTCACCCATCGCCAGCCGGCCGAACAGCGTGGCTTCCAGCACCAATGCCTCGGCATCGTCGCCAAGCTCGACGTCCAGCGTGCGGGCGAAGGCGGCGCGGTCGAAAACGATGGTTTCCTGCGGCAGCCAGGCGACGCGGCCGCCCGGACCGACCCGCAGACTGACGCTTGTCTCGGCCCTGTCGGCGGCGGCGCGATAGATCTTCTCGCAGGCCTGGGTGGTGATGGCGGCGGAGGCGTCTGCGCCGACCTCGACCGTCCAGCCGAGGCGATCGCCGCCGGTCAGCCCGCCGGCGGTGTTGATCAGCACCGCCTCGAGCGGATCGCCTTGCACCGCAGGCAGGCGGATCTTGGCCGATCCGTCCTGGTAGAGCCGCCGCAGGCGCGTCCGGCCGCCGCTCTTGCCGCAGAAAAGCCTGCCCAGGCCGGCAACACGTTGCGCGGCAGGCAAGGGAGGGGCGGCCAAAGGCGAGGCAGGCTGGGATGTCAAAGTGTTGCCGATTATGTCCACGATCCCAGGTTAAGCACTCCGGCGGCTTTGTCGATATCGCTTGTTGCTTGACATCGTTTCGGTTTCTATAGAGGGAAGCCACCTTGGAGCGGTCGCGCGGTGCCTGGCGAGGCAAGGGCAACGGCGTTAGTTGGGTCCGGGGATCAAAAAAAGAGGCGCTGATCAGTTGGCGTCGGGCAACGACAGGGAAGGAACCGAATGGCTGACCAGCTGACGACCGAGATCATCGAAAAGATCAAGGCGCATGCCGATACCGGCGGCGAGGAAATCACCGCCAGCACCGATCTCGGCACGCTCGGCATCCATTCGCTGGAGCTGACCGAGATCATCTTCGATCTCGAGGAAAAGTACGGCATCGAGATCGAGATGAACACGGTCGATGCCTGGAGCAACCTGAAGAACGTCGGCGACATGGTCGAGGCGGTTCGCGAACTGATCGCGAAAAAAGCCTGACTGCATGCAAAAACGCGTCGTCATCACCGGTATTGGCGGGATTTGCGGGCTCGGCAACGATGCGGCGGCGATATGGGACGCCATGCGCGCCGGCCGCTCGGCCATCGGCCCTATCGATAATCCGTCGCTGCATGACCTCAAGGTCAAGACCGGCTGCGAAATCAAGCAATTGCCGGACCACGGCATCGACCGCAAGCAGGTCGTGTCGATGGACCGCTTCAGCCTGCTGGCGGTGATCGCGGCGCGGGAGGCCATGCGACAATCGGGCCTGACCGCGCATGCCGACAACACCTACCGGATGGGCGCAATTGTCGGCATCGGCGTCGCGGGCTTCGAGACGATCGAGGAGAATTACCGCGCCATCCTGCTCGAAGGGCGCAACCGCGCCGCCATCTTCACCGTGCCGAAAGTGATGCCGGGCGCGGCCGCCGGCCAGGTCAGTATGAATCTCGGGTTGCGCGGCCCTGTTTTCGGCGCCACCTCGGCCTGCTCGTCGGCCAACCATGCGATCTCCTCGGCGGTCGACCAGATCAGGCTCGGCCGCGCCGACGTGATGGTCGCCGGCGGCACCGAAGCGCCGCTGGTGTGGGGCGTGCTGAAGGGCTGGGAGGCGCTCAGGGTGCTTTCGCCCGACACCTGCCGGCCGTTCTCGGCCGATCGCGCCGGCCTGGTGCTCGGCGAAGGCGCCGGCATGGCGGTGCTCGAAAGCTACGATCACGCGATGGCGCGCGGCGCCACCGTTTTGGCCGAGATCGCCGGCGTCGGGCTTTCGGCCGATGCCTCCGACATCGTCGCGCCGACCATCGAGGGACCGGAAGCGGCGATGCGTTTTTGCCTGGCGGATGCCGGACTCGGTCCGGAAGATGTCGACTACCTCAACGCGCACGGCACCGGCACCAAGGCCAACGACCAGATCGAGACCGCGGCGATCAAGCGCGTCTTCGGCGAGCATGCCCGTTCGCTTTCGGTGTCCTCGACCAAGTCGATGCATGCGCATTGCCTCGGCGCTTCCGGCGGGCTGGAGATGATCGCCTGCGTGATGGCGATCCGCGACGGCATCGTGCCGCCGACCGCCAATTACCGCGAGCCGGACCCGGATTGCGACCTCGACGTGACGCCGAACACGGCGCGCGAGCGCAAGGTGCGCGCGGCGCTCAGCAACAGTTTCGCCTTCGGCGGAACCAATGCAGTGCTGGCCTTCAAGGCGGTCTGACCGCGGCCGACCGGTTGACTGTGTGTCCATGCCCAAGCCGCTTGCCGGTGTATTGATCCCGACCGGCCGGGGTCCTAATTCTCCCTGACCCGCCGTGAGCGCCGCCCGCCGCCGATCCGCATCCGGAGTTTCCGATGACCGACCTGTCCGCCTTTCCGATCGCCAAGCGCTGGCCGGCCAAGCACCCCGAGCGCCTGCAGCTCTATTCCGCCACGACGCCCAACGGCGTGAAGGCGTCGATCGCGCTGGAGGAGATCGGCCTGCCCTATGAGCCGCATTATGTCGATATCGGCAAGAATGAGAGCTGGACGCCGGAATTCCTGTCGCTCAATCCGAACGGCAAGATACCGGCGATCATCGATCCGGACGGTCCGGGCGGCAAGCCGATCGGCTTGTTCGAATCCGGCGCCATCCTGCTCTATCTGGCCGACAAGACCGGCAAGCTCATTCCCGCCGATCCGGCGCGGCGCTACGAGACGATCCAATGGGTGTTCTTCCAGATGGCGGCGATCGGCCCGATCTTCGGGCAGGTCGGCTTCTTCCACAAATTCGCCGGGCGCGAGATTGCCGACAAGCGGCCGCTGGAGCGTTATCGCGACGAGTCGCGGCGGCTGATCGGCGTTATGGAAACGCGCCTGAAGGGCCGCAAGTGGATCATGGACGACGACTACACCATCGCCGATGTGTCGATGCTGGGCTGGGTGCGCAACCTGATCGGCTTCTACGAGGCGCGCGACCTGGTCGGTTTCGACGATTTCCCGGCCGTTGCCGAGTGGCTGGAGCGTGGCCTGGCACGGCCGGCGGTGAAGAGGGGCCTGGCCATCCCGACGAAGGGCTGAGGCAGCTTCGGGAAACGTGCAGCGGTGGGCGCAACAAAAAAAGCCCTGCGGGCGCGCTTGACTGAGGTCGATCGCGGCCCATGCCGGGCTGGTTTCGACGCTCGGCGAAAAGGCGCTTTGGCTGAAGGTGGCGGTGGGCTAAGCGGGCGGCTAGCGCCCACGTTGGAGATTAGCCGAAACCCCCGTGACGTCGTCATACTCGGGCTTGACCCGAGTAGCCATCCCGTGGCTCTTGCCGTAAGGTGCAACGGTGCAGAATTCTGTAACCGCAGCAACGCTCTAGCGTCACGGCATGGATTCTAGGGTCTGCGCGCGTCGCTTCGCTCCTTGCTCCGCCCTAGAATGACGACCGAGCTGTCGTGGTGGCCAATCGCGAAGGTCCGGCTCGGCGACTTCGCCGTCCGGAATCGCGTAAACGGCCTACTTCGCCTTGGCCTTGGCGCCGCCGCGGCCGAACACGGAAGCCGCGAGCCGCGCGGTGGCGACGACCGCTCCTGTGGCGACGCTGGCCACGGTGCGAATCGGCCCCGATTTTTTTGCCGGCGACTTGGCGTGTTTCGCGCTCTTGGCCGCGGCCTTGTGAGCCGCGCCAGGCGTCACTTTCTTTGGCGCCGCTTTGCCGAAAGCCGGCTTGGCATCGTTCGACCGCTCCGCGATCGCGGGGCCGGCGCCGGCCTTGGCCTGCGTTGCCCTGGATTGGTTGGCCCTGCTTTTCTTGGCCACGGGTTTTCTGCTGTTCGTTGCCATCTGACGGCTCCTGCATTCTCGGTTCGCAGTTTCGGAGGGAAAGCGTTCGCCCGCCTTCCTGGAATTGCTCCGGCGCCGGACAATTCGGGGTAGCGTCATAACGGCCTGAAAACCTTAAAGTTCCCGCCGGAAAATATTGAAAATTGAGCAGGTTAACCAATAACCAAGGAACCAACGACCATATCGGCCGGCCGGCGCCGCGCCAGCACCCGCTCGATGTTGGGCATGTCGTTGGAGGCAATCCAGGCGCGGGCGTCCTCGTCGGACTTGCCGTGCTCGCGCCAGCGCTCCATCAGGCGGCTTTCGAGCTCAGCCCTCGGCACGTCGACGAAGATGGTGAAATCGAACAAAGGCGCCAGCCGCGACCACGGCTCCTCGTCGAGCAGCAGATAGTTGCCCTCGACCAGGATAAACTTGGTGTCGGTGCCGACGATTTCGGCCGCCGCGCGCGACAGTTCCATGCTGCGGTCGAACACGGGAATCGCGATATCGGGCTCGCCCGAGCGGATGCGCTTCAAGAGCGTCTCGAAACCGGCGAAATCGAACGTTTCCGGCGCGCCCTTGCGGGGTCGCAGGCCGCGGCGGTTGAGAATGATATTGTCATAATGAAAGCCGTCCATCGGTACGACCTCGGATGTGCCTTCCGGCAGCAGCTCATGCAATGCAGCGGACAGTGTCGACTTGCCGGAGCCGGGCGGACCGGCAATGGCGACGACGAAGCGCCTGGCTCCGCCGGCGCGCTTGAAGATGGCGGCTGTGATATGGGCGATCTCGGACATCGGCGGCTTTCCGGCTGCGGTTCAGCCGACATCTTGGCGGGTGTCGGCGGAAAATTCAAACCTCGTTCCGAAGTTTAGGCGGCCTGCGCACCTTCGAGGTTAGCCGAGGTGTCCATCCTCGTCGCCCTGGAATGACGAACTCTCAGGCGCTGGCCGAGGTCTCAATCAGGAACCGAGCGGCCGATGCGCAGGAACCCGCCGTCGAACGGCACCTCCCGCGCTGCCCCGCCGGCAGCGAGGACACGCAGGCGGTCGGGCGCCGATTCCAAGCCGCTCGGCGGCTCCACGTCCGCGAACGGAACCGCGCCGATGATATGGCGGAACGACACCGACCGTCCTCCGGCGAGCGCAAAGGCTGTGGCCACGCCTTCATGCTTCAACCAGTTGTCGCCGAGCGAAGCGGCGTGGCCGACGGCCGCGCGGCCATCCTCGACGCCGAGCACGCCGACGTGACGGCCGCTCCAGGGCGCGTAGTCGCGGCCGCCATTCGAGAACCACAACATGGTGACCGGCAGCTCGGCCGGGTTCTTCAGCACCAGAACCAGATCCTGCTCGGCGCGGCGGGCAATCGCCGTCCAGCCCGGGCCGCTGTGATCCGCCTCGACCAGGGTGATGAAATCCTCGCGCCTGTCCTCCATGCGGTAGTCGGTGAGGTCGGTTGTGCCGCCGGCGGCGAGCGGGACCTTTGTGAGGTCGGTGGCGCGAGCCGGATAGGCCAGCATGAAGCGGCCGCGCGCCGGATCGGGCTCCGGCGGCATCGGCGGCGTGACGGCCATGCGCTTCGGCGAGAAGGCGAGCCGGCCGCCGCCCGCCATCGCAGTCATCGGATGATGGGCGACGGAAATCGCGCCGGCGCCGCCGGAAAAGATGTGCTCCTGGTAGAGGAAAGGATGGCTGTCGCGCAGCGTGAAGACCTTGTCGACAGTGGCACCCATGACCTTGCGGCGCAGCCGGAAGACGGCGCGCCAGCCTCCGGGAACCGCGCCGTTGTCGACGACGTCCCACTCGCTGTTGGCCGGCCAGCCATGCAGGGGCGCGGTCTCGACGTCGCTGGTGGAGAAAGGTGCGCAGAGAAAGTCGCCTGAGAGCCGCACCGTGCCTTCGGGGAGGTTCGCGGGCAATGTCTCGCGCGGCGAGCCGACCCAAGGCGCGCGGTGCAGGGGCTTCAGGAGGCGGCCTTCGGCCTCGACCTCCATGGCACTAATGTGACCGACTGCGAGATCGAGCGAAACCGAGATGCCCTTTGCGCCGATGGTGAGCGTGTCCATGAATACCTCTCCCCGAATCTTTCGGGCGCAAGAAAAGCCTGCGCGATGGCGGATGCGCAAGCGGGGCGATTGGCAATTTGCATCAGTTCCTCACCCTCCCCGTTGTGGCGAGGGTCGGCGAGCGATCGGAGCAAAGCGGAGACCGGTCGACGGGGTGGGGCTCAAAGAAAGAATTCTTTCGACCCCCAGCCCGATCCGCTACGCGGATCGATCCTCCCCACAAGGGGTCCCGCAAGGGGGAAACTGGCAGCTTCGGCGACAGCTCGAACCTCCAAAACCTGGGCAAATGCCTTATTGCCGCCGTTAACCCATTGGACGCGGCATATGCGGTACGTTAGCTTCGCCGCATCTCAGCAACAGCTTTAGAACCGTCTTGCCCCGTCCCTTCCCTTTCCTTCAGAAACTCATCGCCGCGATGACCCTGCTCCTGCTCGTCGCCGGCTGCACCACGGCCGCGCCGCCGGAAAGCGTGCTCGCTGTCCCGGCGCAGCCGCAGAAATATGCGGCGATCGTGGTCGATGCCTCGACCGGCAAGACCTTGTTCGAGGTCAATTCGAGGTCGCAGCGCTATCCCGCGTCGCTGACCAAGATGATGACGCTCTACATGCTGTTCGAGGCGCTGGAGTCCGGCCGCGTCACCAAGCAGACGCAGATTCCGGTTTCCGACCACGCCGCCTCGCAACCGCCGACGAAGCTGCGCTTCCGGCGCGGCGAGACGATCGACGTCGATTCCGCCATCCGCGCCATGGTGGTGAAGTCGGCGAACGATGTGGCGGTGGCGGTGGGCGAGTATCTGGGCGGCGGCTCAGAGGACCAGTTCGCCGCCATGATGACCGCGAAGGCGCGCCAGCTCGGCATGACCGCCACCAATTTCCGCAATGCCTGCGGCCTGCCCGACGATGGCCAGGTGACCACGGCGCGCGACATGGCGGTGCTGGGCATGGCGCTGGAGCACCGTTTCCCGCAGCACTTCCACTATTTTTCGGAAAGCGACTTCATGTTCCGCGGCCGGCTGGTGCGCGGCCACAACGACATGCTGGGCCGCGTGCGTGGCGTCGACGGCATCAAGACCGGATACATTCGTGCCTCCGGCTACAACATCGTCACCTCCTACAATGCCGATGGGCGGCACCTGATCGTGGTGGTGATGGGCGCCGACAGCGCACGCCAGCGCAACGACCATGTCGAGGCGCTGATCCAGCGCAGCATGGGGCCGGCGATCGCCGATGCCGGCCAGCCCAGGCTGATGTATTCCGGGCAGCAGCCGAGCTCGCCGTTGCCCGGCATGGCGCCGCCGGACTCGGCTTTGCCAGGGCTGCTGGCACCGGGCTCCGCGACCCCTGCGTCGATGCAGGCTGGCCAGCCGGCGTCCGATCTGCCGTCGCCGGATTTGGCGTCGCCCACTTCGCCGCTGCTGCTGCCGGCGCAGTAGAGCGGGCTAAGAGGAGCGGCGCTGCCGCACTCTTTTCAGAATGGCGCGTGAAGGAGGGCGAAGCCGTTCTACCGTCATGTATGGACGGCCCCTTTTGGGCAAGAGGCAAAATGGCGGCAGCGGCGTAAGTCTGGAGCGGTCATGTATTC
>NZ_VFTP01000019.1:0-88765 GCF_006439455.1 Mesorhizobium sp. B2-9-1 | reverse complement strand
GCCGACTTTCGTGATCTGTCAATCCCTCAATACGGGCTCGCCACGTCCCCCGTCTCGACATAAACCGCCTTCAGCTGCGAATAATGCGCCAGCGCCGCCAGCGAATTCTCGCGGCCGATGCCGGACTGCTTGACGCCACCGAAGGGCATTTCCACCGGCGTGAGATTGTAGGCGTTGATCCAGCAGATGCCGGCCTGCAATTCGGCGATGACGCGATGCGCGCGCGGCAGGTCGCGCGTGAACACGCCCGCCGCCAGCCCGAATTCGGTGTCGTTGGCGCGCTCGATCACCTCGTCCTCGCTGTCGAATTTGAGCACGCTCATCACCGGTCCGAAAATCTCCTCGCGCGCGATCCGCATGGTGTCGGCGACATTGGTGAACACCGTCGGCTCGACGAAAAAACCGCCTTCGAAACCCTGCAGCGACGGTAAATTGCCGCCGCAGGCTAGGCTGGCGCCATCCTGCTTGCCGGCTTCGATATAGGAAACGACCTTGTCCTGCTGCGCCTTGTTGACCAGCGGACCCATCTGCGTTTCCGGATCGAGCGGATCGCCGATGCGGATCTTCTTGGTGCGCTCGACAAGCCGCTCAACGAAGCGGTCGTGCAGGCCCTTCTGCACGAAGACGCGCGTGCCGTTCGAGCAGATCTGGCCGGTAGAGTAGAAGTTGCCGAGCATGGCGCCGCCGATGGCGTTCTCGAGATCGGCGTCGTCGAAGACGATCAGCGGCGACTTGCCGCCGAGCTCCATCGTCGCGTGCTTCATCTTCGAGCCGGCAAGCGACAGCACCTTGCGGCCGGTCGGCACCGAGCCGGTCACCGAGACCTTGGCCACGACATCGTGCCCGACAAGGCCGGCGCCGACATCGCCATAGCCTTGCACGACATTGAACAGCCCGTCGGGCAGGCCGGCCTCTGAATAGATCTCGGCCAGTGCCAGCGCCGAAAGCGGCGTGTTCTCCGACGGCTTGAATACCATGGCATTGCCCATGGCCAAAGCCGGCGCCGACTTCCAGCCGGCGATCTGGATCGGATAGTTCCAGGCGCCGATGCCGACGCAGACGCCGAGCGGCTCGCGGCGCGTATAGGCGAAGGGCCCGCCGAGATCGATCATCTCGCCATTGAAGGCGGCGACCGCTCCGGCGAAATATTCCAGGCAGTCGGCGGCCGAAGGGGCGTCGGCCACCAGCGTTTCCTGGATCGGTTTGCCGGTGTCGAGCGTCTCGATGCGGGCCAGATCGGCATTGCGCGCGCGCAGAATGTCGGCAGCGCGGCGCAGGATGCGGCCGCGCTCGACGGGCTTCAACCGTGCCCAGGCAGGCTGCGCGGCCCGGGCGGCTTCGATCGCCAGCTCCAGCACGTTCGGCGTTGCCGAATGCAGCGTGGCGATGATCTCGCCGGTAGCCGGATAGATCACCGGCAGCGGGGCACCGCCTTCGTCCTCGATGTAGCGGCCGTTGACGTAGTGCGATGCCGTTGGCTGGGCGCGCATGGCTTTCTCCGGAACTGTTCGCCGATCGGGCGGGTGTGCCCGACAATGCCCTATCGGTCCGCCACCTGCCAGCGCGGATTGATCCACGGTTCCTGGTTGGATGGCGCCAGCGGCGTTCGGCCAAGGATGTGATCGGACGCCTTCTCGCCGGTCATGATCGACGGCGCGTTGAGGTTGCCGTTGGTCACCCGCGGGAAGATCGAGGAGTCGGCGACGCGCAGCCCCTCGACGCCGATCACCCGGCATTCCGGATCGACGACGGCCGTAGGATCGTCGGCGCGGCCCATCCTGCAGGTGCCGCAAGGATGGTAGGCGCTCTCGGCATGGTCGCGGATGAAGGCGTCGAGCTCGTCGTCCGACTGCACATGGCTGCCCGGTGAAATCTCCTTGCCGCGGAAGCCATCGAAGGCCTTCTGGCCGAAGATCTCGCGCGTCAGCCGGATGCAGTGGCGGAACTCGCTCCAGTCGTCCGGATGCGACATATAGTTGAAGCGGATCACCGGCTTGGCCTTCGGATCGGGCGAGCGCAGGCCGACCGAGCCGCGCGACTTCGAGCGCATCGGCCCGACATGCGCCTGGAAGCCGTGCGACTTCGCCGCCGACTTGCCGTCATAGCGCACCGCCGCAGGGATGAAGTGATACTGGATATCGGGGTAATCGACGCCGGCCTGCGAACGCACGAAGGCTGCCGCCTCGAAATGGTTGGTGGCGCCAAGGCCGGTCTTGAAGAAAAGCCATTGCGCGCCGATCAGCGCCTTCGAGAAAGGATTGAGCACCGAGTTCAGCGTGATCGGCTTGGTCGATTCCTGTTGGATATAAAGCTCCAGATGATCCTGCAGATTGCCGCCGACGCCCGGCCGGTCGGCAACCACCTGGATGCCGTTTTCCTGGAGATGCGCGCCCGGGCCGATGCCTGACAGCATCAGGATCTTTGGCGAATTGATCGACGAGGCCGCGACGATCACCTCACGCCGCGCCTTAACGACCTGAATCTTTTTATCAGCTTCAATCTCGACGCCGATCGCGCGTTGATTCTCGATTACCACGCGCCGGGCGAAACCCTTGAGCAGCCTGACATTTCCGCGTCTGAGAGCCGGCTTCAGATAGGCGTTCGCCGCCGACCAGCGGCGGCCGCCCAGAATGGTCTGTTCCATCGGCCCGAAACCTTCCTGCTTGGAGCCGTTATAGTCGTCGGTGAGCTCGAACCCGGCCTGGCGGCCCGCCTCGACGAAGGCGCCGTAGAGCGGATTTTTCCGCGTGCCGCGCTGCACATGCAATGGTCCGCCTTTGCCCCGCCAGCCATCCTCGCCGCCGTCGCAATCCTCCATGCGCTTGAAATAGGGAAGCACGTCGGCGAACGCCCAGCCTGCGGCGCCCTGTTCGGCCCAGTGGTCGAAGTCATGCGCATGTCCGCGCACATAGACCATGCCGTTGATCGAGGACGAGCCGCCGAGCACCTTGCCGCGCGGGGTGGCCAGCACGCGCCCGCCGAGATGCGGCTCCGGCTCGCTGGCGAACCCCCAGTCGTAGAGGCTCATATTGAGCGGGATCGACAGCGCCGACGGCATCTGGATCAGCGGCCCCATATCGGTGCCGCCGAACTCGATGACGATCACCGAGTGCTTGCCGTCTTCCGATAGCCTGTAGGCCATGGCCGAGCCGGCTGAGCCGGAGCCGATGATGACGAAATCCGCTTCAAGCATTGTTCACATGCGCCATAAAGTCGGCGAGCGAGACATTGCCGCCGGTTGCAACCACAAGGACGGTCTTGTCCTTCACATCCACCTTGCCGCCGAGCAGCGCCGCGAGCGATGCCGCGCCCGAAGGCTCCAGCACCAGCTTCATCCGCTCGAAGGCGATCTTCATCGCCCACCGCACCGAGGCGTCGTCGACGGTGACGCCGCGCACGCCGGCCGCGCGCACCGCCGCGAAGGGCGCGTCGCCGGGCTTGCGCGCCATCAGCCCGTCGCAGATCGATTTCGGCCCGATCGGCATGGTCTCGATCGCGCCATGCGCCAGCGACGAGCCCATGCCGTTGAAACCTTCCGGCTCGACGGCGATGATCTCGGTGTTGCGCGACAGATAGTGGAAGGCCAGCGAAACACCGCCGATCAACCCGCCGCCGCCGACCGAGCAGAATACCAGGTCTGCATGCGCCTTCTTCATTGCCAGCTGGTCGAGCGCTTCCAGTCCCGCGCCGGCCTGGCCGGCGACGATCTCAGGATCGTCGAAGGGATGCAGCAAGGTGAGATGCTCGCTCTCGGCGATCTCGCGCGCCTTTGCAGCCGCAACTTCCTCGCGGGCCCGTTCGCCATGATCCGTCAGCACCACGCGCGCGCCATAACCGGCGGTCGCGTCGCGCTTGGCGGCGGGCGCGTCGATAGGCATGACAATGGTGACGGGGATGCCCAGCGCCTGGCCGGCCGCCGCCAGCCCTTGCGCGAAATTGCCGGAGGAATAGGCGACGACCCCCTTTTTCGCTTCATCCGGCGAAAGCCGGTTCAACCGCCAATAGGCGCCGCGCACCTTGAAGGAGCCGGCCCATTGCAGCGACTCCGGCTTGACGAAGATCCGCGCTGCACCCGTCTCTTTTGCGAGCGCCGCCGACTCCAGCAGCGGCGTCACCTGCGTGGCCGTCGAGGTGACGGCATAGGCCTGTTTCAGATGGTCGAGGGTGGGAACGAGAACGTCAGCCATTATTCGCCTCTCGGATAGCGTTTGCTCTCTTCGAGATTGTCGAGGTTCATGTGGTTACGCATGTAGCGTTCCGACGCCTTCTGCAGCGGCTGGAAATCCCACGGGTAGTAGGCGCCGTTGCGCAGCGCCGGATAGACGACCCAGCGGCGCGCCTGGCTTTCGCGCACGGCGGCGTCGAAGGCGGCCATGTCCCAGCGGGCCCCGACCTTGTCCATGAACGCCGCCACCAGGGCTGCGTTCGCCGGATCGTCGGCGAGGTTGTCACGCTCGAGCGGATCGGTATCGAGATCGAACAGTTGCGGCGCGTCGAGCTCGCAATGGACGAATTTGTATTTACCGTCGCGCATCGCGACCAGCGGCGCGTAGGAGCCTTCGGCCGCATACTCCATCAGCACCGGCCCGCTTCGCGCCTTGCCGTCGAGCAGCGGCAGCAGCGACTGACCGTCGGTCCACGGTTCGATTGCCGCGATGTCGATACCGGCTAGGTCGCAGAGCGTCGGCGTCACGTCGAGATTGGAAACCGGCGCCGCGATCAGGCCGGCCGGCACGTCCTTGCCGGCGATCATCAGCGGCACGCGCGCCGAGCCTTCGAAGAAGCTCATCTTGAACCACAGGCCGCGCTCGCCCAGCATGTCGCCGTGGTCCGAGCAGAACAGGACGGTTGTGTCGTCGAGCATGCGGGTACGCGTGAGGACGTCCAGAATCTCGCCGAGCTTGTCGTCGACATAGGAAATGTTGGCGAAATAGCCGCGCCGCGAACGGCGCACTTGTTCTGGCGTGATCTCGAAGGCTTGGTAGTCGCTGGCGCGGTAGAGCCGTTGCGAATGCGTATCCTGCGCGTCATGCGGTATGAACGGGATTTCAGGATCGAGCGCCTGGCAGTTCTCGTAGAGATCCCAATACTGCTTGCGCGCCACATAGGGGTCGTGCGGGTGCGACAGCGAAACGGTAAGGCACCAGGGGCGATGACCCGCGTCGTCCTGCTCGCGCGACAGCTGGTAGAGCTTTTGCATGGCAAGGAAGACGACCTCGTCGTCATACTCCATCTGGTTGGTGATCTCGGCGACGCCGGCGCCTGTGACCGAACCCAGATTGTGATACCACCAGTCGATGCGCTCGCCGGGCTTGCGGTAGTCTGGCGTCCAGCCGAAATCGGCGGGGTAGATGTCGGTGGTCAGACGCTCCTCGAAACCGTGCAACTGGTCGGGCCCGACGAAATGCATCTTGCCGGACAGGCAGGTGTAGTAGCCGGCGGCGCGCAGATGGTGGGTGAAGGTCGGAATGGAAGAGGCGAACTCGGCGGCGTTGTCATAGACCCCGGTGCGCGACGGCAGTTGCCCGCTCATGAACGAAGCGCGGCCAGGCGCGCAGAGCGGCGAGGCAGTGTAATTGTTGGCGAAGCGCGCCGAGCGCGCGGCAAGCGCCTTCAGGTGCGGCGCATGCAGGAAGTCCGCCGGGCCGTCCGGAAAGAACGTGCCGTTGAGCTGATCGACCATGACGATCAGGAAATTGGGTCGCCGGGTGGTCAAGGCAGGCTCCGTCCGTTGAGCTTGGTTTCGAGATAGTCTTCCACGAGCGCGATCGCGGTCTGCGCGTCGGGCACGCCGTCCTTCAGCGCGCGGCGGATGTAGAGCCCGTCGATCAGTGCCGCGGTCGCTTCCGCCACGCGGTCTGCCTCGGCCCGAGGCAGGATGCCGGTCAGCCCGCTCATCAGGTTCGAATGGAGCCGCCGCGCATAGATGCGCAGCAGCCGCCGCAGCTCCATCGATTTCTGTGCCTCGACATAGAAGGCGAGCCAGGCGGCGATGATCTGAGGCTGGAACTGCTCGTCGGAAAAGCTGACGGCGACGACGGCCGAGACGCGCTGGCGCGGCGTCGCGGCAAGGCCGAACGCGCGTCTGGTGTCGGTGTTGAGCTCGGCGAGGATGTGCCGCATCGTTGCGAAGAGCAGTTCGTCCTTGGCGCCGAAATAGTGATGCGCCAGCGCCGACGACACTCCGGCGCGGCCGGCGATCTCCGACATCGTCACGTCCAGCGATCCGCGCTCGCCGATCGCCGAGATCGTCGCGTCGATCAGCGCCCTGCGGCGCACTGGCTCCATTCCGATTTTGGGCATTTGGGGGTCCGGTTCGAGCCAAGGTTATTTTTTATTGACGCGTCAATCAATAAAAATCGACACCGGGATCAACCGATCGTGTCGTTCTGGCCCATGGCATGGGGCTGGAAACGGTTCATTATTGAACAATATTAAATCACGTGCCGCGTGCGATCGTGCTAGGCTGCGGCACAGATGGAGGTTGCCATGACCGCATGCATCGTCGGCTGGGCGCATTCGCGCTTCGGCAAGCTCGAAGGCGAGACGCTGGAGGGCCTGATCACCAGGGTCGCCGTCGAAGCGCTCGATCACGCCGGCATCGGCCCAGACGATGTCGACGAGATCGTGCTTGGCCATTTCAACGCCGGCTTCTCGCCGCAGGATTTCACCGCAAGCCTCGTGCTCCAGGCCGATGACCGGCTGCGCTTCAAGCCGGCGACGCGCGTCGAGAACGCCTGCGCCACCGGCTCGGCCGCCGTCCGTCAAGGCATCCGCGCCATCGACGCCAACGCCGCTCGCATCGTGCTGGTGGTCGGCGCCGAGCAGATGACGACCACGCCCGGACCCGAGATCGGCAAGAATCTCCTCAAGGCATCCTATCTGCCGGAAGATGGCGACACGCCGGCAGGCTTCGCCGGCGTCTTCGGCAAGATCGCGCAGGCCTATTTCCAGCGCTATGGCGACCAATCGGACGCACTTGCCATGATAGCCGCCAAGAACCACCGGAATGGCGTCGACAATCCCTATGCCCAGATACGCAAGGATTTCGGCTACGAGTTCTGCCGCCAGGAGAGCGAGAAGAACCCGTTCGTCGCCGGTCCGCTGAAGCGCACCGATTGCTCGCTGGTCTCCGACGGCGCCGCGGCGCTCGTCCTCACCGACACGGCGACGGCGCTGAAAATGCGCCGCGCCGTGACTTTCCGCGCCAATGAGCATGTGCAGGACTTCCTGCCGATGTCGAAGCGCGACATCCTCTCCTTCGAAGGCTGCGAGCGCGCCTGGGAGCAGGCGCTGAAGAAGGCCGGTGTGACGCTCGACGACCTCTCCTTCGTCGAGACGCATGACTGCTTCACCATAGCCGAGCTGATCGAATACGAAGCGATGGGGCTCGCCAAGCCAGGAGAGGGCGCCAAGCTGGCGCTGGATGGCACGACGGCGAAGGACGGTCGGCTGCCGGTCAACCCGTCCGGCGGCCTGAAGGCCAAGGGCCACCCGATCGGTGCTACCGGTGTCTCGATGCATGTGCTGACAGCCATGCAGCTCACCGGCGAAGCCGGCGGCATCCAGGTGCCGGGCGCAAAACTCGGCGGCATCTTCAACATGGGCGGCGCGGCCGTCGCCAACTACGTTTCCATCCTCGACCGGATCAGGTAGAAGCGGCCCGCGTTAAAGCGGCGCCGCTGGGCGTGCGTGCGGGAGGCAACATGACAAATCCGGTTCTGGTCGAGGTCACACGCGGCGCTGTGGTCGAAAGCGCCCACCGCGGCGCGGTCTCCGTCTTCGACGCCGACGGCAAGCCCGTCTGGGAAATCGGCGACACGGACCGCCCCGTGTTCCCGCGCTCGGCGGTGAAAGCAATCCAGGCATTGCCGCTGGTGGAATCGGGTGCCGCCGATGCTTACGGCTTCGGCAACCGCGAGTTGGCGCTGGCCTGCGCCTCGCATTCGGGCGAGCCGGCCCATGTCGAGCTGGCCACGGCGATGCTCGCCAGGGCGGGCCTCGACAGGACGGCGCTGGAATGCGGTGCGCACTGGCCCTCGAGCCATGAGGCCACCATCGCGCTCACTCGAGCCGGCAACGTGCCGAACGCCTTGCACAACAACTGCTCCGGCAAGCATTCCGGCTTCCTCTGCACCTGCGTGCATGCCGGCATTTCCCACGGCGGCTATGTCAAGGCCGGCCACGCTTTGCAGGAGATGGTCCGCGACGCCATGCAGTCCGTGACGGGCGCGGCGCATGACGTCGACCATTGCGGCATCGACGGCTGCTCGATCCCCACTTACGCCGTGCCGTTGAAGAATTTCGCTCAGGGCTTTGCCCGCATGGCGACGGGCAGGGGCTTTGCGCCCGAGCGCGCCAAGGCGGCGAAGCGGCTGCTTTCGGCCTGCATGGCCGAGCCGTTCCTGGTCGCCGGCACCGGCAGGGCCGACGTCGCGCTGATGCAGGCAGCACCCGGTCGCATCTTCGTCAAGACCGGCGCCGAAGGCGTCTATTGCGCGGCATTGCCCGAGCTTGGCCTCGGCATTGCCTTGAAGTGCGATGACGGCGCGGGCAGGGGGGCCGAAGTGATGATCGCCGCGGTGCTGGCGAAGTTGCTGCGCGACGATGAGGCGGTAGCGACACGGCTCGCCGAGCTCGCCCATCCCGCAATCGAAAGCCGCATAGGTGCCAAGGTCGGCTTGCTGCGGCCGACGGCGGCGCTCAACTAGCTGTCTTCAGCGACAGCACCAAAGTCATCGGATTTTTTGGGGAAGCCTGGAAGCCGTAGCGCTCATAAAACATCTTGGCTTCATCCGATATGGCATGAACCAGGAGACCGCGAATGCCGAGAATGGCTGCCGCTTGGCCCGTCCGCAGCACCGCGTCCTGCAGCAGAGCAACACCCAGACCCTTGCCTTGCCAGTTCGCATCGACAGCCAAACGGCCAAGCACAGCCACAGGCACGGGATCGGGCATATTGCGGCGGATCGAACCAGGCGCATCCGCCAAGTCAAGTCCGCCCGATGAAAGGCAGTAGTAACCGACGACGTGCGTCCCTTCCGCAACCACATAGGTTCTGGACGCCCCGCTGACTTGATTGGCGCGCGCCCGCCGTCGAAGCCACTGATCCAGGCTGTCGGTCCCGCTTTGAAAAAGTCGAGTTCGTGCGCATCGGCTAAAAGGGCTGGAGCCGAAAGCATCAGTCCCGCCAAGGTTTGGGCGCGTTCATCAGGCGGGCGAATCCCTCGCCGCTCGGCGGCTGGTCGAGGATATCGAGATAGTGCTGATAGCTTTCGGCATCGACCTTGACGAGCGTCTGGTCGAGCAGCGTGTCTTCGGCTGCACGGTAGGCGGCGTCGATCATGAAGTCGGAGCGGGTTTTCCCCCGTATCTTCGCGGCGCGGTCGATCAGGATGCGGATATCCTCGCGGATGCGCAGATTGACGGGCTTGGCGTGGGTGTCCTGGTTTTTGGTGGCCATGGTGATGTATCCTTCCATTACCAATATAGCATTTTTGCATACACAATGTGTATCTAAATCTGAGATTGCCAATTCCATCGCTGGCGACCTGGACGGCGCCGGTTCTACGCAAAACCGAACAGCAGCGAGTTCATGTTTCTGCTAGTCTCCCTTACCATCAATCGGATGCTGGGCGGTGGCTATGCTGGAAGCGGACAAGGTGTTTGCCGGGTCGATCCCGGAAAATTACGATCGCCATATGGTGCCGTTGATTTTCGAGGCCTATGCCGCGGAGACCGCGCGGCGGGCGGCGTCCTTCTCACCTTTGGCCATTTTGGAAACCGCCGCGGGCACAGGGGCCGTCACCCGCGCCTTGGCGCCAAAACTTTCTCCGGACGCCAGCTATGCCGTAACCGACCTCAATCAGCCGATGCTCGATTATGCGGCTTCGCGCCAGGGGCCCGACAGCCGCATCGCATGGCGTCAGGCGGATGCCCTGAATCTGCCCTTCGAGGATGCCGCCTTCGACCTCGTCTGTTGTCAGTTCGGCGCCATGTTCTTTCCCGACCGTTCCGCTGCCTATCGCGAAGCAAAGCGGGTGCTGAAGCCCGGCGGACATTTCCTCTTCAGCGTCTGGGATCGCATCGAGGAGAATGCATTCGCCGATGACGTGACGAATGCTCTCGCCAGGATTTTTCCGCACGATCCGCCGCGCTTCCTGGCGCGCACGCCGCACGGTTACCACGACAAGGACCTGATCCGCAGCGACCTTGAAGCCGCGGGATTTTCCGATGTGACGATCGACACCAGAGCCGAGCAGAGCCGCGCATCCTCGCCGCGCGTTCCGGCCGTTGCCTATTGTCAGGGGACGCTGCTTCGCAACGAGATCGAGGCCAGGGAGGCAGGACGGTTGGCGTCCGCGACCGACTACGCCGAGTCCGTGATCGCCGACAGACATGGCCGCGGTGAAATTGCCGCCAAGATCCAGGCGCACATCATCGTGGCCTCGATCTAACTGACCTTGTTGCGCTCGACGGTGAGATGCGCGTAACCGGTATCGGTCGATCGGGTGAGGTCCCCGGTCACCGGATCGGCCCAGCGCTGGCCGATGATGGCGCCGTGTTGCGCGCCGTCGATAACGTTGTCCGAGATGACTGCGCTGCCGGAACCCTCGACGACCGAAACGACGATGCCGGTGCCCGCTTTGCGGATGATGTTGCCGGTCGCCACGACGTTGCGCAGATAGGGGCCCCAGCCGAGCTGCATGCCATAGAGCAGCGCGTTCTCGACGACGTTGCCGGACACCGTCGTGTCGGCCTCGGCGCTGATGCCGACGCCGAAACCGGGCGGATCGGCGGTGTAGGGGCCGGTGGTCGAGAGGTTGCGCACGATATTGTTCGAGCAGACGGCCATGCGGCCGCCTTCGTTGAAATTGACGATCGAGATGCCGTTGGCGGCGCCGTCGACCAGATTGTTGCTGACGATCGCGCCTTCGAACGAGAATTCCGAATAGATTCCGGTCTCGCCCGAGCGCGAGCAGGTGTTGCCGGTGATCTGCAAATTGCTTGAGCTGTTGGCGCGGACCGCGGTGAAAGCACAGTCGGAGACGACGTTGCCGGAGATGATGACGTTGCCGGCGCGGAAGGCATTGATGCCGTTGCCGTTCTGCCCGGTGCCGCCGCTGCGCGCGCCGATGCGCTGGACACGATTGCCGCTGACGATGGTGCCGTCCTCCGCCGCCTGCCAGCGGTGCACCAGGATGCCGCCATTGGCGCAGTCCGAAACGCTATTGCCGGAAATCTCCAGCCCGCCGGCCTCGACTGAATAGATGCCGGCATCTGCGGCACCCGAAATATCGGAGCGGCCGACGCGGCCGACGGCGTGCTCGAGCGCCAGCCCGTTCTTGCCGCTGCCGGTCACCTGGCAATTGTCGATGACCAAGTGCGCGACACGGCGCAGATCGAGCAGCCCTTGCGTGTAATCGGCCAGCCAGCGGTTTGCGCCGTCGAGCACCAGGCCACTGAGCTCGATGTGCTCGGCTTGTTCGGCCATCATCAGATGGCCGTTGCCGCCATAGACGATGCGCGTCGCGCCGGGCACGCCCGACAGGCGCACGCGTGCGGGCAGCTTCAGGTTTGAGACGAGATAGCTGCCGGGCGGCAGGAACACCGGCTGGTCGCGGTCGCTGGCCTCGGTCAGCATCCTGGCGAAAGCCTTGCTCTGGTCGTCGACCGCGCCCGGCTGGACGCCGGTCTCGGTGGCGTTGATCGAGCCGCGCATCGCGGCCATCTCGATGCCCGGCAGCGACTTGGCCGATGCCTTGCCGGCAAGGACGCCGGCGGCGGCGAAGCCGGCGGTCCGGGCAAGCAGCGTTCGTCTGTTCAACATCGGCACAGGTCCTGGCGTTTCGCCCTGTCTGTCGCAGGAATCGTGCCAAGGCGGGCTCATCGGCAAACCGCTTGTGCAGTCGCCTCGCCAAGCCTAAGTTCACCGCATGAGCAGAGCTTTCACGCGCGAAGAAGACAGCGAGAACGCCATTGCCGGCGTCGGCGAACGTCCGGTCAGCACGCACCGCAACCTGGTGACGGAGCGCGGCCTTGCGATGATCGAGGACAACCTCGCCGAGCTGCGCGACCTGATGGCCAAGGCTGAAAGGCGCGGCGACCGCGAACGCCTCGCTGTCGTGTCGCGCGACCTGCGCTACTGGACCGCGCGGCGCGAAAGCGCGGAGCTTTCGGTGCCGGAGCCGGGCAGCGACGTGGTGCGCTTCGGCATGGGCGTCACCCTGGAAGGCGACGACGGCAAGAAGGTGCATTGGCGCATCGTCGGCGAGGACGAGGCCGATCCCTCGAAGGGCAGCATTTCCCATGTCTCGCCGATGGCCGTGGCCCTCTTCGGCAAGAAGATCGGCGAGGTCGTGACCGTCAACGGCAAGGAATGGGAAATCGTCAAGCTCTCGGACAAGGCCGAGAACTAGTCTTCGACCTTCACGGTGTGGTCACGGAAGAAGGCTGCGGCGCCGGCCTCATCGATCTGACCTGCGGCGACCATCATCACCAGCTGAATGATGTCCTGTTGCTCGGCTTCGATGCTCAAACCATTGAAATAGAGGAACAAGTCGGCCGCGGCAAAAGCCGTGCGCTTGTTGCCGTCGACGAACGGATGGTTCTTTGCAATGCCGAAGAGGTAGGCGGCAGCGAGTTCACAAAGATCGGGCTGGCCGTACGCTTCTTTCTGTCGGGGCCGGGCGAGGGCAGATTCCAGCATGCCCTCGTCGCGTATGCCTGGGGCGCCGCCGTGGAGGCGTAATTGTTCGGCATGCATCGCCTCCACGAATTCCCGCGAGTGATGCTCGGTCATTTAGCGAGCGCGCGGTAGGCAACCTCGTATTTCTTCATTCGCTCGCGCGCGATCTTCATCTTGCGCTCGAACTCTTCGGCAGAGTCTTCCAAGCGGCGCAAGCGAAGCTCTTGGCCCTCCTGAACGACAACCACGTTGTCACCCGCCTTCATGTTCAGGCGGTCAAGAAGCTCCTTCGGCAGGATCACGCCTTCGGAATTGCCGATCTTTCGAATGATGGTGTTCATGGTGCTGCAGTCCTGTTACAACATTGATTATAACCTAAACACCGTGTTGTTGCAACAGACATTATAACCCAGTGCAGCCCATGAACCAGCCAACGTCCGCGATTAACCGCGACGATTTATCCTCGTCATACACGGGCGGAGCAGGAGCAAAGCTCCTGCGCAGACCCGAGGATCCATTCCGTGACGCTTGTACGGATCAAAACGATGCGGAACCAGGCGCTTATCCAGTCCAGTGACAAGGCTCGATAGCGTCCGGACGATTATGCGACCATTCTGAGGTGTCGCGTTCCTTCGCAGACGTCACGGAATGGATCCTCGGGTCTGCGCGACGGAGCTTTGCTCCTGCTCCGCCCGTGGATGACGAAGCGAGGCGATGCTTCGGCCAATCGCGGACATTGGCCTCGGCTTCGGTAGCGACGTCGGCGACCTGCTCTCGCCGCCGCTATTACCGAACCCTCGCTCAGCCGCCCAACAACCGATCCATCAGCCGGTTGGCCGCTTCCGGGATGACGGTCCCTGGCGGGAAGATCTCCGCCGCGCCTGCGGCCAGCACCGCGTCGTAGTCTTGTGGCGGGATGACGCCGCCGGCGACGATTAGCATGTCGCCATGGCCAAGCTTCCTCAGCGCGTCCTTGAGCTCGGGGATCAGCGTCAGGTGCCCGGCGGCTAAAGAGGAGGCGCCGATGATGTCGACGTCGTGCTGCACCGCGAGCTTCGCGATCTCGTCCGGCGTCTGGAACATCGGCCCGACGGTCACGTCGAAGCCCAGATCGGCGAATGCGCTGGCGATCACCTTCTGGCCGCGATCGTGGCCGTCCTGTCCCATCTTGGCCACCAGGATGCGCGGCTTGCCGCCGGTTTTCTTTTCGAACGTTTCGATCTTCTCCTGCAGCCGCTCAAGCGCCGGGTTGTCGCCGAGCGCCTCGCGATAGACGCCGGAGATCGTCTGCACCGCCGCCGTGTGGCGGCCGAATACTTTCTCCAGCGCCAGCGAAATCTCGCCGACGGTAGCGTTGGCGCGCGCCGCGCGGACCGCGAATTCGAGCAGGTTCTCGTCGCCCTCGGCGGCACGGGTCAGCGCCGCCAGCGCATCCTCCAGCGCCGCGACGTCGCGTGTGCCTTTCAGCCGCTGCAGCTTCGCCAATTGCCTGGCCTTCACCTCGGCATTGTCGATCTTCAGCACATCGACCTCGATATCCGCTTCAGGCCGGTGCGCGTTGACGCCGACCAGCACCTGCTCACCGGAATCGATGCGCGCCTGGGTACGCGCGGCCGCCTCCTCGATGCGCAGCTTCGGAATACCCTTCTCTATCGCCGCCGCCATGCCGCCGAGGCTTTCCACCTCCTCGATATGGGCGAGCGCGCGCGCCGCCAGATCATGCGTCAGCCGCTCGACATAGGCCGAGCCGCCCCACGGATCGATTATGCGCGTGGTGCCGGATTCCTTCTGCAGGACGAGCTGCGTGTTGCGCGCGATCCGCGCCGAATGGTCGGTCGGCAGCGCCATTGCTTCGTCGAAGGAATTGGTGTGCAGCGACTGGGTGTGCCCCTGCGTCGCCGCCATCGCCTCGATCATCGTGCGGGTGATGTTGTTGTAGGGATCCTGCGCTGTCAGCGACCAGCCCGAGGTCTGGCAATGGGTCCGCAGCGACAGCGAGCGCTCGTCCTTCGGCGCAAAATTCTTCTTCATCAGGTTCGACCACAGCAGCCGCGCGGCCCTGAGCTTGGCGACCTCCATGAAGAAGTTCATGCCGATCGCCCAGAAGAAGGACAGGCGCGGCGCGAAACGGTCGATGTCGAGGCCGGCGGCGACGCCGGCGCGGGCATATTCGATGCCGTCGGCGATGGTGTAGGCAAGCTCCAGATCGGCCGTCGCGCCGGCTTCCTGCATGTGGTAGCCGGAGATCGAGATCGAGTTGAACTTCGGCATATGCCTGGAGGTGTAGGCGAAGATGTCCGACACGATCCGCATCGAAGGTTTCGGCGGATAGATGTAGGTGTTGCGGACCATGAATTCCTTCAGAATGTCGTTCTGAATGGTGCCAGTGAGATCGTTCTGGGCGACGCCCTGTTCCTCCGCCGCCACGATGTACAGCGCCATGATCGGCAGCACGGCGCCGTTCATCGTCATCGACACCGTCATCTCGTTGAGCGGAATGCCGTCGAACAGCTGCCGCATGTCGAGGATGGAATCGATTGCAACGCCCGCCATGCCGACATCGCCGGCGACGCGCGGATGGTCGCTGTCATAGCCGCGATGCGTGGCGAGATCGAAGGCGACCGACAGGCCTTTCTGCCCGGCCGCGAGGTTGCGTCGGTAGAAGGCGTTGGATTCCTCGGCTGTCGAGAAGCCGGCATATTGCCGGATCGTCCAGGGCTGCTGGACATACATGGTCGGGTAGGGGCCGCGCATGAAGGGGGGCAGGCCGGGATAGGTGTCGAGATTGGCAAGACCCTTGAGATCGCCTTGGCCGTAAATGTGCTTTACGGCGATGCCTTCCGGCGTCATCCGCTGACCTCTGAGCTCGACCGGCGCGCGACGCGGCTCCGACCAGCCGATCTGGCTGAAATCCGGGATCATGATCCGGCTCCGATCGACTGATCGATGCGCACCGGAAACAGCGGCTCGCAGGTCGCCACGCCTTCGGTCAGGGCTGGACGCCGTTCCCGCGGTAGCGTCTCGACAGGACGTTCGCTGCCGACGCGGTAAAGCGTCGTGCCGACAATGCCGCGCTCGCCCGACCGATAGGCGCCGTTGCGCTTGGCGGCGGCCGTCTGCACGCGGTTCTGGATATAGCCCTGCTGCAGGCTGGCGAGCACGCCGCCCTCGGCCTCGATGCGCTGGAATTCTTCCCAGGCCGCGGCGCAGAGATCGTTGGTCAGCGCCTCGACCGAACCGGAGCCGCAGGCCGGATCGGCGACATGGCCGATGTGGCTCTCCTCGGCCATGATCAGCTGCGCGTTGCGGGCGACGCGACGGGCAAAGCCGGCCGGCAGCCCGTGCGCAATGGTGTGCGGCAGGATCGAGATCGAATCGGCGCCGCCGGTTGCCGCCGCGAAAGCCGCGATCGCCGTGCGCAAAATATTGGTCTCCGGGTCAGCCATCGCCATCATGCGATACGAGGTCTCGGCATGGATGCTGGCGGTCGAGGCCGGGATAGAGCAGGCTTCCTGGACCCGCGCCCAGAGCTTGCGCAACGCCCGCACCTTGGCCATCGACAGGAACTGGTCCTGGTCGACGCTGAGCGCGAAGCCGATATAGGGCGCCGCATAGACCAGCGGCTGGCGCGCCTTCTCGAACATCCTGAGATAAGACACGACGGAGGCCATCATCGAGCCGAGCTCCTGCGCCTCGGTGGCGCCGGCATTATGGAAGACGCGGCCGTCGGCCTCGAGCAGCACGCCCGGCACGCCCATCGAGAAGAAATGCGCCAGCGACTGCGGCATCGATTCCTGCAGCGCCTCGATCGAGGTGCGCAGCCGCCCGGTTCCGGCGAAGATCGCTGCCGGGTCGATGCCGAAGGAAAGGTTGAGCTTGGCCGGATCGGAGCGGCGGCGGCTCAGGAAAGCGAGCAGCCAGTCGGCCACGGCGCGACTCCACGGATGCGCGTCGATGCGCACCTGCACGCGGTTGAGCGGCACGCCGTCGAGCACCCTCTCCAGCGCCTCCGCGGTGCGCGGCAAGCCGTAGCCGAAGGCATTCGGCGCACCTTCGAAGACAAGCGACAGGCCGGTGGCGCCTTGGGCGATGTCTTCCAGGGCTTGCGCACTGGCCCGGGCGACATCCGGGTCGTCGACGCGCTGGCTGACGATCCAGGGCGCGGTCGGATTTGTGCGCGGCAACGGCTCGGCGGTCGTCGAGCGTTGGCTGAGCGGCTCGATGCGGATGCCGTCATCGGTGTGGGAGACGAGCTTCTCCTCGAAGGAACCGCCGGCAAGCGCCTTTTCCGCCAGCGCCTGCCAACGCTTGGCGTCCGGGTTCGGAAGGTCGACATCCCTGGTCAAGGCGCCGGCGCCCATCGCTCTCCTCGCTTCTCGGCCGCATCATCCGGGTCCGGCCAATCTAAGGTCAGGAACCGGATATCACAATGCATCATCCGGCCGGGTTCTCTCGGCCAGCCAACCGATTGCCAAACATGCGCCGAATCCGCAAGCGCCAAAGGCCAAATTCGCTGCGCCGCAAAATCGAGACTGGGCATTGCCGCATGCGACCCGCGTTACTATACCTCGGGTGAGGCCTTTGAGCGGAACAGATTGCGGAGACCGGACATGGTTGACGAGACCAGCATCTTCATCGGCGCCAGCCGCAAGCCCGACGATTCCTATCAGCGCGCCGAAGAGCTGCTGCTGCGCTACGGCAACCGCCACGGCCTCGTCACCGGGGCCACGGGCACCGGCAAGACCGTCAGCCTGCAGATCCTGGCCGAAGGCTTTTCCAACGCCGGCGTGCCTGTCTTCTGCGCCGATATCAAGGGCGACCTTTCCGGCATATCCATGATGGGCGAGGCCAAGGATTTCCTGGTCAAGCGCGCCGAGCAGGTGAAGCTCGATCCTTATCAGTTCCAGGAATTCCCGGTCATCTTCTGGGATCTGTTCGGTGAGCAGGGCCATCCGATTCGCGCTACCATTTCGGAGATGGGGCCGCTGCTTTTGTCGCGTCTGATGAACCTCACGGAAGCGCAGGAGGGTGTCATGAACATCGCCTTCCGCATCGCCGACGAGGAAGGCCTGCTGCTGCTCGATCTCAAGGACCTGCAGGCGCTGCTTGCCAACATGGCCGATCGCGCCGACCAGCTCAGCGCGCGCTACGGCAATGTCACCAAGCCTTCGGTCGGCGCCATCCAGCGCACGCTGCTCGTGCTGGAGAGCCAAGGCGCGGCGAACTTCTTCGGCGAGCCGGCGCTGCGCATTGCCGACATCATGCGCACCACGCGCGACGGCCGCGGCGCGATCAGCGTTCTGGCCGCCGACAAATTGATGATGAATCCCAAGCTCTACGCCACCTTCCTGCTCTGGCTGATGTCGGAGTTGTTCGAGGAGTTGCCCGAGGTCGGCGATCTCGACCGGCCCAAGCTGGTGTTTTTCTTCGACGAGGCGCATCTTTTGTTCGAGGACGCGCCGAAGGTGCTGATCGATCGCGTCGAGCAGGTGGTGCGGCTGATCCGCTCCAAGGGCGTCGGCGTCTATTTCGTCACCCAGAACCCGCTGGACATTCCGGAAAAGGTGCTGGCCCAGCTCGGCAATCGCGTCCAGCATGCGCTGCGCGCCTATACGCCGCGCGAGCAGCAGGCGGTGCGCACCGCTGCCGAAACCTTCCGGCCCAATCCCGATTTCGATTGCGCCACCGCCATCACCCAGCTCGCCACCGGTGAGGCGCTGGTCTCTATGCTGGAGGACAAGGGCGTGCCGGCCATGGTCCAGCGTACGCTGATCCGGCCGCCGTCATCGCGGCTCGGACCGATCACGCCCGACGAGCGCCGCAAGATCATCGCCGAGAGCCCGGTCGCCGGCCAGTATGACGAGGCCGTCGATCGCGAATCGGCCTTCGAAATGCTGCAGAAAAAGGCCAAGGAGGCGCAGGACGCCGAGGCGCAGGCACAGCAGCAGAACAGCGGCGGTTCGCGCTGGACCATTCCGGGCTTCGATGATGTCCTCGGGACCGGCAACCGGCGGTCCTCAAACCGCCAGACCGTTGCCGAAGCCGCCATCAAGTCGGTGGTGCGCTCGGTCGGCTCGTCCGTCGGTCGCGCCATCGTGCGCGGGATTTTGGGCAGCCTGGCGAGAGGCCGTTGAAGCGGGGAGGCGGCACCGCGCTTGGCGCGACGCGAATCACGCCCCGCAACCTTTGATATCAGGCGAGACCCGCTTGCCGTCGCGCGAATCCGTCACGGAAATGCGCCGCCCCCTGAGAGCCGTCCTCGTTACCTCCCGACGATCAAATCTTACCTGTCGACGGGTGAGCCGCATCAGCGGCAGCTAAAACTTTTCGCAAGGGAACTTTTCCGGCAGAACCGCAATTTCATGAAATACCGGACGCGCCAAATCATGGCCTTTGACGTGCTGTTGCCGGGGGGCAAACTGGATAGCGCCGACAGCACGTGCGATCACGAATTATTGTGACCAGGGAACCAAAAGCGCCCGCTCAGGTTGGGCCGAAGCTGCGGAGGGCTGAGCATCAGGAGTCCAAGTTGCGGCGCGACGACGATCTGCAAGCTTGGTATTCGGAAATTCCTGCTGAAAGGCGGCCACTGCTGAACGCGAAAGGTGGGCTGTCGCTCGGCCACGCTCGCCTCGTGGCGCAATTCCTGAGCGAGAACTTTTCGCGCAAGCTTTCGCTCGCCGAGATGGCGGCCGTGTGCGGGTTGTCAGCCTACCATTTCGCCCGCGCTTTCTCCAAGACGTTCGGCGTGACGCCGCATCAATATGTTCTTGCCCTTCGCCTCGACTTTGCCGAGAAGCTGCTGGCCGACAGGCGCATGTCGATCACCGACATCGCCTATCTGAGCGGCTTCTCGAGCCAGAGCCACCTCACCACCACGATGAAGAAATATCGCGACGTGACGCCGTTGCAGGTGCGGGAGAGGTTGGTTCGATCGCGGGCCGGTAGGCAGAGCTGATATCCCGGCGGCGGTTATCGATGGGTCGGCTTATAAAAGGTATTACTAAAGTAATTTTGCGTTAACCTATGGAAGATCTACGGTATATTTTCAGATAAACAGCAATTTGTTGGAATACGAACTTCTGAAAACCTGTCTTTCTGCAGCAAATCCGGTATTCGGATTCTAGCTGGCCGAGGGGACATGAGCGACGACACGGCGATCCGCCGCAGCCTTTCCGAGGAGATCGGTTATTGGCTGGAGTCGGCATCGAGGACGCTTGAGAAGCGCTATGGAAATGGCGTGCCCCTGGCCAAGCAGGACATGCTGCTGGCCCATTATCTCTACGGCCTCACGACCGTCGTTCACGCGCATGACGCGCCCGCCGTCCATCTGGCGGCGGTGCGCTCCTATCTCGAGCGGCTGATCCCAGCCGAGCGGGTCACGACGGCGCTCCAGGCTGTGCCCGAGGCGGGTGACGCCTGGCTTGAAAACACGCTCGATCGCGTCGAGGCGATCGGGGAGAAACAGGGCCATGCGCTGCTCGCGCGCGGCGCCGATGTGATCATCCCTTTTTCGAGCAGACACGCTTTGGCGGCAGGGTCGGCGGAACCTGCCGTTATCGAGCGCGACCCACCAAAGGAGGCATTCTCGCAATGAAACTCAGGCAAGAACGTACCGCTCAGCGCGGATCGGCCCGATTTGCTGGAAACTGGGTCTCCGGCGCCACCGACAGCCGCTCGCTCCGTCGTCGCGTGATGGCGGCGCTTCGCAACGCGCATCGCGTGCTTGGCATGCGCCGCAATGGTCTGGGGCTGGGGACGCTTGGCGCCGGCAACATCCTTGCGGCGGCACTGGGCGCGATCGCATTGGGCGGCATCGCCACGCCGGCATTCGCACAGGTTTTCGGGGGCGGCGGCACGGCAAACGGCGTGCGCGGTATCGCGTTTGGATCCGGAGCCGTGCAAAACGGAGCCGATTCCATTGCCGAGGGCACCAACGCCAGTGCAGGCAACCAAAACGCCATCGCGATCGGCTTTGGAACGATCGCCTCCGCGATCAACTCCGTCTATCTTGGCTCGCGCACCGCTCCGGGAACGGGGGTGTTGGCGCAGAGCGCCATCGGCATAGGCACGGATGTTACGGCGTCCCAGGTCGACGCAATTGCGATGGGACGTTCGTCCGTTTCGTCGGCACAATATGCGATTGCCATCGGCCTGAACGCGAAAGCCACGGGCACCGGCGGCGCGATGGCGCTGGGCCAAGGCACGGTCTCGAGCGGCGTCAATTCGGTCGCGCTCGGTGTAACCGCCAGTGCCACTGGGGCTGGCGCAAACGCCTTGGGCACCTTCTCCGTTGCTTCGGGAGGGAACTCCACTGCCCTCGGTACCAGCTCCTCGGCCAGCGGCAACTATGCCACGGCCGCAGGCTGGGGTGCCGTCGCCAGCAAGGATAGCGCCGTTGCTATGGGCAAGTCGGCCAGTGCGGCAGGACTGAACTCGACAGCACTCGGCTCCAGCACCAATGCCTCGGCCGATTTCGCATTGGCGCTGGGCAACCAAGCTGTGTCGAGCGGAGTAGGTTCGGTGGCAGCGGGCTCGGGAGCCCAAGCTACGGGCGTGTCCGCCACCGCACTCGGCAACAACGCCACGGCAACCGCGTTGCAAGCAACCGCGCTGGGACTGGGCGCAAATGCGAGCGCTCAATCTGCCATCGCCGTAGGCACCAGCTCCGTTGCGAGCGCCGCCGCCAGCACGGCAGTTGGCAACACGGCCGTCGCCAGCGGCATAAACTCCTCCTCATTCGGATCTGGATCCAACGCGACGGGAGACAATTCGCTTGCTGCCGGCGTCAGCGCCAGCGCCGGCGGGGTCGCCAGCACCGCACTCGGCATCGGTTCCAATGCGTCGGCGCAGAGCGCCATCGCCGTCGGCAACAATGCCAAGGCCGATGCCACCAACGCGGTTGCCATGGGCACCAACGCGGTCGCGACTGGCGGCCAGGCAGTCTCCATCGGCGCGAACAACACCGCCTTTGGCAACGGCGCGGTCTCCATCGGCGATCCGAGCTATGCCAGCGGCACCGGCGCCTTCACCGGCGGCGCCAACAACATCGCCAACAGCGACGGCACGGCCAGCGCCACTGCCGCCAACCAGGCGGCAGGCGCGGTCGCGATCGGCAACAACAACAAGGCGATCGGGCAGGGCTCGGTTGCGCTGGGCAACGGCTCCACAGCGGGCGCCGCCGGTCTCGCCGGCAATGTCGCGCTGGGCGACGGCGCGACCGCTGCGGCGAGTTCCGGCGACGTGGCGCTGGGCTCAGGCTCGGTGACCGACGTGGCCGTCGGCACCAGCGGCACGACGATCGGAACCACAACCTACGGCTTCGCCGGCACGACGCCGTCCTCGACCGTCAGCATCGGCGCTCCAGGCGCGGAGCGGACCCTCACCAACCTCGCGGCGGGTCGGCTCAGCAACGCCTCGACCGACGCGATCAACGGTTCGCAGCTTTTCGCCACCAATCAGCAGGTAACGCAGAACACGACCGATATCGCCAACATCGGCAACACGATCACCAACATCAATACCGGCGCCGGCATCAAGTATTTCCACGCCAATTCGACGCTGCCCGATTCCCAGGCTCTGGGGACGGATTCCGTTGCGATCGGCCCCAATGCCGTGGCCAACAACGCCGGCGATGTGGCAATCGGCCTGAACTCCGTATCCGGCACCACGACGGTGGTCGCCGGCACAACGATAGGCGGTGTGAACTACGCCTTTGCCGGCGGAACGCCGGCCGGCGCATTCTCGGTCGGCTCGGTGGGCGCGGAGCGCCAGATCCAGAACGTCGCGGCCGGGCGGTTGAGCAACTCCTCGACCGACGCGGTCAACGGCTCGCAGCTCTTCGCGACCAACCAGCAGGTGACGCAGAACACCACCGACATCGCCGCCAACACCGCCGACATCACCACTCTCGGCAACACGATCAACAACATCAACACCGGCGGCGGCATCAAGTATTTCCACGCCAATTCGACGCTTGCCGATTCCCAGGCGCTGGGGACGGATTCCGTCGCGATTGGCCCGAATGCCGTCGCCACCAACACCGGCGACGTGTCGATCGGCCTGAATTCGGTTACCGGCGCCACCACCAATGTCGGCGGCACGGTCATCGGCGGCGTCAACTACACCTTCGCCGGCGGAACCCCGGCCGGCGCGTTCTCGGTCGGTTCGGTTGGCGCGGAGCGCCAGATCCAGAACGTCGCGGCCGGGCAGCTGAGCGGCTCCTCGACCGATGCCGTCAACGGCTCGCAGCTTTTCGCGACCAACCAGCAAGTGACGCAGAACACCACCGACATCGCCGCCAACACCGCCGACATCACCACTCTCGGCAACACGATCAATAATTTCGCCGGCGATACGTCGACAGCCTACACCGACGCCAATGGCGACGGCATTCGCTACGTGCGCACCAACGACACGACGCTTCCGGTCACGGACGCCTTCGCGCAAGGGGTTGGCTCCTCGGCGCTCGGTTACCAGGCGACGGCCTCCGCCGCCAATTCGCTGGCGCTCGGCCGCGGCACCACGGTCTCCATCACCGACGGCGTGGCGCTCGGCTCCGGCTCGGTTTCCGACCGCGCGGTGGCGCCAGCATCGGGATCGATCCTCTCTGGCACCGGCCTCATCCCCTACAACACCACGGATATGACCTTGCTCGGCGCCGTCTCGGTGGGTAACTCGACATCCTATCGTCAGATCACCAACGTAGCCGACGGCACGCTGGACCAGGACGCCGTCACGCTTCGCCAGTTGAAGGGCGCGCTGAGCTCCTTCGCGGTGACGGGAACCATGTACTTCCACGCCAATTCGACCGCCTCCGACTCGCTGGCTGTCGGCGCCGAGTCGGTCGCGATCGGTCCGCGCACCACCGTCAACGGCGACAACGGCATCGGCATGGGCAATGGCGCCATCGTGCAGCAGACCGCGCCTGGCGGCATCGCGATCGGCCAGACAGCGACCGTCAACCAGGCCGACAGCATCGCGCTTGGCACCAACTCGACCGCCAATGGCGCGCAATCGATGGCGCTTGGCGCCGGCGCCACGGCCAACGAGCCGGGCAGCGTCGCGCTCGGCGCGGGCTCGACGACGGCGGCTGCGGTCGCGACCACCGGCACGACGATAAACGGTGTCGCCTATACCTTCGCCGGAACCGCTCCGACGAGCACGGTGAGTGTCGGCAGCGTCGGCAATGAGCGCACCGTCACCAATGTGGCCGCGGGACGGATCAGCGATACCTCGACCGATGCCATTAACGGCAGTCAGCTTTATGCGACCAATCAGGCCGTCGAGGCCGTGCAGGGAAGCGTGGGCGATCTGAACGAGTTCGCGATCCAGTACGACAAGAACACCGACGGCTCGAAGTCGAACTCGGTGACGCTCGTTGGCGGCGACGTGAATGCGCCCGTCGTCATCCACAATGTCGGCGCCGGCACCGCAGACACCGATGCAGTCAACGTCCAGCAACTCAATCTTGGGCTGGCGACCACGCTCGACAACTCCAAGACCTACACCAACCAGGTGGCGGCCACCACGCTGCAGCAGGCCAATGCCTACACCGACTCCAAGCTCAGCCAGCTCAACATGGACATGAGCGAGGCTCGAGGCGAAGCGCGCCAGGCGGCGGCGATCGGCCTTGCGGCCGCCTCGCTGCGCTACGACGATCGTCCGGGCAAGCTGAGCGTGGCGGCCGGCGGCGGCTACTGGCGTGGCGAAGGCGCCGTCGCGTTCGGTGCCGGCTACACCAGCGAGGATGGCAGGGCCCGGGCAAACGTGTCCGGTACGACGGCCGGCGGGCACTGGGGTGTCGGCGCAGGCGTCAGCTTCACCCTGAACTGAGTCTGTTGATGACCAGGCAGACGGTCCTTGCCGTGATATCCGTGACTTGCCTCCTTCTGTCCGGCCCGCACGCGGCCGGGCAGGAGGCGGCCCAGCCAGCCTATCGGATAAAGCCGTCCGACGTCGCGGTGCCCGCGGACGTGAAGCTTGGCCAATATCAGCGGACCACGCGCCCGTTCGAGAACTGGACGCTGATCTGCGACGAGAACCTGCAGGCCAGGAAGAAGGTCTGCAACATCAGCCAGTCCTTCATCGACCAGGGCCAGGCCATGGTCTTCAGCTGGTCGCTCGCGGCGGACGAGAAGGGCAAGCCCTTCATGATCTTGCGAACCCCGCTCGCGGCAGGTGCGGGCAGCAAGCTTTCGCTGCGATTTGCCGGCCGCAAACAGCCGGTCGACGTTCAACTGCAGGGTTGCGATGCGTCGGTCTGCGTCGGCTATGTGCCCGTCGGCCCGGTGCTTCGCGAGCAGATCGGCAAGGAGACCACGGTCCAGGTTTCCTATTCCCTGCCGTCGGGAGCGACCGTCAGCCTCGATGCCCCGTTCAAGGGACTCAAGACCGCGCTGTCGGCCATCAACTAGAAAGACTTTGAGATGACACGCCAATCCATCGAGGACAGAATCCTGACACAGTCCCAGCCGGTCGCGCTGCCGGAGCCGCCGGCAAGTCCACCGCCACAGCGTTCGCCAGGCTGGCGCCTGGCGCGAAACACGGCGCTGCTCGGCGCGTTCGCGGTCTTGGTCGCGGCGGCGGTGGTCCTGTCGTTCCGTCTCTATCCCGCGCTTGGGACATTCGTCGCTGGCACGGCCTCCGCGCAGGCGCAGGCGCCAATGCAGGGCAAGCCGGCCGAAGCCGGGCCCGCGCCGGCCGACGCCTCGGCAAACAAGAATCCGTTTCAGGCGCATGTCGCGCAGGCAGGTGTCCGCACCTGCGCCAATCTCTTTGCCGCGATGGGGCAGGCTCTGACTGCCGGGTCGACCTATGCGATCCAGACGCAATGGGACAAAACCTCACCCGACATCCATGCCGTGCAGGCCGTCGCCGGGATGAGCTACAACCTGCCGGACTACAAGTCGCAGGCCGCGGGCGTCGTTTTTGCCTCGCCTGTCGGCCAGAGCTGCGAGGGTGGTTTCATGCGCGTGGCGCCATTCCCGCGCTCTTGCCAGGAAGTCGTCGGAACGCTCCCGAAGGGCAGCCTGCTGGCGGACAATCTTTCGAACACGATGCTTTTCAACCTGGCCGACAATGCCGGCCAGGCGCTGCTGGTCCCAACCGGCAACACTTGCATCGTCGTCTCGGTCGCGCGCATGGGCGGCTAGAGCCGGGCATGACAGTCGATTGCTGAATAGCTGCAACTGGAGCACCAAGATGCTGATCAATCCCCGCCTTTCGATCCCGCTGCTTGCGGCGCTCGCCGGGCTTACGATTGCGAGCAACGCGGCTGACCTGATCGCCCCGTCGCCGCCGGCGCAGACCGGCGAGGAAAAGGGCATCTGGGGCGCGATCGCCTACTCGCCGGGCGACGGCCGTCACGGCTTTTTCTGGGGCGCCGACAAGCGGCAGGAAGCGGAAGACATTGCGCTCAAGCATTGCGAGAATGCGGATGGCAAGGGCTGCCGGGTGGTCGAAGTGTTCCGCAACCATCGCCATTGGGACGATGATGACGGCACCGGCTTTCCCTATGAGCACTGCGCGGCGCTCTCGGTCGGCAAGAGCCGTGGCGCGGCGACGCCGTTCTGGAGTGCAGCATCAGCCGCGACCCGCCGCGAAGCCGAGGAGAAGGCAACAGCCCAGTGCGGAGGCGAGAGCAAGGAGTGCAAGATCCGCGAGTGGGTCTGCACCTGACTTGCTGCGGAACTCAAGCAGCCGCGGCGGTTGGCCGACGCCGCGCCGTTCACACTGAAATGAGCGGCGCGACCTCGCGGTCTGAAGGCCGGTCGCTGGATGACAGGCCGGACACGACACCGGCGCGATCAACGGCGTTGCGGTTCTGGCTCATCTTGCGCTTGCCTTCGAGCTTTGTAATCGGCATGCGCAGGCCGACAATGCCCTTCAACTGCGATTGGATGAAATCCGCCGGCGCGTCCGACACCGCCCAGGGCGCGGCGCGCTCGCCTTCATGCAGGTTGGTCAGGCGGGTCACGACCTCGAGCAGCCTGTCGGCGTCCTCGAAGAATTCGATCGGCCCGTGGGCGTGGACGGCGACATAGTTCCAGGTCGGGACGACCTTCCCGGTCTCCTGCTTGGTCTGGTACCAGGCCGGCGTCACATAGGCATCCGGGCCCATGAACATCGCCAGGCCGTCGCCCAGCGGCGGCACGTGCCACTGCGGGTTTGCCTTTGCGACGTGCCCGTAGATCACCCCATGCTCACCCTCGTTCTCATCGAGCAAAAGCGGCAGATGCGTCGCCAGCGGCCCATCGGCCGTGGCGGTCACCAGAATTGCCAGCCGCGCCGCGCAGATCGTGGCCCTGAGGCTCTCATGATCGTCGTCGCGAAAGGCGGGTGGTGTGTACATGGCAAGACTCCTTGCAGCATAAAATGCCTGAAGTCCGGCCAGCTTAGAACATCCGCCGCTGAAAGTTTGTATGGTCCAGCCGCACGGCACGGCGTGTCGATGCGGGCTGCCGGGATGATGGATTTTCACCGCAGCCCCGGCGGCGGTGCTGGCTATATTTGGCCAAGCACCGCCGGCCTAGGCGCAGGGTCAGAATATCTCGTTGGTGAGCCGCTTCACCGGACCGAGCAGGATAGAGCCCGTCGGCACGCCATTGTCGATCGGAATGGCCTTGCGCTCCGGCATGTTCTCTTCCGGCGCGCCGATATTGGCCGTCACGATCACGGGGGTCTTGGTCGGCACACGGTCGTAGAGGTCGATGATGTCCTGGTTGATCAGGCGCACGCAGCCCGACGACACCGACTTGCCGATCGACCACCATTCGGGTGAGCCGTGCAGGCGGTAGAGCGTGTCCTGATTGCCCTGGAAGAGATAGAGCGCACGCGCCCCGAGCGGGTTCTTCAGGCCGCCCGGCATGCCGCCATTCTTGGCGCTGAATTGCGTCAGTTCCGGCTGGCGTGCGACCATCTCGTCCGGCGGCGTCCATTTCGGCCATTTCTGCTTCCACTGCACGACCGCGTCGCCCGACCATTCAAAGCCGGCGCGGCCGAGGCCGACGCCGTAGCGGATCGCCTGGCCGCCCTCGCGCACCAGATAGAGGAAGTGGCCGGTGGTATCGACAACGATGGTGCCTGGACGCTGTCCGGTCGGATCGGGGACGATCTGGCGCAAGAATCTGTGATCGATCTTGTTGACCGGGATGGCCGGCAGGTCGAAGCCATTGTCCGACATCGCGCCATACATCGTCTCGTAATCGCCGAGCGGCGGCTCGACATAGGCGGGCGGCGGCGGCTGGACGGGGGCTGGTGCAGGACCGGTGGTGGTGCAGGCGGACACGGCGGCCGAGGCAGCGCCGAGGGCTGTGAAATTGAGGAAGCCACGGCGGCTGATGCGGAAGGAAGCGTCTGACATGGTTGCCTTTTCTAGGTCTTAATTCGCAAGAAAGCATGAACCCGCGGGCACGTCGCGGCGGCATTCATAACAGTCGGCGGCGATAGGCGGTTCCAATTCTGGCCTGAGGGTGGACAGAAAAAGGCGAAGCTGTGACCGAGCCACAGCTGTTGCCCTGCAGCAACAGCGGCGTCAGACCTCCGCCAGGAGACCTTCGAGCGAAGGCAAGATCAGCCCCGGCGGGAGGTCGCGATACTCGTCCGGCTGGTTGGTCCGGTTGATCCAGACGGTGCGAAAACCGAATCTCGTCGCGCCGGCGATGTCCCAGCGATTCGACGACTGGAACGAAACCGCGCCGGGGTAAAGCCGCCAGCCGGTGACTACCATGTCGTACACCGACGGGTCGGTCTTGAAGCGTTTGACCTCGTCGACCGAAAACACGTCGTCGAGGATCTGGTCCAGCGCTGCGGATTTGACCGCCGCGTCGAGCATTTCAGGCGAGCCGTTGGATAAAATAGCGAGCTTCGCGCCCGACGCCTTGAGCGCCTTCAGCACGGCGGGCACTTCCGGATAGCAGTCGAGCTGCCAATAGGCTTCGAGCAGTTTCGTCCGCAGCGCCGGATCGGCCGAGGGCACCTTGCGCAAAGCGAAATCCAGCGCCTGCTCGGTCAGTTGCCAGAAGTCGGCGTATGATCCCATCAGCGTCCGCACCCAGGAATATTCGAGCTGCTTGGCGCGCCAGATTTCGGAGAGAAGCTGGCCGTCCGGGCCGATCTCGCCGGCGTGGCGGCGCACGGCGGCGTGCACGTCGAACAACGTGCCATAGGCGTCGAAGACATAAGCCGCATGATGCATGTCTCAAGTTTTGCGGCGCGCAGGCTTGCCGCGCAAGCATTGATTGCGGCCAAGTGCCTCTGGCCCCAACGATTTTTCCCGATGTCAATTGACGCTAACCGTCAAAGCATCGTCCTATGGCGGACTGAAATCACTCAATTGGACGGCGACCATGACACTGGCGGCGGCGGCGCAAACCGCGACTTGGACCTATGTGGACGGCGACTGGTACGAGGGCAACGTCGCCATTCTCGGACCGCGCAGCCATGCCATGTGGCTCGGCACCAGCGTCTTTGACGGCGGCCGCTGGTTCGAGGGCGTCGCGCCCGACCTCGAGCTGCACTCCGCTCGCGTCAACGCCTCCGCGATCGCGCTTGGCCTGAAGCCTTCGATGACGACGGAAGAGATCGTCGGGCTGACTTGGGACGGCCTGAAGAAATTCGACGGCAAGACGGCGGTCTATATAAGGCCGATGTATTGGGCCGAGCATGGCGGCTATATGGGCGTCCCGGCCGACCCGGCCTCGACCCGGTTCTGCCTCTGCCTCTATGAATCGCCGATGATCCCGCCATCCGGCTTTTCGATCGGCGTCTCGCCGTTCCGGCGCCCGACCATCGAGACCATGCCCACCAACGCCAAGGCCGGCTGTCTCTATCCCAACAATGGCCGTGCCATCCTGGAGGCCAAGAACCGCGGCTTCGACAACGCTTTGGTGCTCGACATGCTGGGCAATGTCGCCGAGACCGGAACCTCCAACATCTTCCTGGTCAAGGACGGCCATGTGATGACTCCGGCGCCAAACGGCACGTTTCTCTCGGGCATCACCCGCTCTCGCACCATCAGCCTGCTCGGCGACTACGGTTTCAGGACCACCGAGAAGACGCTGTCGGTCCGCGATTTCCTCGAAGCCGACGAGATATTCTCGACCGGCAACCACTCCAAGGTCGTGCCGGTCACACGCATCGAGAACCGCGACCTGCAGCCCGGTCCGGTGGCCAAGAAGGCGCGCGAGCTCTATTGGGAGTGGGCGCATTCGACGTCCGCCGCCTGAGCCGCCAGAGCGGCTCACCGTTTCGTTGAAATGGCGAACCGCTCCATCTTCCTGTTTTGCGCAATTGCGGGCGGAAAACCGTTTCACACTTTTCCCGGAATTGCTCTAAAAAGTCGCTCGGCGCTCCATTCGGAGTTGCCCCGATCCATTCCAGACCTATCTTAGCCCGGTAGCATCACCGGACTTTTTTCCTCGAGGGAGTACTATCCATGGCTTTTGAGTTGCCCGCCTTGCCCTATGACTACGAGGCCTTGCAGCCTTACATGTCGAAGGAGACGCTGGAGTATCACCACGACAAGCACCACAAGGCCTATGTCGACAACGGCAACAAGCTCGCCGCCGAGGCCGGAATGGGCGACCTGTCGGTCGAAGAGGCCGTGAAGCAGTCCTTCGGCAAGAATGCCGGGCTCTTCAACAATGCGGCCCAGCACTACAACCACATCCATTTCTGGAAGTGGATGAAGAAGGGCGGCGGCGGCAACAAGCTGCCGGGCGCGCTGCAGAAGGCCTTCGACAGCGATCTCGGCGGCTACGACAAGTTCAAGACGGATTTCATCGCCGCCGGCACCACCCAGTTCGGCTCCGGCTGGGCCTGGGTCTCGGTCAAGAACGGCAAGCTGGAAATCTCCAAGACCCCGAACGGCGAGAACCCGCTGGTCCATGGCGGCTCGCCGATCCTCGGCGTCGACGTCTGGGAGCACTCCTATTACATCGACTACCGCAACGCGCGGCCGAAATACCTCGAGGCCTTCGTCGACAGCCTGATCAACTGGGACCACGTCCTGGAGCTTTATGAGAAGGCTCAAGCCTGAGTGATTTTGATGAGAAGCCCCGGTTCGCCGGGGCTTTTCTTTTTCAGGACAAACCCGGCAAAATCGTCACGGCGCCGGGGAATAATCCCACCATCACGCTCGTTAACGTCCAGAGCAGTTCCAGGAAAAGTATTGAACGGTTTTCCGTCCGGAATTGCGCCAGCGAACTCTCTTCATCCACGGAGCCAATTGAATGAGAAAGCTTGTCATCGCCATCTCTCTGCTTGCCTTTGCCGGCTCGGCCTATGCCGACCCGATCAAGGGTCGCCAGGCCCTGATGAAGGAACGCGGCAAGCTCGCCGGGCAGATCTCGAAGGTGGTCAAGGGCGAGACGCCTTTCGATACCGCCGCCGTGCTGGACGCGCTGAAGGCACTGCAAGCCAATGCCGAGAAGTTCGACGTCGACACGCTGTTCCCGGCCGGCTCCGACAAGGGCGACACCACGGCCGCGCCGAAGATCTGGGAAGACATGGCGGGCTTCAAGACGGCCGAGGACAAGTTCCTGGCCGATACCAAGGCTGCGGTCGCTTCCCCGCCGGCCGATGTCGACGCCCTGAAGGCGCAGCTCAACACGCTGGGCGGCGATTGCGGCACCTGCCATCAGACCTACCGGATCAAGAAGAGTTGATCGCTTGACGATGGCCTGGCTGAAGAAGCTTGTCGGCGCCGTCATCGTGCTTGGCGCCGCCGCGGCTGGCGCCAGCTGGGTTCTGTCGGCACCGGTCAGGCTGGACGCCGGCACCGTCGCTGATCTCGGCCCTGGCGACGCCGCCAGGGGAAAGCGGATCTTCTACGCCGGGGGCTGCACCTCCTGCCACGCCAGACCTGGCGCCCAGGGCGACGCCCGCCTCGAGCTCGTCGGCGGTCTGGAACTCAAGACGCCGTTCGGCACCTTCGTTCCGCCCAATATCTCGCAGGACCGGAAGGACGGCATCGGCGCCTGGAGCGAGGCGGACTTCGCCAACGCCATGCTGAAAGGCGTCTCTCCGTCCGGCGAGCATTTCTATCCGGCCTTTCCCTATGCGTCCTACGCGCGCATGAAGCCGGCCGACATCGCCGATCTCTACGCCTTCATGAAGACGCTGCCGGCGGTTGCCGGCAAGGCGCCGGATCACAGGCTTTCCTTCCCCTTTACCATTCGTCGCGGCATTGGCCTCTGGAAGCTTGTCTATCTCAGCCCCGAACCCGTGATCGCACTGCCAGAGGGCGCGCCGGACAAAGTTCTCGCCGGCCGCTACCTGGTCGAGGGTCCGGGCCATTGCGGCGAATGCCACACGCCGCGCGATTTCGCCGGCGGCGTCAGGAAAAGCGATTGGCTGGCAGGAGCCGTGGCCGCCGAAGGCTCCGGCGTCGTGCCCAACATCACGCCCGACGGGAAGGGCGTCAAGGACTGGTCGGAGGCGGACATCGCCAATTATCTCGAGACCGGCTTCACGCCCGATTTCGATTCCGTCGGCGGCGCCATGGTTGACGTGCAGCGCAACATCGCGCAACTGACCGCCGACGACCGCGAGGCGATTGCCGCCTACCTCAAGGCCGTCCCGCCGCACCCCAACGGCTATCCGGCACGCAAGCCGGCGAGTTGAGGATACCCGGCCTATTGTCCGGGCTGGGCGGTATTTATCAGTTCGAGCACCTTTTCGAGCCGTGCTACGACATCGCCGGTTTCCAGGATCTGCTGCTTCTCATCAATGCCTATCGACAGCAATTGGGTGACTGAATCGGCCAACAGGCCGGGATTTTCAGTGGAAGGAAGGCCGAAGCGGACTCGCTGACGCACTGGCAGTGAGGAAAGGTCGATATTGGCGTAGATTCGGTATGCCTCAAGTACCGTGTGGGAAAGTGAGATAGCTTCTTCTGACTGGCTACGCTGCTCTTCAATCGGCTCTATCTCGGCGGCCAGGAATTCGCCGTCGGTCAGGCGTGTGATGGCTGTGCGTTGAAGGCCGGACACGGTGACCTTGAGCACGCCGTCCATTTGTGTCTGGCTATTTATCACGCTCGCCGTAACGCCTACCGGATAGAGAGCTTGAAGAGTGCCGGGGTTGTCATCGGCGCCATGCCTCTGGGCGACCACAATAACCCGGCGATCGCCGGCCATGGCACGTTCAACGGCGCGCCGGGTTTTGTCGCGCGCCACGAACACAGGTGCGACCGTTTGCGGAAACAGCACAAAATCCCGCATGGGAAAAACGGGGACTTCTGTTTGCGTAGGCCCTGAAGGGATCACACCTGACGCCACTCCCGGCGCCGTTCCCTGAATCCTTGCGGCCAGCACATTCCAATCGCGGAGGCCAAGAATCTTGGCGATCAACTCCAGGCTTTCACTGTGGGAAAGAGAAACGGATTTTGCGGCCAGCGCTTCGCTTAGCGTTCGCGCCATAGCCTTGGCGTCGCGGAAATCGCGCATGAAATCATCCTCTGCATAAACGAACGGAAAGCGTCAGGGGCTTGCGTTGCTGACCCGTTCGTTCGGGCAAAGGGGAGCCGAAATTGGCTCGATACATTCACCGTACCCAGGAGGGTGCAAGCAGCAGGTTGTATCTACCGCTCGGGAAGGTGCGCCGAAGGTCTGGTGTTTGTCAATCCTGACCTGGAATTTCAGCGCTCTCTACGGGTGGCGATCGCCCAGGAAGTCGAAGCCGTTCTCGAAAAAATGGTTATAGTCGCAGGTCAGTTCCTCACCGGGCGCGATGTCGCGCAACGCGTAGGCCTCTTCCGGAGAGGAGATATCGCAGTTCGGGTCGTCCGCGTGGTTCATATAGCGGGCGTCGTCCGCCTCGAAGACGATGAATTTGGGATCGCGCCGATCCGGATAGGAATAGCGGTCGAGATAGGACTTCACCGGGCCGGATTCGCCCTCATAGGTCTCTACGGGAATGCGTCGATCGAACCTTGGATCGAGCTTCCAGATCAATGTGCCGCGCGCAATGCGGTGTTTGGCGAAAACGCCGATGCCCTGAATGGGCGATTTGTCGAGATAGACGTCGACGAGCAGCATAGCGAACCTTGCGAATGTATCGGGGCGCGGCCCCAAAATGGCCACGACCAAAAAACGACGGCGCATTGCCTAGCGCGCGAGCCGTGCGATTGCGAGTAGAAAATCAGGCCTTGCCTGTCACTTTCAAGGCATAGGCGTAAATATAGGCGATCTCCTCCAGCCGCGAGAAGCGACCCGAGGCGCCGGCATGGCCGGAATCCATGTTGATCTTGAACAGGACCGGGTTGCCGCCTGCCTTGCGTTCGCGAAGCCGCGCCACCCATTTCGCCGGCTCCCAATAGGTGACGCGCGGATCGGTCAGGCCCGCCAGCGCCAGGATCGGCGGGTAGTCGAGCGCCGCCACATTGTCATAGGGCGAATAGGCCGCGATCGTCGCGTAGTCGGCGGCTGAGGCGATCGGATTGCCCCATTCCGGCCACTCAGGCGGCGTCAGCGGCAGGCTGGCGTCGAGCATGGTGGTGAGCACGTCGACGAACGGCACCTCGGCGACGATGCCGCCGAAGCTTTCCGGGGCCATGTTGGCGATCGCCCCCATCAGCATGCCGCCGGCGGAGCCTCCCTGCGCCACGATGCGGTCGTGCTCAGTGTAGCGCTCGGCAACGAGATGGCGGGCGCAGGCGATGAAATCGGTGAAGGTGTTCATCTTCCTTGTCCGCTTGCCGTCCTCGTACCAACCGTAGCCCTTGTCCTTGCCGCCGCGCACATGCGCGATGGCATAGATGAAGCCGCGGTCGACCAGCGACAGGCAATTGGTATTGAAGGCAGAAGGCACCGTGATTCCGTAGGAGCCGTAGCCGTAGAGCAGGCAGGGCGCCGAGCCGTCGAGGGGTGTGTCGCGATGGTGCAGCAACGAGATCGGCACCAACTCGCCATCGGCGGCGGGGGCCATTAGCCGGCGTGTGACATAGTGCTCCGCATCGTGGCCGGATGGCACTTCCTGCGTCTTCAGGAGCACGCGTTCGCGGCTGCGCATATTATAGTCGAACATTTGCGCGGGCGTCGTCATCGACGAATAGGTGAAGCGCATCACGTCGGTGTCGTATTCGTAGGAGCCGGAGAGACCGAGCGAAAAAGCTTCCTCGTCGAAAGAGATGAAATGCTCCTCGCCGCTGGCGCGCTCGCGCACGACGATGCGCGGCAGGCCTTCCTTGCGCTCGAGCCGGACCATGTGATGCTTGAAGCCGAGCACCGACAGGATCAGCCGGCCGGGCTCGTGCGGCACCAGTTCCTGCCAGTTGGCCCGCACCGGGTTGTCGACTGGCGCGGTCATGATCTTGAAATCCTTGGCGCCGTCGGCATTGGTGAGGACGAAGAAGACGTCGCCGCCTTCTTCCAGATCGTATTGCAGGCCGGTCTCGCGCACCGCCACAAGCTTCGGCTCTGCGGTTGGATCATCGGCGGGCAGCAGGCGGTATTCCGACGTTTCATGATCGTTGATGCCGATCATGATCCAGTCGTTGGCGCGCGTGCCGCCGACATCCATGAAGAAGCCCGGATCGGTCTCCTCATAGATCAACCGGTCGTTTTCGGACCTGTCGCCCAGCGCGTGGAAGAACACTTTCGACGGACGATGGTTGTCGTCGAGACGGGTATAGAAGAAGCCGCCGTCGCCGGCGTCCCAGACCCCGCCACCGCCTGTATCCGGGATCTGGTCGGCAAGTTCTTTGCCGCTCGCAAGATCGCGCACGCGCAGCGTGAAGAACTCCGAACCCTTGTCGTCGAAGCCCCACAGCAGCTTCCCGTGGTCGGCCGAATGATCGACGCCGCCAAGCCGGAAATAGGGCTTGCCCTCGGCTTCCGCATCGCCGTCGAGCAGGATCTCCTCAGTGCCGCCGTCGCGCGGCGTCCGGAAATAGCGCGGCTGCTCGCCGCCCTGCCGGAACGACGATCCGTAGGCATAGCGGCCGTCCTTCATGGGCACTGTCGCGTCATCTTCCTTGATGCGCCCCTTCATCTCCGCAAACAGCCTGGCGCGCAGCTCCGCGGTGCCGGCCATGAGCGCGGCCTGATAGGCGTTCTCGGCATTGAGATGGGCGCGAATGCGGCCGTCGAGCAGGGAAGGGTCGCGAAACACGGCCTGCCAGTTGTCGGCCCGCATCCAGGCATAGTCGTCGCTGCGGGTGATGCCGTGATGCGTGTCGGAAACCGGCTGTTTCTCAGGGGTCGGCGGGCTGGCGGCCGGGAAGGCGGAAGTCAAGGCGGAAGCTCTGGTCATTACGTCTCGCTGCGGAATTTGCTTGAATGACGAATGAACACGCCGCTCAGCGGCGGTTCAACGGGCGCGGTTCAAGGTGGTACAGAAGCTAAGTCGAAGGGGGAAAGATGAAATCCTGCGTTTCTACAATGTCTGTTGCCGTCGTAGCGGCAGGTCTGGGTTTTTCCAGCCAGTCTCATGCAACCGTCTTTGCCGCCTGGCAAGTGGCGGGGGTGCCGTTCGGTGATACGCTCAATGCTCGAAAATATCCGTCCAATACATCGCAGAAACAGGCCGCCTATCCGAACGGCACCGTGCTGCAGATGACCGGCCGCTGCACCGGCGGCGTAAACCTGCTCGATATCGCCCGCCAGCCGCAGTGGAAGCAGCGCCAAGCGATCCGCTATCGCTGGTGCGAGATCTGGCACGACCCGGCGCAGAACGGTCATTTTGTCACCGGCTGGGTCTACGGGAAACATATCGCGCCTTACTGATGGATCTGTCGCGTCGCCTTGCCAGGTCCAGCCGCCAAGGCGGTATCCTTGCGCTTCGCTGTGCCGCAGGATTCGTTGTGCAGGCGAAAGGGCACCCAAGCATTAGCCAAGCATTGAACGTTGTGTCGAGTGGCGATCGGATGTCTAACATGCGGATGACGCCACGTCATGCCATGCTGGTCTGACCAGAAAAATCTCGCGAAGTTACACGGCGCACGAATTTTTGAAGCTGAATCGGCAATAGTTGATGAATATCGACCAATATAAGTCAATATGCGAATTGACTTACTTTCAATGCGGCGTCATTAAGATAACCGACGCGAATCTCAGAGCCTTTCCTGAACGAAATCCGCGCGATGCCCGATCCATAAAAAGGGCGCAGTTATAGAAACAACTCTCGTTGGGGCCTTAGCACTATGGAAATTGTCGAAACACCTTCGAAAAACGGTGACGCGCTGATCGAGCTGACCGCCGATGTCGTCGCCGCCTATGTCAGCAACAATCCGGTGCCGGTTGGGGAACTGCCGAACCTTATCGCCGACGTCCATGCCGCGTTGGGCCGCGTCGGGGGCTCGTCGGAGCAGCCGTCGGCTGAGAAGCAGAAGCCGGCCGTCAATCCGAAGCGCTCGGTCCATGACGACTACATCGTCTGTCTTGAGGACGGCAAGAAGTTCAAGTCGCTGAAGCGGCATCTGATGACCCACTACAATCTCACGCCGGAAGAGTACCGTGAGAAGTGGGGCCTGGACGCCAACTATCCGATGGTCGCCCCCAATTACGCTGCCGCCCGCTCGCAGCTCGCCAAGAAGATGGGTCTGGGCCGCAAGCGCAAGGGCCGTTGATAGGTCTCAGCTCGTCAAGCAGTTCGACGGCGCCCTTGCGGCGCCGTTTTGCTTTCCTGCTGGGAGCGATATCGGCCGGATCAGGCCGTCTGCTTCAGCGCCGCTTCCGCATCGCGCTTGATGCGCTTGACCATCGAACGCAGGCCGTTGGCGCGCTGCGGCGACAGATGCTCGTCAAGGCCGAGCTCCTTAAGGGTCGCTTCGGCGTCCGTGTTCTGGATTTCGCTTGCATGCCTGCCTGAAAACAGCGCCAGCATGATGGCGACGAGGCCGCGCACGATATGGGCGTCCGAATCGCCCTGGAAGCCGATCACCGGATCGGCGCCCGCTCCCTGCCTTGTGGTGAGCCACACCTGGCTCACACAGCCAGGCACCTTGTTCGCAGCCGTGCGCTCCTCCTCAGGGAAAGGCGGCAGGCCCTCGCCGAGCTCGATCACATAGCGATAACGGTCCTCCCACTCGTCGAGCAGGGAAAAGTCGTCGCGGATGGTCTGAATCGAGGTGGCCATTGCCCGCATATAGTGGCCCGACACGGCCGCGTCACGGAAAAAGAAAGACGCCGCGGGCGTCGAGAGGTCAGACGGGCCCGCGGCGTTAGAGCAATCCCAGGAAAAGCACGTAGGCGGTTTTGCGTCAGGAATTACGCTAAATTAAAGTGCCGAGCGAACGGTCGGAAAGAATTCAGTTCTTGGCCGTCAACATCACCGGAATGTTGACCTTGGCCGGCAGCACGATGTCCTCGGCGACGCTGCCGGTGGTCGTGACGGAGCCATCTGCGACCTTCGTTTCGAGCGCGCCTGCCGGCCCGGACTGCTGGTCGTCGATCATGGCTGCGGCGATCTTGGCCGTTTCCTTGGCGCGAACGGTGATGGTGTACATAGCCGATTTGCCGGTCTCGCAGACATCGGGCTTGCGCTCGCAGAGCCCTGCAATGTCGCCGACCGCCTCGCGCGCCGCAAACAGCGCCTGGATCGGCCCGACGCTCTGCTGGCCGTTCTCGCCCGGGCCGACGCCGAGCGGCAGCGCCAGCAGCACCAGCGAAAACCAGAAAGCCATCCTGATCAGAAAGCCCATCTTATTTGCCTCTCATCCGGGATGGAATGATGCATCCATCCGTGACGGATCACGCATCCATCGGCATGACCTCTTTTATGGGCACGATAATGGCACGGTCACGCAAAGGACGGCTTGCATCGAAGCCGCGAATTTTCCTCAAATTTTAGGCAAATTCGAAAGGATCGGTTTTGACATGGGCTTGTGTCGAATCTCATCGACTTCGTTAACTTTATGGTAACCATATATCACATTGTTATTAAACGATTTTATTCCAGGCAGAACTTAGCCGGTTCAAGTTCCGGCCCGTTTTGGCACAGGCCTTGCGGCTAACCCGCCGTTTACCATGGCGCCAACTCGGCATGCTTTGCCGGGCCGGCATCGCAATATTTGCCTTGGCGCGGTCGCCGGCTTCGCCAGCCTTATCCATTCCTTAAACGCTGGATGCGAGTTTCAAGCCAATTGATGAGTCACCTGCCAGGCAGGCGTTTTTCACGACCGGGTACGCGTGCGTTGAGTTCTATTTCAGCCAGATACGTTCAATTGCCTGGCGCGGTTTCCGCCGGCTGCGAACGCATGGTTCACCCGACCGTGACGGGTGAGGCGGAACGCCTGCGCCAGCGCCGCTTCATCGGTGTCATGCTCGCCGCGCCCTTCCTTGCCGCGGGCGCCGCGGTCACGCTGGTCACTTCAAGTCTCGGCGCCGCCGTCACGATAGCCGCGATCTTTGCCGCTTTCGGCCTGTGCTGGTTCGCGGCGCTTCTGGTGGCGGCCACCGGCCATATGGCGCTTGCCGGCCGCATGGCGGTCGTGTTGGGGGGGCTTGCCCTAGCCGGCGCTATCGCCGCGGCGGGCGGATTGGCCTCGCCGGTGGCACTCCTTGCCGTCGCATTGCCGCTTGAAAGCTGGTGGGTCTCAGGGTCGCGGCGCGCCGCGCTGGCGGGCGCGATGGCGGCGCTTGCCGCCATCGTGCTGCAGCCCTTTGCCGGGCAGTTGCTGCCGCTCGGCGAGATCGCCGCCTGGCATTGGCTGCTGCCGCTCGCCTGGGCGCTGACGCTGTTGCCGCGGGCCGCCGCCTTCGCCAACCCGGCCGGCTTGCGGTCGGCGGAGCCTGCCGGCGATCGTCTCGAGGACGTCATCGACGCCGTCGTGCTGCGCCTCGGGCGGCAGGGCGAAGTGGTCGACGCGTCCGCCAAGGCACGTTCGATCCTGAAATTGGCGCCCGAGCTTCTGCTCGGCACCGGCCTGTTCGACCGTATCCATCTTTCCGACCGCGTCGCTTATCTGACCGCTCTGGCCGACATGCGCGAGGGCGCCCCGAAGCGTCGGCTTGATCTGCGCATCCGCTTGCCGCGCGAGGGTTCTGGCGCGGTCGACAATTTCCGCCCGTTCAGCCTCGAGCTGCTGCGCGGCGAAGCCGACCGCGACGTCTTCACCTTGGTTCTGCGCGAAAACGACGATGTTGCAGCACTTCGCGAGGAGCTGGTGGAAGCGAGGGAGGCGGCCGCGACCGCCGAAGTGGCCAAGGGCCGCTTCCTGGCGGTGGTCAGCCACGAGCTGCGCACGCCGCTCAATGCCATCCTCGGCTTTTCCGACATGCTGCTCCATGAGATGTTCGGGCCCTTCAAGGATCCTCGTCAGAAGGAATATGTCGGCCTGGTCAGGGAGTCCGGCCAGCATCTGCTGTCCGTCGTCACCTCGATCCTCGATGTTTCGCGCATCGAGGCGGGCGCCTATGCGACCGAGATGGAGCCGTTCCGCTTTGTCGAGGCCGTCGACATGTGCCGTTCGATGATGCGACCGCTGGCCGACGCCAAGAGCATAGTTCTTGCCACGCAAATTGCCCCGGATGCGGGCGAGATCAATGCCGACCGGCGGGCCGTCCAGCAGATTCTGATCAATCTCGCCTCGAACGCGGTGAAGTTCACGCCCGATGGCGGCAGCGTGGTGATCGGAGCCAAGCGCGTCGGCTCGCACCTGCATTTCTGGGTGAGCGACACCGGTATCGGCATCGCCGAGGAGGACATGGCCAATCTCGGCAAGCCGTTCATGCAGATCCAGAACGACTACACGCGTCGTTTCGAGGGAACCGGACTCGGCCTGTCGCTGGTCAAGGGCCTGGTGGCGCTGCACGAGGGTACGATGTCGATCGAGAGCGCGCCGGGTGAGGGCACCACGGTGACGATCGGCCTGCCGGTGAACGGGCCGAAGCGGCGATCCGGTGCGCCATCCGGCGTGCTGGCCATGCCGGCGGCCAAGCCGAAGGGGGATGCAAATGGGGAGAGGAATGGCTCGCTCCGCAAAACGGCCTAAGGTGGTCGAACCCGAGCGCGGCGTTCTTGCCGAGGGCGCGGTTGCCGTCGGTCAACTGATCGCCAGCAATCCGGTTCTGGTCGGCGGCTCGACCGCTTTTCTGGTGACGCTGTTCTACGTCTCGGCCAACGCGCTCTGGTATCAGCCTTTTCCGCATACCGGCGCCTTCTTCGCCACCCGAAGCATCGAGAACTTCCCGCACACCGTCTCCGACGAACCGGAGACCACCATCAACATCGTGCGCCAGCCGCCGGCGCAGCCGACAGTCAAGCCGGATCCGGTCGTCCAGCAGGTGCAGGGCATCCTGAAGGACCTCGATTTCTATGACGGCGCGGTTGACGGTCTCACCGGGCCGGCCACGCGCAAGGCGATCCAGGCCTACCAGTTGAAAGTCGGGCTGCCGGGGTCGGGCGAGATCGATGGCGCGCTACTCGACCAGCTTGGCGCCCGCCAGACGACGGCGGCCATTCCCCACCCGGCGCCGCGACCGGCCGATGCCGCAGTCGCTGCGGCGGCCAAACCGCAGGTGATCCAGGTCTCTGCTCCGGCCGATGGCACCACGCAGCCGCCCGACGCCCGCATCGTCAAGATCCAGGCCGGCCTCAAGGCGTTCGGCAATGGCGACATGCAGCTCGACGGCAAGGTCGGCGCCCGCACCAAGGCCGCGATCAAGGAATTCCAGGCCTTGTTCGGACTGCCCGAGACCGGCGAGCCGGACGAAGCGGTCTACGCAAAGATGCGCGAGATCGGCCTGACGAACTGAGCGGCAGCGCGCAAAATTGTTATTCGAGCCAAATGCTCCGGGTCCCGCATCCCGTGAACAACAGCTACTGCCAGGATGCCGTAGTCCATGGGCTCGTAGATAACGACATATCGGCCCTCTACGAGGATACGTGCGGTGCTGCTCAACTCTGGCCGGGCGACTCCCATATTGGGATGATTACAGGCGAGTTCCAGCTTATCGAAGATGCGCCCTAGAAGTCTGTCCGCTGCCTGTTCGTTGTCAGCCGCAATGTGGCGCCAGGTATTCTTGAGGTCTTGTTCAGCGCGAGGTGTGAGTCGATAACTAGCCACGTTCCGAGCGCTCGGCCTTCAGGGCGCGAAGAAAGGTGCTGCGATCGACGTCCTTGCCTTCGCCGCTCGCCATCCCTTCGTCGTAAGCCTGCTTGAGCTGTGCGAGCTCGAGCACGCGAAGCTCCTCGCGGCGCTCCCACAACCTGAGGGCCTCCCTGACGATTTCGCTGTTCGAGGCGTAGTCGCCGCTCTCGACCGCGTCCTGCAGACGGGCGGCCTGCTTCGGCGTGAGCGATATGGTGAGGGTGCGCATTGCTTGACTTTTCATTGCTCCTTTATAGCGCGCCCCACAAAGTCTAACAAGATTTGTTAGGCAGGACGTCTTCGACATCCAGGCACTCGCACGCTTAGGTGAATCTCGCTAGACCACATGAATGCCATCCAGGACCTTCCCATGCGCGTGACCACCGATCTCTGGGTCTCGGTCCTTGTGCGCCGCGTGTTCGGCGCCGGCGGCTTCGCCGCTGTCGTCAAGCGCGGCGCGACCGAGGCTGGCGCCGTGTTCGTGTTGTCGCGCGGGCGTCTGGGGGAGGTGACCTTCTACGGGCCGGCGCCGCAGACCAGCTACGATTCGGCCAAGCCCGATGAGCGCTTTTTCACTGTGCTCGGTACGAGCGACGATAGCTCGGCCTTCGATGCGCGGCTGGAGCGGGAGAAGAAATTCGATCCCGACATCTGGGTGGTCGAGATCGAGGGCGGGACCGTTCCCGTCGAGGAGCTTCTTTCCGTGAAGCCCGACTAGTGGCGCTGCACAGGGACTTTGACCGGTCGGCTCTGTTTGCGTTGGCAGGCGGCATGCCTTGGAGATTGGCCAAAACGCCCATCGCGGTCGTCATTCCAGGGCGGAGCAGGAGCGAAGCTCCGTCGCGGAGACCCTGGAATCCATGCCGTTACTTTCGCCAAGGCGTGCAACGGAGCAGAATTCTGCACCGTGGCGGCACTTCCAAGTCACGGAATGGATTCTATGGTCTGCGCGCGTCGCTTCGCTCCTTGCTCCGCCATAGAATGACGAAGTTGGGGCGGCTTCAACCAATCTCCGATCTTGCACCAAGACAAACGCCAACCTTTCAAAATCCCTGTGTCGGGAAACTAGGGCGTTTACCGTTTCATGAGCCGGGAATCGCCATGACAGCAAGATCGCCGGCCGCGGACCAAGGAAGCGCAGAAGGTTCATCACGCCGCTTCCCCGTTCTGGACGGGAAACCGGGCGGCAAAGACTTCTTTGGCCGCAAACAGCCCGTTGAGCGCCGCGGGAAAGCCGGCATAGACCGTCATCTGGATGATGGTTTCGACGATCTCGTCCTTGGTCAGCCCGACATTGAGCCCCGCCTCGATATGGACTTTCAGTTGTGGGGTAGCGGTTCCCATCGCTGTCAGCGCCGCGATGGTCGCGATCTCACGGGCGCGCAGATCGAGGCCGGGGCGGCTGTAGATGTCGCCAAACGAGAACTCGAACACGTAGTTCGCGAAGTCGGGGGCAATGTCAGCCAGGGCGGCAATGACTTTGTGGCCGGCTTCGCCGTCGATTTCAGCGAGCGCCCGCTTGCCGCGTTCCAGCCGGCTTTCGCCGATGTTCGGGGATTGATGCGTCATAGTCCTTCATCCTCTGTTTCACGCCGGCATATCCGGCGATCTTGGTATCGAGGACGAGAAGGCAGGCTTGCAGTTTGGCCACATGCGCACGGACACGCTCACGGTGCCGCTTGAGCAGCGCGCCGCGCTCCGCTTCCGTGTCGGCGCCGCGCTCCCGCAAGGCCGCGTAACGCAGCATTTCCCGAATAGGCATCCCGGTCGTTTTGAGACGGTCGAGAAATTCTATCCAGGTCAGGATTGATGCGTCGTAGTCACGTTGGCCCGATTGGTCCCTGTCGGCGTGGGGAAGCAGCCCGATCCGCTCATAGTAACGGATAGTGTAGGCAGACATTCCCGAACGCTTCGCCAGCTCGCCAATCTTCATCAATGCCATTCTTTCGTCACGACGCGCAGAAAGCTACGGCTTAGAGTGCACTCTAAGTCAAGAGGCGTTGTCACTTTGTCGTGTCGCGGAAATGCCAAGTCTCGCGGCGACATCGGCTCGCTGACTTTCAAGCGAAAACAAACGCTTAAAAGCGCGTCGCCCGGATTCTTTCATCGCGAGGCGCTTTAAACCGATCAGGATGCCTTGAGGCTGGCACTCGCCGCGTCGCTGTTCGATGCCTGATGCTCGACGCCGGACGCGTCGGGAGCATTGTCGCGGATCGCCCGCGAAAGGGTCTCCGCCTTCCAGGCGCGTACCTTGTCGAGCGCCGCCTCGCGGTGCAGCAGCCGGTAGCGGTCGAGGAACAGGCGGATCGCCTGCGGATGCGGGAACTCGCCGGGATAGACCGCGACCGCAATCAGGAAGGCCCTGTCTTCGCTGAGGTCGAGGGCACGCAGCGCCGCAAGCAATGCGGCATAGCCCGATTGCCCGGTCACCGAGCGGGCCGTCGCGAAGTCGATCTCCAGCGCATCGGCTAGCGCGGTCTGGAAAAATGCCGCGTTCCCCGTCAGCGCCGTCTCGCGCAACTTCACATAGGCCGGCTGGCCGAGGAAGGTGTTGACGTCGGCGGCGTCGCCGGTCGGGCGCATCATCGACCGCAGGCGGCGCCGCGCGTTCTCCGCGGCTTCGCCGGAGGTGGGACGGTCGGTGTCCGCCTTGGCCACGGGCTCCGGTTTCGGCGTGAGCTTCGTGACCGTCTCGGGCGGCCGCGTCTTGACCAGCGTTGGTCTTTCCAGCGCGCGGATCAGGTCGGCGATCGTCGGGTTGAGCTCCTTGCGGCGCGCAATGGCGCGCGCGTGCGGCAGCCCGTGCCGGCTGATCAGCGCGATGAGGTCGATATCGCTCAGCGCGTTGGAGCGGGTGAGCAGGGGGGCTGCGATCTCGACCGGCTCTTCAGCCAGACGCCGCACCAATGCCGTCGGTGCGTAATCGCATTCGGAAAGGGCGGCAGCGACGTAGCGGCGCGACTCGATCGAGACCTCGTCGAACAGCGGCAGCGTCAGGTCTTCGAGCTGGGCGATCTCGCGGCGCGAGGGACGCGTCAGCGAGCAGAAGGCTGACACGGCGGCGCGGAACAGCCTTTCGGCCTTTCCCGCTTCGGTCCGGATAGCGATTTGCCTGAAATCGGAAGATGACACGGAGGATACGCCCGATACTCGACACAATCCCGAACCGCGCAAACCGGCCGGGCCGGTTTCGCGTCTTCAGGAAAACTAACATCAAATTAGCCGCGATCCGTTAGCGCTCCGTTAACCCTCTACGCCCCTTAATCAACTTTGGAGGCGTTGCGTTGTGCTCCGGTCAAACCGAGAGGAATGCGCGAACCATGGGCATGGTCCTGTCTTTTGTGCCGCGAGCGGCACCTGTAAATCGAGCAAGTCACGACACCACGACGGCGGCGGCGGTGATCATTTTCCCCGGCGTCCGTTATGAATTGCGTCCGCAGGCCGTCGAGGCGCGGCCCGGCGACAGCGGCTCCGACAGGCCGGGCTCTCCGCCGCCTGCCAAGCCGCATCACTGATCGGGCGCCTTTCTCAGTAGTCCTGCAATTCGCAGGCGCCCTGCTCGAGGAAGCGTGACACGATCGGCTTCCAGCTCCCGTCCGGCACGAAGGCGCGGACGACGAAAATGCCTTCCTCGATCGGCGCCTCGACAAAGATCGCGCCCTGCAGATCCTCCGGAAGGTCACGCCGCACATCGATCATCTGCGCCGGCGTCAACACCACCGCGTCGAGCTTCTCGCCATTGGCGTTGTGGTCGTTGAAGGAATAGATGTTGTGGCCGTTGCGGTCGTAGACCGAGGCCGACCAGAACGGCACGTCGCCCGGCGCCCTGATCCTGACCAGCCCGTCGGCAAGGTTGAAGCGGCAGGCGGCCGCATAAAACAATGGATCCACCGATTTCACCACCGGCGCGCCGCCGGCCTCGGCGTCTAGCCGCGTCATCTTGTAGAGGTCGGATGCCATCGCCAGGCGCGACCAGGCATCGCGTTCGGAAAATTCCGGCACCAGGAACAGCACAACGATATGCACGATGCCGGCGCCGAGCAGGCCGAGGATCAGGGCATGCAGCAGTCTACGCATTGCAGCCCGCCTTCAGGATGCGCGGCAGTGTCACGTCCGAGAGGCCGGTGCTCGAGGCGATCGGCGTGTCGTAGAAGGTCAGCACGAAATACATCTTGCCGGAGCCGCCGGTCAGCAGCCAGTTGCCGGGGGCAGGGCGGCTGCCGACGGAGATGACGACGGAATTGTCCGGCTGGCGCAGCACTTCGTAGGATTGCAGCGCCGACTGCCTCGGCTTGCCTGTGTCGATCACGCCAAGCGACTGGTCGGCGGCATAGAGCGTCCAGAAGCGGGCGGTCGGATAACCGCCTTCGATCGTATAGTTGCATTCGCGTTTCAGCGGCTCGCCGGCATCGTCGCGCTCGGCGACGAAGGCAAGTCCCTCGGCCTGGCCGAGCGCCAGCACGCCCTCGCGAGCCACGCGCGCCTTGGAATAGGGGTCGGCGGCCAGTGTCCCGACCTCCGGGAAAGCGGTCCATTGGCCGATGCGGATCGCGCCGACGCCGTCCTGCGCATTGAGCGCATACCAGACGCTGTAACCGCCAAGCCCGATGGCTATGGCAAGCGAAAGCAGCGTCAGGATGGCGTTCTTGAGCATGAGAGCCGCAAACAGAGGAGGTTGCCCGGGATATCGCGGCGCGGGGTGCCGTGGCAAGCCGGCTTCACGCCAGCGCCGTCCTAAAGCGCCGAAAGCGTCTCCGGCATGGTGGGCGCTTCGATTGCCGGCGCGGCCTGGAACGCCTTGGTCATGTCCCGCAGCGTCTGGCTCGTGCGGCTGGAAAGCACCGGCGGGCGTTCGGCCTCGGCTTGCGCCGCCGCCGCGTCGGCTTCCTTCTTGGCCGCTTCCTCGGCCTTGGCCGCGACCTCCGGATCGACCCAAGGATGATCGAGCCCGGGGATAGGCTTCAGATCGATGTTCTCATGCGCGTAGACCATCAGCCGCTGCCAGACCATCGCCGGCAGCGAGCCGCCGGTCATCTTGTTGGTCGCCGTGAAGTCGTCATTGCCGAGCCAGACGGCGGCTGTGTAATTGCCGGTGAAGCCGACGAACCAGGCGTCGCGGTAGGATTGCGTTGTCCCGGTTTTGCCGGCAACGACGATGTTTGGAAGCTGGGCGCGTCTCGCGGTGCCGATAACCGGCACCGCCGCCAGCATGGTGTTCATGTATTTCAACGCCTTTTCCGACAGCACGCGGTGCGGTGGCGGCGCATCCTTGGCCCAGTCGTAGACCACGTCGCCGGTGCGGGTGACGAGCTGGGTGATGCCGTGGCGCGAGCCGACGAAACCGTTCTGCGCAAAGACGCTGTAGCCCGTCGCCTGGTCCATCACCGTCATGCCGGATGTGCCGAGCACCATGGTCTTGTGCGCTTCCAGCGGCGATTCCACGCCCATCGATTCGGCCATCGCCTTGATCGGGCCGATGCCGAGGTAATCCTTGGCGAGCCGCACCGGCACCGTGTTGATCGACTTGGCGATCGCCGTGAGCAGCGTCACGTTGCCGGCCGATCCGCCGCTGTAATTATGCGGCGACCAGCTGCCCCAGCTGATCGCGCCGCCGGAAACCACCGAGTCCGGCGTGAACCCGTGCTCCATCGCCGTGGCGTAGACATACGGTTTGAAGGATGAACCCGTCTGGCGCAGAGCCTTGGTGGCGCGGTTGAACTGGCTGGTGCCATAGTCCCGTCCGCCGACGATGGCGCGCACCGCGCCGTTGGTCTCGATCACCACCACCGCGCCTTCGGTGACATTGTATTCCTTGCCGAACTGGCGAAGATGGAACTCGACCGACTCCTCGGCCGCCTTCTGGATGTTGGCGTCGAAAGTGGTGTGGGCGACCAGCGAGTGCTGGCCGGGCTTGGCGATCTTCTTGACCTCGTCGAAGGCCCAGTCGAGGAAATAGTCCGGGCTCTTCTGCTCGCCGCGATCGACGACGTCGGCCGGATGCAGACGCGCCTGCAGCACCTGGCCCTCCGTCATGAAGCCGGCATCGACCAGGTTTGACAGCACGACATTGGCGCGGGCACGGGCCGCCGGCAGGTTGATGTGCGGGGCGTATTTGGTCGGCGCCTTGAACAGGCCGGCCAGCATCGCCGCTTCGGCGAGGCTCAGATCCTTGACGCTCTTGCCGAAATAGAAATCCGCCGCCGCCTCGATGCCGAAGGTGCCGCCGCCCATATAGGCACGGTCGAGATAGAGCTGCAGGATCTCTTTCTTGGACAGGTTCGCTTCCAGCCATAGCGACAGGAAAGCTTCCTTGATCTTGCGCTCGAAGGTGCGCTCGTTGGACAGGAACAGGTTCTTGGCGAGCTGCTGGGTGATGCTGGAGCCGCCCTGGACCACGGAGTTGGCGCGCACATTCTCGAAGATCGCGCGCGACAGGCCGAGGACATCGATGCCGTAATGGTCGAAGAAGCGCCGGTCCTCGGTCGCCAGCACCGCCTTGATGACGATGTCGGGCATCTCGTCGACCGGCACGGAATCGCGCTGGATGATGCCGCGCTGGCCGATCTCGTTGCCGTAGCGGTCCAGGAAGGTCACGGCGAAGTCGCCCTGGCTGCGCCAGTCGCCGGTGGTGATGTCGAAGGCGGGCAAAGCGAGCGCGAGCAGCACCACGAAGCCGCCGGCGCCCATGGTGAACCCTTCGCTCAGCACCTCGATGATCGTGCGGCGCCAGCCATGCACCCGGAAACGGCGGGAAAAGATGGTCGCCGCTTCCCAGAATTCGCGGGCCTTGAAGCCGATCTCGTAGAGCGAGGTATCGAACCAAGCGTCGGCGCCGAGCAGCGCCGAAGCGATGCGGCCTCTTCTCCTCTTGCTTGGTTTCGAAGGACTTGCCATTCCGACTTCCGCCCCAACGCGCTTTCGCCCGAAAACAGCATGCGGGCAGTTTCAGGGTGGCACCCTGTCAAACTATTCGACCATTTTATCACTGCTCACAAGGGCAGCGAAGCCACAGCACGAGCTTTGTTGATTAGAGGTGTGCTGGCCGTCAACAGCCGATCGATATCACCGCGCCGCGATGAATCGCATAAAATGCACCACATCCGCCTCGGTCGGTTCCTGGCCGATGAAGGAGCGCAGATAGGCGGCGAGATAGCTGACGCGCGCCTTGCCGCATCGAGGCGTCTCTCACGCGCGGTTGGCCCATTCTTGCCGCGCGAATTCATAGACTTGCACGATCATGGTCCGGGGTGCTCTCGACCCCGTTCATCTGAACGGCCGGCGTCACGAGAGGCAGCTGTGGTGCTTGGGAACCGCACGTCCAGCATATGTTCGACAGCATTCCATCTAGCCTCTTGGTATCGACGAAGGGCGAAGACGCTGACGGCGAATACCAACATGCCAATTCCGGTTGCCGGAACCATACCCAGGACTGCGACGGCTTTCGCCAGCACGCCGGCGAAAACACCTGCGATGACACTGGCGATGACACTCACCATCCCCGCTGTGCTCATGAATGACTGCCAGTGCGAGGAATGAAGGGCTTTGCTGACGAGCAATGCCTCCTCGTCATCGTGACGGGAGTGGATCAAGTATTTCTCCACGCCTGGAGCCGTCTCCACGAAATAGTGTCGGATGCGAGCCATGCCACGTGCGAGGACCATGTCCTCGATTGCGACTTGGACCGCCCGAACGAAGGTGACGATGCCGATGAAATACAGGCAGGGAAGCAGGATCAGGCTGAAAAAAACGAATGGCTGCCCCATGCGCGTTACTTGAGCGACGAATGCCAGCGCGACGGTTGCGCTGGAAACGGCGGTCAGGAAAAGGTCTGCGCGCGAATTGGCTTCCTGGATGGTGGCCGACCGCGCCGTCTGCAACACGAAATGTTCGGTCGTGAGGCATTGCAGGGTTTGATCACTGGTTTTGTCCTCGCCCGTCGCCATTGGATGCCGTCAACTCACTGCCTTGAAATGACGTGGCTTTGTGATGCACGTTGAACTGAAACAATCTGTAATTGTTCCAAAATGCATCCGATTCTTCGTAGAGTCGCGAGACGTGGGTGTCCGACGATCGCTGGCTTGAACGAACAGATGGGAACCTCCGCGCCGGCAGGGTGCATTGCTGCAAGGTCGCTAAGAGCGTCGCCCTGGCGTTGCTCGATGACGGTTTAGCCGGGGAGGGGACCGAGCTTTCCGTACACATTGTCGGGGTCGAACGGCCGGCGCGCGTCATCGCGGCCTCGCCCCTACGACGCCGAAGGCAAGGCGATGCGGCAATGAGGAGGAACCGCCATGATTGAGGAAGCCGCACGCGATCTCAGGCGCGAGCGCCGCCGGGGACGCACCGGGGAGGCCGGCAGCGAGTCGAGCCGCCATCCGAATTACCGGTCGCTGAAGAACCCGTTCCTGCCGCAGCCGATCTTTTCCGACGATGAGGTCGCGGCCATCCACGCTACCGCGCTGCGCGTGCTGGAGGAGCTAGGCATCAAGGTGCTGCTGCCCGAGGCGCGGACGATCTACGGCAAGGCCGGTGCATTGGTCGACGAAGACAGCCAGATGGTCAGGATCGGTCGCGACATGGTCGAAGCCGCGCTCGCCTCGGCGCCGCGCGCGATTCCGGCACTCGGCGGCGACCGCTCCCGCGACCTGACGCTCGAGCTCGGCTCGATGACCTTCCTGGCCGGCTCCGGGGCCCCTAATGTCACCGATCTCGAGCGCGGCCGCCGGCCGGGAACGCTCACCGCCTTCGAGGAATTCATCAAGCTGGTCCAGCATTTCGACGTGCTGCATATGCTCGGGCCTTGCGTCGAGCCGCAGGAACTCGACAACCGCTTCCGCCACTATGCCGTCAACCGGGCGCAGCTGACGCTGTCGGACAAGTTCCCCTTCGTCTTCGCGCGCGGCACGCCGCAGGTCGAGGACGGCTTCGAGATGATCCGCCTGGCGCGCGGCCTTTCGCAGGATGAGTTCCGCGCCGGTGCCTATTGCTACACCGTCATCAACACCAACTCGCCGCGCCAGCTGGACATCCCGATGGCGCAAGGCATCATCGACTTCGCCAAGGCCGGTCAGGTCCTGGTCATCACGCCATTCTGCCTGGCCGGCGCAATGGCGCCGATCACGGTCGCCGGCGCGCTGACCTTGCAGCATGCCGAGGCGCTCGCCGGATTGACGCTGGCCCAGATCGTGCGGCCTGGCGCGCCGGTGGTCTATGGCTCCTTCTCGTCCAATGTCGACATGAAGTCGGGCGCTCCGGCCTTCGGCACGCCGGAGCACATCAAGGCGACGCTTGGGGCGGGGCAGCTAGCTCGCCACATCGGCCTGCCCTGGCGCTCCGGCGGCGGCAGCGCCGCCAATGTCTCCGATGCGCAGGCCGCGCACGAGACCCAGTTCGCGCTGTGGGGCTCGGTGCTGGCCGGCGCCACCGTCTGCATCCACGCCGCCGGCTGGCTGGAAGGCGGTCTCAGCGTTTCCCTGGAAAAGCTGATCACCGACGTCGAGGCGCTGCAGACGGTGGCCGAGCTTTGCGCCACGACGCCGGGCGACGAGGATGCCATTGGCTTTGAAGCGATTGCCGAAGTGCAGCCCGGAGGTCATTTCTTCTCGGCCGCCCACACCATGACGCGCTACCGCAGCGCCTTCTACGAGCCGCTGGTGGCCGACTGGTCGAATTTCGGCAATTGGACGCAGGCCGGCGGCAAGACAGCCACGGAGCGCGCGACCGGCATCTGGAAGCGGATTGTCGCCGACTTCCAGCCGCCGGCCACCGCTGCCGCCGCCGCGGGAGTGCTCGACGAGTTCATTGCCAGGCGCACCGCAGAAGGCGGGGCGGCTCCAGTCTCATGATTTGACGAAAACGTAATAAATTCGAGACCTTCGCCCTTCACGCTATACTCAAATCGATTTGCGATCTGGCATCGGATCGCGAGCGCGGCTACGCTGCCGGAATTGGCTGCGGCGCGGAGACATGTGTTGGCGATGGACGGTAGATGACGGCGCCTGGCGATTTGATGCAGGCCTTGTTCCTGAGGCTGAAGACCGATGCGTCGCTGTCGGCGCTGCTCGGCGGCGCGGGCCTGCTCGAGCAGGCGAGCGACAAGGCCGCCTTTCCGAACGTCACCTACGGCCGCACCAGTGCCTTCGACCTCGAGACCGGCGTCGACAACGACAATGACCAGCTGGTCACCTTGCACGTCTGGTCGAAAGCCCAGGGCGAGGCCGAGACACGCCTCATCATGGACAGCATCAAGGCGAGCCTCGATGGCGCGGCGCTGTCCATCGGCCCGCGCGGCCAGACGGGCCTGTCCCTGGAATTCGCCGAGGCGCGCTATGACGAGGATCTTGCGGTCTATCATGGATTGCTGCGCTTCCGCGCCTTGACGCAGGAAGGCGCCTGAGGAATTGCCGGTCCCCAATTCAGAGCTGCGCCTGGATCGCGGCCTTATCGATGACCGACCAGACCTCCCTTATGCGGCTGTCGTGGAATTCGTAAAAGACATTTTCGGCAAAGCTGACGCGCCTGCCGTGGACCGGCAGGCCGAACAGCACGCCTTTGGGATGGCAGTCGAAATGCAGGCGCGCCGCCACGCGCGGCGGCTCCGAGATCAGAAGCTCTATGTTGAAACGCAGGTCGGGAATGGCCTCGAAATCGCCTTCCAGCATGCGCCGATATCCGGACAGCCCGATCGTCTCGCCATTATACTGCACCTCCTCGCCGACGAACCGGCCGAGATTGCCCCAGTCCTGCTCGTTAAGGCAGGCGATGTAGCCCCGGTAGAGATCGGCAATATCCTCACGCGTCATCGCATCTTCCCATGGCCGGCCGGCATTTCTACACTAGGTAGCGCGGTGCGCGGAATCGGCAGGCCGAAAAGCGTAGCGGACCGACTGATTTTCCGGCTATGAATTTGCACCCGGGCTTGAGGGAGCGTTGGCGTCCATAGGGGGTATGGCGGGCATGGATTTTCGATCGTTCACCGTTCATTTCACGTTCAGCCCATATGCGTTAGAACCGTGATCATGAAAAGGTTTGGCCCTCATCTCCGCAAAGCAGTGCTGGCGCTTGCCGCAGCCGGCCTCTTTGCGTCGCAGGCGATTGCCCTGCCGGTCACCGAGCCGTCGGTCGATCGGCCGGTGGTGCTCGCCGCCAGCGATTGCTACGCCATCGGCCAGCAGGTCGCCGCGCAGAATGGCGGCACGCTGGCCAAGGCCTCGCAGGCGACGCGGGGCGGCCAGCAGGTCTGCGTGATCGTCGTTCTGGTTCCCGGCAAGGAAGGCCAGCGTCCCCGCCGCTCGGAAATCGTCGTTCCGATGGGCTGACCCTGTCGTTTCCCAGGCTGGCGGAATCGGCCTATAGGTCTACCCAACAACAGGCTTCAACCCCATGCGCGTGCTCGTCGTCGAGGATGACAAGGATCTCAACCGGCAACTGGCCGACGCGCTGGTCGACGCCGGCTATGTGGTCGACCGCGCCTATGACGGCGAGGAGGGGCACTTCCTCGGCGACACCGAACCTTACGATGCCGTCGTCCTCGACATCGGCCTGCCGCAGATGGACGGCATCAGCGTCGTCGAGCGCTGGCGTCGCGGCGGCCGCAAGATGCCGGTGCTGATCCTGACCGCGCGCGACCGCTGGAGCGACAAGGTGGCCGGCATCGACGCCGGCGCCGACGATTATGTGACCAAACCCTTCCACATCGAGGAGGTGCTGGCGCGGGTGCGGGCGCTGATCCGCCGCGCGGCCGGCCATGCCTCGTCGGAACTCACCTGCGGGCCGTTGCGCCTGGACACCAAGGCGTCCAAGGCCGACGTCAACGGCGTGCCGCTCAAGCTCACCTCGCACGAGTTCCGGCTGCTCGCCTATCTGATGCACCACATGGGTGAGGTAGTGTCGCGCACCGAGCTGGTCGAGCATCTCTACGACCAGGATTTCGATCGCGATTCCAACACGATAGAAGTGTTTGTCGGCCGGCTTCGCAAGAAGATGGGCATCGACATGATCGAAACTGTGCGTGGCATGGGCTATCGCATGCGTGAGCCGGAGGCGTGACGCGGAACCGCTGAAGCCAACCATGGAAACGCGGCTTTCGAAGCTGCGGCTCTGGCCGCGCTCGCTGACCTTTCGCGTCATCGCCTTTTCCACCATCTGGGCGATCCTGACTCTGGTCGTCATCTTCACCCTCATCACCACGCTTTACCGCCAGGCCAGCGAGCGCGGCTTCGACAGCCTGCTTTCGGCGCATTTGTTCAACCTGATCGGCTCCGTCGGCATTTCCGACAACGGCGCGCTGACCGGCTCGCCCGACCTCGGCGACCTTCGCTTTTCCGAGCCGAATTCCGGCTGGTACTGGTCGGTGGAGCCTGCCTCCGAAGGCGTGCATGGCGAAATCCATTCCTCCTCAATGACGACCTCGCTCCTGTCGCCGAGCGTCGCGGACGTCCCGTTCAATGCGAACTTCCAGCGCAGCTACTCGATGGAGGGCATAAAGGGCGAGCGGCTCGAAGTGTTCGAGAGCGAGTTCGTGCTCGACGCCAAGAACCGCGCCGCGCGTTTCCGCGTCATGGGCAACCACAGCGAACTCGAGCAGGAGATCGCGAGCTTCCAGCGTCGCCTGCTCACCTATCTCTCGCTGTTCGGCGTCGGCATGATCGCCATCAATGCCATCGCCATCCTGCTGGGTCTCCAGCCTTTGCGCCGGGTCCGCAATGCGCTCGCAATGGTGCGCGAGGGCACCGCGCAGCGGCTCGACGGCAGCTTCCCGGCCGAGATTGAGCCGCTGGCCAGCGAGACCAATGCGCTGATCGAGAACAACCGGCGCATCGTCGAGCGCTCGCGCACCCAGGTCGGCAACCTTGCCCATTCGCTGAAGACGCCCTTAGCCGTGCTGATCAATGAGGGCCGCGCGCTCGGCGGCGCCAAGGGCCAGTTGATCGCCGAGCAGGCTACTTCCATGCAGAAACAGGTCGACCACTATCTGCAGCGCGCACGTGTCGCCGCGCAGCGCGACAGCGTCGTTTTCCGCACGCCGGTTTCGCCGCTGGTCGAGCGCATAGTGCGCGTGTTGCGGAAACTCAATCCGCAAATCAGGCTGACGCTGTCGCTGCCGCCGGCGGAGATCGTCTTTGCCGGCGAGCGCGAGGACCTAGAGGAACTGCTCGGCAACCTGCTCGATAATGCGATGAAATGGGCAAAGAGCGCCGTTGCCGTTTCGGTCGCGCTTGCACCGGGAATGAGCAACGTGTTCGAAATCGTTATAGAGGATGATGGCCCGGGCATTCCCGAGGACAGCGCGCGGGAAGTTTTGAAACGTGGCAAGAGACTCGACGAGACGAAGCCGGGAACAGGGCTCGGGCTGGCCATTGTCGCCGACCTCGTCAACGAGTATGGAGGCTCGCTGGCGCTGGAACGGTCTGGCATGGGCGGCTTGAGGGCGGCGGTGGGATTGCGGAGCCTTCAATGATGTTTTTTATCGATTTGCGAGCAGCGGCCGACGGCCAAATTTCCGACAAATATCAACACTATGGGCTCGACATCCTCCCCGATGACGCGGCCCCCCGCTCAAGAGAACCGGTTATTGGCATGAAGATCCGCGTCGTGCTCGTTTCCGCCCTGCTTGCCGTTTCCGGCTGCACGACGCTGGACAGGGGCGGGCCAAGCTCTGCGGTCACACCTGTTTCCACGCCGCCCGCCGGCGGCAAGGTCTCGACCGGCATCGTCTCGGCCATGAATGGCGGGCTTATCGGCGGGTCCGTCGGCTCGGGCCTCAGCGATGCCGAAAAGCGCAAGGGCCTGGAAGCGGAGTATAAGGCGCTGGAATACAACACCAGCGGCCAGAAGGTGACGTGGAAGAGCGACAACTCCTCGCATTATGGCGAGGTCGTTGCTGCCCAGCCTTACAGGGTCGGCTCGCAGGATTGCCGCCAGTACACCCACACCGTCTATACGAGCGGCGCGGGTGTCACCGCGCGCGGCACTGCCTGCCGCAATGCCGACGGCAGCTGGACGCCGCTGACCTAGAAAGGAACCCGGCCGGCCCGGTTATTCGGTCGGATTGACCTCGATCAAGGTCGGACGGCGCGTCTGCCGTCAAAGCGTCGCAGTACGTCCGTGTTGGCAGGGCACGGCTCTGCCTTTATTGGAAGGGCCATGCTGTTCTGGGTCATAGCCGCAATCCTCACGCTGGGCGCCAGCCTGGCCGTGCTGTTGCCGCTTACCGGCGGCATGAAAGGCGCGTCGCCGGCCGGCGATCACGATCTCGAAGTCTATCGCGACCAGCTGTCCGAGCTCGACCGCGACATGGCGCGCGGCCTGATCCAGCCCGGGGAGGCCGAGGAGGCGCGTGCCGAGATCGGCCGGCGCATCCTGCGCCTGGGCGCGACCGTGCAGCCGGACGCGGCAATACTCAAGCCTGCGCGCAGCGCCAGGTGGGTCGCCAGCATAGCCGTGCTAGCGGTTCCCCTGCTGAGCTGGGGGCTCTACGGAATGCTCGGCTCTCCCGATCTGCCTTCGCAGCCGCTGGCCGAACGTCTGGCCAAGAACCCGGCCGATGCCTCGGTCGACGAGCTGGTCGCCCGCGCCGAAGCCCATCTCGCCGCCAATCCTTCGGACGGCAAGGGCTGGGACGTGCTGGCGCCGATCTATCTTCGGCTGCAGCGCTTTCCCGACGCCGTGACTGCCTATCGCAACGCCATCCGCCTCGACGGCGACAGCGCCCCGCGTCAATCCGGTCTCGGCGAAGCGATCGCCAGCGCTGCCGGCGGCATTGTTTCGGCCGACGCTCAAAAAGCCTTCGAGGCAGCCCTGAAGCTCGATCCGGCCAACGCCAAGGCGAATTTCTATCTGGCGGTGGGCCTGGCACAGGAAGGCAAGAAGGCCGATGCCGTCGCCGCCTGGCAAAAGATGCTCGGCCAGCTCGCGCCGGATTCGCCCTGGCGCAGCGCCGTCCGGCAGGCGCTTGCCGAGGCGGGCGGCCCGGCTGTCGCCGATGCGCCGGCCAGCGGCCCCGACGCGCAGCAGGCGGAAGCCGCGCAACAGATGTCGCCGCAGGACCGGCAGGCGATGATCGAGACCATGGTCGCCGGTCTCGACGACAAATTGAAGCAGAATCCCCGCGACGAGGAAGGATGGATGCGGCTCATCCGTTCCTATGTCGTGCTTGGCAAGGCCGACCAGGCGCGCAGTGCGCTCGGCCGCGCTGTCGCCGCCTTTGGCGCGGACAGTGAACAGGCCAGGAAATTCACCGCCTTCGCCGCCTCGCTCGGCGTGACGGCGACGGAGTAAGGCAATGACGCGCAAGCAGAAGCGATTGTCGGTGATCCTGGCGGGGCTGGCTTTCCTCGGTGCCGCTGCCGGCCTCACCTTCTATGCGCTGGGACAGAAGGCCTCCTATTTCTACATGCCGGCCGATCTCGCCACGGCAAGCGTGCCGCCCGGCCAGCGCATTCGGCTCGGCGGTCTCGTCGAGAAGGGCACCATCATGCGCGGGCAGGGCGCAACCGTCGCCTTCTCGGTCACCGACAAGCAGAAATCGGTCAAGGTCACCTATACCGGCATCCTGCCCGACCTGTTCCGCGAGGAGCAGGGCGTCATCACGGAGGGCGCTTTCGGCCCGGACGGCGTCTTCGTCGCCGACAGCGTGCTGGCCAAGCATGACGAGCGCTACATGCCCAAGGAAGTCGCCGACGGCCTGAAGGCCAAGGGTGTCTGGCAGGAAAGCACGAACTGATGAGCAGGTTCCGCAAAAGTGCCATGCGGTTTTGCGATCAGAACCTGCGGGAGAACAGGTAACCAATGGTCGAGACCGGACATTTCGCGCTTGTGCTCGCCTTCGCGCTGTCGCTGGTGCAGATGCTGGTGCCGCTCGTCGGCGCCCGCACCGGCAACCAGCGGCTGATGGCGGTCGGCGGTCCGGTCACGGTCACCGGCTTCGCGTTGACCGCATTGTCCTTCGCCGCCCTTGCGAGCGCCTATGCCGGCTCGGACTTCTCGGTGGCGAGCGTGTGGGAGAATTCCCATTCGCTGCAGCCGATGATCTACAAGATCACCGGCACTTGGGGCAACCACGAAGGCTCGATGCTGCTTTGGGTGCTGATCCTGACCTTCTTCGGCGCGCTCGTCGCAGTCTTCGGCAACAATCTGCCGTCGACGCTCAAGGCCAACGTGCTGGCCGTGCAGGGTATGATCGGCGCCGCCTTCTTCCTGTTCATCCTGGCGACATCCAACCCGTTCATCCGCCTCAATCCGGCGCCGATCGAAGGCCGCGACCTCAATCCGATCCTGCAGGACCTCGGCCTCGCCATCCACCCGCCGATGCTTTACCTCGGCTATGTCGGCTTCTCGATCTGCTTCTCTTTCTCGGTCGCGGCGTTGATCGAAGGGCGTATCGACGCCTCCTGGGCACGCTGGGTGCGGCCCTGGACGCTGGTCGCCTGGATGTTTTTGACCGGCGGCATCGCCATGGGTTCCTATTGGGCTTATTACGAGCTCGGCTGGGGTGGCTTCTGGTTCTGGGATCCGGTCGAGAACGCTTCCTTCATGCCCTGGCTCGCCGGCACCGCGCTGCTCCATTCGGCCATCGTCATGGAGAAACGCTCGGCGCTGAAGATCTGGACACTGCTCTTGGCCATCCTGACGTTCTCGCTGTCGCTGCTCGGCACCTTCCTGGTGCGTTCCGGCGTGCTCACCTCCGTGCACGCCTTCGCCACCGATCCGGCGCGCGGCGTCTTCATCCTGTGCATCCTGACGCTGTTCATCGGCGGCTCGCTGGCGCTGTTTGCGCTGCGCGCCTCGCGGCTGACGGCGGGCGGCCTGTTCCATCCTATCTCGCGTGAGGGCGCGCTGGTGCTGAACAATCTCTTTCTCACCACCGCCACGGCAACGGTGCTGGTCGGCACGCTTTACCCGCTGGCGCTGGAGGCGCTGACCGGAGGCAAGATCTCGGTCGGCGCACCGTTCTTCGACCTGACCTTCGGACCGCTGATGCTGCCGTTGCTGGCGATCGTGCCGTTCGGCCCCTTGCTCGCCTGGAAGCGCGGCGACATCATTGCCGCCTCGCAGCGCCTGATGGCGGCCTTGGCCGTGGCGATCGCCGCGATGCTCGTCACCGGCCTGTTCATCGACGGCGCCTCGGTCTTCGCAGCGCTCGGCGTCGGTCTTGCCGTCTGGCTGGTCGCCGGCGCGCTGACCGACCTTGCCGTCAAATCCGGCTTCGGCTCCGTGGCGCCGGCCGCCATGCTTCGCCGCTTCGCCGGCCTGCCGCGCTCCGTCTTCGGCACGGCATTGGCCCATCTCGGCCTCGGGCTGACTTTGCTCGGCATCGTCGGCACGCTCTGCTTCGGCACGGAGAAAATCCTCAGCATGCATCCCGGCGAGACGGTGGAACTCTCCGGCCATACGCTGCGCTTCGAAGGGCTCTTCCCGCAAAAGGGTCCGAATTTCACCGAGGATCGCGGCCGCTTCATGCTTATGGGCGCCGACGGCAACGCCGATGGCGCGATCGCCTCCGCAAAACGTTTCTACCCGGTGCGCCAGACGATGACGACGGAGTCCGGCATCAGGACGATCGGCTTGAGCCAGCTTTATCTGTCGCTCGGCGACGAGAACAAGGACGGCTCCGTCGTCGTGCGCCTCTGGTGGAAGCCGCTGGTGACGCTGATCTGGGGCGGCGGCCTGGTGATGATGGCGGGTGCCGCCATGTCGCTGCTCGACCGCCGCCTGCGCGTCGGCGCGCCGGCAAAGCGGCGCAAGCCTGCAGTAGCGGCAGCGGCCTTGCCATGAAGGCAAGATTTTCACTCGCCTCGCTGATCCTGCTGCTGGCGCTGTTCTTCGCCGGCGCCGCACAGGCGGTGAAGCCTGACGAGGTGTTGCAGGACCCGGCGCTGGAGGCGAGGGCGCGTGCGCTGTCGGAAGGCCTGCGCTGCATGGTCTGCCAGAACCAGTCGATCGACGAATCCGACGCCGATCTTGCTCGCGACCTGCGAGTCCTCGTGCGCCAGCGCCTCGTCGCCGGGGATACAGACCAGCAGGTAATGGACTATATCGTCTCGCGCTATGGCGAGTTCGTTCTGCTAAAACCGCGCTTCAACCTGCGCAACGCGCTTTTGTGGGGCACGCCGGTGCTTCTGCTTCTGGCCGGCGGCCTGTTCATTGTGCTGGGCAGCCGCTCGCGCCGCCCGGCATCGGACAGCGTTCTCAGCGTCGAGGAACAGGCGACGCTGGATAAGCTGCTTAGCGACTAACATGAATTGCGGACCTCGGAGTTGGCCGAGACCCCTGTGTCGTCGTCATCCACGGGCGAAGCAAGGAGCGAAGCGACGCGCGCAGACCCGAGGATCCATTCCGTGACTTCGAAGCGTCGCGGCCGTCCAGAATTTCTGCTCTGCTGCAACCCTAGCGCGAGGTAACGGCATGGGTTCCAGGATCTTCGCGACGGAGCTTCGCTCCTGCTTCACCCTGGAATGACGAAGTCTCGGGTGTTTCCGCCAAGCCTTCGAAGCGCGGCATGCCTGCGGTCATCGTCGCCGATCCCCAACATTACAAAACTTTCATGTACCGGAAATGGCGCCGTAATGTGCGGCTCTCTAATCCTCTTGCCCGAGGATGCTTCGCCTGAGTGCATCCACGTCGATAGAGGATAGGAAACCCCATGAATAATGCCCCCAATTCATTTGCATCCACCCGAAAGCGCCTGATGGCGGCTGCAGCGTCCCTGGCCGTTATCGGCGCGGTCGGCACGGGCGCGCTTGCCACCGGCACCGCCCCCGTGCTGGCCGATGCCGTGCGCGTCGAAGCCCCGCAGGTGCCGAGCTTCGCCGATGTCGTCGAGCATGTCTCGCCGGCGGTCGTCAGCGTGAAGGTCAAGGCCAAGATCCAGCCGACGGCCGACGATGGTTCCGACGATCAGGACGGTTTCGACAACCTGCCCGACAATCCGCAGCTGCGCCGCTTCTTCAAGGAATTCCGTGGCTTCGGCGACCAGGGTGGCCAGTTCGGCATGCGCCGCTTCGACCACCGCAACCATGGCAATGGCCAGCCGCGTCCGATCGCTCAGGGCTCGGGCTTCTTCATCTCCGAGGACGGCTATCTCGTCACCAACAACCACGTCGTCTCGGAAGGCTCGGATTTCAGCGTCGTCACCAATGACGGCAAGGAACTCGACGCCAAGCTGATCGGCACCGATCCGCGCACCGATCTCGCCGTGCTCAAGGTCGATGGCGGCGGCAACAAATTCACCTATGTCGACTTCGCCGACGATTCCAAGATCCGCATCGGCGACTGGGTGGTCGCCGTCGGCAATCCCTTCGGCCTTGGTGGCACGGTGACCGCCGGCATCGTCTCGGCCCGCGGCCGCGACATCGGCGCCGGCCCCTATGACGACTTCATCCAAATCGACGCTTCGGTCAACCGCGGCAATTCGGGCGGCCCGACCTTCAACCTCAACGGCCAGGTGATCGGCATCAACACCGCCATCTTCTCGCCGTCGGGCGGCAGCGTCGGCATTGCCTTCGACATCCCGGCCTCGACCGCCAAGCAGGTCGTCCAGGACCTGATGAAGAGCGGCTCGGTCCAGCGCGGCTGGCTCGGCGTCGAGATCCAGCCGGTCACCTCCGATATCGCCGAGTCGCTCGGCCTGAAGTCGGACAAGGGCGCGCTGGTCTCAAGCGCCCAGGATGGCGGGCCGGGCAAGAAGGCGGGTATCGTCGCTGGTGACGTCATCACCCAGATCGACGGCAAGGATGTCGCCTCGCCCAAGGAACTTGCCCGCATGATCGGTGCATTCGCGCCGGGCAAATCGGTCGACGTCACCGTCTGGCGCAATGGCAAGGACGAGACGGTCAAGGTCGATCTCGGCACGCTGCCGGCAAGCGACAAGCAGGCCTCGAACGACGACAGCAACAAGCAGTCGGCGCCGGCGGCCAAGGCCGACACGCTTGCCGATCTCGGCCTGACCGTCACCAAGGCGGAAAAAGGCAAGGGCCTCGTGGTCACCGACGTCGATCCCGACAGCGACGCGGCCGACCGCGGCATCCAGCCCGGCGACGTCATCACCTCGATCAATTCGAACGACGTGAACACCACCGACGACGTGTCCAAGGCGATGACGGATGCCGCCAAGGCCGGCCGCAAGGCCGTGCTGATGCAGATCACCCGCGACGACTCGAACCGCTTCGTGGCGCTGCCGGTCGGCAAGGGCTGACATCGACTTTCAGCTTCCCCATGGCGGTATCAACACCCCCGAGCCGCCGTGGGGAAACATGGGGCCGAGCACGTAAGTCAGTCACCGTGTTTCGCTCCTGGCGGCAGCGGGTTTCCCATCACCCGCTGCCGTTTTAACTTGAAGGCAACACGATATGGCTGCCCCTCAACCTTCCAGTGAAATCGCGTATAACGGTCCCATGAAGATTCTCGTCATGGAAGACGATCGCGAGGCGGCGGACTACTTGCAGAAAGCCTTTGCCGAAGCGGGCCACACCGCCCATGTCGCTGGCGACGGCGAGACCGGCTTCGCGCTCGCCGATGCCGGCGACTATGACGTGATGGTGGTCGACCGCCTGATGCCGCGCCGCGACGGCCTGTCGGTGATCGCCGCGCTTCGCTCGCGCGGCAACACCACGCCGGTGCTGATCCTTTCGGCGCTGGGCGAGGTCGACGACCGGGTCACGGGCTTACGCGCCGGCGGCGACGATTACCTCACCAAACCCTACGCCTTTTCCGAATTGCTCGCCCGCGTCGAGGTGCTGAACCGCCGCGCCAGCGCGCGCGAGTCCGAGACGGTCTACCGCGTCGGCGATCTCGAGCTCGACCGGCTGTCGCATTCGGTCAAGCGCGCCGGCCGCGAGATCACGCTGCAGCCGCGCGAGTTCCGCCTGCTCGAATATCTAATGCGCCATGCCGGCCGGGTGGTGACGCGCACCATGCTTCTGGAAAATGTCTGGGACTATCATTTCGATCCGCAGACCAACGTCATCGACGTCCACGTCTCGCGACTGCGCGGCAAGATCGAAAAGGGCTTCGACAAGCCGATCCTGCACACGATCCGCGGCGCCGGCTACATGCTGAAGGGCGGCTAGAACCCGTTATGGCGTTATCCCTGCCGGCCATCATGAAGACGACGGCGGCCCGGCTTTCGGCGCTTTATCTTCTGCTTTTCGCGCTCTGCGCGGTGCTGCTCGTCCTTTACATGACGTCGCTCTCGGCGCGCATGCTGACCGCGCAGACGCAGGAGACCATAAACGACGAGGTGCTGGGCCTGGCCCGCGCCTATCAGCGCGGCGGCCTGCCGGTGCTGGTGCGCGTCGTCGAAGCCCGCTCGCGCCAGCCCGGCGCCAATCTCTATCTGATCGCCGACGCCAACGGCCAGATCCTGACCGGCAATGTGCAGAGCCTGGAGCCCGGGGTCATCGAGACCGAGGGCTGGACGACGGACCCGTTTTCCTACCAGCGCTTTGGCGAGGGCGAGCTCGATCGGCTGCGCAGCGGCGGTTCGGACCAGTCCGCGCCCCAAGCCGGCGACAGCGCCAACATTCCTCAGTCGACAGGGGAAAAGGGCCACAACGCCATCGCGCTGGTGCTGAGGCTGCCCAACCAGATGATCATGCTGGTCGGCCGCGACCTCGGCGAGCCCGAGCGCTTCCGCGCCGTTATCAGCCGCGCGCTGACCCTGGCGCTCGGTATGATGGGTCTTGGCGGCATCCTGATCTGGTTCTTTGTCGGGCGCGCCGCGCTGAAGCGCATCGACAGCGTCTCGGACGCCAGCCGCCGCATCATGGGGGGCGATTTGTCCGGACGGCTGCCGGTCACCGGCGCCGGCGACGAATTCGACCGCCTTTCGGAAAACCTCAATTCGATGCTGGCCAGGATCGCCATGTTGAACGAGGGGCTGAAGCAGGTCTCCGACAACATCGCCCATGATCTGAAGACGCCGCTGACCAGGCTGCGCAACCGCGCCGAGGCGACGCTCGCCGGCAGGCACAAGACGGAGGAGTACCGCGAGGCGCTCGAGGGCACGATCGCGGAGTCCGACCAGCTCATCAAGACGTTCAACGCCATCCTGATGATCTCGCGCCTGGAGGCCGGCTACTCCTCGGAACAGACCGGTCCCGTCGATCTCGCCGAGACGGTGAGCGATGTGGTCGAGCTCTACGAGCCGGTGGCGGAGGAGGCGGGGGTTGCGCTGGAAACGACCGTGTCCGAGGCCTTCACGATCAACGGCAACCGCGAGCTGATCGGCCAGGCGTTGTCCAACGTCGTCGACAACGCCATCAAATATTCGACCGATGCTGCCGAGGCGCCGAAAGTACGGGTGGTGCTGGAGCGCGCCGGCAACGAGATCAAGCTTGCCGTCACCGACAATGGCCACGGCATTCCGGACGACGCCGATCGCGCCCGGGCCACCGAGCGCTTCGTGCGCCTGGAAAAGAGCCGCTCGCAACCGGGCTCGGGCCTCGGCCTCAGCCTGGCCAAGGCGATCATGACTTTCCACAACGGCAGGCTTGATCTTTTACCCGCCAATCCCGGATTGTCCGTGGCCATGAGTTTTCCGTTGCGGGAGACGCATTGACAGCGCGGACAAATGGCGAAGAAGAAAATCGAATCCGAGTTCCGGCTTAGCCCGACAGTGGCGCTCCGCCCCCTCGATGCGGAGCATGCCCGGCGTGAACTGTCGGAAATCGCCGATGCCGCCGAGGAAGAGGGGCTTTCGCGCCTCGCTGCGTTCCTGGCGGGCGAGGGGCCACTGCAGGAGCTGCTGGCGGCCGTCTTCGACCTCTCGCCCTTCCTGCGCGATGTGGCGCGCCGCCGGCCGGCCGTTCTCGACACGCTGTTCGACCGGACGATCGAAGCGCGGCTCGGCGCCGTCGGCGAAGCGATAGGCGGCGCGGCCAGGGTTGATGACGCTTCGGAATCGAGCCTGATGATGGCGCTGCGGCAATGGAAGACCGAAGCGCATTTCCTGATCGCGCTGGCCGACCTTTCAGGCGAAGCGGAGACCGCGGTGACGGTGCGCCGTCTCAGCGATCTCGCGGATGCCTGCACATGCGCCGCCGTCGATTTCCTGCTGCTCGATGCGAACCGGCAAGGCAAGCTCAAGCTGCCGGATCGGGCCGAACCGGCGAAGGATTCGGGCTGGATCCTGCTCGGCATGGGCAAGCTCGGCGCGCATGAGCTGAATTTTTCCTCCGACATCGATCTTGTCGTCTTCTTCGATCCGGAGGCGCCGGCCGTTATCGATCCGCTCGACGCGACCGAGCTGTTCTCGCGCCTCACCCGCCGGCTCGTGCGCATCCTGCAGGACCGCACCGAGCACGGCTATGTGTTTCGCACCGATCTGAGGCTCCGCCCCGATCCGGGCTCGACGCCGCTGGCGATCCCCGTCGAGGCGGCACTTCGCTATTACGAGGCGCGCGGCCAGAACTGGGAACGCGCGGCCATGATCAAGGCGCGGCCGGTTGCCGGCGACCTCGCCGCGGGCGCGGCCTTCCTCAAGGAATTGCAGCCCTATGTCTGGCGCAAATACATGGACTACGCGGCGATTGCCGACGTCCATTCGATCAAGCGCCAGATCCATGCCCACAAGGGCCATGGCGAGATCGCGGTGAAAGGCCACAACGTCAAGCTCGGCCGCGGCGGTATCCGCGAGATCGAGTTCTTCGTCCAGACGCAGCAACTCATCGCCGGCGGCCGCTTCCCGGAGCTACGCGGCCGCGAGACCGTGCCGATGCTCGCAGCGCTCGCCGCGCGCGGCTGGATCACCGTCGACGCGCGCGACGCGCTCACCCGGCAATACTGGTTCCTGCGCAGAGTCGAGCACGCCATCCAGATGGTGGCGGACGAGCAGACGCATATCCTGCCTGAGGAAGACGAGGAGCTGAAACGCATCGCGCTGATGCTGGGCTTTGCCGGCGAGGCGGAATTCACGCAGGCCTTCCGCGCCTCGCTACAGCAGGTCGAGCGTCATTATGCGGCGCTGTTCGAAACCGCGCCCGAGCTTTCGGCCGGCGTCGGCAATCTGGTCTTCACCGGCGATGTCGACGATCCCGACACGCTGCAGACGCTCGATCGCTTGGGCTTCCAGCGGCCGAGCGACATCTGCCGCGTCATCCGCGGCTGGCATTTCGGCCGCTACCGCGTCACCCAGTCGGCGGAGGCGCGCGAGAGGCTGACCGAACTGACGCCGGCGCTGCTGAAGGCCTTCGGCCAGACGCGGCGCGCCGACGAGGCGCTGATGCGCTTCGACGAGTTCCTCGCCGGCCTGCCGGCCGGTATCCAGCTTTTCTCGCTGCTGCAGTCGAACCCGGCGCTGCTCAAACTGATGGCGACCATCATGGGGGCCGCGCCCCGGCTTGCGGCGATCATCACGCGTCGCCCGCATGTCTTTGATGGCCTGCTCGATCCGGCATTGCTCACCGAACTGCCGGATCGCGCCTATCTCTCGGCCCGGCTTGCCGCCTTTATCGAAGGCGACCGCGCCTATGAGGATGTGCTCGACCGGCTGCGCATCTTCGCCTCCGAGCAGAAATTCCTGATCGGCGTTCGCCTGCTTGCCGGCTCGATCGATCCCGCGCGGGCGGGGCGCGCCTTCTCGGATCTCGCCGATCTCACCATCGAAGCGGCGCTTCAAGCGGTGATCGCCGAATTCGCGCTGCGCCATGGCAGCATCGCCGGCGGCAGGGTTGCCCTGCTCGGCATGGGCAAGCTCGGCAGCCGAGAGCTGACCGCCGGCTCGGATGTCGATCTCATCCTGCTCTACGACCATTCAGATGCCGAGGACTCCGACGGCGAGAAGCCGCTGGCGCCTTCGCATTACTATACCCGCATGACGCAGCGCCTGATTGCGGCCGTCTCGGCGCCGACGGCCGAAGGCGTGCTTTACGAGCTGGACCTGCGCCTGCGTCCATCAGGCAACAAGGGGCCGGTCGCCACCCATATCGACGCGTTCAAGAAATATCAGCGCCAGGATGCCTGGACCTGGGAACACTTGGCGCTGGCAAGGGCCCGCGCCATCGGCGGCGACGCCGAACTCTGCGCCGAGCTCGACATGGAAGTGGCGGTGGTACTGGCGCAGCCGCGCGATGCCGCCAAGGTCAAAGCCGAGGCCTCGGAGATGCGGGCGCTGATCGAGAAGGAGAAGGCGCCGCGCGATCTCTGGGACATCAAGCTGATCCCGGGCGGGCTTATCGATCTTGAATTCATCGCCCAGGTCGCGGTCATTACCGGCGCGATCGAACCTGGCCGCCGGGTCACGGCAACTGCCGACATTTTGGCCCGGCTTTCTCCGGACTTCGCCGCAGCCGATATGCGTGAAGAGCTTGGCGAGGCCTATCGGCTCTTTCTGGCGCTGACCCAGATGATCAGGCTTTGCCTAACCGGCGAATTCCAGCGCGACGATGTCCCGCCAGGGCTTTCGGATTTGTTGCTGGCGGTCACCGACCTGCCGGATTTCGCTGTGCTGGAGGCACATCTCAAGGAGACGTCGCGGAAGGTCAGGCAGGACTTCGACCATCTTCTGCGGGGTACAGGAGGGTCCTGAGATCGCGGGGCTAATCGGTGCGTTGCACGCTGCGGAGCTTGCGGCGCGCATGTGCCTGCAGAAGCCGATCGCGCAGATGAGCGTAGAAGCGTGGCGGCAGCATGCCATAGTGGAAGCGGGAGGGACTGCTTCCGGGAATTGGTCTAAGATCGGGGCCCGGCCAAAGGAAATCGTTGGTTTCACTCACCACGACCCATGACGGCATATCGTCGAGCCCAAGGTAAGCCTTGAGAGGCGCAGGCATTTCGACGGCATCGGCAGGATCGGCCGGAAGGGAATGCGTGATCGGAACCACAGTCACGACTTCGCGCCCTTCCACAATCCGGCGTGCGGCGACAATCGCACACGGGCGGTTCTTCCGACCCTCTTCGACGCCTTGCCTGTGCTCGTCCAACCACAGGTAGGAATAGCAGATCACCAGGCCTGGAACAGGCTTGGGCAGGCTCACGGCACCCAGTCTTTGAGCATCTGGTTCAGTTCGTCATGCAGGGGCGGGACCGCGCTTTCGGCGATGGCTTTCAGCGTCTCGTCGTCAAGTTCTTCGACGGGGCGGGCGACCCGCCCCTTGACCAGCACTTCGAACATCGCCGCCGAAAGAAGCACTGTGTGAGTCCGGCCGTTTTTCGTTATCGCGACCGGCGCCCGCTGAGCGGCATCCTGGAAGCGGCCCACATTCTGCTGGAACTCAGTCGATGTCACGCGCATTGAAAAATCACCTCTTATCCAAAATAGATAAAATGGATAACTTTTTCAAGTTTGCTTCAGCCACTGCCGGTCGTTTCTGATCAGGCCGCAACCCTCACCGCCGCCGGCGCCTTCTTCAGGGGAATGCGCACCGACACGATGGTGCCGACGCCTTCGGTCGAGCGGATCTTTAGCGCGCCGCCCTGCAATTCGGCCAGCGAGCGCGAGATGGCGAGCCCGAGGCCCGAGCCTGTGTGGTTCTTGGAGAACTGGTTCTGCACCTGCTCGAACGGCCGGCCGAGCTTGCTCAGCGCTTGCTTGGGGATGCCGCAGCCATTGTCCTCGATGGTGAGCAGCAGCGCGCCCGACGTGTTGCGCGCCCGGACCGTGATCTTGCCGCCCTGTCCGGTGAACTTCACCGCGTTGGAGAGCAGGTTGATGGCGATCTGCTTGATCGCGCGGCGGTCGGCATAGAGCCGCATCGTATCGGCGATGCGCGTCTCGACATTGATCGACTTTTCCGCCGCCTGCAGCGAGATCACCCGCACCGTTTCCTTGATCAGCGGGCAGAGGTCGATCTCCTCGTGGTCGAGTGAGAACTGGCCCGCTTCGATCTTCGACATATCGAGGATGTCGTTGATGACGCCGAGCAGGTATTTGCCGCTGCCGTTGATGTCGGTCGCGTATTCCTCATAGCGCTCCGAGCCGAGCGGTCCGAACAGGCCCTGCTGCATCAGCTCGGAGAAGCCGATGATGGCGTTGAGCGGCGTGCGCAATTCATGCGACATGTTGGCGAGGAATTCCGACTTGGCGCGATTGGCCGCCTCGGCGCGCTCGGTTTCCTTCATGTATTTGCGGTTGAGCTCGACCAGTTCGCTGGCGCGTTCCTCCTCGGCGCGCCGCGCGAGGCTGAGATCGTGGATCGTCGCCATCAGCCGGCGCTCGCTGTCGACCAGCTTTTCCTGATGCAGCTTGATCTGGGTGATGTCGGAGCCGACCGAGACGACGCCGCCGTCGCGGGTCCTGAGCTCGTTGACCTGCAGCCAGCGGCCGTCGGCAAGCTGGCGCTCGAGCGTGATGCCGCCATGCGGCCCGTTGGCATTGGCCAACCTGCGCTCCGAGGCGAAGGCCAGCATGCGCTGCTCCAGCATATCGCGGGTCGCGCCCGGTACCACGTCGCGATCCGACAGCCCGTTGTCCTTCTGGAACTTCGAATTGCACATGATCAACCGTTCGGCGGCATCCCACAGCACGAAGGATTCGTTGATGTTCTCGATCGCTGTCCTGAGCCGCATGTCGGCCGCTTCCGAACGCAGCGCCAGGTGCCGCTGCTCGGTGACGTCGACGGCGATGCCGATCAGCTGGATCTCCGGCGCCTCCGGGTCGATCACCTGGGCGCGGGCTCGCATCCACACCCATTGTCCGTCGGCGTGGCGCATGCGGAAGACCTGGTCGATATGGTCGATCTCGCGTTCGATGATGCGGTTGGCGAGCTCGAACAGGTCGCCGTCTTCCGGGTGGATGATCTCGTCGACCTCGCCGAAGGAGAGCATCGTATCGCAGGGCTCGTAGCCCAGCATGTCGTACATCGAGCGCGACCAGTACATCTTGCCGCGCACCATGTCCCAGTCCCACAAGCCGCAGCGGCCGCGCACCAGCGCCATGTCGATGCGCTGATGCGCTTCGAGATAGATGCGGTCCGCCGCCTGGGCGCGCGCCGCCTGGCCGAAATAGGCGTAGAGGATGACGATCAGCACGCCCGCCGTCAGCACGAACAGCGTGACGTTGAGCGACATCGACTTGCGCCAGCTGTCGAACACCGCTTCCTGCGGCACCAGCACGGCGGCCGCGTGTTTGCGGTCGCCGCCGAGGCTGACGGCGGCAAACCAGTCCTGTCCTGAGATGCTGACATCCATCACGCCGGCACGGTCGCCGAACATGAACAGCGGCTGGCCACCCAGTACGAGGCTGTCGAGTGTGCGGCCCTGCCAGCCCGTGGACAGCGGCGAGACGGCGATGACCTTGAAGTCGGCGTCGGTGATGGCAAGCACATGGGCGCGGCTCATGGCGCCCTGGTGGCTGATGTTCTCCAGGAGACTTGTGGCATTGACGCCGGCCACGCTGGAGTCCGCGGTGATCGCCTGCGCCATCTGGCCGGCGGCCAGCGCCAGCACCGCCTTGGCGTCGCGCTCGATCTCGTCATGCTCGTTCATCAGCGACAGGAAGCGCAATGCCGCGATGACGATGAGGAAAACGACGATCAGCGCCGGGATCGACCGGCGCAGCAGCGGCTCGGCGGCCAAGAGCCGCTGATAAGTGGGTTCGGCGATCAGGCGCGCATTGCCGGCAAGTCCGTCGCTCCTTGCCTTGCGACGCGCAAAAGCCTTCCCTCCGGGCGCGCCCCACGCGTCCGCCTTGGCCATAAATGGCACTCCCCGATTTGCCGCATACTTGGATGATCCGGCTACGCCGCACGCCCCGAATCGCCATTAAAGAATCAAAGCCGATTCGCCTTGTCCAGAGGCGCGGGCGAAAAAGATTAAAAGTTGATTGAAATTCGTCTTTTTCCCTTCTCCCCTTGTGGGAGAAGGTGGATCGGCGCGATGCGCCGAGACGGATGAGGGGTGTTCCAGCGGAGTGAGACGCTGGTTTTCCCTGGAGCACCCCTCATCCGTCGCCTTCGGCGACACCTTCTCGCACAAGGGGAGAAGGCAAAAGGCGCTACGCCAGCGTTCGCTCCACAATATCCCGCAGATCCGCCGACAGGTTCTCAACCTTCGCCATGTCGAGCAGCGCCTGCCTGGCCTTGGCCTGACGTCCAGGCTCCAGCGAGCGCCAGGAGCGTAGCGCCGTGGCCAGCCGCGCCGCCACTTGCGGGTTGCGCTTCTCCACTTCCAGCACCGTCTCGGCGAAGAAACGGTAACCTTCGCCGTCGGGGCGGTGGAAGCCGGTCTGGTTGGCGCTGGAGAAGGTGCCGATCAGCGAACGCACCCGGTTCGGGTTGGCGATCGAGAAAGCCGGATGTTGCATCAGCTCGCGCACCTTCTCGACAGTCCTTGCGCCGGGCACGCCGGCCTGGATCTGGAACCATTTGTCGAGCACCAGCGCGTCGCCGCGATAGCGGGTCTCGAAGGCGGCCAGCGCTTCTTCAGCCTCGGCCGTGCCTGGATGGCGATGCGCCAGCACGGCGAGCGCCGCGGCGCGGTCGGTCATATTGGTGGCGGCGGTGAAGTGCCGCGCGGCGAGGCCCGCGCCGCCCGGCAGCAGCGAAAGATAGTCGAGCAGGGTGTTGCGCAGGGCCCGGCGTCCGGCGCTCGCCGCGTCCGGACTGAACGGCCCGTTGTCGGCAAGCCGGTCATGGAGCGCCGCGAAGGTCTCGCTGTTTGCCTCGGCGATCGCCCGCGCCAGCGCCTCGCGCGCGGCGAAGATGGCGTCTGGATCGATGCCCTTGCCGATGTCGCGGGCGATGTCGGCTTCGCCGGGCAGCGACAGCGCCAGTGCCCGGTAGGCCGGCTCCAGCGCCTCGTCGCCGGCGATCCTGCCGGCAAGCTCGGCGAGCCGTGCCGCGAAGGCCGGCTCCCTGCCGCCGAGGATCTGGCGGAAGGCGACGATCAGCGCATCGGTCAGCAGCGTGTTGAACGCCTGCCAGCGCGCGAAGGCGTCGCTGTCATGCGCCGCAAGGAAGAACTGGTCGTCGGCCTTCTGCTGCACGGAAAGCGTGATCGGCGCCGAGAAGCCGCGATTGAGCGACACCGAAGGCCGTTGCGAAATACCCGAGAAGCGCACCGTGTGCCGGCGCTTGCGGATATGGATGACACCGTCATCCACCGTTGCGCCCTCGACGGCCGTCCAGGTGACGGGCTTGCCGTTGGCGCCGACCAGCCCGAAGGCTAAAGGGATATGCATCAGCCGCTTGCGGCTTTCCGACGGCGTCGGCGGCACCGACTGCTCGATCTCCAGGGTGAACTCCTTCGCCGCCGCATTGTGCGTGGAACTCACCGTCAGGTTCGGGGTGCCGGCCTGGTGATACCAGAGCGCGAATTGCGCGAGGTCTCTGCCGGAGACGTCCTCGAACACCTTGAGGAAATCCTCGATGGTCGCCGCCTCGCCGTCGTGCCGCTCGAAATAGAGGTCCATGCCGGCACGGAAGGTCTCCGCGCCGAGGATGGTGCGGATCATGCGCACCACTTCCGAGCCCTTCTCGTAGACGGTCGCCGTGTAGAAGTTGTTGATCTCGCGGTAGCGGCGCGGCCTGACCGGATGCGCGAGCGGCCCCTGGTCTTCCGGGAACTGGTGCGCGCGCAGCGTGCGCACTTCGGCGATGCGCTTCACCGCCCGCGAGCGCTGGTCGGCCGAGAATTCGTGGTCGCGGTAAACCGTCAGCCCTTCCTTCAGGCAAAGCTGGAACCAGTCGCGGCAAGTGATTCTATTGCCTGTCCAATTGTGGAAATACTCATGCGCGATGATCGCCTCGATATTGGCGAAGTCGGCATCAGTCGCGGTCTCCTCGTCGGCCAGCACATATTTGTCGTTGAAGACGTTGAGCCCCTTGTTCTCCATGGCGCCCATGTTGAAGTCGGAGACGGCGACGATGTTGAAGACGTCGAGGTCGTATTCGCGGCCGAAGGCTTCCTCGTCCCATTTCATCGAGCGTTTCAGCGCGTCCATCGCGTAGCCGGCAAGCCGTTCCTTGCCGGGCTCGACATAGACGCCGAGCTCGACCTCGCGGCCGGACATGGTGGTGAAGCTGCCAGCCACCTTGCCGAGCGCGCCCGCCACCAGCGCAAAAAGGTAGGAGGGTTTGGGGTAGGGGTCGTGCCAGACCGCATAATGGCGTCCGTCGGCGAGCGCGCCGCGTTCGACGGGATTGCCGTTTGAAAGCAAGAGCGGCGCCTCGTTGTGCGGCGCTTCGATGCGCACGGTGTAGACCGACAGGATATCGGGACGGTCGAGAAAATAGGTGATGCGGCGAAAGCCCTCGGCCTCGCATTGCGTGCAATAGACGTTGCTGGAGCGGTAGAGGCCCATCAGCGCCTCGTTGCGCGAAGGCGCGATCTCCGTCTCCAGGCGGAGCTCGAAGCGCTGCGCCGCCGGCGGCTTCAGGATCGTCAGCCGGTCCGGCGTCGCCTCATACTCGCCGGCTGCGAGCACATGACCATCGATGTCGACGCCGAGCAGCGTCAGCCCGTCGCCGTCGAGCACCAGCGGCGCCGAGGCGGCGACGCCCTCGCGTCGCTCGATGGTGAGCAGCGCGGTCACATGGGTCGCGTCCGGCGACAGGCGGAAGTCGAGGCTGGTCCTCGGGATGAGATAGTCGCAGGGGCGATAGTCCTCGAGCTTGAAGACATGGCCGGTATCTGTGCGCATTCGTTGAGCTTTTCCTGTCGAGGCGGCCAGCCGGCCTGGCTGGTCCAAGAATTTTGAGGGTGCGCGCTCTTTACACGAAACGGCCACTCGACAAAACTGCGGCATAATTTGTGTTTCGCAATTCCGGACGGAAAACCGTTACACACTTTTCCTGGAATTGCTCTTGGCCTATTTCGCGGCTTCGTTTCCCGACCATCCTTACGAGGCAAGATGACCGTCGATCATGCCGTCGGCCACAACACGCTGCGCGGCATCACGCTGAAGATCGTCTCGGTGACGGTCTTCGTTGGCATGCAGACCTGCATCAAGGCGGCCGGCGACGTGCCCGCCGGACAGATCGTCTTCTTCCGCTCCTTTTTCGCCATTTTCCCGATCATCGCTTTCCTGGCCTTCAAGGGTGAGCTCGCCACCGCGTTCACGACCAGGCGGCCGTTCAACCATATCGCGCGTGGCGTCGTCGGCGTCGGCGCCATGGGGCTCGGCTTCTTCGCGCTGACCAGGCTGCCGCTGCCGGAGGCTATCACGCTAAACTACGCCCAGCCGCTGCTGGTCGTGGTGTTCTCCTCGGCCTTCCTCGGCGAGACGATCCGCGTCTACCGCTGGAGCGCGGTTGCGGTCGGTCTTGCCGGCGTGCTGATCATCTCCTGGCCCGAGCTGACGCTGCTCAATTCCGGTGAAGGCCTCGACGACCAGGAGCTGCTGGGCGTCATGGCCGCGCTGATCGCCGCCGCGATTTCGGCGGTCGCCATGCTTCTGGTGCGCAATCTCGTGCAGACGGAGAAGACCGCGACCATCGTGCTGTGGTTCTCCTCGACGGCTTCGGTGTTGTCGCTCTTCACGCTGCCCTTCGGCTGGCAGGCCCTGACGCCGATGCAGGCCGCGCTCCTCGTCGTCGCGGGCTTCTGCGGCGGACTCGGCCAGATCCTGATGACGGCGGCCTACCGCCACGCCGAAGCCTCGGTCGTGGCGCCGTTCGAATACACCTCGATGATCCTCGGCGTCGTCGTCGGCTATTTCGTCTTCGGCGACGTCACCTCGCTCAACACGCTAATCGGCGGCGTGATCGTGGTCGCCGCCGGCATTTTCATCATCTGGCGCGAGCGGCAGCTCGGCCTGGAGCGCACGCGCACCAGGACGGTCACGCCGCCGCAGGGGTGAACTGTCCCAAAGAGTAGCTTCGAAGCCGAGTTCCGTCACACTCCTCTCTGGCAGGCAGGACAGAGGGGGTGCTGTCCCTCGGCCTTTCCAATTTGAGCTATTGAGAGTTTCGCTCCTTCGCCAGCCGCACCAGCACCGCCCGGGTCTGCTCATCCGCAGGGAAGAAGGATTCGATCGCCAGCTCCGAGAGCGTGACGTCGAGCGGCGTGCCGAAGACGGTGATCGTGCTGATGAAGGACAGCACCTGATCGCCATGCGCGAGCCGTAGCGGATGGACGATGCCGCTCGGCTCGGCCGGTGCGGGCCGGCTGCTCCTCAGGCCCGACGGATAGGTGCGCAATTCGCGCTCCAGCTCAATCAGCACCGGGTCGCCGGTGGCGTCGTTCTGGTGCTTCAGCCGCTCCAGAAGATGTGCGCGCCACTCCGCCAGATTGACGATGCGCGGCGCCACGCCGCCCGGGTGCAGGCTGAGCCTTAGCACATTGACCGGCGGCGAGAGCAGGGACGGCTCGGAAATATCGGCAAGGAACGGGGCAATCGCGCCATTGGCGCAAACGAGGTTCCAGTGCCGGTCCACCGCCAGTGCCGGAAAAGGCTCGTGGCCCTTGAGCACGGTCTCGACGGCGGCAAGCGCCGGCGCCAGCGTCGCATCGGTCAGCGGCTTTTCGCTGAAGTTCGGCGCGAAGCCGGCGGCAAGCAACAGTTGATTGCGCTGGCGCAGCGGGATCGACAGCTGCTCGGCCAGATGCAGAACCATGTCGCGCGAAGGCTGGGCCCGACCGCTTTCGACGAAGGAGAGATGCCGCTGCGAGATATCGGCCTCCATGGCGAGGTCGAGCTGGCTCATGCGCCGCCGCGTGCGCCATTCGCGGATCAAGCTGCCGGCGGAAGGATCGGATGCGGTCATGGGAGAGGAGTAGGGCGGCGAGGGGCGCAGTTCAATTACCTTGGAGGTTATTGGTGGAGGCGCCGGTGCCGGCCAATCTCCCCCCTTGCGGGGGAGATGTCCGGCAGGACAGAGGGGGGCGCTGTCCCGCCGACATGTCGATCTTGCGGCGCTCCGCGAATTTCAAAGGCAGGCGATCCTTCGCGCCCCCCTCTGCCTTGCCAGGCATCTCCCCCACGAGGGGGGAGATTAGCCAATCGCCTTCAACCGCGCCTTCACCTCGAGAAAATCCCGCCAGGCCAGCTTCTTATGCGCCGGTGTCCTGAGCAGATAAGCCGGATGCAGCGTCGGCATTGCCGGAATGGCGATCCCGGACGCGGTCGTGTGCACGCGCCAGTTGCCGCGCAGGCGCAGGATGCCCTCGCTCGTGTTGAGCAGCGTCTTGGCCGATGGACCGCCGAGATTGATCAGCACCTTGGGATTGACCAGCTCGATCTGCCTTTCGATGAAGGGCCGGCAGATTTCGGTCTCGTGCGGCGTCGGCGTGCGGTTGCCCGGAGGCCGCCACGGAATGACGTTGGCGATATAGGCCGAGTTGCGGTTGAGGCCGATCGCGGCGAGCATGCGGTCGAGCAGCCGGCCGGAGCGGCCGACAAAGGGCAGGCCTTCAAGATCCTCGTCTCTGCCCGGCGCCTCGCCGACCAGCATCAGCTCGGCTTTCGGATTGCCGTCCGCGAAGACGAGATTCTTGGCAGTGAATTTGAGATTGCAGCCGTCGAAGCCGGCCATGTGCTGGCGCAATTCCTCGAGCGTCGAGGCGTTTGCGGCCAGTTGCCGGGCAAGCAGCGCCTGCGCCTCGTCGGGAACGGTGGCGGCCGGCATCCGCGCCGGAGCGTCGGGAATATTGCGCGCGTCGAGGCCGGATGATGGCGTTGCCGGCACGGGCGCCTGGGGCCGCTCCGGGACCTGCCCGGATGCCGGGCGGCTCTCGGGTCTTGGGTCGCGAGGCGGCGCGGCTGGCGCCCGCTCGGCAGGCCTGCGTTCGGCCGACTTCGCCGCCGCTTCGGCAAATCGGTTGACCGGCGCATCTTCAAGCGCCTCGTCGACGCCGGCGCTGGCATAGAAGGCGAGCAGTTCGGCGATCTCGGCAAGTGTGCTGGGGGAGGCGGCAGTCATGGCACCACCATTGTCCGCGCGGCGCCGATTTGCAACCGGGATCAGGTCAGCCCGTCGGTATGCGCGGGTCCTGCACGATATAAAACGTCCAACGCGGCGTATAGTCGGTGACCAGGAAATCGAAGGTCGCCGTCTTCAGCGGGTCGACCTTGCCGTTTTTGAACAGCAGCTGGTCGTAAGGTTCGAACTTACGCTCGAAATCGGCGAAATTGCTCGACCAGATGTTGTCGGGCGTCTTGTTGCGCTGGTCGAAGGACAGGCCGTCGCCGAACACGCTCGGCTGATCGAGGATCTCCTGCAGCTCGAACTGGAACTCCACCCAGGGCAGCGCGCTGTTGTTGAGCACGTCGATGCGCATATACATCACGCCGTTGGCGACCTCGCCTGCCCTGCCGAAGGGCTCGATCGGCTTGGTCGCGCGGATCGTCAGCGTTACCGGCGTTGCCGTGTTGAGCTCCTCCTTGATGATCAGCGGGTCTTCCTTGGTGCCGATGCCCGAAGCGCCGGTGATGCGGAAGCCGCCCAGCTCGTCGGAGAAGGAATAGGCGCCGGTCGCCCAGACCTTCACTGGATCGGCCCAGACTGGCGTGGTCAAAAAGGCCGGCAGGGTCAAAAAGAGGAGCGGAAGAACCGCGCGCCAGGCCATGCCTGGCGTGAAGAGTAAGCGCTTCGAGGGAAAGCCGGCTGGCTCTGGACTGCGCATGGTGCAAAGTATTGCCGATAACCAAGCCGTCGAACAATTAAAAACATGCGGATGCGGCCTGGCCTTCCATCCAATTGGCGTTGGCCTATGCTTGGCCATGGCCTGCGCGGCGGCCGTTTCGTAGGGAAAACCGCGACTTTTTGTCGAAATCGCTGTTGTCACGTCAGCGCCGGTTTCGCGTCGCGAATTGATGCGCTATGCAGCGCATGAGCCAGCACAATGCGAGAACATGGCGAGCCAGTGAGGGACCGATGAGCGAAATCGAACGCGAGAGCATGGAATTCGACGTGGTGATCGTCGGCGCTGGTCCCGCCGGCCTTGCCGCCGCGATCCGTCTGAAGCAGCTCAACCCGGACCTTTCCGTCGTCGTCCTGGAGAAGGGCGGCGAGGTTGGCGCCCATATCCTCTCCGGCGCCGTCGTCGACCCGATCGGCATCGACCGGCTGCTGCCCGGCTGGCGCGAGGAGGAGGGCCATCCGTTCAAGACGCCGGTGACGGAGGACCATTTCCTGGTGCTCGGCCCCGCCGGCTCCTTCCGCCTGCCGAACTTCCTGATGCCGCCGCTGATGAACAACCACGGCAATTACATCGTCTCGCTGGGCAATGTCTGCCGCTGGCTCGCGACCAAGGCCGAGGCGCTGGGCGTCGAGATCTATCCGGGTTTTGCCGCGGCAAGCCTCGTCTACAACGAGGCCGGCGCCGTCACCGGCGTCATCACCGGCGACATGGGCGTCGAGAAGGACGGCACGCATGGCCCGGCCTATGCGCCCGGCATGGCGCTGATGGGCAAATATCTGCTGATCGGCGAAGGCGCGCGGGGCTCCTTGGCCAAGCAGCTCATCGCCAAATACAAGCTTTCGGAAGGCCGCGAGCCCGGCAAATATGGCATCGGCCTCAAGGAACTCTGGCAGGTCAAGCCCGAGAACCACAAGCCGGGTCTCGTGCAGCATTCCTTCGGCTGGCCGCTCGACATGAAGACCGGCGGCGGCTCGTTCCTCTACCATCTCGAGGACAACCAGGTTGCAGTCGGCTTCGTCGTCCACCTGAACTACAAGAACCCGTATCTGTCGCCCTTCGAGGAATTCCAGCGCTTCAAGACCCATCCGGCGATCGCCGGCACCTTCGAGGGGGCCAAGCGCATCGGCTACGGCGCACGCGCCATTACCGAGGGCGGTTGGCAGTCGGTGCCGAAGCTTTCCTTCCCCGGCGGCGTGCTGATGGGTTGCGCGGCAGGCTTCGTCAACGTGCCGCGCATCAAGGGCTCGCACAATGCGGTGCTCTCCGGCATGCTGGCGGCCGAGCATGTGGCCGGGGCGATTGCCGGCGGCCGCGCCAATGACGAGCTCGCTTCCTATGAGGAAGCCTGGCGCGGCACCGACATCGGCAAGGACCTGAAGAAGGTGCGCAACGTCAAGCCGCTGTGGTCGCGCTTCGGCACCATTGTCGGCGTCGGCATCGGCGGTCTCGACATGTGGCTGAACACGCTGTTCGGCTTCTCGCCTTTCGGTACGCTGAAGCACGGCAAGGCCGACTATGCGACGCTCGAGCCCGCCGCCCAGCACCGGAAGATCGCCTATCCGAAGCCGGATGGCGTGCTGACCTTCGACCGGCTGTCCTCGGTGTTCCTGTCGAACACCAACCATGAGGAAAACGAGCCGGTGCACCTGATCGTCGGCGACATGGCGCTGCAGCAGCGTTCCGAGCACGACGTCTTCGCCGGTCCCTCGACCCGCTACTGCCCGGCCGGTGTTTATGAGTGGGTGGACAAGGACGGCAACGCCGCAGCTGACCCGTCGGCCAAGGATGTGCGCTTCGTCATCAACGCGCAGAACTGCGTGCACTGCAAGACCTGCGACATCAAGGATCCGAACCGGAACATCAACTGGGTGCCGCCACAAGGCGGCGAAGGCCCGGTTTACCAGGGCATGTGATCCGCTCCGACCGGGCCGTCTCGACCGCCGCTCCAACAGGCCGGCGAAGGTCGGGTAGCCGCGCCTTATCGGCAGAGACCGTTGAAGCCGGGCGCCGAGTATGGTCTGCTTGGCCTTCAAACGAGGAGGCGGACATGCGGCGCATCAGCCTGGCGATTTTAGCCGCTGCCGGCGTGCTTTCTTGCGCGACTGCCTCCGCCGGCACCAAGCTGACCGTGCATGTGCGCAGTTACGACGTCGCCGGCAGGACCGGGGCTGAACTGATCGAGGCGATGGATGGCCTCGGGCCGCGGCACGGTCATGCCACGCGCGCCATTGCCGAGACCGGCTATACCGTGCATTGGAATCTCGACGTGAAACGGGACAATGGCATCTGCCGGCTGCGTCAGGCCACCGGCACCATCGACCTGACCTACACCTTTCCGCGCCGCACGTCTCCGTCCGGTCCGGTCCTGCGCAAGCGCTGGGAGCGCTTCATGGCCGGCGTGCGCCAGCATGAACATACCCATGGCCGCATCGCAAAGCAGATGATGCGGGCAATCGAGACGGCGCTCGCCGGGCTCGAGCGGCAGGACAACTGGTTCTGCACCGGTCTTCGCTGGGACGCCAGGCGTCGCATCGACACGATCTATACCGACTACGAGGCCAGGCAGAATGCCTTCGACGCGCGCGAGCACCGCGACGGCGGCCATGTCGAAAAACTGGTCAATGCGTTGATCAAGAAATAAGCCCAGAAGCGACTTCTAAACTATCTACTTGGCCGGACGCGCAACTGCAGACGTCCAGTGTATTGGGCTTCTCGGCCTTCAGGTCCGGTCGGCACCCGAAGCATCCCCCAAGGTCGCAATGTAGTGTATTCGGCTGCCGCTCGCGTAGACGGTGAAGCTTTTGTTGCCCCGTCTGTCATTCTTCACTGTAAGCGAGGTCGTGTAGCGCGGTGCGTTTCGTGGCAATGTCGCGGCAGGTGGCAGGTGACTTAAAACTAGCCGCGAGAGAAGCACAGCTAGCTGGCCTTCGGGCAGCGACTTTTCTGGGATGGAGTCTTCCCATTCGTCGGGCGCTCCATGGCGTACAATCTTCCAAACCCGCGCCATATCACCGGCCAATGATTTTGCGGCAAGGATACACAAGTTCGGCTCGTGATGCGACAGGCGGTTGATGCTGGCTATCACCCGGTCAAATCTCGAACTGAGACACTGCACAGGCCGACCGACTTGGAACCTGTCGAGGTAGTCTAGCCACGTGTCCCGGTTGACGAGGTATTCGCCGCCAGCGCCGACTTGTGGTCGTCGTCAGGCGCGTTGCCGTCGGACCGCAGCGTGAATTCGACCAGCACCGGCAGATGGTCGGAGCCGGTGTCCTCCATTCGGGCCGACGAAAGGATCGTCACCCCGCCCTTGCTGAACACCTGGTCGATCGGCAGGCCCGCATAGCGGCGCAGGAAGTCGGGCAGCGTGCGGTGGATCCAAGTCGGACCGATCGAAGGCATTAGCGTCATGCCGCTGAGCCGCGCCACCCGCCGCGCCGCCACACTCCACGGCACGGCATTGCAGTCGCCGGCCATGATGGCGGTTTCTCCGAGCGCGGCCAGCGATTGCGCCAGTTCGCCAATCTGCCAGTATTGCTCCTGCGGCCACGGCCAGCTGAGATGGATCGCGGCGACATCGACCGGAATGCCGCCGAAATCGATCGTGGCGGTGGCCATCGCGCCGCGCGGCTCGCAACCTGGCGCGGTGCCGGCGGCGAAGGGACGGCGCGAGAGCAGCGCGACGCCGAATATGCCGTTGGGATAGTCGCACAGGATGCGATAGGGGTAGGCGCCGGCAATATAGCCGAGCTCCTTCGCCCACATGCCGGACACTTCGTCGAGCGTGATGACGTCCGGATTGGTCCTGCCGATCAGCGACAGCACTTTCTTCGGCGTCGGGTTGTTGAAGCGCAGGTTCATCTGCAACAGGCTGTAGGTGATCCGGTCGGCCGGCTTTGCGACCGCCTGCTGCGCCGACAATCTGGGAAGCGCGCCCGTCGTCGTAGCGAAGCAGGCGATGGCGAAGACCAGAACGGCGACGGCCTGCAGCCGGTAGGGACCGGCAAGCAGCAACAGCGCAAGCAAGGCCGTCAGCAGGCTCAGATGCATGCGGAAATGCGAGAAGGAATCGAAGGCCGGATGCAGCGCGCCGAAGAACCCGGCCAAGAGCGCAGCCGAGCATGCCATCATCGCCAGGACTATCAGCTGAGCTATCATGCTCAAGCGCGCGCCGCCCGTTGTCATTTTCTCCGAAGCCCAGTCTTCCGTTCGGACCGGTTATCGGCCAAATTGCGGCCCAAGCAAGACGACCGATTGCCTCGCCGGTCGCTGGCAGGCGTGCGGCTCTATTGGAACGCGGTTTCGGAAAAGCTTCTGAGCTTGCGCGAATGCAGCCGCTCCATCGGCATTTCGGCCAGCTTCTCCATCGCCTTGATGCCGATGGTGAGATGCTGCGCCACCTGCCGCTTGTAGAACTCGGTCGCCATGCCGGGCAGCTTCAGTTCGCCATGCAGCGGCTTGTCGGAAACGCACAGCAGCGTCCCGTAAGGCACGCGGAAGCGGAAGCCGTTGGCGGCGATGGTGGCCGATTCCATATCGAGCGCGATGGCCCGGGACTGCGACAGGCGCTGCACCGGTCCGCGCTGGTCGCGCAGCTCCCAGTTGCGGTTGTCGATGGTGGCGACGGTGCCGGTGCGCATGATGCGCTTGAGGTCGTAGCCCGACAGTCCCGTCACTTCGGCGACCGCCTCCTGCAGCGCCACCTGGATTTCGGCCAGCGGCGGGATCGGCACCCAGACCGGCAGGTCGTCATCGAGCACATGGTCCTCGCGCACATAGGCATGCGCCAGCACATAGTCGCCCAGCGCCTGCGTGTTGCGCAGCCCGGCGCAGTGGCCAAGCATCACCCAGGCATGCGGCCTCAGCACCGCTATATGGTCGGTGATGGTCTTGGCGTTGGACGGGCCGACGCCGATATTGACCATGGTGATGCCGCCATGGCCCGGCTTCTTCAGGTGGTAGGCCGGCATCTGGGGCAGGCGGTGCGGCGGCGTTCCTTCCGGGACCGTCTCCCCGTTCCTGGTCACGACATTGCCGGGTTCGACGAACTCGACATAGCCGCTGTCGCCATTGGCCATCAACTCGCGGGCGCGCGCGACGAATTCGTCGATGTAGAACTGGTAATTGGTGAACAGCACGAAGTTCTGGAAATGCTGCGGGCTGGTCGCCGTGTAATGCGTCATGCGGTGGAGCGAATAATCAATGCGCTGCGCGGTGAACGGCGCCAGCGGCCGCGGCTCGCCGAACGCCACCTCGAAGGTGCCGTTGGCGATCTGGTCGTCGGTGCCGTCGAGATCGGGCACGTCGAACAGGTCGCGGATCGGCCGCTTGATGCGCTCGGCGGCGGCGCCGTCGACATAGGTGCCTTCCAGGAAGGCGAAATGCAGCGGGATGGGTGTCGTCGATTCCGAGACCGTCACCGTCACGCCGTGATTGCGCATGATGAGCCGAAGCTGCTCGATGAGATAGTTCTCGAACAGTTGCGGCTGCGTGATCGTGGTGGCGAAATGGCCGGGCGTCGGCATATGGCCATAGGCCTGGCGCGAGTCGACCTGGCTGAACGAGGTCGTGGTGACGCCGATCTGCGGATAGAAGGCCCGGTAGCGCTTGCTTTCATCTCCGCCCGCGGCAAGGGCTGAGAAAGAATCGCGCAGGAATTTGGTGTTGCGGTCGTAGAGCGCCTGCAGCGCCGCGACGGCCTTTCTGGCGTCGTGGAAGTCCTGCTTGCCGAAGGGCTCCGGCATGACGACCGAGTCGATGGCTTGGGGGTAGATTCGCTTTTCCATGGCTCAATATAGAGACTCAGGAGAGCGCTTGGGAGGGGTGAGCGGACAGGAACCGCTACCCAGCTGGAGATTTTTTGTTATCGCTCCGATTCAAGGTGTGACGAGATTCAGGTCACCTGAATATCGTCACATCTACCCGCGCTGCAGGCTGATCAGCAGCACGAAGCCTACGCTGGTGTTCTTGTGCGGCGGCGCCTCGATCCTATGGCTTGTATCGGCCCGCATCATCGGCACCGCCAGCACCGGGGCTGCCAGCAGCATCAGGATAAGCATCGCCCGCGGCAGCAGCCGGAGGATCTTCGTTGCATTGTCGGCGATGCGGTTCATTTTGGTGGTATCCCGATTTCCAGCTTGGTCGATTCTAAGCTTTGTCGTTTCAGAGCTCGATTTGGTTCACGAGGCCGACAATGCGGGCACCGGCCGTTCCCACGAGCGAACGGGGTGGCCGGCCTCCGCCACGAGGATGGCGAAGAGCATGCCGAACAGGCTCATCAGCAGGCAAACGATGGTGAAGCGACGGGCAAGCATTTCTCTCTCCTTCAATGCGGGAGAAAATGCCTGACGGCCTCTGAACCGGTTCTGAGACCGGTATTCATCTGCGGTTCAAATTGATTGACGAGGGTCTTGCACGCGTGCCGGTGCCACAGCGCGGCGGAGCGCTGTCGCTCCAAAAAACGGGCCGTGTAGAGCAATTCCAGGAAAAGTGTGGGCGGTTTTCCGTCTGGATTGCGTCAAACAAAGACGCAATTCCAGGAAAAGTGTGAGCGATTTTCCGTCCGGAATTGCGTCAAACAAGGAAATCGGGCGTTTCACCGTTTCGCAAAACGGTGAAACGCCCTTGGCCGTCTCGTATGGTCTGGAGTTTGGCGCTCAGAGCTTGTGCCACGTCTGGCTTTTGCAGATCAGGCCGCCGAACACGCAGCCGCTCATCTTGAGCGCGGTGCCCGAGAGCGTCGCCTTGCCGGAATAGGTCTTGTCGTTTGCCGGGTCGGTGATGCTGCCGGCATATTTGTTGTCGCCGGCCGCCTTCAGCGAGCCGATCGTCTTGCCGGCGTATTTGCCGGTCTTGAGCGTGATCGAGAAAGAACCGCTCCCGCCGATCGCCGCGGTGTCGCCGGCCTGCGTCTTCCAGTTGCCTTCGATCGGGTCGGCGCATGCGGCGCCCGCCATGATCAAGGTGGCCGCCAGGGCCAGAGTCAGCTTTCGAGACATCTTGTCCACCTCCCTATGGGGTTGCGGCGGCTCCAGTCCGCCTTCCTGCCCCTTACGCAAAGGTAAAGCTAATCCAGCCGCCGCCAAAACGAAAGCGGTGCCGCGACGGAAGGTTGCAAGGATTTTCGCCGCGCGGTCGATTGAAAATAAACGCGACCGAAAAACGCTTCGGTTTCCGTGGTTAGCGAAGTCTTGATTCCGCCACCGGCAATTTTCATCGAATTTGACGCAAAATGGCTGAAACGCTGGATTCCCATGCTTAACGGTTTTCCGCGTTTACCTCTTGTTTTAGCTTTGTTTTCCTCAAATTAAGCAAGCCATTTAACGACGGATTCAAGGCCAGCCGTCATCCTCGAAAGCATCGAAAGAGCGGCTCGCCCCGAGGGATACCAAGGGAAAAGGAGGCAGCTCTCGGGAGCCAGACAGGGGATTGAAATGGCACGCTTTGAAATGCTTGAGGACGGCTTCGGCGCCATGGGGGCAACTGCCCAGGCCGACATTCTTTTCGAGCTGGGCATGATGTATGCGACCGGTCGCGATTGCGAGACCGATGTCGTTGCCGCCCACAAATGGTTCAACATCGCCGCGATCAAGGGCTCGGCCCGCGCCGCCGAGCTGCGCTCGGAACTGTCGGCCACCATGTCGAAAGTCGAGATCGCCACGGCGCTGCGCGAAGCCCGCGAATGGATGACGATGCACTGATCCTCAGCGCGCAGCGCTCAGCTCATTGGGACAAGGCCGCGGAAAGACGGCCGGTCAAGAAGAACGAGAACGTGGCGGGTTGAGACAACCGAAGCCACGCGAAAAAACAGGGAAGCGAGCGGGTTTCAGGCGCGGGGGCGTCTGGGGAGCTCGACTGCAAAAGCCGCGACCGACCGAAACAAGGTCGGCGCGGCTTTTTGCATTACGCCTGGCAATCAGGCGCGTGGCCCAAGAAATCCTCGTCGGAATGAACCAAAACCGGCCTCACTGTCCTCTCGACAGTTTCGGCGAAGGGTGAAATTGTCCCGGCTCTGTGGAAGAAGCGCGGCCGGATCGGCACGCGCAAGTGGAGGAGTTCTTATAGTCATGAAAAAATTGGGTATTTTGAGCGCGGCCGCTTTTGGCCTGATGATGAGCGCCCCGGTTGCCTTTGCCGACGACATCACCATTTCGGTGGTCGGCCCCATGACCGGCCAGCTCGCCACCATCGGTGACCAGTTCAAGCAGGGCGCGCAGGCCGCCGCCGACGCGATCAATGCGGCTGGCGGCGTCAACGGCTCCCAGATCAAGCTCGACATCGAGGACGACCAGTGCGATCCGAAGCAGGCGGTCTCGGTCGCCAACCGCATCGTCGCCAACGGCGTCAAGTTCGTCGATGGCCATGCCTGCTCTGGCTCCAGCATTCCGGCCTCGGCCGTCTATGCCGAAGCCGGCACGCTGATGATGAGCCCCGCCTCATCCAACCCCGTGCTGACCGACGCCGCCGCCAAGGCCGGCTGGCCGACCATCATGCGCCTCTATACGCGTGACGACGCTCAGGGCGCCTTCATCGGCCCGTGGATCGCCAAGAAATACGCCGGCAAGAACGTCGTCGTCCTGCACGACAAGAGCGCCTACGGCCAGGGCGTCGCCGACGCCGTGAAGGCGACGATGAATGCCGGCGGTCTCAAGGAAGTCGACTACGAAGGCATCAATGCCGGCGAGAAGGATTATTCGGCCCTCGTCACCAAGCTGAAGGAACTGAAGGCCGACGTCGTCTATTTCGGCGGCTATCACCCCGAGGCGGGTCTGATCCTGCGCCAGGCGGCCGAGCAGAACGTCAAGTTCCAGCTGATCATGCCGGACTCGATCGCTTCGCCGGAATTCTGGCAGGTTGCCGGCCCGGCCGGTGAAGGCACCATGTTCGTCTTCCCGTCGGACCCGCAGGCCAAGCCCGAAGCGAAGGACGCGGTCGCCAAGATCAAGGCCGGCGGCTTCACGCCCGAAGGCTTCACGCTGTTCTCCTATGCGGTGATCCAGGCTGTGGCCGAAGGCGTCAAGCGCGCGGGCACCGACGATCCGGCCAAGGTCGCCGAGGCGCTCAAGGACGGCAAGCCGATCAGCACCGTGGTCGGCGACGTCATCTTCGACGAGAAGGGCGATCTGAAGAACGCCAGCTACGACATCAACCAATGGCACGACGGCAAATACGCGCCGATCAAGCCGTAATCGGTTCTGCAAGAATCAAGGGAATGGCCGGGACGAGCCCGGCCATTTCCGTTTGTGCTGCGGTATTGACGTGCAGGGGAGGCTGGCGCTCTACGGCGCCCCCCTCTGTCCTGCCGGACATCTCCCCCACTTGATCCCACTTGGGGGAGATCGGATGCCGCTGTCGCTTTCGCCAATCGCCAACGCCGCAGGACTGAGCGCCATCGGCGAAGCTGCCAATCTCCCCCCTTGTGGGGGAGATGCCCGGCAGGGGCGCTGTCCCACCATATTTTGCTCGTTAATGAGACAATCGAACAGCCGCTTCAGCCCTGCCCATCCTCCGCAAACCGCACCAGCACCGTGCCGTCGCTGACCTGCGCGCCCTCGGCCGCAATCTCGGCGATCACGCCGTCATGCGGGGCGGCGATCATGTGCTCCATCTTCATCGCTTCGAGGATCAGAAGCGGCTGGCCCTTGATCACGGCATCGCCCGCTGCGGCGCGCACCAGCTTGACCAGCCCCGGCATCGGCGCGCGCAGGCTGCTTGAGGCGGCTCCCGCCTCGTCGGCCTTGGCGAGCGGATCGGGGACCGTGAACGTATAGCCGACCGCGCCCTCGAAGACGGTGACATGGCCGGGCCAGCGGGCCGCATGCGGCATGGTCCTCAAATCATGCGTGTTCACCGCATTATGCGGTGCCTCCAGCGCCACCTGGAAGCGGCCGTCCGAGCGTGCCGAAACCCGCGCCAGGATGTTCTCCTCGCCATAGCGCAAGCGGGTGCGGCGCGAGAGCGGGTGGAAATGGGCATAGCTGGAAAGCGTGGACCAGGGATCGGCGGCGGAAGCGGGCACGCCGGTATCCGTCGCCGCCAGCGCCGCGGCTGCGATCGTCTCGGCGCTCGGCAGGGGAATGGCGGTGAGCGCCGCCTGGTGCCGGCCGATCAGCCCGGTATCGAGATCGCCGGCAGCGAAATCGGCGTCGGCGGCGAGCGCCGCCAGGAAGGCGGTGTTCACGGTCGAGCCGGCCACTTCGGTCAGCGCCAGCATCTCGCGCAGCGTGCCGAGCGCCGAAGCCCGATCCTTGCCGTGCGCTACCAGCTTCGCGATCATCGGATCATAGAAGGGAGAGATCGCATCGCCGGCGCGCACGCCGGTCTCGATGCGTATCGCGGCACCTTCCGGCGCCGCGTCGGGGAATTTGAGATGATGCAGCGTGCCGGTCGCCGGCAGGAACCCTCTCGCTGCGTCCTCGGCATAGAGGCGGGCCTCGAAAGCATGGCCGGACAAAGCGATCTCATTCTGCATCTTCGGCAGCGTTTCGCCGGACGCGACGCGAAGCTGCCATTCGACGAGATCGACGCCGGTGACCATCTCGGTGACGGGATGCTCGACCTGCAGTCGGGTGTTCATCTCCATGAACCAGAAGCGGTCGGCCTTGAGCCCCTGAGAGGCGTCGACGATGAACTCGATTGTGCCGGCGCCCGAATAATTGATCGCCTTGGCAGCCTTCACGGCCGCCTCCGTCATCGCCTTGCGCAGCGCCGGCGTCATGCCGGGGGCGGGCGCTTCCTCGATCACCTTCTGGTGGCGGCGCTGCGCCGAGCAATCGCGTTCGAAAAGATGCACGGCGTTGCCGAAATTGTCGCCGAACACCTGCACTTCGATGTGACGCGGCTTGTCGACATATTTTTCCACCAGCACGCGATCGTCGCCGAACGCCGCCTTTGCCTCGCGACGCGCGCTGGAAAGCGCCTCCGAAAAATCGTCGGGGTGGTCGACGCGCCGCATGCCCTTGCCGCCGCCGCCGGCGCGCGCCTTGATCAGAACGGGATAGCCGATCTCGCGCGCCTTGGACGCAAGCAGCACGATTTCCTGCGCTTCGCCGTGATAACCCGGCACCACCGGCACGCCGGCCTTTTCCATCAGCCGCTTGGCGGCGTCCTTCAATCCCATGGCGCGGATCGAGGCGGCGGAAGGGCCGATGAAGACAAGGCCTGCCGCCGTCGCGTGGTCGACGAAATCGGGGTTTTCCGACAGGAAGCCGTAGCCGGGATGGATGGCCTCGACGCCGGTGGCGAGCGCGGCCGCCACGATCCTGTCGCCGCGCAGATAACTCTCGCCGACGGGCGAGGGGCCGATATGCACGGCTTCGTCGGCCATCTCGACATGGAGCGCGCGGGCATCCGCGTCCGAATAGACGGCGACGGTGCGCACACCGAGCCTGCGGGCGGTTCGGATGACGCGACAGGCGATCTCGCCGCGATTGGCAATCAGGATCTTGCCGAACATGGAGCCTCCGCGAGTAGAGCTTGCTTCGCGTTGAGGAGGCATTCCTTCGCGCCCCCCTCTGTCCTGCCGG
>NZ_VFTP01000018.1:0-90554 GCF_006439455.1 Mesorhizobium sp. B2-9-1 | reverse complement strand
GGGGAGTAGGGGAGTAGGGGAGCCACTTCCGGGGTGCCGTTTTGCGGCAACCTAACATACTCCCTTACTCCCCTATTCCCTTACTCCCCTGGATCTACATCTTGTCGATCACCGACTGCACCCCTTCCGTCGGCGCGTCGACCGACGAGCCGGCCACCATGATGGCTGCGACGATCGCCTCCGGGTCGTCGACCACCAGCGGCTTCACGCGATGCGCGGTGTGGATGAACCCCTCGGCCGACATGTGCTCGATCAGCGCCAGCATTGGGTCCCAGAAACCCTTGATGTTGGCGAAGACCATCGGCTTGCGGTGGTGGCCAAGCTGCGCCCAGGTCATGATCTCGACGATCTCTTCGACCGTGCCGATGCCGCCCGGCAGCGCCACAAAGGCGTCGGATTTTTCGAACATGCTATGCTTGCGCTCGTGCATGTTGTCGGTGATCAAGAGTTCGTCGAGCTTGTCGAGCGCGGTCTCGGTCGCCTCCTTGTTGATCAGGAAGCGCGGGATGATGCCGGTGACCTTGCCGCCGGCCTTGAGCGCACCGTCGGCGACAGCGCCCATGATGCCCTTGGTGCCGCCGCCATAGATGAGGCGCAACCCGGATTTGGCAACCGAGCGGCCAAGTGTGTGGCCGGCCTTGATATAGGCCTCGTCGCGGCCCGGAGACGAGCCGCAATAGACGCAGACGGATCGAATCGTGTTCATGGCGATGATTGGTGATGGGGACGGTCGGCGGGGTCAAGCCCGCGGACGGGCTTTTTCTTGTCGGACTCGGGAAAACACGCTAGACCGGGCGTTAGGTGGCTAAGGGGGCAATACGGAATTATGGCGATCAATCCTTCTAAGGCGTTCTTGTTCGCGGCGGGCGGCGTTGTCGCCGTCGCGGCCGTCGCCTATGGCTCGGGTGCGCTCGATCCTTACATCGACAGCCAGAAGCCGGCGCAGGTCGCGACGCTGCCGCAGACCGATGCAAAACCGGCTGAATCCTCGAGCACGAGCACGGAGGCGCGTGTGCCCCAAGCTCCTTCAAACACAATGGCTCCTTCAAACACAATGGCTCCGGCGAACACCATGGCGCCAGCCAACACCATGGCGCCCGCCAATAAGATGGCGCCAGCCAACAATGCGGCAGCGGCCCAGGCGCCCGCCGCCACCGGTCCGACACTGCCGACCTTCGATGTCGTGCGCGTCGAGGGCAATGGCTCGATCGTCGTCGCCGGCAACGCCGCGCCCAACGCCAAGGTCGAGATTTTGAATGGGGGCACGGTGCTCGGCTCGACCGAGTCCGGACCCGACGGCGCCTTCGCCATCGTGCTCGACGAGCCGCTGAAGCCCGGCGACTATACGATCACGCTGCGCCAGACGGTTGGCGGCATCGCCGTTGCCTCGGCCCAGACCGCCGTCGTCTCGGTGCCGCAGAGCCCGACAGGCCAGGTGCTGGCCATGGTCGAGGAGCCGGGTAAGGCCTCGCAACTGATCACCGTTCCTGAGACCGAGAGCAAGCCGGCGGCGTCGGCCGCGACCGATCAGGCAGCGGCGCCCGCGACCCAGGCAACGACCGCGCCGGCGGCATCGGACACGGCCTCGGCGCCGGCCGCGACCGCGCCGGCCGCCACAGACCAGGCGACCGCGCCGGCTGCGGCCGCCGCGGCGGAGCCCAAGATCGCGGTCGAAGCGGTCGAAATCGACGGCAGCAAGATCTTCGTCGCCGGCACGGCCGATCCCGGCCGCAAGGTGCGCGCCTATGCCGACGCCATCCTGCTCGGCGACGCCAAGACTTCGGCCGACGGGCATTTCCTGATCGAAGCGACGCGCGACATTCCGGTCGGCAGCTACACCATCCATGTCGACGGCCTGGACAATGATGGCGTCAAGGTCGTCGCCCGCGCTGCCGTCCCGTTCGAGCGCGAGCCCGGCGAGTCGGTCGCCGCCGTCGCCCCAAGCGGGACCAAGCCGGCCGAGACCAAGACCGCCGAAATCACGACCGACACAGCAACGGCCGAAGCGGCCAAGCCCGCCCCGGCCGCCGGGGGCGCTGCCAAGGTTGCCGAGGCGACGCCCTCGACCGACGTGCCCGAAACGGTCGCGCCAAAGCTCGAACATGCCGACAGCGCCGTCATCATCCGCCGCAACGACACGCTCTGGCGCATCTCGCGCCGCGTCTACGGCCATGGCACGCGCTTCTCGACGATCTATCTGGCCAACAAGGACCAGATCCGCGATCCCGATCGCATCTGGCCGGGCCAGGTGTTCAAGGTGCCCTCGACTTCGAAGGAAGGCGAGGCCGCCGACATGAAGGCCATGGGCGAGCAGATGACAGCCGCACCGGCGAAGACGGAGTAGGGGTTGGCGAATAGCCAATCTCCGCCCTTGTGGGGGAGATGCCCGGCAGGGCAGAGGGGGGCGCTGTCCCGCCGACTTGTCAGTCTTGCTGCTTCCCGCAAATCGCCGACGCCAGCGATGTACCACCTTATTTTGATTGGTCGCGTTCCTTCGCGCCCCCCTCTGGCCTGCCGGCCATCTCCCCCACGAGGGGGGAGATCAGCAGCTCCGGCCATTCTACCCATGCGCCTAGCTTGCCCTCCCATCGTTCATCGTCTATCGCCGATGAACGATGTCCGAATCCCCCGACACCCGCTGCACCGAAAGCCGCGCCATTGCCGCGCGGCTGGCGGCGCTGTCGCATCCGGCGCGCATCGAGATCCTGAAACATCTCTCGGCCAGCCGCTGCTGCTCCTGCCGTGAGGTGGTCGATCACCTCGATCTCGCGCAGTCGACCGTTTCGCAGCATCTGAAGGTGCTGGTCGAGGCCGGGCTCGTCCGTTTCGAGGCCGACCGGCAGCGCTCGCGCTACGCGGTCGACCACGCCGCCCTTGCGGGTGTCTCCGCTTCGCTCACCCAGCTCGTCAACTCCTGCTGCCCCAGCCTCTCACCCATAAGGCAAGACTAGTGGCCGAAAAGACCGTATCCGCCGAAGCCGGCACCCTCACCACCCTGCGCAATCTGTGGCCCTATATGTGGCCGGCCGACCGCGCCGATCTCAGAGCCCGCGTCACCTGGGCGACGCTGCTTCTGGTCGTCGCCAAGGTCACCTTGGTCGCCGGCCCGTATTTCTTCAAATGGGCGACCGATGCGCTGGCCCATGGCTCGAAGACACCGCCGCCGCTGCCATCCTTCCTGCTGGCGCCGGTGGCGCTGGTCATCGCCTATAACGTGCTGCGCCTGATCCAGCTCGGCTTCAACCAGCTGCGCGACGCGCTGTTCGCCCGTGTCGGCCAGTATGCGGTGCGCCAGCTCGCCTTCCGCACCTTCGTCCATATGCATCAGCTGTCGCTGCGCTTCCATCTCGAGCGCCGCACCGGCGGCCTGTCGCGCATCATCGAGCGCGGCACCAAGGGCATCGAGACGATCGTGCGCTTCATCATGCTGAACACGGCGCCGACCATTCTCGAATTCGCGCTGACAGCCGGCATATTTGCCTTCACCTATGGCTGGAAATACGTCGCCGTGGTCGCCGTCACCGTCAGCCTCTATGTCTGGTTCACCGTCAAGGCGAGCGACTGGCGCATCTCGATCCGCCGTGACATGAACGACAGCGACACCGACGCCAACACCAAGGCGATCGACTCGCTGCTCAACTTCGAGACGGTCAAATACTTCACCAATGAGCGCATGGAGGCCGAGCGCTTCGACCGCTCGATGGCACGCTACGAGATCGCCGCGACGAAGACCTGGACCTCGCTCGGCTGGCTGAACTTCGGCCAGGGCCTCATCTTCGGCCTCGGCACGGTCATCGTCATGTGCATGTCGGCGCTGGAGGTGCAGGCCGGCAGGCAGACGGTCGGCGATTTCGTCTTCATCAACGCCATGCTGATCCAGCTTTCGGTGCCGCTCAATTTCATCGGCTTCATCTACCGCGAAATAAGGCAAGGGTTGACCGATCTCGAGCATATGTTCGACCTGCTCGACGTGCCCCAGGAGATCGTCGACAAGCCGGATGCCAAGCCTTTGAAGGTCGGGCCCGGCAAGGTCGAGTTCCGCGACGTGCATTTCTCCTATGATCCCAACCGCAAGATCCTGAAGGGCGTCTCCTTCGAGGTGCCGGCCGGCAAGACGGTTGCGATCGTGGGCCCGTCCGGCGCCGGCAAGTCGACCATCTCCCGGCTGCTGTTCCGTTTCTACGACGTTCAGGGCGGCAAGGTGCTGATCGACGGGCAGGACATCCGCGACGTCACGCAGGAGAGCCTGCGGGCGGTGCTCGGCATGGTGCCGCAGGACACCGTCCTGTTCAACGACACCATCGCCTACAACATCCGCTACGGTCGCGTCGGCGCCAGCGAGGAGGAGGTGCGCAAGGCGGCCGAGCTCGCCCAGATCGGCCCGTTCATCCAGAAGCTGCCAGAGGGCTACAAGTCAATGGTCGGGGAGCGCGGGCTGAAACTTTCGGGCGGCGAGAAGCAGCGCGTGGCGATCGCCCGCACCATCCTGAAGGCGCCGCCGATCCTGATGCTGGACGAGGCGACCTCGGCGCTGGACACCCAGACCGAGCAGGAGATCCAGGCAGCCCTCGACCTGGTCAGCAAGGGCCGTACCACGATCGTCATTGCTCACCGGCTGTCGACGGTGATTTCGGCCGACGAGATCATCGTGCTGAAGGACGGCCAGATCGCCGAGCGCGGCACCCATGCGGCGCTGCTTGCCAAGCACGGCCTCTACGCCTCGATGTGGGACCGCCAGCGCGAGGCGACCGAAGCCGAGGAGCGCCTGCGCATCGCCCGCGAGAGCGACGAGTTTGGGGTTATTGTGCGCAGGAGGACTTCGGAGGTGAGCTAGCTGTGGCTCTTCCTTCTCCCCTTGTGGGAGAAGGTGGCCGCGAAGCGGCCGGATGAGGGGTGTTCCAGCGGAGTGAGACGCTGGCGTTCCCTGGAACACCCCTCATCCGGCTCGGCGCTATCGCGCCGATCCACCGCCCGGCCCTTCGCAGGCTCAGGGCGTTCGAAGCTCGAAAAGCCAAGCAATTGGCTTTTCGTCCGCTAACGCGGACCGCTTCTCACCCCACAAGGGGAGAAGGGAAGGACAAAAATTCCCCTTGACCTCAACCTATCTTGAGCTTGCAAACCGTCTCCGAGCCACCTGCCAGGCAAACCTTCCAAATCGGAGATGGATGAAAATGACCGCCAATAATCCCCGCACCGGCAGCGTGTTCCGGGTCGATAAATTCGTCGTGCCGGCGCAAGCGCGCGACGAAATCCTCAGCAAGGCCAGGATGACGCATGAATTGCTGCGCCAGCAGGAGGGTTTTGTGCAGGACTTCCTGCTCGAGCAATTCTCCGGCCCGGGCGAGTTCAACCTCGTCACCATGGTCGAGTGGGAAAGCCAAGCCGCGGTTGACAAGGCGGTGCCGATCGTGAAGGCCGCGCATGAGCGTATCGCCTTCAGCGCGCAGGAAACGATCGCGCGCCTCGGCGTCAAGGCCGACATCGCCAACTATCGGCGCGTGCCCGAACTATAGGAAGGCCATCCGGCTCCGGGCACCGAAACAGCGGCGCTCAGCACCTGGCCGGTGCGGGCGTCGCTCACCATACTTTCGAACCCGCGCCATTCGGCGGCGGCGATGAACAACGTCCTGCCGTCGGCGCCGCCCAACATGCAGGCAAAGCAGCCGCGATCGACCTCAACCCTGTCGATTTTCTCGCCGCCTTCGCGAACCCTGACACAGTGGCGGTTCGGCACGTCGGCATACCAGACACAGCCTTCGGCATCGATGCAGATCCCGTCGGGATAGTCGTTGCCGAGATCGGCCCAGACGCGCCGCTTGGAAAGGCTCCCGTCCTCGCCAATATCGAAGGCGGTTAGCCTCCTGGCGTGGGACTCGGCGACGATCAGTGTCTTGTTGTCCGGCGTCACCGCCATGCCGTTGGCGAAGGCGATATCCTCGGCGACCTGCCGCACGCCGCCGTCCGCTGCGACCAGCACGATCGTGCCCGGTCCGAAATGCTCGCCCGGCGCCGGCGCCGGCCCGCCGCCATTGACATAGATATTGCCGCGCCCATCGACGACGATCTCGTTCCACGGGTTCTTCGACAGATGCCTCAGATCGGCATGGGTGACGAGCGTCCCGCCTGCCTCCTGCCGGAGCAGCAGGCCTTCCCGGCCCGAGACCACCAGAAGCCGGCCATCCGGCAACCAGTCGATCGAATAGGGCAGGACGGCCGGCACGGTAAGCATCACCTCGCTCCGGCCATTTTCGTCCACCGCGACGATCTCGCCGGTACCCCAGTTGCAGAGCCAGAGCCGGCCGTCATGCCAGCGCGGCGACTCGCCGAAGGCGAGGCCTGTTGTCACGACCTTGGCACTCATTGAAGACGGTTTCGGCGAAGGCATTGGCGGGCTCCCTGGGTGTCCTCTCGCCAAGGACGTGTGACGGAGCCGAGTTCCTACATACGGAGCAAAAGTTAGGCTTGCGTGCCGGCGTTGCTGCCTCCCCCATTGTTGCGTTGCGGGGAAGGGGGCTTTCCGCTATTGAGGCGCATCCTGAAACAGGGACCGCCCCAAGCCCTATGACGCTTCTCGACTCGGTCAAGAATACATTCGTTCCGATCCATCGCGAAGGCTATCCCTTCATCGCCGCCTTCGCCGCGGCGACGCTGTTTCTCGGCTATTTCTCCTCGGTCCTGTTCTGGATCGGACTGATCCTGACCGCATGGTGCATCTATTTCTACCGCGATCCCGAGCGCGTCACCCCGGTCGACGACCGGCTGGTGGTGAGCCCGGCCGATGGCGTGATTTCCGCGGTCGGCCCCGCCGTGCCGCCGAGCGAGCTTGGCCTGGGCTCGGGCGAGATGACCCGCATCTCGGTGTTCATGAACGTGTTTTCCTGCCACATCAACCGCGCTCCGGTGCGCGGTCGGATCACGCGCATCGAGCACAAGCCCGGCAAATTCCTTAACGCCGAGCTCGACAAGGCAAGCGCGGAGAACGAGCGCAACGGCCTAGTCATCGACAGCCCGAACGGCACGATTGCCGCTGTCCAGATCGCCGGCCTTGTGGCACGGCGCATCGTCTGCTGGGCCGAGATCGGCGGTACGATCGCGATCGGCGAGCGTTTCGGCTTGATCCGCTTCGGCTCGCGCGTCGACGTCTTCCTGCCGTCGGGCGCCGTGCCGCGCGTCGCGGTCGGCCAGACGGCGGTCGGCGGCGAGACCGTGCTTGCCGAATTCGGCGGCACCGCGGTCACGCCCTTGGTCAGGGTTTCCTGAGCGTTGGGCGCGCCGTTCAAGAAATTCGAGGCCCATGCCAGCGGCGGTCCGCGCATCCGCGAGATCCCGATGCGCATGGTGCTGCCCAACCTGGTCACCGTGCTTGCCATCTGCGCCGGCCTTTCCGGCATCCGCTTCGCCTTCGAGAACCGCTTCGAGATCGCTGTGGTCATGGTGCTGCTTGCCGCTTTCCTCGACGGCATCGACGGGCGGCTGGCGCGCATGCTGAAGGCGACCTCGAAATTCGGCGCGCAGATGGATTCGCTGGCCGATATCGTCAATTTCGGCGTGGCGCCGGCCCTGGTGCTCTACGCCTTCCTGCTCGACCGCGCCGGCTCGCCGGGCTGGATCGCCGCACTTCTCTTCACCATCGCCTGCGGCATGCGGCTGGCCCGCTTCAACGTTCTGGCCGACGACGCCGAGCAGCCGGCCTGGCAGACCGAATATTTCGTCGGCGTGCCGGCCCCGGCGGGTGCTGTGCTGGTCATGCTCCCGCTCTATCTTTATTTCCTGCGGCTTGGTCTGGAGCCCAGCCGGCCGGCCGCCTTCGTCGCCACCGGCTTCACCGTGCTGGTCGCTTTCCTTCTGGTCAGCCGCCTACCGGTCTACTCGGGCAAGAGCGTCAAGGTGCCGGGCGACAGGGTGCTGCCGGTCATCCTGGGCGTCGTGCTCTACATTCTCTTGCTGATGACCTATCCCTGGTACACGCTGACGGCTTCCGTCGCTGGGTACCTGCTTTTCCTGCCGTTGTCGGTGCGCGCCTATTCGAAGCGGGCCATGCGCGAAGGCGAGAAGGTGCCGCCGTCGGATATCGGGTAGCGCTGCGCCCTAGGCCGCCGCACTCAGCCCCAGCCGGTCGATCGCCAGCTTTCTTGCCGAGATGTAATCCGTCTTGCCCGAACCCAGCACCGGGATATCGTCCACCTTGATGATGTCGTTGGGCACCATCAATTCGGCCGCGCCGGCTTTCTTGCCGAACTGGCGCAGCTCCTCGGCATTGGCGTCGTCGGCGGTGGTGACCAGCACGATGCGCTCGCCGCGCCTCTTGTCGGGCACTGCCACCGCCGCGTGGCGCTCTTCCGGCCATAGCGACTGCACCAGCATCTCGACGGCGCCCAGCGACACCATCTCGCCGGCGATCTTGGCGAAGCGCTTGGCCCGCCCGCGTATGGTGATGAAGCCCTCGCGGTCGACCGAGACGATGTCGCCGGTATCGTGCCAGCCTTCCAGCCGCTGCAATTCGCCGGGACGGTCGGCGGTCATATAGCCCATCATCATGTTCGGTCCGTCGAGCCACAGCCGGCCGCCCTCGGCGATGCCTTCGACCGGCTCCAGCTTCATGCGGATCGCCGGCAGCGGCCGCCCGACTGTGCCGTCGCGGCTGTGGATGGCGGTGTTCACCGCCACCACGGGCGCGGCCTCGGTCAGCCCGAAGCCTTCGACGATCGAGGCCTGGAAGCGGTCGCGATAGGTGCGCCGCGTCTCCGGCTTCACCGCTTCGGCGCCGGCCACGACGAAGCGCAGGCTGGAGAAGTCGCCGTCCTTGGCGGTGCGCGCGTAATTGGCGAGGAAGGTGTCGGTGCCGAACATCACGGTCGGTTTCACCTTGCGGGCGATCTCGGGGATGATCTTGTAATGCAGCGGCGAGGGGTAAAGGAACAGCTTAACGCCCAGCACCAGCGGCAGGATGGTGCCGCCGGTCAATCCGAAGGAATGGAACACCGGCAGAACGTTGAGCAGGATGTCGGCCGGCGAGACGGAGACGCGCGCCTCGGCCTGCATGACATTGGCAAGCAGGTTGCGGTTCGACAGCACCACCGCCTTCGGCGTGCCTTCCGAGCCGGAGGTGAACAGGATGACAGCGGGCTTCGCGGCTTGCTGCCGCTGCAGCGGCAAACGCCACAGAAGCGCTGCGGCGACCTTGTCCAGGGTCGTCACATTTGCGCGCACATCTTCCAGCCACAGCATCTTGGCGCCACCCGCCTCGACCGCGGCGACGATATCGTCGATGCCCGCCTTTTCGATGAAGGCGCGGGAGGAAACCACCGTCCTGATGACGGCAGTGCGGATCGCCGCGGTCACGCTCGCCGGGCCGGCGGTGTAGTTGATCATCGCCGCCACCCGGGCAGCTGAGACCAGGCCGACGAAGGACAGCACCACGCCATTGGCGTTGGGCAGCAGCACGCCGACCGCTTCGCCGGGCGCCGTCACCGCCTCGAAATGGCGGCCGAGCACGCGCGCGCCGATGAACAGCTTGCGGTAGCTGAGCGAACCGGAAATCACATCCTCGATGATCGGCCGCGAAGGGCCGATGCGGTCGGCGGCGTCGCGCATGGCGAGGAAGAGCCCGCGATCGAGATTGGTGCCGTAAAGCCGCGCCTCGGCGAACCGGTCGAACAGCGCATTGGTGTTGGACGCCATGTCGGGATTGCGCGCCACCAGCTCGGCAATGGTCATCGGCTCCAGCACACTCATCGAAAGCCGCGGGAACCAGTGGCGCGGCGCTTTTTCCTTCGGCGTCAGCGACACCGGCAGGTCACGCGTGCCGGCAACGAAGATTGGCACGATGCGTGCGTCGGCCTGCATGGCGATGCGCGTGATGGCGCGAAACAGCCTGAAGGACTTGACGTCCGGCTCGACATTGTCCGGCAGATAGACGGCAAGCCGCCCCTTGCCCTTGAGCACGCGCACCAGCCGGCGGCTGACGAAGATATGCTCGGCGTTGAAGGCGATAGTGCGGGCAAGCTCACGCCACGGCTCCAGCCATGGCGAGCGCGCCGAAGCCTCGTCCAGGATGTGCAGCGTGTCGTCGGGAAGCAGCGACAGCATCAGCGCCGGCTCGATGCGCGACTGGTGCCAGACCACATAGATGACGGGGGTCTTCGCGCTGCGGGCAATGCGGATGCGGTTATCGGCGATGCGGTAGGCGAGCTTGAACGGAACATAGAGCAGCGCCTGGGTGAAGCGCAGGTCGAGCCGGAACCGCTCGATCACGGCGATCAGCAGCCAGGCAAGGACAAGGCCCGCCAGCAGCGCCAGGGTCAGGATCATGCCGCTCTCTCCCAGTCTCCTCCAGGACGCGGCTCTTGGCGACCGCTTCGGTGGCAGAGGGTAGCGGAAGTGCGGGCAAGGTCAATGCGGACTGAAGCAGTGCCTCGATCTCCACTTGAAAAACTCTGACACATGTCGTAAATAAACCGACACGTGACGGAGAGGCAAAGATGGCCAGTTTCCCGACGGGGTTTGCCGAAGCACCACACATGGAGCCGGAGTTCGAACGGCTGATCGACCTGTTCGGCGGGCCGAAGGTTCTTGGATCCTCGGTATCCAGCCCGCTCGAGGCGCATGAAATGATCCTGCATGGAATTCCAAGCCAGGCTCTGGAAAGCCTCGTCAGGCAATTGACCGTCATCGAAGCAGATGCCTTCGAGGCGGCATTCGGCATGAGCGAGCGGACATATCAGCGGCACAAATCTGATCACTCCCGGACGCTCAATCGGGAGCAGGGTTCAAGGACCTGGAATTTCGCCAGGGTTCTCACCAAGGCCACGTCTGTTTTCGGCAACCAGGAAGCGGCCGAGAAATGGATGATTGAGCCTGCCATGGGCTTGGACAACCGGCGACCCATCGATCTCTTGGCCACGGCGGCGGGTACCATGCTTGTACAGGAATTCCTCGAACGGCTCGACTACGGTGTCTACGCGTGACGCCTCTGCCGGGTTCTCTCGGAACGGGCGATGTCCTCGGCTGGAGACTTGATCACAAACGCTTCCAGGCAAGCTGGGACAGCGGTGAGGGAGCCTTCAAGCTCGGGGGAAGGTGGAACAGCAAAGGCGTCAGGGCTGTCTATGCATCCATTGACCCCTCGACCGCCATTCTCGAGGTGGCCGTACACAAAGGATTTCGGACGCTTGATACAGTCCGCCACGTGCTGACGGCATTCGAGATCTCCGATCCTTCGAAAATTCATGTGGTGGAAATCGGCGATATTCCAAACGCAAACTGGCTTCGGCCAGGCATTCCAAGCGCAGGGCAGCAACAGTTTGGCGACGGTCTCTTGGCGGAGCACCCCTTATTTCTGATTCCGAGCGCCGTGTCCCAGCATAGCTGGAACCTGGTGTTCGATCCCGGCCGCGCGAGCGGCCTCTACAAGCCGCGCCTGCAGGAGGATTTTGCGCTGGATACCAGGCTTCATCCTCCCACGAGATAGCGTACCGTCCAGAGAGGCGGCGGAGCGAAACACCCTACGCCGCCTTCAATCTCCCGCTGATGAAGCGGAACTCCTGACTCTTGCCGCCATAGCCATAGGCCGCCGCCGGCACCTCATGCATGAAGGCGTAGCTTTCCTCATGCACGCCGCCCAGAAGCCGGCCGAAAGCCTCGAAGATCGCCTTGAGGTAGGCTTCGAGCTCGAGCTTGGTGTTGGTGCCGTCGACCACCTTGATATCCAGCCAGAACGTGCTGGTCCCATGCCCGGCCAGCGACTTGCCGCCGGCGAACCAGTGCTGCGGCTCGATGTAGTTGACGGCGACCGCAGTGATCGTCGGATCCTTGTGCAACAGCTTCGCGGTGGTGTCGGTGGCCTCCTTGGCGATTGCCGCGGACAGCTTGGCGTCGGGCTTGCCGGTGACGCTGATATTGATGATCGGCATTTTTCTCTCCTTTGGCTTCGCGCGTCGCGCTCTCGATGGGAGAGATATGGGCTCATCCCTACATCAATAAAATCGAATTGTTTTTGATAAATCATTCGATATCATCGAAGTATGGAAACGCTCGATCCGGATCTTCTGAAGACCTTTCTCGCCTTTGTCGATGGCGGCTCGCTCGCCAGGGCCGCATCTACCGTCGGCCGCACGCCGTCGGCGGTGACCGCGCAGATGCAGCGGCTGGAAGAGATCGTCGGCGAGCAATTGCTCACCCCGCAGGGCAGGGGACGCGGGTTGACCCCGGCCGGCGAGGACCTTGTCGGCCATGCACGGCGCATTCTTGCCGTCCACACCGAGGCGTGGCTGGCGCTGAAAGGCGCGCGCGCCGGCGGCCGCATCGCCATCGGCACGACGCAGGATTTCGCCGATCAGGGTCTGCCGGACCTGCTCCGGGCCTTCGCCGCCAGCCATCCGCGCGTCAGGGTCGAGCTCCGCGTCGGTCGCTCCCTGGAGCTTGGGTCAGCGCTGCAGGCGGGCCAGCTCGACCTCGCGATCGCCATGCGCCATGCCCCGTCGCCGGATGAAGCGGCTGTGATCAGCGAGCCGATGCTGTGGCTCTGCTCGGAAAAAGGCCTGGCGGCGCGGCAGGAGGTGGTGCCGCTGGCCCTGCTCGATCCCTATTGCGGCTTCAGGGAGGCGGCGCTCAACGCGCTCGACGCCGCCGGCCGCCGCTATCGCATCGCCGCCGGCAGCGCCAGCCTTGCCGGCCTGCGCGCCGCGGTCAATGCCGGCATCGCGCTGACGCCGCGCACCCGGCGCTTCGCCCATTCCGGAATCGTCGAGGCATCTGCCGATTTCGACCTCCCGCCGCTGCCGATGGCCGATTTCGCCATCCGGCTCGGCCGCGAAGCCGCGCGTCCCGCGCGGGACCTGGCGGAGCTGCTTGCTGGCGGGTTGGCCCTTCCGTCCTGAGGCCGGTCGCCAAAAGAAAAAGCCGACCTTTTTGAGGGTCGGCTTCTAGTCGGACGGGTCGAGGGGTTTGGGGGGACTTGGGGGGTGACCCGTCGATCCAATAATGCTCCACGCGAATGATGGTTCCGTGACCGGCGAAATATTTTTACGAGGCCGCCGATTTCGCCCTCAGCCAGTCGCGTCCGGCATGCGCAAAGACCGCGCAAAGCACGATGGCGCCGCCGATGACGCTGGCCACCGGTGGGATCTCGCCGAGGAACAGCAGCGCAAACAGGATGGCGAACGGCACCTCGGCGGAACCGAGCAGTCCGGCTTCCGCCGACGGGATCAGCCGCGAGCCTTCCGTCCACAGGATCGAGGCGAGCGCGAAGGAGCAGCCGAATGTGGCAAGCAGCACCACGTCGCGGGCGGACACGGCCAGCGGATCGGTGACGAACCAGCCGAGCACGAAAAGCAGGAAGGCCGAGACAGCGCCCGCCCAGACGACCGGCGAGTCGCGAAAAGCGCGCACCATGATCATGTAGAGCGCGCTGCCGGCGGTCATCAGCAGCGCCAGGGCGTCGCCGAACAGGTGCCCGTTGCCGAGGCCGGCGCCCACCATGATGGCGACGCCGCAAAGCGATACGGCCGCCGCAACCATTGTCTGCAGCCGGAATTTTTCCCGCACCAGAAGGAAGGCGAGCAGTGCCGCGATGAAGGGCGAAGTGGCGTAGATGACCGCGACATTGGCGACATAGGTGAATTTGAAGGCCGAGATGAAGGCGATGCTGGCGGCGGCGCCCTCAATCGCAAGCAGCCAGCCGCGCCAGCCGAGTTTCAGGCTTTCGCGCCCGCCCGAGCGGCGCCGGCGCCACAGCACGTAGAAGCTGATCAGGATCGAGCCGAAAAAACCGCGCCAGCAGGTGATGGTAAGCGGATCGGCATGGATCGACTTGGTCAACACGCCGGTGAGCGCGAAGGCGATGGCCGATGCCGACACCAGGATGATGCCGAGCGTGCGCTCGGCCGCCACGTCGGCCGCGGCAGGCGCAAGCTTTTCCGGCATGTCGAGCGTGTCCGTCATGATGCCAGCCTACCCAGTTCTTGCTGACAGCCTTCTGTCATCAGGCCTGCTCCCGTTTGCGGAAATGCTCGTTGCCGACGATGAGCAGGCCGGCGCCGACGATCAGCGCCGCGCCCATGAAAACTTCCATGCGCGGCAGGTCGCCCCAGATGGCGTAGCCCAGCGCGAAGGCCCAGACCAGCGAGGTGTATTCGAACGGTGCCACGATCGACACCGGCGCGCGTTTCATGCCCTCGAACAGCATGTATTGCGCCACGCCGCCGAGCGCGCCGACGCTGACGAGCAAGAGGAACTGCGTTCCGTCGGGCATATGCCACCAGATCAGGGCCGGGACGGCCGAAAAGAGCATGAAATAGAAATTGTTGAGCACGAGTTGGATCGTTGTGCGCTCCTGCATGGCGATCTTGCGTAGCAGCACCACGGCGATCCCCCAAAGGACGGCCGCTGCCAGCACCAGGAGCACCGGCACGGAGAGGCCGAGTCGGGTCGGATCGCAGGCGATGAAGACGCCGGCGAAGCCGATGAACACCGCGATCCAGCGCAGCAGCGGCACCGTCTCGCCCAGGATCAGCACGGACAGCACAGTAACGATGATCGGCGCGGCGTAATAGATGGTGGTGAGCTCTGCAAGCTGCAGCGAGCGCGCGGCGTTGTAGTAGCAAAGCCAGGCGGCGAGCGTGAAGGCGCCGCGCACCAGCATCGGCTTGACGATCGGCGAATCCATCGTATCGGCGAACAGCCGCCTGCCGCCGATCGCGCCGCAGGCGAGGAGCACGGTGATCGAGCGGACGAACATGATCTGCCAGACCGTCATGCCGACGACCAGAAGCTTGATCGAGGCATCCTGCGCCGAAAACAGGAAATAGGCGGCGGCCGTGAACAGGATGCCGGCCAGCACCCTTTCGCGGCTTTCCAGGATGACGACATCGGCCATGTGGGCTCAGCGTGTTCGCGTGAGGCGGTTCCGCCCCAGCCGGGACCGTTGCTCAAGCTATAGGGGCGAAAGCTTGCACGGCGCTGCTCCAGCGCGGCGCTTGCGTTGGCGCAGGTCTTTCGCTTGAACCGGTCGGAACTCCTACTGTGTCGCCTGGTAAAGCTCGGATGCCGCATCCTTCAGCGCGCGTCGGCCATCGGGCCGCAGATACATCATGTGGCCGCCCTCGACGACGTCGAGCCGGATCGGCTTGGCGTCTGATAGCGAAGGAAGCTGGTTCACCAGATAGCGCGAGGCGAGATAGGGCGTGACGAGGTCGGTATAGCCGTTGACGATGACGACGCCGAGCGCCGGGTTGAGCGAGCGCGCCCGCTGCAGGTCGTTCATCACGCCGGCATAGCCCTGGCCCGATGTGCCGTAATCCCAGCTGCGGCTGACCTCGCCATTGAGCAGCCGGTAGCTGACATCGGTGCGGTAGTTGAGCTCGTTTCGCGCATAGGCGACGAAGGCGGATGTCAGCACCGGAACGCTGCGGTCGAGCACGGGATCGGGGCCGGCCTCACGGGCGCTTTGCGGTGCGATGTCGGCGGTGCCGATGGTGGCGTCGTAGGGGCTGAGCACCTTGCCGGTGGCGCGCTGGAATTCCTTGGCGAAAAGCCCGATGGGGATGCGGGCGAAATTGCGCTGGACGAGCTCCAGCGGCAGGCCGGTGATCTCCGAGACGCGCCCGCTGGCGAGCTTGCCGCCTTGCTCCAGCCCGCTGTTCAGCGCCGTCAGGTAATCGCCGAGCGCGTAATGCTCGACCTCGGCCAGCCTGTCGCGCAACGCGTCGCCGCTCACGCCGTCGCCCTTCAGCCGCGTTGCCGCCAGCGAAGGCAGCTCCAGCGCCCAGTGCAGCTGGTCGAACTGGTCGGGCCGCACCAGCATGAATTCCAGCGCCGGCGAGATCAGCACGATGCCGCTGGGGCTGAGGCCGACATCCTCCTGCAGCGTGCGGGCAAGCAGCGCGGCGCGAAAGCCGCCATAGCTCTCGCCGGCGAGGAACAGCGGCGATCCGGTGCGGCCGTTCTGCGCCAGATAAAGGCGGATGAAGGCGCCGACCGAGCTGGCGTCGGCATCGACGCTCCAGAATTCCTTCGGCTCGTGCCCAGGCGCCTCGCGGCTGTAACCGGTGCCGACCGGATCGACGAAGACGAGATCGCTCATGTCGAGCCAGCTGTCGGGGTTGTCAATGAGCTTTTGCGGCGGCCGCAGGAACTCGCCGTCGGCGGCGGTCTCGACGATGCGCGGCCCGATCGCGCCGATATGCAGGTAAGCCGATGCAGCACCGGGCCCGCCATTGAAGACGAAGGTGATCGGCCGCTCTTTCGCAGGGGCGGGCGATTGCTGCGAGTAGGCGACATAGAAGATCTCGGCCGTCACCTCGCCCTTGCCGGATAGGAGAGACAGCGTGCCGGCCTTGGCCTGGTAATCCAGCTTGCGCCCGCCGAGCGTGATCGAATGCTCTGTCACCTGCGGTGGCGGCAACAGCGACAGCACGCCGCCGGTCGGGGCTGGACGCTCGGGTGCTTCGGCGAAGGTGGGCTGAGCGAAGGCGGCGAGCGCCAGCAGGACGAGGGAGACGAGCTTGGATCGCATGTGGGCTCCGGAAATGGTCTCGGAATAGGTATGGCCTGGGAGTGTGAAGTCAAAACAACAATCGCAAACGTTGCGATCCTTCGCGCCCCCCTCTGCCCTGCCGGGCATCTCCCCCTCAAGGGGGGAGATCAGATGTCGCGTCGGCCTTCGTCATTCTCCCACGCTCGCTAATCTCCCACGCGCTGCAGAAAGGGCGCCGCCGGAGAAGCTGCCAATCTCTCCCCAAGAGGGGGAGATGTCCGGCAGGATAGAGGGGGGGCGCTGTCCCGCCGGCATATCAGTGCTATCAAGGCATCAAAGACCGATTGGAAGGACAACACAATGGACGCAACCGCGCTCAAGGCCATGCAGGCCCCGTTGAAGGACGCCTATCGCGAGGACGCCGCGCGAGCGCTGATCACGCTCAAGGCGCGCGGCACGCTCGACGACCAGTCGATCGCCTGCAAGGTGGAGACGGGCAGAGCGCTTGCTGTCGCCGGGCTTCATCCGGCCACCGGCGGCTCGGGCCTCGAGCTGTGCTCGGGAGACATGCTGCTGGAGGCGCTGGTCGCCTGCGCCGGCGTGACGCTGAAAGCGGTGGCGACCGCCTTGGAGTTCAAGCTCGGCAACGCTACGGTCGAGGCCGAGGGCGACCTCGATTTTCGCGGCACGCTCGGCGTCGCCCGCGACGCGCCGGTCGGCTTCCGCGAGATAAGGCTGAAATTCGATCTCGACACCGACGAGCCGCAGGAGCGCATCGATTCGCTCATAAAACTCACCGAGCGCTACTGCGTGGTGTTCCAGACGATCAACAACAAGCCGGCGTTGAGCGTGAGCGCAAGCTGATCTCCCCCCTTGAGGGGGAGATGTCGCCGAAGGCGACAGAGGGGGTCGTCTCAGGTAGAGCGCCGGCGTTGTCCGTCGTCAGAAAGAGGTCGGCGCTCCATGCGAGGAGCCCCCTCTGACCGCTTCGCGGCCATCTCCCCCTCGAGTGGGGAGATAAGTCGGCGCTACTGCGCCGAGGGCGTTTCCGCGTCCCCTTCATCGGTAAAGGGCGAGGCGCTCGGCACGCATTGCACGGCCCAGCCCTGGGGGGTCGGCTGCTTCTGATATTCGGTGACGGCGTTGGTGCATTGTTCGCGGGTGTCGAAGGTGCTGGGCAGCACCACCATGCCGCCCTGCGGGCCGGCGATCACCAGATACCAGACCAACGCTACGCTGGGAGTAGCAGCCATGGGAATTCCTCGCTTTGAAATGTCGGAGTCGGGCCGATCCTAGCAACTCCGATGAAGCAACGAAAGCAGCGAGGCGGCACACGGTTTCACCGCTCCGTTCACAGACCCGTGAATAGAGGGGCGCCACGCGTCAGGCACCCAGGTCTTATTCCGGCTGCCGGTAGGCGACGAAGCGGTTGTGCTTGGCCTGGAAGATCAGGCCGGTTTCCTTCAGTTCCGGGCTTGCCAGGGGCACGATGCACCTGGCGATCTCGGACGGATGCGGCAGCGTCTCCGGGTCTTCGCCGGGCATGGCCTGGGCGCGCATTGCGGTGCGGGTCGCGCCCGGATCGGCAGCGTTCACCCTCAGCGGCAGGCTCTCGGTTTCATGCGCCCAGGACCGCATCATCGTTTCGACCGCCGCTTTCGAGGCCGCATAGGGCGCCCAGAAGGCGCGCGCCGAATGCGCGGCGTTGGAGGTGAGAATGATGGCGCGGCCGGCGTCGGAGAGCCTGAGCAGCGGATCGACCGAGCGGATCAGCCGCCAGGTCGCCGTCACGTTGATGGTCATCACCTTCTCGAAGGTCTTGGCCTCGACATGGCCGATCGGCGAGATGACGCCGAGCACGCCGGCATTGGCGACCAGGACATCGAGCTTGCCCCAGCGCTCGTGGATCGCGCCACCCAGCCGGTCGATGCCGGCCATGTCGGCAAGATCGAGCGGCACCAGCGTCGCCTGGCCGCGGCCGTCGGCCTTTATCTGGTCGTCCAGCTCTTCCAGCCCGCCGACCGTGCGCGCCACCGCGATCACATGCGCGCCTGCTGCCGCCAGCTCACTGGCGATGAAATAGCCGATGCCGCGCGAGGCGCCGGTTACGACCGCCACGCGGCCTGAAAGGTCGAGGGTCATGTGAGAGATTCCATAAGGCGCGAGACGGCTCGGCGATGGCAAATGATAGTCCGGGCGCCCTACGCCCCGCCGCTCGCCAGCAGCGACAGCGTGCGCACATTGTCGTGGCCTTCGAAGTCGAGCAGGCGGGTGGGGTACTGTCCCGTGAAGCAGGCGTCGCAGAATTGCGGCTGGTCGTTGTCGCGGCGCGCCTCGCCGACGGCGCGGTAGAGCCCGTCGATCGACAGGAAGCCGAGCGAATCGACGCGGATGAACTCCGCCATCTCCTCGACCGACATGCGCGACGCAAGCAGCTTCGACTTCTCCGGCGTGTCGACGCCGTAGAAGCAGGACGCGCTGGTCGGCGGCGAGGCGATGCGCATATGCACTTCCCTGGCGCCGGCGTCGCGCACCATCTGCACGATCTTCTGGCTGGTGGTGCCGCGAACGATCGAATCGTCGACCAGCACCACGCGCTTGCCCTCGATCATGCGGCGGTTGGCGTTGTGCTTGAGCTTCACGCCCATGTGGCGAATGGAATCGCCTGGCTGGATGAAGGTGCGGCCGACATAATGGTTGCGGATGATGCCGAGCTCGAAGGGAATGCCGGCGGCCTGGGAGAAGCCGATCGCGGCCGGCGTCCCGGAATCCGGCACCGGCACGACGATGTCGGCCTCGACCGGGCTTTCCTGCGCGAGCTCGGCTCCGATGCGCTTCCTCACATCATAGACATTGCGGCCTTCGACCGAGGAATCCGGCCGCGCGAAATAGACATATTCGAAGATGCAGAAGCGCGTCTTCTGCGGCTCGAACGGGAAGATGCTCTCGATGCCCTTCGCGGTGACCACAACCATCTCGCCGGGCTTGATGTCGCGCACGAAGCGGGCGCCGATGATGTCGAGCGCGCAGGTTTCGGAAGCGAGGATCCAGGCGCCGTCGAGGTCGCCAAGCACCAGCGGGCGGATGCCGAGCGGATCGCGGCAGCCGATCATCTTCTTGGCGGTCATCGCCACCAGCGAGAAGGCGCCTTCGACCTGGCGGATCGCATCGATGAAACGCGAATTCAAATCGCGCTCCTTGCTGGTTGCGACCAGATGCAGCAGCGTCTCGGTGTCGGAGGTCGAGGAGAAGATCGAGCCCTGCTTCTGCAGCGCGCGCTGCACGGTGAGCGCGTTGGTGAGATTGCCGTTGTGAGCCACGGCAAGACCGCCTTCCGCGAGCTCGGCGAAGAAAGGCTGGATGTTGCGCAGCCCGGCGCCGCCGGTGGTGGCGTAGCGCGTGTGGCCGATGGCGCGGTTGCCTTGCAGGCTGTCGATGACGCGCTGTTTGGTGAAGGTATCGCCGATCAGGCCGACATGGCGTTCGACATGGAACTGGGTGCCATCATAGGAGACGATGCCGGCCGCTTCCTGGCCGCGATGCTGCAGGGCATGAAGGCCGAGTGTGACGATGGCCGCCGCGTCCTGCCGGCCGAAGATGCCGAACACGCCGCATTCGTCATGAAAATGATCATCGGCCTCGGCGGAAAGGACCTTGCCTTCATCTGCCGTTGAGTCTGCCATCTGGTGCTCAAGCTCCGCTAAAGCCGCCATATAAGGCGATCGCTCGCGGAACGCAACGCACGCTTTCTTGCATTCACAACCGGCACCAGGCCGGCTCGCGATCAGTTTGCCGGCGCTGGAGCCGGGGCGGGCGCTGGCGTGGCCGGCGCCGGCTCGTTGTCGGCGGGCGCCTCGCCCTCGCTATCGTCTGGCGCCGGCGCGTTGTCGTCGCCTGCCGGCGGCTCGGCCGCGGGCTGGTCGGTCGTGGCCGGTGCGCCGGCCTGCGGCGTGCCCTTATGCGTGTATTTGTTGACCAGTTCCTCGGTGTTTTCCGGCAGCACGCTTTCGAGCTTGGCGCCGATCGTCTCCAGCAACGGCCGCGACTTGGCGTTGGCGATCCAGGCAGGCGCCTTGGCGCCGGCCAGCCAGTTGAAGAACAGCAGCGCCACCGCGACCACCAGGATGCCGCGCGCCGCGCCATAGAGGAAGCCGAGCGTGCGGTCGAGCGCGCCGATGCGCGAATCGATGATCCAGTCGGCGAGCTTCATGGTGATGACGGAGACGACGATCAGCGCGATGAGGAAGACGATGCCCGCCGAAGCCGCCATCGCGATCTTGTCGTTGTCGACATAGGGCTGAACATAGGGCAGGACCGGCTTGTAGAAGAAGAAAGCCGCCGCCGCCGCCGCTGCCCAGGAAACCACCGAGAGCACTTCGCGGGAGAAGCCGCGCACCATGGCGAGCATTGCTGAGACCAGGGTGAAGCCGACGAGGATTCCGTCAAGCAGCGTAATCGGCATGGTTCTCGCCCCACTTCCTGTCTTACGGCCCGACGAGCCGCATCACTCCCCGTCGTCGGCACGACCGCGCCGTGAGCCGGCTATGCGCGCCACAAGGTCGGCAAGCTCGGTGGGCTGGAAAGCGCCGGCCCCGATCCCCCCGGCAAGTTCCTCGCTGCCGAGCGGCAGCACCGCGCTTCCAAAACCCAGCTTTTCGGCTTCCTTGAGGCGCTGCTGCGCATGCGCAACCGGCCTCACGGCGCCCGATAGGCTGATTTCGCCGAAATAGACGCAATCGGCGGGAAGGGCAAGACCGGTGAGCGACGAAACCAGCGCCGCGGCGACCGCCAGATCGGCCGCCGGCTCCGAGATCCGGTAGCCGCCGGCGACGTTGAGATAGACGTCGTGCTGGCCGAAGCGCACGCCGCAATGCGCCTCAAGCACGGCGAGCACCATCGACAGCCGCGCGCCGTCCCAGCCGACAACGGCGCGGCGCGGCGTGCCGAGCGAGGAAGGCGCGACAAGCGCCTGGATCTCGACCAGCACCGGCCTCGTGCCTTCCATGCCGGCGAAAACCGCGGCGCCCGGGGACTTTGCGTGGCGCTCGCCGAGGAAAAGCTCGGATGGATTGGAAACCTCGCGCAGCCCCTTGTCCGACATTTCGAACACGCCGATCTCGTCGGTCGGCCCAAAGCGGTTCTTCACCGTGCGCAGGATGCGGAAGTGGTGATTGCCTTCGCCCTCGAAGTAGAGCACGCCGTCGACCATGTGCTCGACGACGCGAGGGCCGGCGATCTGGCCTTCCTTGGTGACATGGCCGACGAGCACGATCGCCGCGCCTGTGGATTTCGCGTAGCGGATCATCGCCTGGGCGGCCGCGCGCACCTGGGTGACGGTGCCCGGCGCCGAATCGGCAAGATCGGTCCACAGCGTCTGGATGGAATCGAGGATGACGAGGTCCGGCCGCTTGCCGTCGGCGATGGTCGCCAGGATGTCCTCGACATTGGTTTCGGCCGCAAGCTCGACCGGCGTCGAGGCGACGCCGAGGCGTTGTGCCCGCAGCCGGATCTGCGCCACCGCTTCCTCGCCCGAGACATAGACGATGCGGTGGCCTTTCGAGGCGAGCGCGGCGGCTGCCTGCGTCAAGAGCGTCGACTTGCCGATGCCGGGATCGCCGCCGACCAGAAGTGCCGAGCCGCGCACGAAGCCGCCGCCGGTGGCGCGGTCGAGCTCGCCGATGCCCGAAACGATGCGCGGCGCGTCCTCGATGTCGCCCGACAGGCTGGTCAGCACCACGGCACGCCCTTTGCGGGCGTTGCGCGTGTTGGCCGGCCCCGAGCCGATGCCACCGGACGTGCCTTCCTCGACCAGCGTGTTCCACTCGCCGCAGGCATCGCATTTGCCGGCCCAGCGCTGATGCACCGAGCCGCAATTCTGGCAGATGAACTGAACGCGCGATTTGGCCATCAGGGATGGCCCAACATTGGATAGGCCGGCGGGACAGCGCCCCCCTCTGTCCTGCCGGACATCTCCCCCTCTAGGGGGGAGATCGGCAGTTTTGCCGACGGCGCCCACCTTGCAACGTCGGCGATTGGCGAAAGCCGATGCGACATCCAATCTCCCCCCTTGAGGGGGAGATGTCCGGCAGGACAGAGAGGGGGGTGACGGAGTGAGACCTGTCTCAAGCTCACTCAAACCTCTCCGGCAGATGATGCTCTTCCGCCAGATCCGAGAACCGCGTGAATTCACCGTGGAAGGCGAGGCTGACGGTGCCGGTCGGTCCGTGGCGCTGCTTGGCGATGATGCACTCGGCCTTGCCGCGCGCCTCGTTCATCTCGTTTTCCCACTTGATGTATTCCTCGGTGCCGAGCTTCGGCTCGCGGTTCTTGAGGTAATATTCCTCGCGATAGACGAACAGCACCACGTCGGCGTCCTGCTCGATGGAGCCGGATTCGCGCAGGTCCGAGAGCTGTGGGCGCTTGTCGTCGCGGCTTTCGACCTGACGCGACAGCTGCGACAGCGCGATGATCGGCACGCCGAGCTCCTTGGCCAGAGCCTTCAGGCCCGTGGTGATCTCGGTGATTTCCTGCACGCGGTTCTGCGAGGCGCGCGCGGAGGAGCCCTGCATCAGCTGGATATAGTCGATGACGATGAGATCGAGACCGCGCTGGCGCTTCAGACGCCGCGCGCGGGCGGAAAGCTGCGCGATCGAGATACCGCCGGTCTGGTCGATGAACAGCGGGATCTTCTGCATCGTCTGCGAGCAGGCGACCAGTTTTTCGAAATCCATCTCGGTGATCTCGCCGCGGCGGATCTTCGAGGACGAGATCTCGGTCTGCTCGGAGATGATGCGGGTGGCCAGCTGCTCCGATGACATTTCGAGCGAGAAGAAGCCGACGACGCCGCCATTGGCGGCCTTGAAGCTGCCATCGGCCTGCTGCGCCGGAACGTAAGCCTCGGCAATGTTGAAGGCGATGTTGGTGGCCAACGAGGTCTTGCCCATGCCCGGACGTCCGGCGAGCACGATCAGGTCGGAGGGCTGCAGGCCGCCCATGCGGCGATCGAGGTCGCGCAGTCCGGTGGCGATGCCCGACAGGTGGCCGTCGCGCATATAGGCGGCGTTGGCCATGTCGACAGCGGTCTTGACCGCATCGTTGAAGCTCTCGAAGCCGCCATCATAGCGGCCGGTTTCGGCAAGCTCGAACAGCCGGCGCTCGGCATCCTCGATCTGGTCGGAGGGCGACATGTCGACCGGCGCGTCATAGGCGATGTTGACCATGTCCTCGCCGACGGTGATCAGCGCGCGGCGCGTCGCAAGGTCGTAGATGGCGCGGCCATAGTCGGTGGCGTTGACGACGGTGACGGCCTCGACGGCGAGGCGCACGACATATTGCGCCACCGTCATGTCGCCGACCTTCTCGTCGGCCGGCAGGAAGGTCTTGAGCGTGATCGGCGTCGCGATCTTGCCCATGCGGATGAGCTCGGCCGCGATCTCGAAGATGCGGCGGTGCAGCGGCTCGTAGAAATGCGCCGGCTTCAAGAAATCGGAAACGCGGTAGAAGGCGTCGTTGTTGACGAGGATGGCGCCGAGCAGCGCCTGCTCGGCCTCGATGTTGTTCGGTGCCTCGCGATAGAGCGGCGTCTCCGCCGCGCCGAATTTCAGTGCCGCCTCTGCCATGATATCCCCGGTTTCGATCCCGCTGTCCTCGATATCAGAACGGGAAGATTCGATGCTGACCTTTCTGCAACACCCTCGGTCCAACCAGCTTGACGCCCCAATGTTCACAGGATCGGCAAACCATCCACAGGACAGTATTCCGGGGGCCCGATTCCGGTTGACTCGGCAAGCGGCGATTCTTAGTTGCAAATATGGAACGAAGCAAGAACATTTCGGGCGCCCGATTGTCGTCGAACGCTCGCTCACAACCGACCAGCCGCATCCGCTCGCGCAGAGAATCGCGGACGTCCTCGGCTGATCGCCAAAGTAGCGAGTTGCTTCTTTTGGGCGTTCACCAACCTTCGAGGTTAGCCGAAATGTCGGTCAAGTCGTCATCCACGGGCGGAGCAAGGAGCGAAGCGACGCGCGCAGACCCGAGGATCCATTCCGTGACCTATAAGCGTCGCGGCGATGCAGAACGGCCCTGTTCTGCGCCGCCTTCATTCTTCGCGCGAGGTCACGGAATGGATCCTCGGGTCTACGCGTCCGCTGCGCTCCCGCTCCGCCCGTGGATGACGAAGTTTCGGGCGCTTCGGCTAATCTCCAAAGTCGCTGTTCCACAAAGGCATCGGCCACATCGACGATGCGTCTTCTCCCGATCGCTCGCTCAGCCCAGCGTGTCGCCCCAGTCTGCCCGCCGCGCAGCCTTGAAAACGTCCCCGTCGCGCTTGCTGAACAGGCGCTCGCCGGCGCTGCCGTCCGGTTGGCAGAGTTTCAGCATCACCTTGCCGGAGCCCGCCTTTGGCGGCGCGATCACCCTCGCCGAATGCGCCGGCGCAGGCTGCCGGGAGGCGGCGAGGTAGATGAACTTCTCGTCCTCCCATGGCACCTCGGCCTCCTTGACCAGGCGATGCAGGCGCGAGCGGGCGACGCGGCGCGCGAAATGGCACCAGTCGGGCGGCGTAAGCGGGCAGGGCGCTGCGTGCGGGCAGGGCGCCGAAACATGCGCGCCGGCCGCAATCAGTTGCCGGCGCGCGGCAAGGATGCGCTGCCAGCCGGCGGGCGTGCCGGGCTCGACGATGAGCAATGTGTCGACCGTGAGCCGCCAGAGGCGGTCGATGAGCCTCGGCAGCGATAAAGGCACGATCTCGTCCAGCACATAGGCGGCGCTGACGAGGTCGGCGGGCATGATGCCGTCGAGATCGATGGTGGCGTCGCCGGCGATCCAGTCGGTGCGGGCAGCGATCGCGCCTTCCGCGAGCGCCTGGCCGACCTTGCGCACGGCAGCGCTTGCCTCGACCAGCACCGCCCGTTCCAGCTCAGGCCAGGCGTCAGTCGTGGCCCAAAGCATGGTGCCAGGTCCGGCGCCGACATCGAGCAGGCTCGCCGGCCGGAAGTCGGGGCGGGTCTCGATCAAGGCATCGAGGCTGGCGCGCACGGCGGCATAGGTGGCGGGCAGCCGCGTCGCCAGATAGGCCTTGACGGCCATGTCCTCGCCCATATGCGGGCGGCCGTCGCGCAGCTCGGCGCGGTAGCGCTCCGAGAGCGTCCGCGCCGCCTGTTTCAGCGCCGAAAGCGGCACCTTCTCCAGGAGGCTGTCGACGCCTTGCCGGAGCGGGGCGGGCAGTTCCATTTCAGGCCCCCCTCGGCGCAAGCAGGATGACCGAGGCGCCGACGATGCAGAGCGCGGCGCCGGCCAGATCCCAGCGGTCGGGGCGCACGCCCTCGACCAGCCACAGCCAGCCGAGCGAGGCGGCGATGTAGATGCCGCCATAGGCGGCATAGGCGCGGCCCGCCGCCTCCGTGTCGACCAGCGACAGCAGCAAGGCGAACAGCGCCAGCGAGACGAGGCCGGGGAGAAGCCAGAGCGCCGACTTCTCCAGCCGCCACCACGCCCAGAACGAGAAGCAGCCGGCGATCTCGGCAAGAGCGGCTGCGGTGTAGATGAGGTAGGTCATGAAAAAAGGTCTCGCGAACGAGACCTTTTTCGTGGCGTCAGGCCGCAATGGCAAGCGGCATTGCGCGACTATTCCACCTTCTTGCGGCGGGTCGGCTTGGAGGGCGCCGGCGCCGCCGGCTCCTGGTGGCCGATATCGCGCAGCTCCAGCGCCTTCTCGCATTTGGCCATGTAGTCGCGCGTCATCGGCAGCGTGTCGTTCTTCTTGGCGATCTGGAACTGGAAGATCACCAGGTCCTGCCAGCGGAAGGCGGCCTCGGAAGCGGCGAGATAGAACTCCCACATGCGGCAGAAGCGCTCGTCATAGATCGCTTTCGCCTTGTCGCGGTTGGCGGCGAAGCGCTCGCCCCAATGCTTGAGCGTATCGGCGTAATGCAGCCGCAGGATTTCGATATCGGTGACGACGAGGCCCGACTTCTCGATCGCCGGCATCACCTCCGACATCGCCGGGATGTAGCCGCCCGGGAAAATGTACTTGCGGACGAAGGCACTGGTCGCCCACGGCACGCCGGAACGGCCGATGGTATGGAGCAGCATCACGCCGTCGGGCTTGAGCAGCGTCGCGGCCTTGTCGAAGAAGGTGCGGTAGTGGTTGACGCCGACATGCTCGAACATGCCGACCGAGACGATGCGGTCGAAACGTTCGTTGATGTGGCGATAATCCTTGAGTTCGAAATGCACGCGGTCCTGCAGGCCCTGCGCATGAGCGCGGTCGGTGGCGACGCCATGCTGTTCGGTGGAGAGGGTGACGCCCTGCACGTCGACGTCGAAGACCTTGGCGAGATAGAGGCCCAGCCCGCCCCAGCCGGAGCCGATGTCGAGCACCGTTTGGCCGGCCTTGAGCCTCAGCTTGGCGGCGATGTGTCGCTTCTTGGCAAGCTGCGCCTCGTCGAGCGTCATGTCGGGCTGTTCGAAATAGGCGCAGGAATACTGCATGTCCTCGTCGAGGAAGAGCTTGTAGAGCTCGCCCGAGAGATCGTAGTGGCGTTCGACGTTGCGGCGCGAGCGCGCGGCGGTGTTGATCTGCTGCAGCCGGCGGAAGGCGTGGCGCAGCCCCTCGATCGCCTTCGACCAGGTTACGTCGATGCCGCTCGATCCCATGTTCTGGAACGCGATGCGCATCAGGCCGAGAACGCCGCCCTCGATCACGTCGAGCTCGCCGTCCATATAGGCTTCGGGCACCGCCAGCATCGGATCGAAGGTGATGGCGCGCTCGGCATGCGTGGTCTTGATGTGGATATGCACCGGCTCGCCGCTGCCGTCGCCGAACTTGTGCGTCGCGCCCTTCGGCCCCGTCACCTTGAGGTCGCCGGCGCGCACCAGGCGTTCGAGAACGTGTTTCAACAGGATATTCATGACCAAATGTCCCCTCAGTCGGATCACCCGGTAATCGGACTGGAATGCCAGATCGAAAATGCCACGGCGCCTCGCCCGCGTCCAATCGACGCGCCACGCTGTAATGTGCACAAGATATGGGGTGTCGAAAAGTTCCTTTTGGCACAAAAAAGCCCGGGTCGAAGACCCGGGCGTTGGTCCAGAAATCCTGGACGTCTGCGAACCGAAGCGACGCTTCGGAGGATGTGCCAAATCAGGCCCAGAGATCAGGCGTTCTCTTCGCCGCCTTCGAATTCCGCGTTCGGGTCGAAGAAATTCTCCGGCCGGGCGTTGTCGTTGATGTCCTCGCCATAGATGGCTTCGGCGGTGGTCAGCGTCTCGCCCTTGGCCTGGCGCTCCGCCTCGTCGGCCGAACGGGCGACGTTGAGCGTCACGGTGACCTCGACTTCCGGATGCAGCGCGATCGCCACGTTGGAGAGGCCGATGGTCTTGATCGGCTGGTTGAGCTCGACCTGGTTGCGGTTGACGGTGAAGCCTTCGGCGATCAGCAGATCGGCGATGTCGCGGGTCGACACCGAGCCGTAGAGCTGACCGGTCTCGCCGGCCGAGCGCACCACGATGAAGCTCTTGCCGTCGAGCTTCTCGGCGACCTGCGCGGCCTCCGACTTACGCTCCAGGTTGCGGGCTTCGAGCTGGGCGCGCTGGCCCTCGAACTTCTTCTTGTTGGCTTCGTTGGCGCGCAGCGCCTTGCCCTGCGGCAGCAGGAAATTGCGGGCGAACCCGTCCTTGACCTTGACGGTCTCGCCCATCTGGCCGAGGCGGGAAATGCGCTCGAGGAGAATGACTTCCATGGTTTCGTTCCTTCGGTTGGCGCCGGCCGGAAGGCTGGCGCAATGATCTGGAACAGGTCAGGAAGCTCTTTGCGGCGCTCGCCGCTCTTGTCGCTGTCCTGCCTGTCCTGGCAGTTAGAGGCCATCCGGCCCCAACTCGGGATTTGACTTGAACCGCGCGGCGCCCGTCGCCGTGGGGTGGATGCGGGCGGCAAGCGCCCGCATCGAACTTTCAGGCCTCAGCGAACCACGTAGGGCAGCAGGCCGAGGAAGCGGGCGCGCTTGATCGCCTTGGCGAGCTCGCGCTGCTTCTTCTGGCTGACGGCGGTGATGCGCGAGGGCACGATCTTGCCGCGTTCGGAAATGTAGCGCTGCAGGAGACGCACGTCCTTGTAGTCGATCTTGGGCGCGTTGGCGCCGGAGAACGGGCAGGTCTTGCGGCGGCGATGGAACGGACGCCGGGTCGGGATCTGGTTGATGTCGACCATTATTCTGCACCTCCTTCAACGCCTTCGCGCGGACGGCGCGGGCCACGGTCGCCGCCTTCGCGGTCGCCGAACGAACGCGGGCCGCGGTCGCGGTCGCCGAACGAACGCGGGCCACGGTCGCGGTCGCCGAAGCCGCCGCGCTCGGAGCGCTCTTCGCGCTTCTGCATCATCGCCGATGCGCCTTCCTCATGCGCTTCCACCTTGATGGTGAGGAAGCGAAGGACGTCTTCCGACAGGCCCATCTGGCGCTCCATTTCGTTGAGCGCGGCCGGCGGGCAGGTGATGTCCATCAGCGTGTAGTAAGCCTTCCGGTTTTTCTTGACCCGGTAGGTGAGGGACTTCAGTCCCCAGTTCTCGATCCGGCCGACCGATCCGCCATTCGCCGTGATGACGCCCTTGTACTGTTCGACAAGCGCATCAACCTGCTGCTGCGACAGGTCCTGCCGGGCAAGAAACACATGTTCGTAAAGAGCCATTATGTTTAAGTGCCTTTCTTCGTTTCTCTCACCGGCCCTCGCGGCTAAGCCTCTGCAACTTGTCTGACCCGATCGCGAAAGAGCGGGGAAGAAAGGAGCATCACGAGACGGTCGAGAGCGGAGACACGGGAGGCTGGAAGCCTTTCCGGCTTCGTGTCGCGACCTTTGAAAAGGCCGCGGCCCTCCGTTCAGCCCCCAGCAAGGACCGGCAGATTGCGCGGGTCTATATAGCAATTCGCCAGGAAGGCAAGGCCCGGCCTGCGTCGCCGATGCCGCGGACCTGCGAACCGGCCGTTTCGTTTATACGCGCCAGGCAAGTCTGCCTTAACCATCAAATGCGTTGTTTTCTCAAGCAGCGCCAAGGTGCTCCTGGTTTATTAACATCTTCGTATCTAATGGAATTCATTGCGAAATGCGGCCAATGGGGGCGGTTTTGGCTTTGCATAAAGATTTCTGGCGCTCGAGGAGCGGCAATTTCGCGTTGGTGCTGGCCTTGGGCGTGCCGGCGATCCTGGCCGCGGTGGCGTTTGCCACCGATGTCTCGACGCTGATGCGGGCCAAGAGCAATCTTCAGAACGCTCTCGACGCTGCGAACCTCGCCTCCTCGCATCTCGGCGATGCGGACGTGACCCGCAACGACGTCTTCAACCGCTACTTCCAGGCCAATATCGCCACCCGCGGCGAATTGTCGAATGCCCAGGCGACGCTGACCGTCGACAAGGGCGTCAGCTACGTGAAGACCAAGGCGATCGCCAGCGCCGACGTGAACCTCAACTTCGCGTTCCTGTTCGGCAGCGAACGGCATATCAGCGTCGACGCAGGCGCAGTCGAATCCAACAACCAGTTGGAAGTGGTGTTGGTGCTGGACAACACCGGCTCGATGGCCGGCGCCCGCATCACCGCGCTGCGGCAGGCGACGACGTCCGTGCTCGACTATCTCGAAGCGGTCAAATCGCCGACCCGTCCCGTGCACGCGTCGCTGGTGCCCTTCGTCACCGCCGTCAACGTCAACGGTCCCGAATTCGACCCGGCCTGGATCGACATGGACGGCCAGTCCTCGACCAACGGCGTCAATTTCGAGCCTGTCGACGGCAAGCGTCCCGACCATATGACGCTGTTCAAGGAGCTCGAGGAAGACGTGCCGGTGTCGAAGCGCACCGGCTGGAATGGCACAGGCTGGAAAGGCTGCGTCGAGGCGAGGCCGGGCGCACTGAACATCGCCGATGCGCCGCCGGATCCGTCGAAGCCCGACAGCTTGTTCGTGCCCTATTTCGCGCCCGACGATCCCGACGTCGCCAAGAGGCCGTCCGCCGCCTACGGCAATTCCGCGGCCAGCTACAACAACTCCTATCTCGACGACACCGTCGACGATGTGAAGTTGTCGCAATCGAAGACCAAGCTCGTCGGCAAAAATGCTGAAAAGGTTGCCAAGTACCCGGCTTCGACCAACAAGCTGATCACCGAGGCCGGCAGCACGATCACCATCGGCCCGAACCGCGCCTGCCCGACGCCTATCGTTCCGTTGACCGACGACTTCGACAAGCTGCGCCAGGCCGCCGCCCAGATGACCGAGTGGAACGGCTCCGGCACCAATGTTTCGGAAGGGCTGGCCTGGGGTCAGCGGGTGCTGTCGCCGCAGCCGCCCTATACCGACGCCACACCGTACAAGACGCCGGGCGTCACCAAGGTGGTGATGCTTTTGACCGACGGCGAGAACGTCGTCTACGGCGCCAGCAACACGCCGCAGAAATCGGACTACACCTCCTACGGTTATCTCGCCAGCGGCCGTTTCGGTTCGAGCAATCAGGCGGCGGCGGCGCGCAACGTCGACGGTTGGACGAAGGATGTCTGCACGCAGCTGAAGAGCCAGGGCGTGCAGATTTACACCATGGTGCTGCAGGCCGACACGGCGGCCAACCGCTCGCTCTACAGCGCCTGCGCTTCCGACCCGAGCGACTATTACGCCGTCGAGGACCCGGCCAAGCTGCCCAACGTCTTCCAGACGATCGCCCACAAGTTCTCCAGGTTGCAGCTCACCAACTGACGAGGCTTGGCGCCGCGGCATGAGAACACTCGTGGCGGAACGGGGCCTGCCGCGTCCCTTCTGTGAGGCCGTACGGCGAACAGGGCCAGACTTCCGGACAGATCGATGCTTTTGCCGGCGCTATCGGCACCGAACGCTGCCCCGGCCGACACGACAAGTCAGATCCTGCGGAGCGCTTCAGCGGGCAGAAGACGCGTGGCGCGCCAAGCCGGGTAGAGTGCGCCGAGCGGGCCGGCGATGAAGACGAAGATCAGCGCCTGGGCGATCGACCAGCCTGACAGATAAGGCACGATCAGCCCCGCCGCGAACCTTGTCTTCGCCGCCGCTTCCATGGTCAGGGCGCCGAGAACGATGCCGATAACGCCGCCGGCTGCGCTCATGAAGACGCCTTCGATGAGGATGAGCCGAAGAATCCGCCGCGGCGCCCAGCCAAGCGCCGCCAGAACACCAATCTCGAACGTCCGTTCGTTCACGGCCATCAGCAGCGTGTTGGCGACCGCAACCGAGGCCATCGCCATGACGACCAGCGAAATCGTGCGGGCGATCGCCCGAAGCAGATCGAAGATGCGGATGCTGTTGGCGAACTGCTCGGTGTCGCCGACCACGAATCCCGGCGCGGCTGCAACGAGCCGGGTGCGGGCAGCGGCGATGCCGTCGGCGTCGAGCGGGCGCTTCAGTCTCACCTCGAACAAGGTAAAGGCGTCCTCCCGCGACAGGAGCTGCTGCAGCCCCTCGAGCGGAACGATGGCGCTGTTCTGGTTCAGCATGGACGAGAACGACGCGATGCCGACGATCCGATAGGGCTGGAACTGCAGCTCGACGGTATCGCCGACCCGCTTGTCCAATGCGCCGGCGATCGATTGGCCGAGGATCACCGGCCACTGGTCCCCCGGCACAGGGAGCCGCCCCGCTACGAGCGGCACGTCTTTCCACAGGAAGCTGCCGCTTGGCCAGCCGACCATGACGATATTGGCGTCCTCGTCGGCGGTGGTGATGTTGAGGAGAACGCCCGACACCGCCTCGACATTCGGCACCGCCGAAAGCGCCGGGCCGAGCGCTCTGGGCACGGTGCTGCTCACCAAATTGAAGGTGCTGCGCTGGCTAACCACCAGATCCGCGCCGTTCTCATCGATTCCCGACGCAAATGAGCGCTGGACGCCGGCGGTCAGGCCGGTAAGCGCCACGAAGCCGGCGACCGCCAAGGCGATGCCGAGCACCGTGAGCAAAGTGCGCAGCGGACGTGCGATGAGACCGCGCAAGGGCAGGGTCAGCTCCGTCATGGGCTAGCCGATCCGCGATGCCGGTGCGGGCGCTGAGATTGCCGCCATCCGGCTGTCCGAGCGGATGCGGCCATCCGAGATCTCGACCCGCCGTCCGCACAATGCGGCCACGTCCTCGTCATGGGTCACCACGATCACTGCGGTCCCGAATTCGCGATGCGCATTGCCGATGATGTCCATGACGGATTGGCTTGTCTGCACGTCGAGGCTTCCTGTCGGCTCGTCGGCAAGAAGAAGCTTCGGACGGTTGGCAAGCGCCCGCGCAATGGCAAGCCGCTGGCGTTCGCCGCCCGAAAGCTCGGCCGGCCGCAGCGCAGCGCGATCGGCAAGACCGAAATGCGCCAGAAGTTCCAGCGCGCGAGCGCGACGCTGCTGCGCTCCGCCGAGGTTTCCCAGCAGAGCCACCTCGATGTTCTCGCGCGCCGACAAGGAGGGGAGCAGGCAGAAGTTCTGGAAGACGATGCCTATCCTGCTGGCCCGGACCGCTGCCCACGCAGCACTTCCATTGACGGCCCGTCCTTCGAACCGAACTTCGCCGCGGGTCGGCCGGTCGAGCCCGCAGACCAGGTTCAGGATCGTCGATTTGCCGCTGCCGCTGCGGCCGACAATCGCGACGGTCTCGTCATTCCCGATCGCGAGCGACACGTCGTCAACGGCGACGATGCGGCCGCCGTCAAAATCGCGGCCGACATTGCTCAATTCGACGAGGAAGGACATGAGCGCCGGCGAGGAGTCATACCCGGCCTTTCCTGAGATCGACGACAAGCGCGGGGATCGAGCCGCCATTGCCGGCGAGGATCTGGCTGATGCGGTCCCGCTGCCGCACGGTCACCGACCCGCCGTCGACAAAGACATCGCCGATACAGAGTTGCCCGCGGCAGCGGCGGACACGCCAGTCCACGGATGTTGGGCCGTGGAGCCGCCGGCGGAATTCGCTGCGCACCAGTGTGTCGCCGTTGGCCAGAGTCTTTGTGCCGAGCACGGTGAAAGTCTTGTCCTGCGTCCGCTCCAGCTTGTCGGCCAGCCCGTGTGCGATGGCATAAAGAAGCGCATCGACCACCGCGGCGCGGTCGTCCGCGCTCGCGCTGCGCCAACGCGTCCCGAGCACGGCTTGGGCAATTCCCTTTCCGTCGAAGGCCGCTGAGATCGAGCGGAGCTGCGCCTCGGCGGGCCCGCCGTGCCCGAGCACGAGCGCCGCCTGGCGCACGGTCTCAACCAGCTTGACCGCATCGCCCTGCTCGTCGGCAACCGCCGAAGGGGCGCAGATGCTGAGCAACAGAGGGACGAGCAACAGCCGGGCCAAACCTGCCCAGCTTGCGTATGACCATAGGCCTGCCGTCATGATGCCATGTCATCCAATGCGCGGTTGGCTGTCAATATTGACAGTCCCGGGAGGCAGCGCAGGCACATGCCCGAAATTGGAAGCGAGCGGTTCGAGGCGGGCTAAGCGCGCTTTCTGCCCTTCCGTCAGGTCGGGATGGCGGTTGCGCGGCTGTTTGCCGAACGTCGCGGCGACTTGCAGCATGCGCTCCTCGCAGCCGTGGGAGAATGGCAAGCCCAGTTCGCGGTAGATCCGCTTCATCTCGCCCATCGGATCGGCAATCAGATCCTGTAGCCTCACCTCGGCGAGGTCGGCGGCTGGAATCCGGGTTCTATCAGCCAGATAGTGCATCTCCGTCGCGAGATATTCGCAGGCGATGATCTCTTCCTGCTCGTGCTCGGGCAGCGGCGGCTGCAGGGCGAACGCACGCTGCAACTCGCGCGTCAGAACAAGGTTGGACCGGAACACGGCTTCCGGCGAACGCGAGATGTGGACAAACTTGGCGCCAGGGAACAGCTCCAAAAGGTGGCGGACGCGCGCCGTGTGGCTCGGCGACTTGAGCAGAAGTCGCCGCCCTCCGGCGATGAGCGTGAGCTTCTGGACGAAAGCGAACTGATGTGAGCGCCAGCGGCTCAGCTCTCGCGCCGAGAGCGAGTCGAGATCCTGATATCGATTGAAGAAGGCTTGCCGGCGGGGAAGCACGGCGCGTCCCGCCAGGATCGACATTCCACCCAGATTGTTCAATGCGAAGTCGTCCTCCGCCGGCAGCCTGGCGCCAACCGGCACGACCGCGTCGAGGCGCGTCAACGGCAGCAAGGGCACGAAAAGATAGCGCAGCAAGGCCCAGCCAAGGACGAATGTCTGAGGCGCCAGGACCTGCGGCCAGCCAGGCGATCTCAGGTCCGGGTCCGCCGACAGCAGGTTCTGCAAAAAAGTCGTCCCGGAGCGGAAGTAGCCAAGAACGAACACAGGCGCGTTATCCGGTTCCATCCGCGGAGGCCGCAGCCGCAGCCATGCCCCAAGGATCACGCGCTCCGGCAGAGAGGCGATCGTGTTGATGCCCGAAATCAGGAGCAGGAGCACCAGGCGCGGCCAATAAACGGGAGGTAACCGGCCTTCCGCACGCCATAGGACGCGCAACACGGCGTCAAGAGGTGCCACACACATGAAGTGCGGATACGGCAAGTAGGGCACCAGCCAACGGGCTGCGAAAGCACGGACGCGGTGCCGACTGGCGTTCGACTTCATCAGGCAGTCCGGAACATCATGGTCTCGGTGGTCAATCCCGGCCCAAACGCCATGCCGCAGCCGAGCAAGCCCGACGGCTCCTTCAGCATTTCAGCCATCGCGAACATTACGGTGGCCGACGACATGTTGCCGTATTGCCGGAGCACTTCGCGCGATGCGGCGAGCGCGGCCGGCTTCAGTTCGAGTGCCCGCTCGACTGCGTCGAGCACCGAGCGGCCGCCGGGATGCACCGCCCACAAATCGATCTCCTTGGCGGGCCTGCCGCCGAGGATGGCCGGATGCTCGTTGCGCAGCGTCTCGCGGACGGCACCGGGAACCTGGCCGGACAGCACCATGTCAAAGCCGTCGTCGCGGATATTCCAGCTCATCAGCTCCTTGCGCTCCGCTGCCACGATCGCGTGGAAGCTTTCGAGCAGGATGCCGTGCGGCTCGGCCGTCACCAGCGAGGCCGCGCAACCGTCGCCCCATAGACAGAACGAGATCAGCTTCTCGAGCTCCGTGGCTTCCTTGAAATGCAGCGTGCACAATTCGATGTTGACGATCAGCACGCGGGCCTTCGGATCCGATCGCACGATGTGGCGCGAAAGCTTCAAGGCGTTGATGGCGGCATAGCATCCCATGAAGCCGATGATGGTGCGCTCGACCGACGTCGACAGGCCGCACCGCTGCACCAGCTCCAGGTCGATGCCGGGCGCCGAAAAGCCGGTGCAGCTCGTCACGATCAAATGCGTGATCTGCGAGCGCTCGTCGTTGGCCAGAAGTCTGTCGACGGCCCGTTGCGCGAGCTCCGGTGCGGCGGCTTCGTACATCCGCATCCGCATTGCGGTGCTGGCGAACGAGCCTCTGACCGAGGTTCCGTCGCGGTCGATTGCCCCGCCGCGCGGATCGTCGGCAGGCGCAAAGCAGGAATAGCGATGCTCGATCCCGGCCAGGGCGACCATTCGCTCGAAGAGCGCAAGGCGCTGCGCATCGTTTTCAAGCAGCGAGGCTCCATAGCCGAGGAAGAACCGATGCACGTCATGTTCGGGGACACACGTGGCAATGCCGTTCAGATACGCTTGAGGGGACAAAATAGCTCCGAGAATGAGCCCAATCGGGTCTCAAATGAGCGCAATCGGGCTCATAAGAGGTCTGCGAATTGGAGAAGAAGTGTTCCTAAGGTAAACGCCTGCATAGAGCATTTTATTGCGCGGTGCCGATATTTCTCATTAGCAAACTGTGATATCAGCCTCCGATCTCGCATGAAGGGGCCGACTTTCTTCGCTATCCGGGTTGGGTTCAAATGCGGGTTCCGCGACCAGCAGCGCGCGGCCATGAAGGTACGACCGAATTCTATTTGCCGGATTGCCGGCTGAAGCCTAGATTTCCGATCCATCGCATGACCGACATAGACATCCGGCATCTGGAGCCAGAACTCCTTGACGGCCTCCCGGCTGACGATCCCAGTGCGATTGCGTCCCGTCGCGATCTCGTTCGCATCAATGCATTGATGTTCCAGGCCAGGATCATGGCATCGCTGATGCGGCAAAACGTGCAAAAGCCGCCATTGCGCATCCTCGAAATAGGCGCCGGCGACGGAAAGTTCATGCTGGCGGTGGCGCGGCTGATGGCGCGCCATTGGCCCGACGTCGAGATCGTCATGGTCGACAGGATCGGGCTGATCGGCGAGGACTTGCGCAGCTCTTTCGCTGAATTGGGTTGGCGGGCGCAGCCCGTGACTGCGGATCTGTTCGATTGGACCCAGGACAGGCCCTTCGACCTTGTTTGCGCCAACCTTATCCTCCACCACTTCGACGACATGCGTCTGCAGGAGCTGTTTTCTCGGATGATGACGATGGCCCCGATGCTGGTCGCCACGGAGCCGTTGAGAGCCAAGGTGCCACTTGTGGCGACACGGTTCCTGCGATTGATCGGCGCCTGCGCCGTAACGCTCAATGATGCAGCGCAAAGTGTGCGCGCCGGTTTTCGCGGCACGGAACTTTCACAATTGTGGCAACTGTCGGGTGGAACGCCCGTGATGGAGGGCCGCAGAGGTCCGTTTACGCAAGGATTTGTCGGCGCCAGCATGCCCGACACGAAATGATGCACGACGCAATTGTCATCGGTGCCGGTCCTGCCGGCAGTTCCACCGCCATTGCACTCGCCCAACATGGTTGGTCTGTGGCGATGGTGGAGAAGGTGGTATTTCCTCGCCGCAAGGTCTGCGGCGAATTCATGTCGGGCACCAGCCTTGCCTTGCTCGATCAGCTGGGCGTCGGCGAGAGCTGGCGCGCGGAAGCCGGCCCCGAAATAAGGCGCGTCGGGTTCTTTTCGGGCGATGTGTCAGCGCAGGCGCGAATGCCTGGCGCCAAGACGGGTCTCGGCCGCGCGCTCGGGCGCGATCGTCTGGACACCATCCTGCTACAGGCCGCCGAACGTGCGGGTGTCGAGATCCTCCAGCCTTGCAAGGCAGTCGCTATCCGCCGGCGCGATGACTTGCAATTTCTGACTGTGGAATCTGACCAGCAACAGAAGCTGCTCAGCACACCTGTCATCATTGCCGCGCACGGATCCTGGGAAACCGGGAAACTTCCGAGCCAGCTTGAAAGAACGAGCCAACCCTCCGACCTTTTCGGCTTCAAGGCGCATTTTACCGGCGCCGCGCTGGCGCCCGATCTGATGCCGCTGCTGGTATTCCCAGGCGGATATGGCGGGATGGTAACTGCGGACCATGGCCGGGTTTCGATCTCCTGCTGTATCCGCCGCGATGTTCTATCCGGGCTGCGCCGGCGCTTTGGAAATATTGCGGCGGCGGATGCGGTATCGCGCCACGTCCTCGACTCGTGCCGAGGCGTGCGAACTGCGCTGGCAGGTGCCGAATTGGATGGCCCATGGCTGGCTGCGGGACCGATTCATCCCGGCATTCGGGCCGGCTACGATCAGGGCATCTTCCGTGTCGGCAATATCGCCGGCGAGTCGCATCCTGTCATCGCCGAAGGGATTTCGATGGCGCTGCAATCGGGCTGGCTGCTTGCACGAGAACTGATCGCATCGGGCAAGAGTCGCGCGGACCGCGACGCCGCCGGGCATCGCTACGAACGCGAATGGCGTCGGCAATTCTCGACCCGTCTGCGTGCCGCGGCCTTGATTGCCACAATAGCGCTTGGGCCAGGTGGCGCGTCGGCCATGCGCGCGGTGATCAAGAATTTTCCGGCCGCTTTGACTCTTGGCGCTCGGCTGAGTGGAAAGGTCCAGCCCGTTCCAGGCTTTTGACTTTCAGTGCGTTTTACCGTTTCACGGAAACGGCGAAACGCCCTGTCTCTTTGTTTTTTACGCAATTCCGGACGGAAAACCGCTCACACTTTTCCTGGAATTGCTCTAAATCGCAGCGACAAAACTTTTCCAAGGCCCGGCATCGAAGCATCGTTTCCCGCCACGGACCGGGATAGCCGCGATCGGCTGTGACCGCCGCTCAGCTCAGCTCGTATGCGCGACCAGCCTGCTCACTGTCTCGGGGAAGAAGTCGGGCGCCGAGAGCCGCTTGCCGAACATCATGTCGTATTGGATGAGCCGGAAATCGTTGATCTTCGGATCGATCTGCTTCTGCCTCGCCCAATCCGGCGTTGCTTCGCCCACGGGCGACAGGAGCAGGTTGCGGTCGACCACCCGATAGTGTTCGCGCAGCGCGCCGAGGAAGCCAGTGTAATAGGGGTGGCTGATGCCTGCCGTGGTCAGGATATGGTAGGGCAGGAAGGCCGGGCTCACCGAGCCGATGTTCTCGACCGGACCGGAGCGGTTCGACCAGATGACCAAAGGCGTATCGTGGTGTTCGAGCGCGGCGACCGCCGGCTCCTTGCGCGGCGCGACATTGTCCTTGAGGAAGCCGGTCTCGACATAGACGGGTCCGAGCGGCGGCAGATGGTCGCCGAAGAAGGCGATGATGGTCGGCCGCTGGCGGGCCTTCGCCCAGTCGATCAGGCGCTGCAGGCCGCGGTCGGCGTCGGCCGACCCCTCGGCATAGGAAAGCAGCGATTCCCGCGCCCAGGAACTGATCGGCGCGCCGATCGAATGCGTCGGGTTGTAGTAGCGGTAGGGCTCGTAAGGACCGTGGTTCTGCAGACTGACGGCGAACAGGAACACCGGATCGTCGCTGGCGTCGGCCTCGCGGATGATCTCGTCGGTCATCGCCGCGTCGGAAGCCAGCGGCCCGCGCTTTTCCATCGGCGGCAGCGTCTCTTCGGAGCGAAAGTCGTTGAAGCCGAAATCGGCATAGACGGCGCCGCGGTTCCAGAACCAGTTGGTGCCGGGATGGATGGCGCGCGCCCGGTAGCCCTGGCTCTTCAGGAAGGTCGCCAGCGACGGGGTCGGGGTGCGCACATATTGCTGATAGGGGATCGAGCCGGCCGGCAGGAAGGCGTTGGAAAAGCCGGTCAGCGCCTCGAACTCGATATTGGCGGTCATGCCGCCGAACTCGGGCGAGAACATCGAGCCGGAGCGCAACGCCCTGACCGTCGGGATCGGGTCGGGCTTGATGGTGACGCCGGGCAGGTGCGTCGGATCCCAGAAGGATTCGCTCATCACCACCACGATATCCGGCTTCTCGTCCGGCACGGAAGCGGCGACGTCGGGGCGCTGGATCGCGGCCATCGTCTTCTCGGAATAGCCGGGCGGCGCCGCGACATGCGCCATCGGCACGTTCATCGCGAAGGCCAGCGCAAAGCCGTTGGAGGCGTAATTCTCCTTCTGGTCCCACATGATCGGGATGATCTGCAGCCGGTCGCGCGTCCACGAGAAGGTGGCGTAGTCCATGATCGAGACGAAGAAGGCGAGCAGCGGCACGGCAAGCGCCAGCCGCGCCAGGCGGCCCTTGCGGCTGAGGATCGGCACCCGCCGGCGCCAGGTCCGCCAGCCGTAGACGAGCAGCGTCAGACCGCCGACGATGCCGACCGCCAGCATGACGGCCGTCCACGGCCGCTCGCGCACCAGGAGCGGCATCAGCGCCACGATCTGGCGGGCGAACAGGAAATCCGTGGGATAGAGCGGGTCGCCGAGATAGCGCGATTTCTGGTGGCCGACAAAGGCCAGCGCCAGCGTCAGCGGCGCCACGATCATCAGGCTCTGGTGGCTGCGGCCGAGTATGGCGTCCAGTCCGAGCAGCACCAGGGCGAAGACGATGATGGTGGTCCAGCCGGGCTTGAAGGGCTGCATGAAGAAATCGACTGTGCCGAAGAAATCGCCGCGTACGATCAGCTCGATCGCGAAGACGAGCAGGGCTGAGGCAAGAAGCGTCGACAGCCCGTAGCGTACGGTCGGCCAGGCTCGTCCCGGCAAATAGCCGGTGGACGGATCGTCTTCCAAAAATTGCGGCGCGGGTTTGGCCGCGCCTTTCCTGATCCTTGCCACTTTGCTTCCCCGGCCCTTGTCACGCGTCTTCCACTCGCGTCACGCCACTGTCATCGAAATGTCACGCAAAGCTAGCGCCTGTGGCGGAAATAAGAAGAGCCAGCAAACTAAACGTGAGCGGTTTTCATCAGGTGTGATCGCCAAAAAGGCCTTTTGGAACAGGGGAGTCAGCCGGTTCTTGCGGCTGAAATGCGGGCCGAAGAGACGCCTGCGGGCTTGACTTGGCTGTCCGCCTTGCGCCAGAGGCAGACAAAACCAGCCTCTGGAGAGACCTCAAATGGCCGTCGCATTCACCTTTCCGGGACAGGGCAGCCAGGCCGTCGGCATGGGCAAGGACCTCGCCGATGCATTCCCCGAAGCGCGCCGCGTCTTCGAGGAAGTGGACGCAGCGCTCGGCGAAAAACTGTCGAAACTCATCTGGGAAGGACCGGAAGAGCGGCTGACGCTGACCGCCAATGCCCAGCCTGCGCTGATGGCGGTGTCGCTGGCGGCGATGCGCGCGCTCGAAGCGCGCGGCTTCTCTTTGAAGGACAAGGTGGCCTATGTCGCCGGCCATTCGCTTGGTGAATATTCCGCGCTTGCCGCCGCCGGCTTTGTTTCGGTCGGCGACGCGGCGCGGCTGCTTCGGACGCGCGGCAACGCCATGCAGGCGGCTGTGCCGGCCGGCGAGGGCGCCATGGCCGCGATCATCGGGCTGGAACAGGCCGACGTCGAGGCCGCTTGCGCCGAGGCAGCTCGCGAGGCCGGCAACGGCTCCGTCTGCCAGGTCGCCAACGACAATGGCGGCGGCCAGCTGGTGATCTCCGGCGCCAGGCCGGCGGTCGAGCAGGCGGCGAAGCTGTGCACCGAAAAAGGCGCCAAGCGAGCGCTGATGCTGCAGGTTTCCGCCCCCTTTCATTCGGCGCTGATGACGCCGGCCGCCGACATCATGCGCGAGGCGCTGGCCGGTGTCGCGAAATCCGTGCCGGTGGTTCCGATCGTCTCGAACGTCACCGTAACCCCGACCAGCGACCCCGATGAGATCGCCCGCCGCTTGGTCGAGCAGGTGATCGCCCGCGTGCGCTGGCGCGAGACGGTGGAGTGGTTTGGCGCCCACGGCGTCGCGAGCCTCTATGAAGTCGGCGCAGGCAAGGTGCTGTCGGGCCTGGCGCGCCGCATCAACCGCGACATCGCCACGTCCGCCGTCGGCACGGCGGCAGAGGTCGAGGCCGCGCTGGCGGCGCTTGGCTAGGACGACCGAACCTATCATAGGTGCGATATGGCCAGATCAAAGCCAAGGCGGAGCAAAGTCCAGCGCTCGCGAGACGAGGACTATCGCCTCGCAGCTGAGGTCGTGAAGCGCATCGGGCTTGGACAGGAAGATATCCTTAATTCCGAAGATTTCTGGCACGGTTTGGACGATTTAACGTATACGGAACGCGCATCGCCTGTGGCGCATTCGCAAAAATGAGGTTGGAAAATGTTCGAACTGACCGGCCGCAAGGCGCTCGTCACCGGCGCAACTGGGGGCATCGGCGAGGCGATCGCCAGGGTGCTGCACAGCCAGGGCGCGATCGTCGGCCTGCACGGCACCCGTGTGGAGAAGCTGGAAGCCTTGGCTGGCGAATTGGGCGACCGCGTAAAACTGTTTCCGGCGGACCTGACGAACCGCGACGCGGTCAAGGCGCTCGGCCAGAAAGCGGAGGCCGATCTCGAGGGCGTCGACATCCTGGTCAACAATGCCGGCATCACCAAGGACGGCCTGTTCGTGCGCATGTCGGACGCCGACTGGGATTCGGTGATCGAGGTCAACCTCACCGCCGTGTTCCGGCTGGCCCGCGAGCTGACCCACCCGATGATGCGCCGCCGCCATGGCCGCATCATCAACATCACCTCGGTGGTCGGCGTCACCGGCAATCCCGGCCAGACCAATTACTGCGCCTCCAAAGCAGGCATGATCGGCTTTTCCAAGTCGCTGGCGCAGGAGATCGCCACCCGCAACATCACCGTCAACTGCGTCGCCCCGGGCTTCATCGAATCGGCCATGACCGACAAGCTCAACGACAAGCAGAAGGAGACGATCATGGCCGCGATCCCGACCCGGCGCATGGGCACCAGCGTTGAAGTGGCATCCGCCGTCGCTTATCTTGCCTCAAACGAGGCGGCCTATGTCACCGGCCAGACCATTCACGTCAACGGCGGCATGGCAATGATCTGAGGCTGGGCGGGCGCCTGTGAAAACAGCCATTTCGGCTTGGACGCCCGTCATTTTTCGTGTAATGCGGCCCGCAACCCGGCGGTTCGGGCAAAAACCGGTCCTGTGGCGTTGCGTTGCCCGCAAGACCATCTTTCAGCTTGATTAGCGGCATTCCGCCCGCTAACGAAGATAGACAACCTAAGACGAGGATTGCCCCAAATGAGTGACACCGCAGAGCGCGTCAAGAAGATCGTCATCGAGCATCTCGGCGTCGACGCCGACAAGGTGACGGAACAGGCGAGCTTCATCGACGATCTGGGCGCGGACAGCCTCGACACGGTTGAGCTCGTCATGGCGTTCGAAGAGGAGTTCGGCGTCGAGATTCCGGACGATGCGGCCGAGACCATCCTCACCGTCGGCGACGCCGTGAAGTATATCGACAAGGCCTCGGCCTGAGTTCTTTCGCAGGCATCACCGGGGAGGACCTGCGATGAGGCGTGTCGTCGTCACGGGCCTTGGCCTGCTTTCGCCGTTCGGCATGGGCGTCGAGCATAGCTGGCGGGAATTGCTCTCCGGCCGCAGCGCCTGCCGGCGCGTCACCGAATTCGAGGTGGACGATCTTGCCTGCAAGATCGCCCACATCATTCCGCGCGGCGACGGCTCGAACGGCACCTTCAATCCGGAGGCAGTGCTCGAGCCGAAGGAACTGCGCAAGATCGGCGAGTTCATTCTCTATGGCATCGCGGCCGCCGACGAGGCGCTGGCCGATTCCGGCTGGAAGCCGCAGACACATGAGGACCAGTGCGCCACCGGCGTTCTGATCGGCTCCGGCATCGGCGGCATCGACGGCATCGCCGAGAACGCGATGATCCTGAAGGAACGCGGCCCGCGCCGGATCAGCCCCTTCTTCATCCCCGGACAGATCATCAATCTGGTCTCGGGCCAGGTTTCCATCCGCCACGGCCTGAAAGGCCCGAACCATGCGGTGGTCACTGCCTGCTCGACCGGTGCGCACGCCATTGGCGACGCAGCCCGGCTGATCATGTGGGGCGATGCCGATGTGATGCTGGCCGGAGGCGCCGAGGCACCGGTCACCCGGCTGTCGATTGCCGGCTTCGCCGCCTGCCGCGCGCTCTCCACCGAGCGCAACGACAGCCCCGAAACAGCTTCGCGTCCTTACGATCGCGACCGCGACGGCTTCGTCATGGGCGAGGGCGCGGGCGTCGTCGTCCTGGAAGAGCTGGAGCACGCCAAGGCGCGCGGTGCCAAGATTTATGCCGAGGTCACCGGCTATGGCCTGACCGGCGATGCCCACCATATCACCGCGCCGGCCGAAGATGGCGATGGCGCCTTCCGCTGCATGACGGCGGCGCTGAACCGGGCGAAACTCTCGCCGGCCGACGTCGACTACATCAACGCGCACGGCACCTCGACCATGGCCGACACGATCGAGCTCGGCGCGGTCGAGCGGCTGGTCGGCAATGCCGCCTCGAAAATCTCAATGTCGTCGACCAAGTCGTCGATCGGCCATCTGCTGGGCGCCGCGGGTGCCGCCGAAGCGATCTTCTCGATCCTCGCCATCCGCGACAACGTCGCGCCGGCAACCATCAATCTCGACAATCCGGAACGCGAGACTGCGATCGATCTCGTGCCGAACAAGCCGCGCCAGCGCCAGATCGATGTCGCGCTGTCGAATTCCTTCGGCTTCGGCGGCACCAACGCCTCGCTCGTGTTCCAGCGTTACAATGGCTGAAAGGCAAACCCGGGCAATCCCGGGAAGGGTGCTCAGCGCCTTTCCGCTCGGGATTGCTCGGAAACCCACAACCAGCCGGCAGTCCCGCCATCTGCCGTCATTTTTGCCAAATTCTTCCCTAGTTTGTAGCTAGGGGATTCGTTGCAAGATCAGACGGTAGGGCGCGCCATGAGCACAAATCCTGGGAGCACAAATCCGGGCGGCGACGGGGATTTCGCACGGCAGGGCACAAGGCCGATCATGCCGAAGACCGCGGCCGAGGCGTTGCGCCCGGAAGCCGGCACGCCGCCGCCGTCGAAGCGCTCGCGCGCCTCGCGCAGCCAGTTCGTCGTGTTCCTGAATTTCTTCCTCTCCATGGTTATCCTTGCGGTGCTCGCCTCGGGTGCCGCGCTCTATTTCGGCATGCAGGCTTTCGTCGAGCCCGGCCCGTCCGCCAATGGCGACACCTTCATGATCAAGCCGAACACCGGCGTGCAGGAAATTGCCGACCAGCTGGAACGCCGCAGCCTGATCAGCGATGCCCGCATCTTCCGGCTCGGCGTGCGCGCCACGGGCAATGAATCGGCGCTCAAGGCTGGCGAATATGCCATCAAGCCTCGCGCCTCGATGCGCGACATCATGGAGCTCTTCAAGAGCGGCAAGTCGGTGATGTACTCGCTTACCATTCCCGAAGGGCTGACGGTCGAGCAGGCGCTGCAGCGCGTCGCCGATCAGGAGGCACTCACCGGCGACATGCCGTCGACCTTGCCGCCGGAAGGTTCCATCGCCACCGACACGCTGCGCTTCACCCGCGGCGCCACCAGGCAGCAAATGGTCGACAAGCTGGTCGCCGACCAGAAGAAGCTGGTCGAGGATGTCTGGTCGCATCGCGCGGCCGACCTGCCGATCGCCAACATCGACGACTTCGTCACGCTCGCCTCGATCGTCGAGAAGGAAACGGGCAGGAGCGACGAGCGCTCGCGCGTCGCCGCGGTGTTCCTCAACCGCCTGGCCAAGGGCATGCGGCTGCAGTCCGACCCGACCATCATCTACGGCCTGTTCGGCGGCAAGGGAAAGCCGGCGGACCGGCCGATCTACCAGTCTGACCTCGACAAGCAGACGCCCTACAACACCTACATGATCAAGGGCCTGCCGCCGACGCCGATCGCCAATCCGGGCCGGGCGGCGCTCGAAGCGGTCGCCAATCCGTCCAAGACCGACGACCTCTATTTCGTCGCCGACGGCAATGGCGGCCATGTCTTTGCAGCGACGCTGGAAGAGCACAACCAGAACGTCGTCCGCTACCGGGCGCTGCAGAAGAAGCAGGCTGATGCCGCCGCCAAGGCCTCCGGCCAGACGACGGCGCCGGCAGCCCCCGATGGCAACGCCGACAGCAGCGACGCCGGGGCCAATGGCGAGAATGGCGACGCCGGCGGCGACGACGCGCAATAGGCGCCATGCATGTCGCCCAAAAGTGCGCAGCGGTTTTGGGAAAACGACATGCATCGAAACTCAATGCATGTCGCCCAAAAGTGCGCAGCGGTTTTGGGAAGACGACATGCATCGAAACTCATTGCATGTCGCCCAAAAGTGCGCAGCGGTTCTGGGAAAACGACATGTACCACACGGAAGCACGCGTCCTTTGACGCGAGGCCATATTCATGTTTTGAGGGGGCGCCGGCCGATCGTTCGGCGATTTTGGGCGCGCAGCGCTGGGCAACGCAGCCTTGGCTGCGACAGGGGGACGACAGGGCAATGAGCCTGCAAAGCATGACCGGTTTTGCGCGGTGCGCCGCTGAAAGCGAGGGCACCTCGATCGCCTGGGAGGTGAAATCGGTGAACGGCAAGAGCGCCGAGGTGAGGCTGAGATTACCGCAGGGTTTCGACCGGCTGGAGACCGCCGTCCGGCAGACCGTTCAGAAGCGTTTCGCGCGCGGCAATTTCCAGGCGACGTTGACCGTCGGCCGCGCCGCCGCACGGCAAATCCAGCCGGTGGTCAACGAGGCGTTCCTCAGGGACCTGGCAGGGCTGGCCAAGCGTTTGCAGGAGCAGTTCGGCACCGAGCCCGCCACCGCCGACGGCCTGCTTTCCCTGCGCGGTGTGCTGGACATTCCCGAAGCCGTGGAGACGGAGGAGGAGCGGGCCGCTCTCGACGCCGCGATCCTGTCTGCGCTCGAGATGGCGCTCGCCGGGCTGGAGCAGGCGCGCCGCAGCGAGGGCGCGGCGCTGGGCGCGCTTCTTGCCGGCCATGTCGATATCATCGAGGCGCTGACGCTGAAGGCCGAAGCCGATCCCTCGCGCGAGCCAGCGGCAATCCGCGAGCGTATCGCCGAGCAGGTGCGCCTGTTGACGGATGCTTCGGCCAATCTCGACGCCGTCCGGTTGCACCAGGAAGCGGCCTTCCTCGCCACCAAGGCCGACATCCGCGAGGAGATCGACCGGCTGAAGACGCATGTCGCTTCGGCGCGCGCGCTGCTCAAAAGCGGCGCCGCCGTTGGCCGCAAGCTCGATTTTCTGGCGCAGGAATTCAATCGCGAATCGAATACCTTATGCTCCAAGTCGAACGCCGCCGCGGTCACCGCGATCGGGCTGGAGCTCAAGGCGGTGGTCGACCAGTTTCGCGAGCAGGTCCAGAATCTGGAGTGACGGGATGGTTGCCAAGGAGCCGACGGCCGCCAGGGATCTGGGGTCCCGCATCCGCCGCCGCGGATTGATGCTGGTGCTGTCGTCGCCGTCGGGCGCCGGCAAGTCGACGATCGCGCGCAATCTTCTCGAAAGCGATGGAAGTCTCGAGCTTTCGGTCTCCGTCACGACAAGGCCGCGCCGCGGCTCGGAGATCGAGGGCGTCCACTACCACTTCCGCACCATGCGCGAGTTCGAGCGGCTGCGCGATTCCGACGCGCTGCTGGAATGGGCCGAAGTGCACGGCAATTGCTATGCGACGCCGCGCGAACCGGCGGAAATCGCGCTGGCCGAAGGCCGCGACATGCTGTTCGATATCGACTGGCAGGGCGCCCAGCAGCTCAAGGAGAAGATGCGCGCCGACATCGTCTCGATCTTCATCCTGCCGCCGTCGATGAAGGAATTGAAGGCGCGCCTGAAGCGCCGCGCCGAGGACCAGGAATCGGTCATCGAGACAAGGCTGAAGAACGCCCGCCTCGAGATCGAGCATTGGAAGGAATACGACTTCGTCATCGTCAACGACGATCTCGACCGCGCCTTCGCCGAGGTCCGCGCCATCGTCACGGCCGAGCGGCTTCGCCGCGACCGGCGGCCGGGGCTGTTCGACTTCATTTCGGGATTGCTGGACGAGAAGACGGGGTGACTCTCCTTCTCCCCTTGTGGGAGAAGGTGGATCGGCGCGAAGCGCCGAGACGGATGAGGGGTGTTGGAAGGAACGAGGCACTGATGATTAAGACGCTTCAAACGCCGATTTCGTCATCGTAGCGATCCTTCCAGCACCCCTCATCCGACCGAGCTTCGCTCGGCCACCTTCTCCCACAAGGGGCCCACAAGGGGAGAAGGGAAGGACGCAGCTACACCGCGTTGGTCAGCTTAACGAACTCTTCCACACTGAGCGTCTCCGCCCGCCGCGTCGGGTCGATGCCGGCCCGTAGCAGCAGCGCCTCGCCGCCAAGGCTCTTTACGCTTTGCCTTAGCATCTTGCGGCGCTGGCCGAAGGCGGCCTCGGTGACCCGGCCCAATTTTCTGGCATCCACGGGCAGTGGAGATAAGCGGGGCACCAGATGCACCACCGATGAAGTGACCTTCGGCGGCGGCGTGAATGCCTGCGGCGGCACGTCGAAGGCGATCTTCGCCTCGGTGCGCCAGCCGGCCAGGACGCCGAGCCGGCCATAGCCGTCGCTGTCCGGGACCGCCGTGATGCGCTCCGCCACCTCGCGCTGGAACATCAGCGTCATCGATTGGTAAAAGGGCGGCCAATCGGCCACCGTCAGCCAGCGGATTAGAAGCTCGGTGCCGATATTGTAGGGCAGGTTGGCAACGATCTTCACCGGCCCGCCGTTCGCCGCGCCGACAAGCGCGGCAAACTCCGTCTTCAACGCATCGCCGGGAATGACCTCCAGGCGACCGGGATAATGGCTGGAGACCTCGGCCAGCGCTTCGAGGCAGCGCTCGTCGCGCTCGATGGCGATCACGCGCCGCGCGCCGTTGAAGAGAAGCGCCCGCGTCAGTCCGCCCGGACCCGGGCCGACCTCGATCACCGTCGCCTCGCCGAGATCGCCGGCGGCACGCGCGATCTTGCCGGTCAGGTTGAGGTCGAGCAGAAAATTCTGCCCGAGCGCCTTCTTGGCCTGCAGGCCATGCCGCTCGATCACCTCGCGCAACGGCGGCAACCCGTCGATTGTTGTGCGCCCGCTCAATGGATCCTCACGCGGCGGCGGCCTGCCGTCCATGGTCGGCCAGGCGGCGCGCCAGCCTTAGCGCGGCGATCAGGCTGTCGGCGCGCGCAATACCCTTGCCGGCAATGTCGAAAGCGGTGCCGTGATCGGGCGAGGTTCGGATGAAGGGCAGGCCCAGCGTCACGTTCACCGCCTCGTCGAAGGCTAAAGTCTTGGCCGGGATCAGCGCCTGGTCGTGATACATGCAGAGCGCCGCGTCATAGGAAGCGCGCGCGCGCGGATGAAACATCGTGTCGGCCGGCAGCGGTCCGATCGCGTCGATCCCTTCCGCTTTGAGCATCTCGACGGCCGGCGTCACGATCGCAGCATCCTCCAGGCCCATGGCGCCGCCTTCGCCGGCATGCGGGTTGAGCCCGGCGATCGCAAGCTTCGGCCGCGCAATGCCGAAGCGGGTCTCGAGATCGGCGGCGGTGATGCGCGCGGTCGCGACGATCAGCTCCGTCGTGAGCAGCTTCGGCACTTCGGCCAAAGCGATATGGATGGTCACCGGAACGGTGCGCAGATCCGGTCCTGCCAGCAACATCACCGGCGTCACATCCCTGCCGGTGTGGCGCGAAGCCAGATGTGCCAGATATTCGGTGTGGCCGGGAAAGCCAAATCCGGCATCATAAAGCGGCTTCTTGGCGATCGGGCAGGTGACTATCGCCGCGGCGTGGCCGGCGAGACAGTCGGCGACGGCGCGGTCGATGGCTTCGATGGTGCCGGCGGCGTTGGCCGGGTTCGGCTCTCCCGGGCTGTCGAAATGACGCGCATCGAGCGGAACGACAGGCAGAGCCCGGGCAAAGTGGTGCGCTGCCTGTCCCGGGGAGGTCTCGGCGATCGTCACATTCGCGCCGACCAGGCGGGCGCGGGCTTCGATCAAAGCGGGGTCGGCAAGCAGGTAGAAGGGCGGCACACCGGCGCTGTCGCCAGCCTGCCAGGCGGCGATGGCGATCTCGGGCCCGATGCCCGAGGGATCGCCGACACTGAGCGCCAGCGGCGCGTGGGTCTTCTGCGTGCTCATGCGGTCGGCTGGCTGCGGCATCGCACGCTTGTCGCTCAGAGCATGATGCCGAAAAGCATGCAGCGGTCTTCTGGCGACATCATGCTTCGTTTCTTCGGTTTGGAGACGGATTCGGATTTCAGGTCGGACCGACCTGAAATCATCCGGCTCAGAGCATGATGCCGAAAAGTATGCAGCGGGCTCCGGGCGACATCATGCTTCGTTTCTTCGGTTTAGAGACGGATTCGGATATCAGGTCGACTCGACCTGAAATCATCCGGCTCTAGCGCTCGACGATCTTGGCCTTCTGGCGCAGCTCGGCGACATATTTCTTGCTGAGCTCGTCGGCGTCCTTGTCGTTGCTGCCTTCGGCCTGGAACACCATCTGCGCGGCCTTGTCGTCGGAAACCTCGCGCGAGGAGCAGATGCCGATGAACTCGACGCCGCGCTCGGTCTCGCGGGTTGGCGTCGCGGCGCCGACCTTGGTCGCCTTGATCTGCTCGGCCCAGTCGGACGGCAATTGCGGCGCCAGCACGCGGCCGAGGTCGCGCACGGTGACGTCGATCAGGCCCTTGGCGAATTCCCGCGTGGTGCTGCAGCCGCTGAAGCGGGCGCGCATGGCGTCGGCCTCGCGCTTGCGCTTGGCGAGTGTGCCGGCGCGCTCCGATGCCGGCACCACGAAGATCACCTGCTGCAGCATGTATTCCGTCGCGGTCGGCTTGGCGCCGCCCTTGTCGAGCATGCGCCGCACGGCGTCCTGCTCGGTCACCGAGCCGCCTTCGCCGGAGCGGTAGCGCGCGCTGAGCGCCTGGTTCCAGGCCATCTGGGCACGGATGAATTCCTTGAAATGTTCCTTGGTGACGCCCGACTGCGTCATGATCGCGTCGAGTTTCGCCAGCGGCATCTTGTTGCCCGAGGCGAAGCGCTGGTAGGCGGCTTCGACCTGCTGATCGCTGATGCGGATGCCCAGCCGCCTGGCCTCGGCCAGGCGCAGCGTCTGGTCGATCATCTCCTGCGCGGCATCGCCCTTCTTGTGCTGCAACTTGAAGAAGGCGGCGCGGTGCGCGATGTCGCCGGTGGTGATCGCGATGTTGTTGACGACATACTTGATCTCAGCGGCGAAAGCAGGCCGCACGACAGCCGTGACCGAAATCGAGGCCGCCACCAGAAGCGCGAATCCCGCTGAAAACAGGTATTTCCTCATCTTACCTTCCTAATTTTCCCCATCCCGATTTTCCGCCATCGCGGCGCCGCGCGTCCTCCGAACGCCTGCGCGATGCAGTCGACCCCATGCCCATCTTATGCGGCGAAACGATGTCGCCGGCGCATGGCCCCGGGAAACGCGGCCCATTCTCGAAGGAACGCGCTCCAAATCAAGACCAAAGCCCATCAGCGCCCCAGCCGGCGCACGGCTCGGAGACCGCGCGCCCGCCGCTTGATCACTGGATGGTATCGACCGCGCTTGTTGACGAACCGAAATCGCCGAGCGTGCGGAACGACAGGTTGAAACCGATGTTCTGCGATACTTCCTTGGTGACGGTGTCACGCGTCTGCGAATACGTCATGATGTAAGTGAAGCAGGTATCGTTGTAGGCGAAGCCGACGCCGTCCTTGACCAGCACATTTGTCTCGATGTCGTAAGTGCCGGTGCCGAACAGCCGCCAGTTCTGCGCCAGATGGGTCGAAGCGCCGAGCGTGAGCTCGTGTCGGTCGGTGGTGAACCCATAGAGCGGCTGCGCCTCGATGAAGGCATATTTGGCGCTGAGCGATATCGGCAGGCTGGAATAGGCGGCCTTCACTTCGGCGCGCCTGACCTCGAATGTCTGCTCGTCGAAACGCCCGCTCAGCGAGCCGGAGAAACCGCTCGGGCTGTTGAAACCGACAAGGCCGACATAATCCGAGGTCTGCTTGTCCAGGCCGGACTCGGCCCCGACATTGACGAGGTCGGGCGCGGCAAAGGAGTTTTCGCCCGCGAGCTGGTACGACTGGCCGAAAATTGCATTCGTGGCCCAGCCATTGTCATAGGCGCCTGAATACCGGAAGCCGACATTGGCGCGCGTGCCGCCTTCTATGCGGTCATAGCCCGAGAATTTGTCGCGTTCGAACAGCGTGGTGGCGTCGAAGACGAAGCTCTGCGCGTCTTCGTTCGGGACGGCCAGTCCGCCGACATATTGCTCGTTCGGGCGCACGAAGACCTGCGCCGTCGGCTCCAGGACATGGCTGGAGTTCGCCATCGAGAACAACAGCGGCCAACGCGCCTCGAGGCCGAGGGTCGCCATGTAGCGGGCGAGCGAGGAACGCATGTCGACGTCCTCGCCGAGATTCGTCCCCATCTGGTTGACGGCGGCGAGCGAAGCCGAATTGGCGTTGACGTAACCGGCATCGCCGCGCAACGCGAGCAGCGGCGTCAGTTGCAGGCCGCCATCTGTGGTGAAGGTGCGCTTCCATTCGGCTTCCGCCGTCAACCGGCTCGACTCGCCTTCGATGCCGCGCACATTGTTGATGGAAGTGTCGACGACCGGATTGGCCAGAACAGCATCCAGCCGGTTGCGGCTGATCACGCGTGTATTGACGTTGAACGACAATTGGCCGCCGGCCACCGACGTGTCGGGGATATAGGCGTAGTCGAGCGACGGCAGCACCCAGGGCTGCTTGGCGGAACGCGCCGTCGGATCGCTGGAGAGCGTGTCTTCCTGCACCTCGAAGCGCATGGCGCGAACGTCGAAATAATTGCGGTCGCTCAAGCCCGTCAGATAGATCGACGACTGGTGGACGAGGTCGTTGTAGCCTTCGATGTTGTAGGTGCGCGAGAAATTCTTGTCGGTCTGGAGCAGCACGTCCCAGCCGAAGTCCCAGCGCTCGTTGATGGCGAACTGGCCCTTGGTGCCCATCATGCCGCGGAACTTGTTCGGATCGTTGACAGGCCCCGAATTCACATTATGGCCGGCGGCATCGACAAATGCGCCGGGATCCTGCTGATTGATGCCGGCGATCTTCAGCGTGTACTGGCCGCTGTTGAAGCGCTGGCGCCACTCGGCCTCGCCGAGGAAACCCTGCTTGGTATAGCCGCTGCCGGTGACGGTCAGGTCATAGGTCGGAGACAGGGCGAAGTAATACGGGACTTTGACGCCGACGCCGAGATGGTTGTTGTAGACGATGCCGGGGATCAGGAAGCCGCTCTTGTGCTTCACCGTCGGGTCGGCGATCTCGAAGGCCGGCAGATAGGCGAGCGGGTAGCCGAAGAATTCGAAATTCGAGTTCTCGAAGCGGACCGTCTTCTTCTCGCCGTTCCAGATGATCTTTCGCGCCTTGATGCGCCAGGTCGGCGCTTTGTCCGGCTTGTCCTCGCAAGGTTCGCAGGCGGTGTAGACGCCGTTGTGGAAGGTGGTGAGCACGCCGCCCATGCGCTCCGCGCTCTCGGCGGCGAAATAGGCTTTGTCTATCGTCTCGACGCGCAGCGCATTGAGAAAGCCGTCGGCGAAGTCGTCGGTGATGTCGATATGGTCAGAATTGACCTTGGTGCCGTCGCTGTTGATCAGTTCGACGGCGCCGCTGGCGACGAGGCGCTTGGTGTCGCGGTTATACACCACGCGCTGGGCGACCAGCTTGTTGCCGCCATAGTCGATCTGCACGCCGCCGACGGCCGTCACCGTGTGCTTGTCGTTGTCATAGACAAGCGTATCGGCGGCCAGCAGCATCTGCGTGCCGGAAGGGACGGACTTGGCAGTGATCTGCTGCGCCAGCGCAGATGCCGTCGGCACCGCGCAAGCGAACAGACACGCCAAGGCAGTCGCCCCATAGAGGCGTGCCAAACCGGCCTGCCTATGGCTGCGCAAAACCGCCTCCCTCACTAGCCGTCTTCCTTGTATAGCAGAAACGTCACCCCAAAGAACATAGCCACGACAACCGGAACCCATGCAGCCACCACAGTAGGCACGAATCCGGCTACACCGAATGCCTTGACCAGTACCGAAACGACATAAAGCAGAAAGCCGGCCACGACGCCACCCAGAATCATCGTTGCCGACTGTCCCATTCGTGCAAATCGCATTGAAACCGTTGCAGCAATCAGCGTCATGGCGACGAGGAGGAACGGCAAGGCCACCAGCGAATCAAACTGCATGGCGAAGGCGTTTGCCTTGAGCCCGAAGGAACGGGCAACCTCGATCTTGCGCGGCAGCTCGTAGAAGGGGATGGTTTCCGGGCGCGCCAGGCGCTCCTGCACGAATTCCGGCTTGAGATTGGTCGGCACCCTGTCGGACGGCAGCGCCTGGATATTGCCTCCCTTGAAGACCTTTACGTCCTGCAATTCCCAATAGCCGTCGCGCAGGAAGGCTTTGGCTGCATCCTTGCGTTCGGCGATGTTGCCCTGCGGGTCGAGGATGAAAAACACCGCGTCCGCCATCTCCAGCCCCTGATTGAGGATGGCGCGGGCGCCGATGATGGTGTCGCCCGATTCGGTCTTCTGCCTGAGCCAGGGCGTGACGTTGGTCGTGACGGCATTCGACTTGCCGGCCCTGAGGTCGTTCTCCATCTGCTCGGACCAGGAAAAGCCGTGCGCGGCGATCGGATTGATCACGGCAACCGACAGCACGCCGAACATCAGCGCGCCGACGCAGCACGGAAACAGGAACTGCCAGGCCGAGACGCCGGCCGAGCGGGCGATCACCAGCTCGTAACGGCGGTTGAGCGACACCAGCGTCGCCATTGCCGAGAACAGTCCGACGAACGGCACCGTCTGCAGCATGATCATCGGCATCCTGAGCGCCGAAATGGCGAAGGCTGTGCCGTAAGTGAAGCCGGGCAGCCCGGTCGTGCGGCCGGAAAGCTCGGTAAAGTCGATCAGGAACACCAGCGCCAGCAGGCCGAGGAAGAACCAGAAGGTGATCGAGACGTAACGGAAGAAGAAATAGCGACCCAGCGTCCAGCCCATGGTCAGGCTCCCTGGCCGGAAGTGCGCCGGACGAGCCAGAGCTTGAATGTTGTCCAGTTGTCGCCGGCTCGCTTGGCAATGCCTGTCAGCCAGTCTGCCCAGGCGACCGGCAACTCCATGGTGCGCGACGATACGATGAACCAGATCGAAACCGCGGAGGCGATGAGCGGTATGGCGTAGAGCAGGTAGACATAGTACCAGACCCTGTCGGCCTTGCCGGCGGCGAAGAAGCCCAGCCATCGCACGAAAAGCGCTATCGCGATTGCCGTGATCAGCGGATTGATCCGCGCCTCCCGGTGCGAGCGCGCGTCGCCCGCAACGGCAAGAGCGATCAGCGCGAACACCAGCGAATAGGACCATTCGGCGAGACGCTGGTTGAGCTCGGCCCGGTAGCTGCCCGGTTCGCGCTGGAACATCTTGTCGTTGGGATCCGGGTTGAGCAGATATTGCGTCGTGCGGTCCTTGGGCAAAAGCGTGATGTCGTTCGCCGCCGACATGAACGCCGACATGTCGAAGGCGTAGGAGGTGAAGCGGATGACGGAGAGGTCGCCGGTCACCGATTTGCGGTTGATGACGCCGTCATTCATCATCAGCACCTTCTCGTCGCCCTTTTCGACGATGCTGCCGGTCTTGGCATAGTAGGTCAGGCTGGCGCCTTCCTCGCGTGAATCGGCCACGAAGATGCCGCCGAGCCGGTTGCCGGGAAGCCGCTCGCCAACCTGCAGGAACAGGCCTTCGTCAATCTTGCGGAACGTGCCTTCCTGGATGATCAGCGACAGAAGGTCGGCGCGCGATGCTGCCACCAGCTGGCGGTTCTTCTGCCTGGCATAGGGATCGATGGCGTTGTCGACGATGAAGGAAAACGCGCAAGCCGCTATCGCGAGCAGCAGGATCGGCCGCGCGATCGTCCAGCGTGAGGCGCCGGCGGCGCCGAGCACGGCGAGCTCCGAATCGGTGTTCATGGCGCTCAGCGTCTGCGCCACCGCCACCACCAAGGCGAACGGCACCACGATCGGGATGATCGAGGGGATGATGAGTGCTGCGACTTCGAAGAAAGTCAGCGCCGACTGGCCATTGTCGGTGACGAGGTCGATCTTGGCCAGAACCTGCGTGGTCCACACGATCGCCAGCGTCCAGACCAGCGCCGCGAGGAACATCGTCAGCGCGCGGCGCATGATGTAGCGTTCAACGACCTTCATGAAGGCTTTTCTCGATTTTGCCGAACGGCATCATGCCCGCCGACAAGGTAGTGATCCGGCGGCGCCCGCACAACTGCGTCATGGGCGGCTCGCTCCGGTTTGTCGCCCCACGCCACGTGCCCCGGCGTGGCGGAGTCTCCGCGCCAATGAATAAGAAATGCAAAACATCGATGGTTAACAGCAGGTTGCGGCAGCAAGCTAAGGTCGTGCCGAGGCGAATCCTTTGTCTATGGTGGCGCCGATATAGACCGCGATTTCGGCCAAAGTCTTGCCAAATGGCGGAAAACGACCAAATGTCGCGCACGCTTGCCAAACCGCTCGCCCGTTGAAAATTACCTTTGCCGGCACCTTACGGCCATCCCCGAAAGCAGGACCTGATGACGTCGAGACCATCCATTTCCTTCGCCAAATTCGCCGCGCCTAAAAAGGGCAGCGTCTTCGTCTTCGCGGCCGATGACGGCGGGCTCGGCGAGGCGGCGAAAGCCTGCGATCCGGCTGGTGCATTGGCTCGCGCCTTTCCGGTCGCCGATTTCTCCGGCAAATTCGCAAGCTCGGCCGAGGTGCTGGCGCCGGAAGGAACGCCGGTCGACCGGCTGGTGGCGGTCGGCGCCGGCAAGGTCTCGAACCTCGACGACAATGCCTGGCTGAAGCTCGGCGGCGCCGTTGCCGCTTCGCTGCGCAAGGCGACCGAGGTGGCCGTCATCCTCGATCTGCCGGAGTTGCAGCCCGACGGTCGCCAGGCGGCGAGCCTCGCCGCCGGCATCCTGCTGCGCAGCTATTCCTTCGACAAATACAAGACCAGGAAAGACAAGGAAGACGGCCAATCCGACACGAAGTCGGGCAAGCCCGCTAAGGTAACCATTCACTGCGCCGATCCCGCTGCCGCGAAGAAGGCTTTCGCCGGCGAGGAAGCGGTGGTCGACGGCGTGCTGCTTGCGCGCGATCTGGTCAACGAGCCGGCCAATGCGCTTGGGCCCGTCGAATTCGCCGAGCGCGTCAAGGCGCTGGAGCAACTCGGCGTCGAGGTCGAGATCTTGGCTGAAAAAGAGATGAAGAAGCTCGGCATGGGCTCGCTGCTCGGCGTCGCGCAAGGCTCGCCGCGCGGCGCGCGCCTGGCTGTGATGCGCTGGAACGGCGGCAAGGCCAAGGGCGCGCCGCTCGCCTTCATCGGCAAGGGCGTCACCTTCGACACCGGCGGCAATTCGATGAAGCCGGCCTCGGGCATGGAGGACATGAAGGGCGACATGGGTGGTGCCGCAGCCGTCACCGGCCTTATGCGTGCGCTCGCTGCGCGTAAGGCGAAGGCCAATGTGGTCGGCGTCATCGGCCTGGTCGAGAACGCCGTCGACGGCCATGCCCAGCGTCCCGGCGACATCGTCACCTCGATGTCGGGCCAGACCATCGAGGTGCTCAACACCGATGCGGAAGGCCGCCTCGTTCTGGCCGACGCGCTCTGGTACGCCAACGACCGTTTCAAGCCGAAATTCATGATCAACCTGGCGACCTTGACCGGCGCCGTCATGGTGGCGCTCGGCCAGCATTACGCCGGCCTTTTCTCCAACAATGACGAGCTTGCCGGCCGGCTTTTCGGCGCCGGCCAGGCATCGCAGGAGCGGCTATGGCGCATGCCGCTCGGGCCCGAATACGACAAGTTGATCGATTCCAAGAACGCCGACATGAAGAACATCGGCGGCCGCTATGGCGGCGCCATCATCGCCGCGCAGTTCCTGCAGCGCTTCGTCAAGGACACGCCCTGGGCGCATCTCGACATCGCCGGCACCGCGATGGGCGCCCCGTCGAGCGAGATCAACCAGTCCTGGGGCTCGGGTTTCGGCGTGAGGCTGCTCGATAGGCTGGTCCGCGACCACTATGAGGGTTAGGTTTCCGGGATGACAGACATCCTGTTCTACCATTTGACCGAATCGACGCTCGAGGAGGCGCTGCCCGGCCTGCTCGAGCGCAGCATCGAGCGCGGCTGGCGCGCGGTAGTGCAGACCGGCACGGAAGATCGCCGTGACGCGCTCGACCAGCATCTGTGGACTTTCCGCGACGATTCTTTCCTGGCGCATGCCACCGACCGCGAGGCCTATCCGGCCGAACAGCCGATCCTGCTCACCACGGGCGAAGGCAACCAGAATGCGGCGCAGATCCGTTTCCTGGTCGACGGCGCGACGCCTCCCGACTTGTCCGGCTACGAGCGCGCCGTCTTCCTGTTCGACGGCCATGACGCGGCACAGCTCGAAGCCGCTCGCGGCCATTGGAAGACGATGAAGGAGGCCGGCCACGCCGTCACCTACTGGCAGCAGACCCAGGACCGACGCTGGGAACGCAAGGCTTAGCTCGCAAATTTATAAATTAGCGTCCGATTCTGACCCATTGCGGACGTTGGCAGCACCCCCACGGAGGCGGATCCTGACTTCATGACAGAGTTGAAGTTCAGCTTAGACACGCTTGAGACAGGAGCTGACGAGTTCCTGACAGACGATCACACGGCTCAGCTGGCGGCCAATCCTCACTACGATGAGATCTACATTCGATGGAACAAGCTGTTTGCGAAATCTGATGCCGGTAAACTGAAGGCGATCCGGTCTGTATACAGCGTCCAGATATGGTGCGACATCACGCGCGCGGCGGTCAATTCTATCGTGCAACTTCCTAACCTTAGGGCACTTCATCTGCTGGGTATTTCTCGGGCCGGTCGCTTGGACGGTTTTAGAACGGCCGAAGCTCTTGAGGAGTTTAGCTGTCTGTGGGGTGTAGGCAGCAGTGATCTGTTCCAAATTGCACAGCTTCCAGCTGTCAGAAAACTCACCGCGCAAAGGGCGCGCATTACGGAAGAATCCCTTGCAGCGCTCCTCGGCAATCCGTCGCTGACCGAACTGGACTTTGAGGACTCAAGGTTCTCCGACGATTTTGCGCGGATGGTCTCGCATTCGAAGGCAATCACGGCTTTGGAGCTTGGCGCCACAGACATCACGGCAGTTGGCCTGCAGGCGATCTGCAAGATGTCGCAGCTGCGTTGGCTCGACATATGGTCAACGGGTATCGCTGAGCACGATCTCAAAATGCTGTCACAGCTCCCGAACCTTGAATATTTGTCCATTGGCGGCCACGAAGGCCAAACAACGTTGACCGCTGCAGGAACTCTGGCAACGCTGTACGAAATCCCGTCTTTGAAAACAGTTTGGTTGGACGGATTGCATGTTACTAAGCAGGATTGGGGAAAACTCACCGAACGGTTCGAAAAGGTCTGGGTGTCATCGGTTATCGACGGCTAGGCCGAGGTCCCAAAGGACCGCATGAGCTTGGAAACGTCGCTATCGATCGCTTTTTGCGCTAGATAGGGCCAAGCTCATGCGGCGGGGGGAGAATGCGGATCAGGATCGTCGGAACCGGCAGGGCGGTACCGGCTGAGCGCGTCACGACGCGGACGCTGGAGGAGCGGCTTGGCCTCGGCGAGGGCGCGCTCGAAACCGCGACCGGCGTCGTCGAGCGCTATGTCTGCGAGGGCGAATCGCAAATCGATCTAGCTTGCGCGGCGGCGACGCTGGCGCTTGAGGATGCCGGCCTCGATCCCGGCGCCGTCGACCTGATCATCGGCGGCTGCGGCGTGCCTTATCAGCCGCTGCCGGCGACCGCGCCCTTGGTCATGCAGCGCCTTGGGCTGGCCGACGGCTCGGCCGCCGCCTTCGACGTCAACAGCACATGCCTGGGCTTCCTCACCGCCTTCGAGACCGCCGGCCGCATGATCGAGGCCGGGCAATGCGAGACGGCGCTGGTGTTTTCCTCCGAGATCGCCTCGCGCGCCTTGCCGTGGCAGGATGCGCCCGAGATCGCCGCGCTCTTCGGCGACGGCGCCGCGGCCGCCGTGCTGCGCAAAGGCGGCCAAGGCGAGGGCAAGGTGGCGGCAAGCCTGATGCGCACCTATCCATCTGCGTGGGAAGCCTGCGGCATCGGTTCGGGCGGCACGCGCTTCGATTTCCGCAAGGAGCAGGAAGCGTTCGCGGCGCACAGTCTGTTCCACATGGACGGCAAGGAACTGTTCAGGCTCACCGCGCGCCATTTCAACGGCTTCGTCGCTGCTCTGCTCGAGCGCGCCGGCTGGCGGCATGCCGATGTCGATCTCGTCGTGCCGCACCAGGCGAGCCCGTTCGCGCTCGCCCATATGGCGCGCCAGACCGGCTTTGCGCCGGAAAAGCTCGTCGACATTTCCGCCCGCTTCGGCAACCAGATCGCGGCGTCCATTCCCTTCGCGCTGGACGTCGCGCGCCGCGAGGGCCGCGTAGCGCCGGGCATGAAGCTGCTCATCCTCGGCACGTCGGCCGGCGTCTCCTTCGGCGGCATGGCGCTGGAGGTCTGAGGATGGCCGTGCTCGTCACCGGCGCCAGCGGTTTCTTGGGCTCGCACGTGCTCGAGCGGCTGGCCGCGTCCGGCACGCTGGCGCTCGGGCTCGGCCGCGATGAAGCGTGCTGCGCCGCGCTGGAGGCCGCCGGCCATCGCATCGTCCGCCACGATCTCGTGCGGCCGCTCGACGGCGCGCTCGATCCGAGGCTTGGCAGGGTCGAACGGATCATCCATTGCGCGGCGCTCTCCTCGCCTTTCGGACGCCTCGCGGATTTCGAGGCGGCCAATGTCACGGCAACGCGCAACCTTGTCGATTTCGCACAGCGGCAGGGTGTCAGCCGCTTCGTCCACATCTCCACCCCGTCCGTCTGCTTTGCCTTCCGCGACCAGCTTGGGCTCAGCGAGGACGCGGCCTTGCCGGAGCCCGTGAACCACTATGCCCGCACCAAGCGCGAGGCCGAAAAGATCGTGCTCGGCCAGCCAGATGTCCATCCGCTGGCGCTGCGGCCGCGCGGCATCTACGGCAAAGGCGACCACGCGCTGCTGCCGCGCCTGCTCAAGGCGGCAAGAAGCCGCCCGCTGCCGCTGTTTCGCGATGGCCGGGCGGCCATCGACCTCACTTATGTCGACGACGTCGTTGACGCAGTGATGGCGGCGCTTGCCGCGACCGGGGAAGCGGAATGCCGGATCTTCAACATCTCCGGCGGCGAGGTGCTGCCGGTCCGCCGCATCGCCGACGAGGCCTGCGCCCGCGCCGGTCTCCAGGCGCGCTGGCGGCCGACGCCGCTCAAGCCGGCGATGCTGGCGGCGGGCCTGATAGAAGCAGTGGCGCTCCGGTTGCCTGGACGGCCCGAGCCGCCGGTCACCCGCTATGGGCTCGGCCTCTTCGCCTATGCGCAAAGCCTCGATCTTTCCAACGCCAAGCGAGTTCTCGGTTGGACGCCGAAAATCTCGTTCGAACAGGGGCTTGACCGCACTTTTTCCGGCGGTGCGCAGGCATGAGGATCGTCTTCGCCAACAGCGCCTGGGTGAGCGCTGCCGAGCGATTGATCCTGCGCGGCGGCAACTGGCAAAGCGTCAGGCTGCGCGTCCGTTACGGGCTGTTCTTTCACCCGGCTGCCGGGCCGGTGCTCATCGACACCGGCTACACACCTGAGGCGTTGAGCGACGCGCGGCGCAGCCGCATGCTTCGGCTCTACGCTGCGCTGCTGAAACCTCAAATCAACGCCGCCGAGCAGGTCCTGCCGGTGCTGCGGCGTTTCGGCCTGTCGCCCGACGACATCCGCACGATCACCGTCACCCATTTCCACGCCGACCACATTTCGGGCCTGTCGCTGTTCCGCAACGCGCGCTTCATCGCCAGCGACGCCGCCTGGGCGCGGGTCAAGGCGCGCAGCCCGAGGCAGAATCTGCGCCACGGCGTCTTCACCGAACTCTTCCCGCCGGATTTCGAGGCGCGGCTGGAGGCGTTGTCCGCGAAGCGGCGAGTCGAGGCGCGCGAAGGCGCGCCAGGCGGCGCCGATCTTTTCGGCGACGGCAGCGTGATCGCGGTCGATCTTCCAGGACATGCCGACGGCCAGTTCGGCCTGCTGTTTACCGGACCGGCCCGGCCGCTGCTCTACGCCGTCGATGCGCAATGGCTGCTCAATGCCTTGACCCATAACCGCACGCCGGGTTTCCCGACCACGTTAATCGCCGAGGATGCCGCGGCGATCGAGCCGACCAGCGCCATGCTGCGTCGCTTCCTCGCCTCAGGCGGCGAAGTGATGCTCTGCCATGATCCCGCTCCGACATCTTACGACCTCGCACCGGAGGCCGCATGAACGGGCTGGCGGAAGCGGCAGGCTCCTTCGCGCTGACACGCTGGGTCTCGCGCAAGCCCCGGCCCGACTTCGAGCGCTGGCAGGCGGCGGCCTTGCGGCGCTTCCTGAACGGCGACCTGCCGCGCGCGCCCTTTTACGGCAAGCCGCCGGCGCGCCTCAGCGATCTGCCGGTCACCGACAAGGCACTGCTGATGGCGCGCTTCGACGAATTCAACATCCACCGTCTCACCGCCGCGCAAGCCTGGGCGGCCCTGGCGGGCGAGGGCCGCGCAGGACCGCTCACTATCGGCGCCAGCACCGGAACATCGGGCAATCGCGGCCTGTTCGTGATTTCCGAGGCCGAAAAATACCGCTGGCTGGGCGCGGTCCTGGCCAAGGCGGCGCCCGATCTTCTATGGAGCGGCATGCGCGTCGCGGTCATACTGCCGCAGAATACCGGGCTTTACGACAGCGCCCGCAAATCGCGCCTGATCAAGCTCGCCTTCTTCGATCTGACATCAGGGCCGGAGAGCTGGCGCGGCGCGCTCCAAGCCTTCGACCCGACGGTGATTATCGCGCCGCCGAAAGTCCTGCGGCATTTCGCGAGCGAGGGTTTCCGTCTGCGTCCGAAGCGTGTCTTCTCGGCGGCTGAAACGCTGGATCCGGTTGACCGTCCGGTTATAGAGGATTTCTTCCGGCTGCCGCTCGATCAGATCTACATGGCGACCGAAGGCCTGTTCGCGGTCACCTGCCGCCAGGGCGGACTGCACCTTGCCGAAGACTCCGTATTCTTCGAATTCGAGCCGGCGGGCGAGGGCCTGGTGACCCCGCTGGTGACGGCCTTTCGCCGCCGGACACAGATCATGGCGCGCTACAGGATGAACGACCTATTGCGCTTGTCCGAAGAACCTTGCCGCTGTGGTTCGCCGCTGCGCAGCGTCGACGAGATCGTCGGCCGCATGGACGATGTGTTCCGGCTCATGTCGCCGGACGGACCGGTCCTCGTCACGCCGGATGTGCTGCGCAACGCCGTGCTCAAGGCCGATCGCCGCATCGACGATTTTCGTCTTGTCCAGACCGGGCTGGACAGGATCGAGCTCAGCCTTCCGCCGACGCTTCCGGACGACGCGGCAGCTGCCGCGCATCAAGCTGTGCTAGCGTTGCTGGAAGCAAGAAAGGCGGTCGCCGCCGTCACGCTCGTCCGCGCGCCGCTGCCGCTGGAGACAGGCCGCAAGCTGCGTCGCGTCGAAGCCCGCCTGGAGCGCGCGCGATGAGCGGCGCGGCGATGGCGCAAAGGCCTGTGCAACAGGCCGACCGGGTCGAGAACAAGCCGGCAAAGGTCGAGACTTTTGTAAGGCTTTTCAATGAGATGCCGGTGCGCCACCTCATCGCCAATCTGGACACGAAAGTCGAGACGTTCGAAATCGCCGGAGGCATTTTTCCGCTGACGTTGAACGACGAGGGCAAGGCGCACAACTGCTATATCTGCTGCCCGACCAGCGCCTATATCGACTACGCGATGGATGAGACGCGCAACTTCGCCGCCCATCCTCTGCTGCGGCGCGCGCTGAGTACTCTGATTGGAGTCTGCGCGCCGCTGGTCAGGGCAAGCGGCCTCGACCGTCAGGCGCAGGTCAACAACTGGCTCTATTCGACCAATCCGGTGCCGCTGCTCGACGGGCCGGCGATCGCGTCGCTGCGCGCGGCCTTGACCGCGCGTTTCCCCGATCGCGCCATCGTCATCCGCTCGTTGAACGACATCGCCGACCCGGCGACCATTGCCGCCTTGAGGGCCGAGGGGTTCCGCATGCTGGCGGCGCGCCAGATCTACATCTTCGCCGATCGCAGCGCCGCGCCCGCAATGACGCGCGACATGAAGCGCGATCGCGCCCGCTTGCGCGCAACACCGTTTGAGCGGGTCGGCAATGGCGATTTCACCGAGGCCGATTATGCGCGCGCCGAGCAGCTCTACGCCATGCTCTATCTCGACAAGTACACGCCGCTCAATCCGCACTACACCGCCCGCTGCATCGCCGAAATGCACCGGCGCGGCATCATCAGCCTGGCGGGATTGCGCCGGCCGGCAGGCGAGCTGGTCGCCGTCACCGGCCTGTTCGAAAACGGCGGCACGCTGACCCAGCCCATCGTCGGCTATGACACCAGCCTGCCGGTCGCCGGCGGGCTTTATCGCATGATGATGGCGGTGGCGCAGGACCATGCCACGGCGCGCGGCCTTTTCTTCAACATGAGCGCGGGTGCCGCAGATTTCAAACGCCGGCGCGGCGCTGTCGCCGCGATCGAATACAACGCCGTCTATGCCGGGCATCTTGCGCTTCGCCGACGCATGGCGATCCGCGTCATGGAGACGGTGCTGGCATGGGTCGGCATCCCCCTCCTCAGGAGCTTCGAATTGTGAGCGAGCGCGGCAGGGAAGCCTGTTGGCAGGCGGTGGCGCTGTCCGCCGATATCGGCAAGCGGCCGAAGCGCATTATGCTCGATGGCGAGCCGGTGGTGCTGTTCCGCTCGGCGCAAGGCATTGCGGCCCTGTTCGACCGCTGTCCGCACCGGCTGGTGGAGCTGTCGACCGGCAAGATCGTCGGCGGCGAGATCGAATGCCCCTATCATGGCTGGCGTTATGACGGCGAGGGACGCTGCACCGCGATCCCCGGCCATGTCGGCGCCATGCCGCATTACCGGGTCCGTCGCTTTGCCGCGATCGAGCGCGACGGCGTCGTCTTCATTTCTTCCGGCTCGCCGACGAGCGAGCCTTACCTGCACTGCATGCAGGGCAAGGATGTCATCGTGCGGCGGGTGCGCTCATCGACGCAGTCGACGGTCATCGATGCGGCGGAAAACATCCTCGATGCCACCCATACCCATTTCACCCACAAAGGCCTGCTGCGCGGCCTGACCTCGAAGCGCCACCTGGTGCGGGTCGAGGTGACCGGCGGCGAGGGCTGGGTCGAGGCCTGCTACACCGGCGAGGACCGTCAGCAGGGCCTGATCAGCCGGCTCTTGGAAGGCGAACGTGCGAAGACCATCGGCCGCTTCCGCCATCCCGGCATCGCCGAGCTCGAATATTGGGGCAGGGACGGGCTGGTCTTAGCCACCACCTTCCATCTGCGCCAGGCGGATAAGCACACCGTCGAGGGTATCGGCTGGCTGATCGGCCGGCGCCAAGGCCTGCTCGGCGAGCTGAAGGCGCTGGCCTTCAAGCCGCTTTTCAACATCGCGCTGCACCAAGATCGCAGGGTGCTGAAATCGGCCAGCGACAACGCCCGGCTACCGCCGCAAGCCCTGCCGGTGATCGGCCCGCTCGACTTTCTGCGCCGCGACATCGCGGCGATCATGGAGGGGAAGATGCCGGCGGCGGCGACTGAGGCAAGGGTGCATGAGATTGAACTGTGAATTATAGTTCACATATCTTGATTTGCTTGTATCTGTGAATTATAGTTCACATATGATCGATGTTCGGCAGACCGAGGAATTCAGGAAGTGGCTGCGGGACCTCAAGGATATCCGGGCTGCCAGGAAGATCGCTCAGAGGCTTATCCGTGTTGGGGCCGGTCTGTTGGGGGATGCCAAATTCTTCGAAGGCATAGGCGAGCTTCGGATCGACTACGGGCCGGGTTACCGCGTCTATTTCGTCCGGCGCGGCAGCACCATCATCATCCTGCTTTGCGGAGGTGACAAATCCTCCCAAGACAGAGACATCAGAAAAGCCAAGCAGATGGCAGACGAGGTTTAATATGGCTCTCAAAACCACACCGTTCGATGCTGCTGAATATTTCGACGACGCGGAGTCCCAGGCCGAACTCCTTGCCGACGCCTTCGAAACCGGCGACGCAACCTATATCGCGCACGCGCTTGGTGTTGTCGCCCGTGCGCGCGGTATGACAGCTGTAGCCAAGGATGCTGGCGTTACGCGCGAAGCGCTTTACAAAGCGCTGAGTGAAAAAGGCGATCCACGCCTCAGCACGCTGCTCGGTGTAACCAAGGCGCTGGGCTTGCAGCTCGAAGTCAGGCCGATCGGCCCTGGCTCGCTCGGAGCTTGAATCGCGTCAACAAGGCCCATTCCACTCGATATCGCGCGTCGACGCCGCCTGCAGGCTGATCCGCTCGCGCAACGCCATTTGTGCAATCTCCGCCAGCGCCGGCCATTGCGCCTTAACCGGCGCTGAATCTTCCGGCCAATTGAGCAATTCCTGGCCCCCGCGCATCGCCTTTCGGAATTCGCCAAGCCCGCCCGAACGCAGCGCCACCGGCAATCCGTAAATCCACATCGCGAGCCGCACCGTTTGCGGGGCGATGACGTCGGGCGTGAGTTCCCGACCGTCGCCGAGCACGGCATCCACAAAGCGCGCGGGGTCGCGAAAGAAATGCAGGCCGCTCACCGCGCGCGGATTGCATTCGAGCGGCAGCACACGGCCGCCCGGCTCGCGCATCATGTCGAAGGAAATCTGCCCGGTCCACGTGGTGCCGGCCACGATCCGCTCGACCAGCTCGCGCGCGGCCTCGTCCTCGACCCGCTCGAAGAAGATGCCTGCGCCCTTTCCGGCACGATAGAGCGATCGGTAGAGCGCGAGCGCCTTGAGCCTGCCCTGGCGCGCCATCGCATAGGCGCTGATCTCCTCGCCCTCGACAAAACGCTGCGCCACCCAGGGCATGGCGGCCGAGGGCGCGATCGCATCGAGCGCTTCGGGCGGCGGACGCAGCAGCACATGGCTGGCAAAGCGCGACCAGACCGGCTTGAACGCCAGCTCGCGAGAGCGGCCGCGCACGACCTCCATATCGCTACGCGAGCTGAGCAGCGTCGTTTCCGGCACCTCCAGCCCGAGCCGTTCGGCGAGCCGGATGAAGCTGTGCTTGTTGTGGACCTCCGCCAGCAGCTCGATATCGGGCGCGAACATTTTTGCCGGCATGCTCCTGCCGCGCCAGGCAAGCGCAAGGTGAAAGACCTCCTCGCAGGTCGGGACGACCAGGCCGATGCCCTCGGCCCGGATCAGCTCCTCAACCGCATCGGCATAGGCCCGCGGCTCGAAGCGCGGCGGCGGCAATCGATGATAACGCGCGCAGGCTTTGCTCGCCGCCGCGATCGGCCGCGTCGGCGTGTCGGCCAGGATCACCCTGTGGCCCGCGCCATGGAAAAGGCGCGCCAGATGCAGCGCAACCGGCGCCCGCGCCCCGGTAATCAGCATGGGTCCGTCAGCCCCGGCATCGCTCATTCGCGTCGTTCCCGTCGCGAAAATCGTTGCGCGAAATCGGCGTGGTTGGCAACGCGGGCAGCGATCGGGGCCGGAGCGGCAAGATCATTTCTTACGCGGCTTCGCCTTCTCGGCCGCCGGCTTGCTTCGGCCAATGCCAGCCGTCGCCCTCGCCATGCGCGGCCTGCGGCCGCGCCACATAGGCGAGCGCGCCATTGGCCTCGAGATAGACGCGCGACAGCATCTCGGCGAGCACGCCCGACGTCACCGCCTGCAGCGCGGCGATCACCAGGAAGAAGCCGGTGATGAGCATCGGCCGCGTGCCGATGTCCTGCCCCCAGAAAACCTTGATCGCTAACAGATAGGCAAGGATCAGCGAGCCGAGCACGCCGAGCACGATGCCGATGCCGCCGAAGAAATGGCCGGGCCGCGTGCGGTAGCGCAGGAAGAAGAACATGAAGACGAGGTCCAGCACCACGCGGAAGGTGCGCGAGATGCCGTATTTCGACTGGCCGTGGATGCGGGCGTGGTGCGTCACCACCTCCTCGGCGATGCGGCGCGGCGTCGTCACCGTCGCGAGCCAGGCCGGGATGAAGCGGTGCATCTCGCCATAGAGCCGCACGCTGCGGATGACGCTGCCGCGGAACACTTTCAGGCTGCAGCCATAGTCCTTGAGCTGCACCCCGGTGACGCGGGCGATCAGCCTGTTGGCGATGCGCGAGGGCAGGCGGCGCATCCAGAAGCCTTCCTTGCGGTCCTTGCGCCAGCCGGCGACGAGGTCGAGATCCTCGGTCAGCAGGCGGTACACCATGCGCGGAATGTCGAACGGATCGTTCTGCAGGTCGCCGTCGAGCGTCGCGATGATGTCGCCGCGCGCGGCGTCGAGGCCGGCCTGCATGGCGGCGGTCTGCTTGTAGTTGCGCACCAGTTCCACGCCATGGACATGCGGCCCGTATTGGGCCGCCAGCCGGCGGATCTCGGCGGGCGTGGCGTCGGTGCTGCCGTCGTCGACCAGCGCCACTTCCCAGGGCTGGCTGTAATTTTCCATCGCCTGATGGATGCGGACCAGCAGCGGCTCGACATTGTCGGCTTCGTTGTACATCGGGACGACGATGGAGAGCTTGTGCTCGGGCATGACGGCGCCCTCGGGCAATCCGGAGGCCGGAATGGGAAGCACGTTCATCGCGATCATTTCCTTGCCGGCCCCGCCGCCGGGGTTTCCGGCAGCGTCGATTTCGAGGGGAACAGCCAGGCGATCGCACCGGTTGCGACCGCCGAGCACAGGATGAAGAGATGCAGCGCGAGCGCAGCCTGCAGGCCGTCCTTCATGGCAATGCCGGAATAAAGCAGTGCGGCGGCCGCGCCCGCTTCATAGGTGCCGAAACCGGCGACACCCTGTACCGGCAGGATGGCGGCCGCCTCTGCCCCGACCGCGCCGGGAAAGGCGGTCTGGAACGAGGTGTCAAGCAGCATGGCGAGCAGCCAGCCCTGCACGCCGAGCTTCAGCGCCCAGTTGGCCATCGTCCACCACCAGCCGTAGCGCGAGCGTCCCGTCGCTTCGGTGAAGGTGTCGCGCAATTTGCCGAGCGTCGAGACGATCCTGCCGCCCGCCGTCCAGTTGTGCGGCGCGCGCGCCCAGCGCGGCAGATACCATGCGGCGGCGATCAGCGCCGCGATGCCGGCGGCCCGCAGCGCCGGATGCAGGCCCGGCCAAACCAGGCAGGCCAGCACCCCGACGACGAAAGCGTCCTGCAGCCTGAACCACAACAGCGAAGCGCTGGCGCGCACGATCGGCACGCCGAACACCTGGCGCAAAAGGATCGGGAAGGCCGTCTCGCCGCCGCGGAACGGCACGACGTTGATCATCGCATTGTGGACCAGGATGACGCGAAGCACGGCGCCGAAGCGGCCGTTCACGTCGTCGCGGAACTCGTCGCAGACACGCAGCGCCCTGAGCACATAGGTGACGAACAGCGCCGCCGCGACTGCCGCGAAGGCGCCTGGTGTAATGGAGGCGAAGGCATCGCCGACCATCTTCCAGCGCTGGTCGCCGGCAAGCCATGCCAGCAGCGCCAGAGTGACGATTATCGATATCGCTCGTTTCAAACAGGTCTCCAACGGGCCGCCCGGACGGGGCGGAAGCGCCATCCGGCGCCGGTCCGATATCGGATCCGTGCCGGCTTTTTCAAGGCGCTGTTCCTATAGAGCAATTCCAGGAAAAGTGTGAGCGGTTTTCCGTCCGGAATTGCGTCGAAACAAAGAGATAGAGCGGTTCGCCGTTTCCGTGAAACGGTGAAACGCTCTGGCGCAGCGGCGGCGGCGAATCCACAAGCTTGGTTGGAGCCTCGATCGGGATGGCGAAAAGCGGGCGGGTTTCGCGCCCGCCCGCTTTGCCGTGATAAGCTCTACTCTCCGCCCATCTCTTTCTTGAACTGATCGAAATCGACCTGCATGCCATTGAAGATGGTGCTCCAATGGCGCGTCAGTGCCGCCATGGTGACGGCCTCCTGGATCTCCTCGTCGGTGGCGCCGGCGTGCTTGGCGTTCTGGGTGTCCGACCAGATGCAGTAGCTGCAAGGGATCTGCGCCGCGACCGCCAGCGAGATCAGGGACTTCTCCTTCGGCGTCAGCGCCGTCTTGTCGCTGAGCTCGATGGCCTTGACCTCGGCCCAGGCGCCGGGCAGACCGGCCTTGGGGAACTGTTTGATGAAGCTCGGCACACCGCCCATCGTCGACTGGATGTCCTTGAGCGCGGCGTCATAGTCATCGGCGCGGGCAGGCGCGGAGGCGAGCACTGCGGCAGACACGCCCGCCGCGGCGATCAGCGAGGCGAAGCGAAGGTAGGAATGCGCGGTTGAGACGATGCGAATGACTGACATGATATTCTCCTCTGGTTTTTGTTAGCCTTACGATGTAAGGTGTGCGGAAGATGAACCTTACAGTGTAAGTTGTCAAGCGCCATGGATGCACCGAGCAAAAAAAAGCGACCCCGCGGAAAACTCTCCCGCGAGATGATCGAGGACGCCGCCTTCGAGGTGATCGAGCGGGAAGGGCTTTCCGGCTTTTCCATGCGCAAGCTCGCCGCCAGGCTCGGCTGCGAAGCGATGAGCATCTATCACCACTTCCCCTCGCAGGCGCATCTCTACGAGGCGCTGGTTGACCGCCAGATGAGCGGGCTTGTAATCCCCGACGATAAGCTGCCCTGGCGCGAGCGGGCCCGCATCGGCATGCAGGAATTCCGGCGTGTCGCCACCGAGCACCCGGCCTTTGCGCCGTTCATCGTCGTCTACCGAATGAACTCGCCGCCCTGCCTTGCCAAGCTCAATGCCATCATCGGCCTGTTCGAGGATGGCGGCTTCGGCCCCGAGCTCAGCGCCCGCCTGTTCCGCGCCGCAGGCTATTATCTGATGGGCGCGATCCTCGACGAGACGGCCGGCTACGCCAAGGGGCCTTCGGCGGTCACCACCGTCAGCGACGAGGAACTGGCGCGCGACTATCCGAGCGTCGTGAAGGCCGGCGCCTATTTCGGCGCCGCCAGCTTCGACAAGACTTTCGAGCTTGGCCTGGAAATGTTTCTGGACGAGATGGAACGGGTCCGCGAAGCTGCGCGAGACGAACCCGCCAAAAAATAGCGGCGATCTCGCTCAGAAAACCAAGGCTTGAATGCGTTTCCTCTGTGTCCTTCTCCTCATCGCCGGTGCCGCCATCGGCATCTTCTATCCCTGGGTGATGAGCAATTTTTCCGGCCACGCGATCGGCATGTATCGGGTCTATGAGGGCGGCCGCTTCCGGCCCGTCACCGTGCAACTTGCCGCAAGCGACGCTCCGGTAAGGGTGCTGGTCGACCTGACCGCGCGGGCCGAGCGCGTCGCGGGCCAGCAGCGCACGGTGCTGACGCTGACCGCGGCGCATGGCGGCCGCACGGTGCTGGCCTCGGCGCTCTCCTTCAACCACACGGACAATCCGCGCCAGGCCAGCCCGCAACTGCCCGACAAGATCTTTCGCGACGAAGCCGGCGTCATCGATAGGGTCACGCCCGGTCCTTACCTCTTCACCGTCGGACCCGGCGATGCCGACGGCATCGACATGCGCGCGGTCGATCTCATCCTGCGCGCCGGCACCGGCTCGATCGACGAACGCGCGCGGCCGGCCGGCTATACGCTGATGGGCTTCGGCCTTGCCGGACTGGCGCTGTCGCTGGTCTTCGGGCGCCGCGGCGGTGGCCCGAAAAATCCCAATTCGCAGCCGCCACCGCCGCGCTGGGGCCGCAACGGTTCGCCACGAGCATGATGCCGAAAAGGATGAAGCGGTTCGCTCGACATCATGCTCTCTGAAGGTAAGCACGCATGAATTATCGCCACGCCTATCACGCCGGCAATTTCGCCGATGTCGTCAAGCATGCCGTGCTCGCTCGCCTCGTCGAATATCTCAAGCATAAGGACAAGGCTTTTCGCGTCATCGACACCCATGCCGGCATCGGCCGCTACAATCTTGCCTCGGTCGAGGCCGGCAAGACCGGCGAATGGCAGACCGGCATCGGCCGGCTGGTCGAGTCCACGCTCGAACCGCGGGCGGCGGCACTGCTTCAGCCCTATCTCGAAGCGGTGCGCGCGCGAAATCCCGACGGCGGCCTCAAGCATTATCCCGGCTCGCCGCTGATCGTTCGCCATCTCCTGCGCAACCAGGACCGGCTGACGGCGATCGAGCTGCACCCCCAGGATGCGGCGCGGCTGAAATCCGTCTTCGCCGGCGATTTCCAGACAAGGGTGATCGAGCTCGACGGCTGGCTGGCGCTTGGCGCGCAACTGCCACCGAAGGAAAAGCGCGGCCTCGTCCTCATCGATCCGCCCTTCGAGGAGGAGGGCGAGTTCTCCAGGCTCGTCGAAGGCCTGCAGAAGGCGCATCGGCGCTGGCCGGGCGGCATCTACGCGCTCTGGTACCCGATCAAGGACCGCAAGGCGGTCACCGCTTTCCGCACGGCGTTGAAGGAGACCGGCATTCCGAAGCTGCTCGACATCGCCTTCGAGATCCGGCCCGCCTCGAACGAGCCCAGCCTCGACGGCAGCGGGCTGGTGGTTGTCAATCCGCCCTACACGCTGGAACGCGAATTGAAGGTGCTGTTGCCGGCCCTCCACAAGGTTCTCGCCCTCCGGCAACCGTCGCGCTGGACCCTTGATTGGCTGGCGGGCGAGTAGGGCGCCGCCTTCTCTTACGCCAGCGCCGTAGGCGTCACGCCGGTCAGCCGCCGGCTTTCGCGGATCAGATGCGCCTGGTCGGCATAGCCGGCCTCGATGGCGAGCAGCGCGGTCGAGGCGTCGCCTTGCTGTCGTTGCAAGCGCCGGTACCGATGGAAGCGCAGGATGCGGTCGAGCGTCTTGGGGCCATAACCGAAGGCGTCCTCGAAGCGGCGGCGCAGCGTCCGTTCGCTCATATGCAGCTGGCGCTGCAGGAAGGGAACCAGCGGCGTTTCCGGCGGCAAACCTTTGTGGATGACGTCGAAGGCCCGGCCCATCTGCGGGTCGAGCGCGTCGCGGCCTTCGGTGCGCATGCCGACCGCCTCTTCCAATTGCCGCAGCATGGCCGGCAGATCGCTCGCAGCCTTGATGCGATCCGATAATTCGCGGGCACGCGTACCCCATAATTCCTGGAGGCTCAGCCGCCCGCCGACGATTTCGCTTGCCGGCACCCCCAGCCAACCGGCGGCCGCGCCGGGCCGGAAACGGAAGCCGACGATCACCGCGCCGGCCGGCGGCATCTCGATCTGCGGCTCCTTGTCGGGGCCGGCCACGCGGAAGCGGCCGTCGATCCATTGCAGGTCGATCGTCGCGTCCGGCGTGATGACGATGGGCGGAACGGCGCGGTCGTCCATCCGGTGGACCCAGACCGCGCAGAAGGCAGCTGCCAAGCCGCCAGCGACGGGCCGCTCGCGAAAGAAGCCGGTGGTCTGCGCCAGGACCGGTTCCATTCTCTCTCCGATCTGCTCCAGCGGGAGTTGCCGGATCGGTGCGACGGTCATTTTGGCCGAAATCTTCAAGGCCGGCCACGTCATCCATGGCAAAACGGACGCAACTTCACCGCGCTTCATGCGCTCGCGTCAGACCGCATCCGTTTGCGGCTGTGGTCGCGAATATAGAAAGGAGTGAGAGAAATGAAAGCTCGCATCACCGTATTGACGCTCGGCGTCGACGATCTGGAAGCGTCGCTCAAATTCTATCGCGACGGCCTCGGCCTGCCGACGGAAGGCATCATCGGGCGGGAATTCGAACATGGCGCCGTCGCCTTCTTCGAACTCGCCGGCGGCTTGAAATTCGCCATCTTCGAACGGTCCAGCATCGCCCATGACGCGACGGTGCCGCAGAGCGGCCGCAGCCCGACCGAGCTCACCATTGGCCACAATGTCGGCAGCGAGGCCGAGGTCGATGCCGTGATGGCCGAGGCCGTCAAGGCCGGCGCGCGCGTGGTCAAGCCGGCGCAAAAGACTTTCTGGGGCGGCTATGCCGGCTATTTCCAGGATCCCGACGATCATCTATGGGAGGTCGTCTACAACCCGGCCTTCATTCCGCTGGATTGAGCAAAGCAAAGCGCGTCGTCGAGAGAGGAGGCCGCCATGCCCGTTCAATCCATTCAAGCGCTTGGCGCTCTCCTCATCGGCGGCGTGTTCGTCTTCGCCGGCATCGAACATTTCCTGAAATTCGGAGCGATGCGCGACTATCTGGCCGCGCAGAAATTTCCGGCGCCGGCCTTGATGCTGGCCGTCGGTTCGATGGTCGAGGCCGTCGCGGGTTTCCTGCTTGCCGTTGGCATAACTCGGTCCTTTGCCGCCGGTGCGCTCGCCACCTTCACGCTGGCGACGAACGTCATGCTGCTACGTTTCTGGGCCGTGGAGGAGCCGGAGAGGCAGGTCCTGCGCAACGCATTCCTGATCAACATTGCCGTCATCGGCGGGCTGCTGCTTGCCGGCACGTTTTGATGAGGTGGCTATGTCGGGAACGAAGTTTTGCGGAAACCCAAGTCTCTTTCGAAAAACCTTTATTTCGGGTAGTGTCTCAGTTTGTGAGCCCATTAGTAAAATATTATGGCGCTTGGTTAGCATTCGCAGCGCTAGTCGTTGTCGAAATTTCTGTTCTTGACAGCGATTTTGGCCATAAATTTGAGGCATTTTTCTTTGGGCAGGCCGGGTTAGTCGTTTATGCGTGCTGGCTTGTCCGCTGCCCGCAATGTGGCCTGCGCCTCCACGCTGGGCGCGTTTGGTATCTCCGCCGCATTCCGGGCCGTGTTTGCCCCAACTGCGGCCATGACTTGCTGTCGCAACGAATTTCAAACTGAGACACCACATTATTTCGCGACCGCTTGACCGCCGCCAAGCGAATCCGCACAGTGCGCGGAACCGATCTTGAGAGGCTGTCATGACTCGCTTCGCCCATTCCGCTCTTGCCGCGCTGATTTCTCTATGCACCCCGTTGGCCACATCGCTGGGCTTCAGCCAGGCAGCGCATGCCGCCGACCTTTCCATCTACACCGAGGATGACGGCAGCGTCTGCGGCGAGGCCTGGGTGCTGAGCAAGATCACCGACCGCTTCTCCTATCAGGTGCATCACGTGCCGCATCTGCCCGACGTCGCGATCACCGATTTCCGCAACATCCGCCAGCATCGCTATGAGCCGGCGAGCGACGAATGGCCGATCGGCCGCCATTATTGCCGCGCCACCGTCAACCTGACGGACGGCCGCGACCGTTCGATCTTCTACCTGATCGAGGAAGGTCAGGGCTTTGCCTCGATCGGCGACAATGTCGAATTCTGCGTCTTGGGCTTCGACCGCTGGCTGGTCTATAACGGCCGCTGCCGGGTGCTGCGATAAAGTTTCGTCGGCCGATAGATTGGTGAGGTAGGCGCTCTACGGCGCCCCGGCTTCGGCGTTCAGCTGCATTCTGTAGAGTTGGTGATTGGCGAAAGCCGGCGCGCCAACTGATCTCCCCCCTGGTGGGGGAGATGTCCGGCAGGACAGAGGGGGGCGCTGTCCCGCCGACCTGTCGGAAGTTGGCTTCTGGCTTTCAGAGGTCCGCCGACGGCAGTCCTCCAAGCAGCTCCCGCTCATAGCCGTTTCGCTGCCGCTCGCTCAGGCTGCCTTGCGGCCCGATACGTAAGCCTCGATCAACTCGACCAGCTGCTTCTGCAATTCCGGCGCGTCGAGCATGTTGCGCCGTGCCGCATTGTGGATCACGCCCTCGATCGCCGAGGAGAGCACGCGCGCCATCGTCTCGGTATCCTTGCGGCGCTTGCGATACTGCGCGACGGCCGCCGCATAGTGTTCGAGATAGCGCGCCTGGAACGAGGCATGCGCGGCGCGCGAGCCGCGGTCGCCGGGTGCTTCGTCGAGCAGCACCTGGTGCAGCGTCGGATGGATCGAGTGCGCTCCGATCATGCCGCGCACCAGCTCGCGCGCGAATTGCCTGAGCGGCTTCTCGTCGGCCGCCGCTTCGCGAATCACCGACAGCACATGATCGAAGTGGCGGCGCCGGATCGCTTCGACTAGGGCGAGCTTGTCGGGGAAATATTGATAGAGCGAGCCGATGCTGACGCCCGCGGCCTCGGCCACCTTGTTGGTGGAAAAGCCTGCCCAGCCGAGCTCGCTCAAAACGTGAGCACCGGCTTCGATGATCGCCTCGACGGTGGCGATCGAACGCGCCTGGCGCGGCTGCTTGCGCATGCGTGCGGCCGGCTTTGCAACGCGAGTAGACATGCTGGGCCCGTCTCCCGAGAATATAGACAGGATACTCACATTCATTTCACCAACGCAAATGGGGCGGCAAAGATGAGCGCCAAGACCTTGCTGAAGGGCATGCTCGCCTATCAGGCCCGGGCGAACGATGAATTGGTGGAGAAGCTTGCCGGGATGGACCCGTCTCGCGACGCCGGGGAACGCCACGCCGCGATCCGTCTGATGAACCATATCCATGTCGTGGCGCGGATTTTTGCCGCTCATCTGAAGGGCGTCGCCCATGGCTATGCGAGCGATAATACGCCGGACACGCCCGAGCCGCGCGCATTGCGCGCCGCCTTGGCTGAGATCGACGGCTGGTATCTCGACTATCTCGAAACCGTTTCGGAGCAAGAGCTTGGTGGTCCTGTCGCTTTCACCTTCACTGACGGCAACAGGGGCTGCATGACGAGGCAGGAGATGCTGATCCATATCGTCTTGCACGGCAGCTACCATCGCGGCGAGATCGGCCGCATGCTGGCCGCCATCGCGCTCTCGCCGCCCTGGGACACCTACGCCGTCCATCTGCACCAGGCCGAGCCGGCGCGCCGCCTGCGGCCCGGACGCCACCCGGCGGGCGTTTGAATGCGGCGCCTGAATATGAGCTTTACGCTCACTTTAAGCGTTCAAGCTTTGGTCGTCGCATCTAGCCGGTTCGTCTGTAGATGTTTCTGCTGGACAAGATGAAGTCGACGTTCGGCGGCCTGTTGTCTATTATGAGCACTCTGCTCACATTGCGATGCAAGGTTATGCCGCCGGCCGATGGAGGATCTGGCGATAGAAGCCGCGCGAAAATCTGTGCGCCGGGCCATCACTTCGAAAGTGACAGATTCGCTCACAATTTTTCAATGAGATGCATCTTAAAGCGTTTCGTGTAACCAAAATTCAATAACTGAAAATCATTGTGTTGCTTCGCTGGCTAGACAGTCGCGAGTCAGATATGCATAGACACGCCGGGTCACTCACGACCATTGGCAAAACGCAAGGGGCATCGCATGGCAAAGACGACAACCAAGGCGCCGGCGGCGAAAGCGCCGGCAAAGAAGCCGGCAGCTAAGGCTGCCGCGAAACCTGCAGCAGTGAAGAAGGCAGCCGCACCGAAGGCCGCCGCCAAGGCCCCGGCCAAGGCAGCAGCGAAGCCGGCAGCGAAGGCTGCGGCTAAGCCTGCCGCCAAGAAGCCGGTAGCGAAGGCCGCGGCCAAGCCCGCCGTCAAGGCAGCGGCAAAGCCGGCGGCCAAGCCCGCCGCCAAGAAGCCGGCAGCGAAGGCCGCGGCCAAGCCCGCTGCCAAGGCTCCGATGAAGGCCGCCGCCGCCAAGGCACCGGCAGCCGTGAAGAAGGCAGCTCCGGCCAAGAAGCCGGCCGCCAAGAAGTAATCGCGTAGCTTCGCTCGCGAACCGCAACAGGTGAGGGCGGGTGCCACTCAGGCATCCCTTTCGCCAATTCGGTGTCACGGCGAGCGGAGCCGGAGCACACACTCCTCCTAAAGCTCTCGGAAATTTTGCTGCCAGGCAAAACTTCCGGGAGCTTTTTTGTTGCCGCGCCCGCGCTGCCAGAATGCATTGGCCAAGCTGGATTGGCCTTGCTGGGCCGTTGCCCTGGAGACCCATTCGGTCGACAGTGCCGCAGACAAACTGGAAAGCCGATCATGCCGAAGCTGCTTTACGCGCCCACGTCCCCTTACAGTTCGAAGGTCCGCATGGCGGCCGTCCATGCCGGCATCGCCATCGATCTCGTGCCCGTCAAGACGGAGGACAAGCCGGCCGAGCTGATCTCGGCCAATCCGCTCGGCAAGATCCCGGTGCTGGTGCTGGAGGACGGCCGTTCGATCCATGACAGCCGCGCCATCACCCAGCATCTCAACCGGCTGTCGAATAACGCGCTGTTCCCCCGCAATCCCGACAAGCGGCTCGAAGCGGAAGTTCTCGAGGCGCTGGCCGACGGCATCTGCGACTGCGCGCTGTCGATGGTCCATGAACGACGCACGCGTCCGGAAACGATGGTCTACCAGCCCTGGCTCGATCGACAGTGGGCGAAGATCACCGCCGCGCTCGACCTCATCAACACCAACCCGCCGAAGCTGCCGAAGAAGATCACCGCCGGCCATATGGCGCTGCGCGCCTGCCTCGGCTATCTAGCGCTGCGCTTTCCCGGCCAATGGGAGAAGGGCCGCAGCCGGCTCGTGCGCTGGGCCGCGAGGTTTGATGAGAAGTTTCCGGAGCTGAAGGGCTGCGTGCCGGGGTGACGGCGGCGCCTCCTTCTCCCCCTGTGGGAGAAGGTGGATCGGCGCGATAGCGCCGAGACGGATGAGGGGTGCTCCAGCGGAGTGGGACTGTGGCGAACCCGGTGCCGTCCATCGCTGATGAATGCGTCAAGCTGGAGCACCCCTCATCCGTCCGAGCTTCGCTCGGCCACCTTCTCCCACAAGGGGAGAAGGGGAAGACCACCTTGAACCCCGTCCGTTTCCATGCTTGCCTGACATCGCCCAAGTTGGAGTGGTGACATGGCAAAGCCCTCAACCAGCCTCGCGCCCGACCCGATGGTCGAGCGTCTGCGCGCGGCGCTCGGCCGGCGCGCCTTCACCGAACAGAAAATGTTCGGCGGCACCTGCTTCATGATCGACGGCAACATGCTGATCGGCACGTCGAAGCGCGGCTTGCTGGTGCGTGTCGGCAAGGCCGCGCATGCGGCCGCAGCCGCACGGCCCCATGCAAGCCCGATGGAGATGGGCGGGCGCTCGATGGAAGGTTATGTCCATGTCGCGCCGGAAGGCACAGCCGCCGAGGCGGATCTCCGCGGCTGGCTCGGCCTTGCGCTGGCATTCGTCGAAACGTTGCCACCGAAGGTCAAACTCGCCAAGGTCGCAAAGAAACGCGCGTAAGCCGCTCGTCGCACCGGCCTTCCGAGCCGCGACATGTCAGTGTTGTTGAGCTGGCATCGAGGAACGCACGGCCAAGGGAGGAAGCAATGGCACTCAATGGGCATTGCATGTGCGGTGCTGTGGCCTGGGCCTATTCGGGCGAGATCACGCGCAACCTGGTCTGTCACTGTACCGATTGTCAGCGGGCGACATCCGCCCCCTTCACGGCCTTTCTGGGAATGAGGCCGGACAAGCTGAGCTGGAGCGGCGACATCAGGCACTATGAAAGCAGCCCGAATACTTTTCGCGGTTTCTGCCCGTCCTGCGGCGCGAGGCTCTACTTCCGCTCCGACCGATGGCCTGCCGAGATCCATGTCCACGCCGCCACGCTGGATGACCCGGGCGCGTACCGTGCGGACGCGCAAGTCATGATGCGCTCAAGAGCAGAATGGCTCGACCGGCTGCAGTCGATTCCAGTCCATGAGGATTTCCAGCAGGCGCCGTCGACGGCGACTCCCTGAAGCCTGGGCGATACGGCTCGCGTGAAGTTTGTTGCCTGCGCGTTCAAAGTTCTCGAAGCAAGCTCTGGACAAGGGCAGGAAACAGCCTTGCAAACACAAAAAAAGCCGGGCGCAAGGCCCGGCTTTTCCGTGTCGTGGCTTCTACGACTTAGAACTTCATACCGACGCCGAAGGTGACGCGGTTGTCCGAAGACTTGACCTTGCCGGTGGCACCGAAGTTCTTGCTGCCGTAGTCGGTGTAGCGGTATTCGACGCGGCCGAACACGTTGTCCGTGATCTTGATGTCGGTGCCGGCGCCGGCGGTCCAGCCGAGCATGGCCTTGCTGTCGTTTACGCCGGTGACACTGTCATCGATCTTCTGGTTCTTGGCAGCGAGACCGCCCGTGCCGTAGAGCAGGATTTCCGGGGTCACGGCATAGCCGAGGCGAGCGCGCAGCGAACCCTCGATGCCGGACTTAGCGGAAAGGCCGTTATCCGAGCCCTTGGTGCCGTTATAGCCGAGGTCGGCTTCAGCACCGTACACGAAGTTCTCCTGCTGCCAGTTGTAGCCGCCGAAAACGCCGCCGATGAAACCCTTGGTCTTGGCGTCAACGCCCGGGGCCTTCACATGGCCGCCGAAGCCGTAGCCGAGATTGATACCGGCATAGGGGCCGGCCCAGGAAGCGACCGGAAGCTCGGCAACCGGAGCGGGAGCCGGCGGCTCTTCGGAAACGACGTCCGCCGCAAAGGCGGTGCCGGCAAAGGCGAACAGCCCGAGCGCAGCGGCAAGCGGCGCGAATTTGAAATTGGTCTTCATTGTTATACTCTCCTTAAGCCACAAGACACGTAGGCTTTTTTGTTCATGAAACGCCCCGGCCCGTCCGGGGGGATAAACGGGCTTGGCGCTCAACGGTTCCAAATGTCGTGCTGAAATGCGGCTGAAGCGAACCTGAACTTGGGTCATTCCCCGGCGCGAATAAGGCCGAAAGTTGACGTTGCATCTTCGCAACAGCGAATGTCAGCAGGCTAATCATGTTGCGCTGCACACCGCTTGGTTCAAGGGGTCCGCCGACATATATTGCCGGGAACGGCGCCCCGAATCCGATGGGGCGGAAGTGCGTCCGGGCCGCTTCGCCACATTCCTGCCCCAGGTGGAAATGGCATTTAACGCTTGGCCCGTCACATTGTGCCGGCTTCCCGGAATCGTGAAGCCGATTGAGGATTGACACCATGAAACAAGCTACGACCGTCGCGCTGGTGACGGGTGGAGCAAGGCGGATCGGCAAGGCGATCGTCGAGGATCTGGCCGCCAACGGCTTCGCCGTCGCCATCCACGCCAATCGCTCCGGTAACGAGGCCGAGGCGCTGGCGAAGAAGATCGTGGGCGAGGGCGGCCGCGCCGCCGTGGTCGCCGCCGACCTCACCGACATGGATGCCGTGGGTGACCTTGTCGGTGGCGCGCAAGCAGCGCTCGGACCCGTCACGCTGCTGGTTAACAACGCTTCGTTGTTTGTCGACGATCGTGTCGAGGATTTCGACTGGCAGGCCTGGGACCGCCACTTCGCCATCCATGTGAAGGCGCCGGCGCTTTTGGCGCAGAATTTTGCCCGCGCGCTGCCGCAAGACGGGGAAGGGCTGATCGTCAACATCGTCGACCAGCGCGTCTGGCGGCCAACGCCGCGCTATTTCTCCTACGCGCTGTCGAAATCGGCTCTGTGGACGCAAACGCAAATGCTTGCACAGGCGCTCGGGCCGCGCATCCGCGTCAACGCCATAGGTCCTGGCCCGACACTGAAGAACAAGCGCCAGGATGACGATGATTTCGAAAGCCAGGTCGAGGGCCTGATCCTGAAGCGCGGCCCGCAATTGCCCGAATTCGGCGCCACGATCCGCTATCTGTGGCAGGCACGCTCGGTGACCGGCCAGATGATCGCGCTCGATGGCGGCCAGCATCTTGCGTGGCAGACGCCCGATGTGACAGGCATGGTGGAATGAGTCCCGCAGCCCAAAGAGACAAACGAAACGGCGCCGCCGACGATCTGCCGCCCGATATCGACCCCGAAATCGACGTTGAGGACGAGGCGGCGGAGGAGATCGTCGAGGCCGAGCCTTTGCCGTCCGGCCCCGAGGTCGCCTTCACGGCCATCGACTGGACGCCGCATGCCGGCGACGCCGACGGCATGGTGGGCGCCGAGGTGATCCAGACCTTGGTCAAGCGGCTGCCCAACCAGCCCGGCGTCTATCGCATGATGAACGCCGCCGGCGACGTTCTCTATGTCGGCAAGGCGCGCAGCCTGAAGAAGCGCGTCACCAATTACGCGCAGGGGCGCTTCCACACCGCCCGCATCGGCCGCATGGTGCGCGAGACGGCGACGATGGAATTCGTCGTCACCCGCACCGAGATCGAAGCCCTGCTGCTCGAGGCCAACCTCATCAAGCGGCTGCGGCCCCGTTTCAACGTGCTGATGCGGGACGACAAGTCCTTCCCCTATATCCTCTTGACCGGCGACCATGTCTCGCCCGGCATCTACAAGCATCGCGGCGCGCGCTCGCGAAAAGGCGACTATTTCGGCCCCTTCGCTTCCGCCGGCGCCGTCGGGCGCACCATCAACTCGCTGCAGCGCGCCTTCCTGCTTCGAAGCTGCACCAACTCCTTCTACGAGAACCGCACAAGGCCGTGCCTGCTCTATCAGATCAAGCGCTGCGCCGGGCCTTGCACCGGCGAGATCTCGCATCAGGGCTATGCCGAGCTGGTCGCCGAGGCCAAGGATTTCCTCTCCGGCCGCAGCCAGAAGGTGAAGACCGAAATTTCGGCCGCCATGCAGCAGGCCTCCGAAGAGCTCGATTTCGAGCGCGCCGCCATCTACCGCGACCGGCTTGCGGCGCTCTCGCATGTCCAGGCACATCAGGGCATCAACCCGCAGACGGTCGAGGAGGCCGACGTCTTCGCCATCCACCAGGAGGGCGGCCAGACCTGCATCCAGGTGTTCTTCTTCCGCACCGGTCAGAACTGGGGCAACCGCGCCTATTTCCCCAAGGCCGATCCGGCGCTGGAGCCGGCGGAGGTGCTGGGCTCGTTCCTGGCGCAATTCTATGACGACAAACTGCCGGCGCGCATGCTGCTTCTGTCGCAGGCCGCGCAGGAACAGGAACTGCTCGCGGAGGCGCTCGCGACCCATGCCGGCCGCAAGATATCCATCTCTGTGCCGCAGCGCGGCGAGAAGAAGGAGCTGACTGACCACGCGCTGCAGAACGCGCGGGAGGCGCTTGGCCGCAGGTTGGCCGAGACCTCGACGCAGGCGCGGCTGCTCGCCGGCTTCGCCGAGACCTTCGGCCTGGCAAAGCCGCCGGTGCGTATCGAGGTCTACGACAACTCGCACATCATGGGCACCAACGCGGTCGGCGCCATGGTCGTCGCCGGACCGGAAGGTTTCGTGAAAAACCAGTACCGCAAATTCAACATCCGCTCCACCGAGATCACGCCGGGCGACGATTTCGGCATGATGCGCGAAGTGATGCAGCGGCGCTTTTCGCGGCTGCTCAAGGAGCATGGCGACGTCCAGCCCGGCTCGACCGTCGAGGACGAAGCCGGCGAGGAGGATCTGGTCGCCGGCAATGGCGGCTTCCCGGCCTGGCCCGACGTCATCTTGATCGACGGCGGCCAGGGCCAGATGACGGCCGTGCGCCAGATTCTTGCCGATCTCGGCGTCGAGGACAGGGTGGTGGCCATCGGTATCGCCAAGGGCCCGGACCGCGACGCCGGCCGCGAGCGCTTCTTCGTCAAGGGCAGGGAAAGTTTCATGCTGCCGGTACGCGACCCGGTGCTCTATTTCGTCCAACGCCTGCGCGACGAGGTGCACCGTTTCGCCATTGGCTCGCACCGCGCCCGCCGCAAGAAGGAGATGGTCAAAAGCCCGCTCGACGAGATCGCCGGCATCGGCCCCGGTCGCAAGCGCGCGCTGCTCCACGCCTTCGGCACCGCCAAGGCGGTCAGCCGCGCCGCAGTCGAGGACCTTGTCAAGGTCGACGGCATTTCCGAGCATGTGGCGAAGCTGGTCTACAATCACTTCCACGAGAGCTGAGGGCTGGTCGCGAGCACGGAAGGTTGACCAAGCCGTCCGTGTGGTGAGGGATGTTGCACCTTGGCGATTAGCTCAAACGCCCACCACGTCGTCATTCCAGGGCGGAGCAAGGAGCGCAGCGACGCGGCGCAGACCCTGGAATCCATTCCGTTACCTCTACGCGTTGCAGCGGTTCAGAAAACCTCCGTTCTGCTCCGTTGCGCCCTTCGCGCGAGGTCACGGAATGGATCCTCGGGTCTGCGCGTCCGCTTCGCTGCCGCTCGGCCCGTGGATGACGAAGTTGCCTGGGCTTCGCCAGCCCCCAACGTTGCAAGAAAAGCTTACATCCGTGCAAGAAGAGTATACATCGAAGTTGCCAATCTCTGCGTCTGACGTGGGATGCCCAGGCCAGAGCGAGGTGCTTCACGCCGACCTTCACGCCATTTTTCCCTGGTCAATCGAATCTCGGCTGTTGACCCCCTACATTGGCTTCTGATTTGAGTACGTCTGGCGGTGGAGATTTCCCGAGACGACATGGCACAGCGCGCGTTCAACCTGCCGAACATCCTTACCTATGCCCGCATCGTCGCGGTGCCGCTGGTCGTGCTGTGCTTTTTTCTTGAAGGCCACCTGAAGTCGTCCGACTTCGCCCGCTGGTCGGCGCTGGTCATTTTCCTGCTTGCCTCGATCACCGACTACTTTGACGGCTATTTCGCGCGCGCCTGGCAGCAGACTTCCAACATCGGCAAGATGCTCGACCCGATAGCCGACAAATTGCTGGTTGCCACCTGCCTGCTCCTGCTTGCCGCCGACACCGACCGCCATGGCGGCATCGCCGGCTGGTCGCTATGGGCGGCAATCATCATCCTGTGCCGCGAGATCCTGGTCTCGGGCCTGCGCGAATATCTGGCCGCCTTGAAGGTGTCGGTGCCGGTGACCCAGCTCGCCAAGTGGAAGACCACCATACAGATGGTCGCCATCGCCTTCCTGCTGGTCGGCCCCGCCGGCGACAAGATCTTTCCGCTGACCACGCAGATCGGCCTCGTGCTGCTGTGGGTCGCGGCACTTGTCACGCTCTACACCGGCTACGACTATTTCCGCGCCGGCCTCAAGCACATCATGGACGAGTAGGAAGCGCGGATGTCGACGAAACTCATCTATTTCGCCTGGGTGCGCGAGCGGATCGGCAAGCCGGAAGAGGACGTCGACTTGCCTGCCGGCATCGAGACGGTAGCCGATCTGCTGCGCTGGCTGAAGTCGCGCGGCGAGGAGTATGAAAACGCGCTGCAATACCCGGACGTCATTCGCGTCGCCATCAACCAGGAACATGTCGGCCATCGCGAGAAGATCGAAGGCGCACGCGAGATCGCCCTGTTTCCGCCGATGACCGGCGGCTGACATGGCCGGTGCGGTCGTGCCCGCCATCCGCATCCAGCGCGAGGACTTCGACGTCGCCGCCGAGATCGCCGGCCTGACCAAAGGCCGGACCGATATCGGCGCCGTGGTCACTTTTTCCGGCCTTTGCCGTGACGAGCAGGGCGCGCTCTCGGCGCTCGAGCTCGAGCACTATCCCGGCATGGCGGAGGCCGAGATCGGCCGCATCGCCGCCGAGGCCGCCGGGCGCTGGCCGCTGCAGGGGCTCACCGTCATCCATCGCCACGGCAAGATAGCGCCGGGCGACAATATCGTGCTGGTGGTCGCGGCCTCGTCGCACCGCCAGGCCGCCTTCGAGGCGGCGAATTTCCTGATGGATTACCTGAAGTCGCGTGCGCCCTTCTGGAAGAAGGAACACCGCGCCGACGGCTCCCAGGGCGGCTGGGTCGAGGCCAAGGAAGCTGACGATCAAGCTGCGGAGCGCTGGAAGAAACAGGGCGAATAATGATGTCGCCCAGAAGTGGGCAGCGGTTCTGGGGCAACGACATGCATCAGAAAAAACTCCGGTTCGGCCATTGAACGACCGCAATCCTTCCCAAGCCTGTCGATTGGTTTGATTTGCTTGGCGGAGCAATCTCATGCTGGACCGGATCGCGGAATTCTTCATCTTCGGGCTGGTGCCGCTGGCCGTCGGCGTGCTCGCCGTGCCGGAAGCGACCAACGCCGGCGAAAAGACGATCGCGGGCGAGGTGACCTATCGTGAGCGCATCGCGCTGCCGCCCGACGCCGTGCTCGTGGTCGAGCTCGCCGATGTCTCGCTGGCCGATGCGCCGGCAATCGTGATCGCCAAGCGCAGGATAGCGCCCACCGGCCAGGTGCCGATCAGGTTCGACATCGGTTTCGATCCCAAGGCGATCCAGAAGGGCCGGACCTATACGCTGCAGGCGCGTATCACCGTTGGCGAACGGCTGATGTTCGTTACCGGTACAAGTCATCAGGTCGATCCGCTGACGGGCAAGCCTCAGACGGTTCTGCTGAAAATGGCGCGCTGACGTCGCGCGCCGAGCCCGACCGCGCAACTTTTGTGCCTGGACACCGTTTTCTCCGGAATAAACCGGCAACGCCGGGCGTTGACTTATGCAGATGGCGGGCAGGCAAAGGGACAATGTCCCTTCACTTAAGCCGCCAGACCGAATGCGCGGGCTCGATCTGGCCACTCAAAGGAGACCAGACATGAAAAAGCGCACGCTCATCCTCGCAGCCGCGAGTGTATCGCTGATTGCCTTTGCCGGCATTGCCCGGGCGGACGACCATCTGTTCAATGCCGAGCAGCATGGCCTCAGCCCAGACAGCCAGCCGTTCCAGACCAACAAGGCCGGCCACAGCGGCGACCTTGCCCCTGGACAGGGCAGTCCGTTCACCGGTGAGGAGACGAAGACGCCGTCTACCGATACAGAGGCAGCGAACGCCCATGCGAATGTGAAAGACCGTCAAGCCAAATGACGTCTGCCCGCCGGGTGCCGGCGGGTTTTATGAGCAATTCCGGGAAAAACGGGACGCGGTTTTCCGTCCGGAATTGCGTCGAAGACAACAGAGCATGATGTCGCCCGAAAACCGCTCCATGCTTTTCGGCATCATGCTCTGGCTGGTCTGACCGTCTCAACGGTTCTGTCCGTCATTCAAGCACGTCGCAATTGACCGCACCGCCGCAACCGCCTAGGTTCCCTCGAAAATGGGGATGGGGTTCCCCCGAAACCGCCCTTATGGGCTGATGACTCCTGCTAGGCGTGCTCTTGCGCGGCAGGATTTGTTTTTCCGCTCCGCTTCGTGCCTGTTCTTGTGAGGTGATTCCGGTTTGGGATCGCGTTTGGAAAGGCATTGAAGCTATGACCCTTGCGGCTTGCGCCCTGGTCCTGATCGGCGGTTTCTTCGGCGGCATTTCCCGCTTTTTCCTCTCCGGCGTGGTCGGCCGTTCCATCGGCGAGACCTTTCCCTGGGGCACGTTGTTGGTCAATGTTTCCGGCGCCCTGGCCATCGGCGCCTTCGCCGGCGCGGCACGCTCGGTCGGCGGCGTCTTCGCCAGCGATCTCGTGCGCGACCTGATCGTCGTCGGCCTGTTCGGCGGCTACACCACGGTGTCGTCCTTCTGCCTGCAGACGGTCAACCTCGCGGTCGACGGCGAGGGGCGGCTCGCCGCCTTCAACGTCGTCGCTTCGTCGGTGCTGTGCGTGCTGTTCGTCGCGCTCGGCTTTTGGGCGATGGTCTGGGTGACTGAGTCAGCCACCTGGGTGGTTGGTTCAACCACCTGGGTGGTTGGTTCAACCACCTGGGTGGTTGGTTCAACCACCGCAGCTATGGGCTGAGCGATGGTGGACAGGTAGATGGCAATGCGGCTTTATCTGGCGGTCGGCTGCGGCGCGGCGATCGGCTCGCTGGCCCGCTTCCTGTCGGGCTATGTCATCGTCTCGCTGCTCGGCCTGAACGCGCTGTGGTCGACCGCTCTCGTCAATATCGTCGGCTCGTGGATCATCGTGGTTTTCGCCACGCTCACCGGGCCGGACGGCCGCATAATGGTTGGTCCCGCCAGTCGCAATTTCGTCATGGCGGGCTTCTGCGGCGGCCTCACCACGTTTTCAGCGATGAGCCTCGACACCTTCACTCTGCTGTTCGAGGGCGACTTGCCGCTGGCCGCGACCTATCTCATCAGTGTGGTCGGCCTGTCGCTCGCCGCCGCGTGGCTGGGCTATCTCATGGCGTCCAGGCTCAACCGCTTGCCAATCGACAGGTGATCGAGCCAACACAGGTGATCAGGGAGAAGTGAACATGGAACTTCCCGCGCAATGCGCGCTGCTCAGGATCTTCTTCGGCGAGGATGACAGGGCGGCCGACGGCAAGCCGCTGCATGAAGCGATCGTCATCAAGGCGCGCGAGACCGGCATGGCCGGCGCCACGGTTTTGAGAGGCCCGCTCGGCTTCGGCCGCTCCAGCGTGCTCCACACCGCCAAGATCCTGCGCCTGTCGCAGGATTTGCCCATCGTCGTCGAGATCGTCGACGCGCCGGAGAAGATCGATGCGCTGATCCCCGAGATCAAGGCACTGACCAAGACCAAGAGCTGCCTGATCACCCGGGAGAAGGTGGAAGTCATCCGCTATGGCGACGGGGACTGAACTCCCCGGTCTCCCCGTCCACCGCCTCGGAGACGGCGGCCGATCGTCACTTCATCGAAGACACCGGCGGAAAACAGTCTCATCGCCTCTATCGCCAGGTCCGACGCCTCGGGACTGCCTAAGACGATGCCGCGCTCCTCGCAGACCTCGTCATAGATGCGCTTCAACAGGGCGAGGTCGTCCGGATAGGCAAGGCCACTTTCAGAAACATGAGGCTTGATCATGCCTCCCTCCCACGGTTCGGCGGAAGCGCGGCTCACAGCCGCCGAGCGCTACTTTGTTGCCAATTTCGCTGAACCTAGGGCAGGCGGCGAATGTGACCACCCGTTTCAAAAACAAAAAAACGGCCCGCTGGAGCGGGCCGTTCCGTGAAACTCGAGCTTGGGCCTCAGCCGACGATCTCGGTGTCCGAGAACCAGTACTTGATCTCCTGCGCGGCAGTTTCGGGCGCGTCCGAGCCATGCACCGAATTCTCGCCGATCGATAGTGCATGTACCTTGCGGATGGTGCCCTCGGCGGCGTTGGCCGGATTGGTGGCGCCCATCACTTCGCGGTTCTTGGCGATGGCATTCTCGCCCTCCAGCACCTGGACGATGGTCGGCGCCGACGACATGAATTCCACCAGCTCGCCGAAGAACGGGCGATCCTTATGGACGGCGTAGAACCCTTCCGCCTCGCGGCGGCTCATCCACACGCGGCGCGATGCGATGACGCGCAGGCCGGCGTCTTCCAGCATTTTGGTGATGGCGCCCGTCAGGTTGCGCCTGGTCGCGTCCGGCTTGATCATGGAGAAGGTGCGTTCGATCGCCATAGGGTCGTCCTTGTTGTGGGAATGGAAATTGGAGTGGCGGGCTCTATACAAGCCGCCCGGCGGCTTGCCAAGGGGAGGCGGCTTCTGGTCAAGGCGAGCGCATTGCGGGATAATTGGACGGCTGCGAACGCGCTGGACGCAGCTTGGAGCTGAGGCGAATGAACTGGCCCTACCTCAGGCGCGGCGACATGGCGGGCATTGTCTTCATGGCCGTGGTTCTTGCCGTGGCTGCCTTCGCGCTGCTGTTCTTCCCGCAGCGCGCAGAGCAGAATTTCGGCTTCGGCCCGGAATGGCAATGCGTGCGCATGGAACAGGGCGATCCGATCTGCGTGAGGCTGGCCGACGGCAATGCGCCGAACGGAGACGCGCGCGACAAGGACAGGTCAAAGTAGACTGGCACTGCACAGGGATTTTGACCGGTCGGCTTCAGTCGGCTCTGATCTAAAGCTCGACCTCAATGGTCAGCGTCGGCGAATCCCCTGCCTTGAGACCTTCGCGCTGGCGCACCGAGGCCTTGACCGGCAACAGAAGGCTGCCGGACGCCTTGTCGGGAAAGAGCGATGTTTGCCACCTGGTCTTGCCGATCGCCGCCGTGATGCCGAGCGAGCCCCAAGGGCGCGCCAGCCCCGCCATCGCCGCCTTGATCCGTGCCGCGAACTCCACCGGTAGTGTCACGAAATGCCAGCCGCCCTTGCCGGGGTAGACCCAAATCTCGGCTCGCATCTCATAGCGCAACATGCCAGCCCCAACACTCGCGGTCTTCACGCCGCCGCCGCGACCTGCCGGCCGATCCGGTCGTGCAGGTCGAGACAGCGCTCGAACCAGCGGGCGATGCTGTCGCCGTCGTCGAGCAACCGGAAAGGCGAGGCGATGCGGCCCCATTGCAGCGCCCCGAACACGATGTAATCGGCAAACAGCGGCGCCTCGCCACCGATGAAAGGCTGGTAGGCGAGTGTCGAGCGCAGCGGCTCCAGCGCGGCGCGGAAGGCCGGGAGCCCGGCATCGCGGTTGGCCACGACGTCTTCCAGGCGCTTGCCATAGCGCTGCTCGCGATTCTCACGGAAATAGGCCGCGTTCGGTTCGTCCTGCATCGCATGCAGATCGGTCAGCGCCACCGTCGCGATGTAGGGGTGTATGGTGAGCTGCGACCAGCGCTCGATGAAGCGCGCCATCGCCTTGCCGCCTTCGCCGGAAAACAGCGTCGGCCGTTCCGGATAGGCTTCGTCGAGATACAGCGCGATGGCGAAGGAATCGGCGACAACCCGCTCGCCGTCGCGGATCACTGGCACCGTCTTCGACACGCCGCCTTCGACTTTCGGCACCTCCAGGAAGCGCGTCGGCACACTGGTGGCGGCAAGTCCCTTATGCGCCAGTGCCATCTTGGTCTTCCAGCAATGCGGGCTGAACGGGCGGGCGACGTCATGGCCGACGAGGTCATAGAGTAGAATGGTCATTGGCGGGTCCGTTGCTGCGGGTTACGAAGGGCCCGGATTCGCGTAACCGGGGTGGGAAGAATGAAGCAGCATTTCATGATGTTTGCGGCCTACAATCAATGGGCCAATGGCCGTCTCTATGATGCCGCCGCCGATCTTGGCGAAGACGAGCTCGGTCGCGACGTCGGCGCCATCTTCGGCTCGATGCTCGGCACGCTCAACCATCTGCTCGCCGTCGACCGCGTATGGATGAAGCGCTTCACCGGCGAGGGCGACGCGCCTTCGAACACCGCCGCCATACTCTACCACGCCTTGCCGGCCTTGAGGTTGGCGCGCGAGGCCGAGGACAGGAGGATCGTCGACTG